>JBNKNI010000007.1:0-144505 GCA_050293765.1 Reinekea sp.
CGCCTCGCCCGACCCGTCGGACCGCGAATTCCGTTCTTAAATCCAGAGTCAGATGGACTTTCTAGAGATGCCCTTAATTATGTTGTGTTCCGCCCCTTTTTTGACCAAACAATAGTTGCTGTATTATTGCTACCAGGCGATTGCTTCCAAGATTCTTTCGGATATTGAGAGAGGAGGTTCCTGATGAATCATGACTTCAATCGGCAAAATGATGGGAGTATGAGGTTGTTTTCGGCTCTTCTTATTTCAGATCTCCTCAGTCCTATCAGATCGAAGGATGAGTAACGCGTGTGTTGCAGGGAATGGTGAGTCCTTTTCAAAACACACAACAAAGCTCAGTTTTCCATCAGAAGGTTCCGGTGGAAGGGGCTGAAATGGCAAATTTCGTTGTTAAGTTCATTGCCAAGATAATTAATATTTCCTGCAGAACTTGCCCCGAATGTTAGGGATTTCTTCACCCGCTGAGGTAGACAGCAACTATCCAGAGGTGCCCTGGCCTCCCATCTCTATGTGCTAAGGACTGGCGTAAATAACCCTTCTGTCCTATTTGTTTTGCCTGATTTATTTTACACGTCACAATAGTGTTCCTGGCCTAGAATTCGTTGCCGCTTGCCATATTTGTCAGCCAGCGCAGTAAGACCGTTTATTTACAGCAACAGCCGTGATTTCAATTTCTTGTGTTTTTATTTCGCTATCGGAAATGCGGGGCTCAATGCTGTCAATATCCCTTTGTGAACGCTCTGTCGAAGAAGGGGGAGCGAAAACCATAGGTTAAACAGGGCTTGGTGGGCGATCAAAAATACGAATGATAGTGGACCGGTCATCGCCGTCATGGTTTTGTGAGTTTTGGGGCTGGAGTCTGTCATTTTGGCCCAGGACAAGTTTGAAAACGTTTAGAGCCGGTTCGATTGTCACTATTCGCCCTGTTCAGGGGTCATAATAAAGAATTTTGAGAAATTCCACCTTCGGTGAGCAAACAGGCAATTAATTAAAGACTTTTTATCTGCGATTCCCCCTTTTTCTGCCAAGTGTGTTTCTGCAGTTAAATGGTTATTCGTATTTTGTATCGTATTGGCTTTTTTCCTGTTTATGTTTTTACGCCGGGACGTGAATCATCCATAAATAAAAAGTAGAGCATTGACAAAATGCATCGTCAAAAAAAGCGGGTCACTTTGAAGCGAAAAAGGTTTTTTATTGGATACCAGAGGTATAAAAAAGTAAAAAAGACAATTTTGAACCGAGGACAAATAAGTTCAAATCAGACGAACGGACACGAAAAAAGAAAGAATCGAAAAAAAATTAAAAAAAAACACGAAAAACAGATAAAAAAGTGCTTGAAAGTTTGCAATTTATATCGATAGAGCTAAATTAGCCTTATCGATGGTTTTTAATTAAACCTTTGTTTTATTAGTGCGTGAAAACGAGGATAACATCATGGCAGCAGCCAAGAAGAAAGTAGCTAAGAAAGCTCCAGCAAAAAAAGTAGCTAAGAAAGCTCCAGCAAAAAAAGCAGCAGCAAAAAAAGCACCGGCTAAAAAGGCAGTCGCCAAAAAGCCAGTTGCTAAAAAAGCTGTTCCAGCCGTTGCAAACAAAGCCGTTTTAGCAGCAACTAAGGCAGTAGAGACTGCTGATGCCGCGGTTAAGAAAGCTGAAACTCAATTGGCTGCTGCAAATGCTAAAAAAGACGCAGTGTCTAAGAAAGTTCAGAAAACCAAGACTGCTGCAAGCAAAAAGCAAATGGAAAGCGCGAAAGCCGGTGTAGCAAAAGCAAAAGCCGCTGTTGCTGCCGCTAAAGATAAGCTGAAAACAGCTCGCTTTGACCTGAAAGTAGCTGAAATTGCAGCTACTGTTGAAGACAATGCCGCTCAATCCGCTGCAAAAGCTGAACAGTTTGCCGCATCTTTGGAAGCTAAGCGCAGTGAAGATCTGGCAAAAGCTGTCGCAGCTTTTGAAACTAAGTGGAAAGCTGCTCGTGCTAAAGCAGATGACAAGAAAGTAAAAGCTTTCGAGAAAAAAGAGTCCGCCAAAGGTAAGGTTTTTGCTAAAAAGGTTAAGGCCAAAATCACCGCTTTAAAGAAAAAAGCAACGGCTAAGCCTGCAGCGAAGAAGAAAACCGCAAAAAAAGCAGCGCCAAAAGCGAAAAAGTAAGCTGATCTCTCTCTAAAAAAGACCCAATCGGGTCTTTTTTTATGTCTGCTAGTCCGAAACAGCGACTACAAATTGTTTCAGTTTGCCGTTTATTTTATTTGAGAGGGACATAAACATGCCAGGGTTTAGCTCGTCACATTGGTTTTGGACTCGTTCATATTGTTAGCAAACGGGTCATTTTTGTCACATAGAAGCCCCTCGTGAGGGTTATTTGTTGGGCAAGACCTATCGCAACTGCCATGAAGGTAACGCATTCCATCCTGAGCCAGTCATATAGATGCGCTGGTCATTTATGGTAAACTGCGCGCTCTTGTCAGCTTACAGATCTGTGAAATGAATATTCTGTCTATCGATACCACCGCAGACATCTGCTCAATTGCTTTATTAGCTGGAAACTCTGAATTTATATTTCATGAGGTTCGTCCGCGCGAGCACGCCAGGATATTGCTGCCGGAAATAGAACGATTGCTTTCTGAAGCAAGACTCACTGTTGGTGATTTGACTTATGTTGTATTTGGTCGCGGACCAGGGTCCTTTACCGGGGTGCGTATCGCCACAGGTGTCGCTCAAGGTTTGGCCTATGCTGCGGGCTGTCCGGTATTGCCTGTCAGTACCTTACAATCTTTAGCCTTCAGCACGTGCGAAAAAGCTAGTAGTGGTATATGGGTTGCGATTGATGCCCGGATGTCAGAAGTTTATTTCGCTAAATTTTCTGTTGATGAGCAGGGTATTCCGATGCCGGTTTCGGAAGAAGCCGTATTACCGCCATTGGATCTGCCGTCGGATGTTACTCCGGACACAGAGTTTGCGGGTAATGGATGGCTTGCGGGCTATGAATTTGCCCCGGTTTTGCAGGGCTTGACGGAAAAATTCAATGGCATTCCTGAACTGCCCCATGCACGGGACAGTGCGAAGTTGGCGCTCAAACTGCTTGAGTTGGATCGCATAACACCGGTTTCGGCTGAAAACGCTTTACCGGTTTACCTGCGTGACAAAGTCACCTGGGATAATAAACCCAAGGTAGGATCCTGATCGTTTATATCATGGTCGAAAGCCAACATTTTTTTATTAATATTCTGAATTAAGAGGACAGTATGACGGTAACTCAATGGATTGTATTGGCTGTTTTGCAAGGGGTGACAGAGTTTCTGCCGATTTCCAGCTCGGCGCATTTGATTCTTCCATCGCAGCTACTGGGCTGGGTGGATCAGGGATTGGCCTTCGATGTCGCCGTGCATGTTGGTTCACTGTTGGCGGTCATTCTGTATTTCAGGAAAACGATTTTGCAATTGGCGATCCACTTTTGCCTCTCGCTCATTAAAAAGAAGCATGAACCGGGGTTGGCTCGGCAAGGTTGGTTCATCATTATTGCCACCATTCCTGCGGTAATTGTGGGTTATCTCGCCGAAGGAATTATTGAAACCAGTTTACGCAGTATTCTCGTGATTGCCGTGACCACGACCGTGTTCGGGTTGGTGCTTTGGTGGGCTGACGCGAAGGCCTCGCAGCGTCGAAATCTGGAACAGTTGACGTGGAAAGATGCTTTGTTGATCGGGTTGGCTCAGGCGATTGCATTGATTCCAGGTACATCACGGTCCGGCATTACTATGACGGCCGGATTGATGCTCGGATTGAACAAAGTCGATACGGCAAGGTTCAGTTTTCTCTTGTCGATCCCGTTAATTATGGCAGCGGGACTCCTAAAGACCATCGAACTGATCCAAACGCCTTCTGCGTTCGATATCCAAGCACTGATGGTTGGGTCCGTCATTTCTTTCGTCAGTGCTTTCGCTTGTATTATGTTGTTTTTGAAATGGATTGAACGGTCAGGGTTCCTACCTTTCGTCATTTATCGACTGTTCTTGGGCGCTGTCCTGTTTTTTGTATACTTTTCGTAACTTGGACTGGTGAATTGCGCCGGATTCGCTAGATTTGATCTAATCAAATTTGCGGTAGGCGCTTTGCCATGCAATTACCAACCTCGATAACAGCCGTACCTTATACGCCTCCCGGTAATACCGGAAAACCCGCACAACCCCTTAGCAAAACTTCTGAACCGGTCAGTCCGTTGAATACCAAGCCAACGGCGACGGGTTCAGACGTTGGTCAATCCACAAATACCAATCAGACGGCTTCGCCCCAACCGCAACGTTTCGCTCCGGTTGAACAACCCAATAAAGCGGAAGCCCCTCGGGGGACATTGGCAACCCGACCGTCTCTGGAAAATGAATCGACAAATCCCGCGATAAACCGATACCAACAGATTGCCAAAGAAGGGGTGGCCAATGCAGAAGCTCAGGACCCAAGCCTGTTTCGGGTTGATGTCTACGTTTAGGCGTCAACTTGCCATACAATACCGGCGCAATGAATTCAAACAGCGCCAGGAACATGAACATCCAACTGTACTGCCCGAAACCGAAAAACGAGTTAAACCTAAACCTGCTCGCTGAATGTGAGCAGATCGATTGGATTGATCGTATTGGAAAACCATCTGATCGCCCCTTTCTGATTATAGATGAGGGGCATCTGGGTTTGGCCGATCCGAGTTGGCCGAAGATTTTGCCTGTATTTGTTGATTTTCAGTCCGCTGCCAGTACGCACCGGCGCTTACATGGTGGTGGTGCCGGGCAAGCTGTTGCTAAGGCAGTGGGCCTGAATAAGAAACGCGATTTAAGTGTCTGGGATGGCACCGCCGGTTTGGCCCGGGACAGTTTCGTCTTAGCCAGTTTAGGCGCCCAGGTGACTCTGTTTGAACGTAACCCGGTTGTCTATCTGTTGTTGAAAAATGGCTTTGATAACTTAAGCTTGACTGGTGACAGTGAGCTGATGGCGATTCATCAGCGCTTGCAGTTATATTCAGGGAGTTTTCTCGAACATCCTCAAACAGATACTGCGCCACCAGACGTTATTTACCTGGATCCCATGTTCCCGGAACGGCAAAAGTCGGCCAAGGTTAAAAAAGACATGGCCTTATTTCATGATATCGTCGGGGCGGATGAGGATGCGGATTCGTTATTAGCGCCAGCACTAGACTTGGCGACGTTTCGAGTCGTCGTTAAAAGACCTAAGCAGGCACCGCCGCTGGCGGGCAGAAAACCGTCGACAGAATTGGTCGGCAAAAGCAACCGCTTTGATATCTATACCAAACGGGCCATTGCCTGATAGTACGAAGTGTTACTCAGAGCCTTAGGGCTCTGAGTGTGCGACGGATCGTTTTGTTACCTGATAGATGTTGTACCAGATTTCATCGGGAATAACCGCGCCAGCCTGATTGATGATCGTTGGTATGCGTTCATCAAATTCCAGATTTCCTTCAGCGTTCAGTGTTAGCACTTTGCGGTCTTTCATGGTCTGAATGAAGTTTTTAAACAGGGCTTTGTCAAAGAACTCAGGTGCGTCCAGTCCGTTGAGAAGAGCCAAGCGCTGCGCCATTTGCTGTGCTTGATTTTCGAGGATTGTTTGACTGCACTGACCGGAACCCAAGCGTACCAATACGGATAGGGTTAACAGATAACGCTCCAGTGTCGGTAGCATGATGTTCGCCAGATACTGTAATTGGAAACTCTGATCTTGAGTTTTGTCCGGCCCGTGCAATAAATCATGTTCATCTTTTACAAGAATCTGTTTGGCAATGAGAACGTCTATGATGTCTTTTGCCTTTTGCAGTGCGGCATCGGTATTGTCCTGAATGAACAATTCACTTTGGATGTAAGGATAGATCATCGAGATTTGTTCTGCGATCTTGTCGAAACTGATACCTCTTGCGCGCACGGTAAGTGCCGCAATCAATGAGGGCAGTGCAAACAGGTGTTGCACGTTATTACGGTAATAAGACATCAATACGGTGTTCTGGCTGTCTAAACCATACAGATTGCCGAGTTTTTGTGGAATGTTGCGAAGCGTGCCCATCTGCACGGCATAGTCGATCCAGTCTTCAACTTTTCCGTCTGGCACCGTCACGTATTTGCTATAGGGTGCTTCGAGTTGTAAATCGGCCAGTAAGCGCAATTGGTGTCGCAGCAATTTACCTTCGATGGCCTGTCTGGGGGTTGACAGCAGTGTCGTGGCAATCAGGTTAATTGGATTCAGTGCGGCCGCTGAATTGATGCGGGTGACAACGTCAGTTGACAGCTGATCGACAAAATTAAACATCCAGTTGGGACGATCATCTGGTCCGTATTGACTGTCTTTCCAATCTGGTTGCAGATTATTCAGTTGATCATTTAATTTTAAGGGCTCACCAAAATTCAGGTAAACATGGCCGTAATTGTTCAGTTGTTTAACGGATTTGACCAGATCGAATAAGTTTTCTTTCTTCTTATCTTTGCCTTTCAGTTCACCCAGATACGAGCGACTTTCGAATACTTTCTCGTAGCCAATATAGACCGGAATAAACACGATTGGGCGGGAGTTGTCGCGTAAGTGACTGCGCACTGTCATGGCCAGCGTACCTGTGGCCGGCACCCGCATGCGTCCGGTGCGTGAGCGGCCACCTTCTACGAAATACTCAACCGGATAGCCGCGCGAAAATACGGTATGGATGTATTCGTTGAATACCGCAGTATAGAGTTTATCGCCACCAAACCGACGGCGAATGAAGAATGCACCACCGCGCCGCAATATGCTGCCGACAATCGGCATATTCAGGTTTTCACCCGCAGCAATATGAGGTACGTTCAGACCGTGTTTGTAGAGACAATAGCTGAGTAACAGGTAGTCAATGTGACTGCGGTGACAGGGGACATAGACAATTTCATTGTCTTTGGCCAGTTCCCTCACGGGCTCAATTCCGTTCAACAGCACGCCATTGTAGATTTTGTTCCATAATTTGGTGAGTAACACGTCGAGAAACCGGATAGTGCCGTAGGAAACGTCAGCAGCAATAGTAATCGCCTGTTTGCGTGCGTAAGACTGCGCTTTTTCAAGAGTTACGCCTTTCGTTTTGGCATGCTGTTCAATCGCTTTTCGGACTGGATCTGTTTTTAGTAACTGATCAATCATGACCCGACGATGTGATAAATCCGGTCCAATGACCGCGGAGCGGACATGCCGGAAATGAACCCGTAATACGCGGGCGACCTTGCGTGTGGCCGTTTTGATATCTGGATTGTCATCGACCAGTTCACGCAGGGAAATGGGTGTATTTATTTCCAAATAGGTATCGCGACCGTTAAACAAGACAGTGAGCAGTTTCTTGAATCGACCTACAACCGACCAGTTAGAACTCAGTAATGCGTTTAATAGTCCATTGCCGCTTGTCGCGGCGCGTCCCCAATATAATGCGATGGGAACGAGGATGATGTCTTCTTCGGTTTGGTTTGCCAGGTAAGTCAACAGGGTTTCGATTCGGGGGGCGATCCCTGCTTTGTGACGTTTTATGACCGACGGGCGAGCGTGTACGGTCAACAAGGATGTTTCTTCGTGCAGTTCGGCAATATCAATTTTCCGGTACAGCCCGGGCAGCCCGAGGCGCCTCAGTTCGTGGTCTACCACCATGGCATCCGCGCTGGATTGATGCTCCAGGACATAGACGCAGTGTTTTTTCTGCTTCAATTGCTCCAGGTCTGTATGGTGTGGGTTCTGCGGGACCTTAACCCACCAAAACAAAATAGTTTGCACAATGTGTCTGAAACGGGCACGAATGGAATGCATGGATAATCTGATTTCCTGAAATTTAAGAAACGCATTTTAGCGTTTTATGCGTGTAACTGCGAAGGGTCTGATGGTGAATATCGGTTTCCTGTCTGTTTTCCGGGCAATGCATTGACTTGAGTAATGTCAATGGGCGCGCGAGCAGACCCTGGAATACCCCGCCAGACATCAATAGTGCGGCGGGCGACTGTCTACGATGTCGGGTGCAAGTTGTTCCTTCATTTCTGAGTGCTCTCGCGCCATTTTGATGATCAGGTGTTCTAACCGATCAATGGTTTTCTGTTGCGCCGTGACCACCTGGTTCAGTTGTTCAACCGTATCATCCATGTGGGTTAGTCGTATTTCCAGGTCGATCAGTTGATCTTCAATGTTCATTATCGGGTATCGCTTAAGTTCGTTGCATTCTGGGGCTGAATTTTGGCATTATGCGGGCCTGATCGCCAATTTTTAGGCGATTTTTAGTGAAAACGGAGGTTCATTTGTGGGTTTGGTCTTCTTTCTGGTGACCAAGCTGTAGATTCCGGGAAGAAGCAGTGGCGGCCCGTTGCACAACGTGCCGACGATTAGTGTGAAAAACAGTCAATATAACGAGTTGAATTATGAAGTTTAAATTGTGGTTAGTTCGATTGGGTGCGGGTGTTATTGTTGCTGCCGTTGCACCTGTTATCCTCGCGGGCGCGCTGTCCGTCGTGCCGGGTCTGCAGACTTTGCAGGTTAGTGAAATCTTAAGTTTGGGTATGTCGTCAGTAAAGACAGTGGCCTATGTTGTTGTTGCTCTTGTGGTTCTGGTTTTGGTCATTCTGTATCAGGCAATTGCTCAGCCATTGGTCGCACAGTTCGATGAAGACGACCGCGAAGAAGGTCAGGTTAAGTGGTTTAACGTCAGCAAAGGATTCGGTTTTGTGACCCGTGAAAGCGGTGAAGACGTGTTTGTCCATTTTCGTTCCATACGCGGTCGCGGACATCGTTCGCTGCAGGAAGGTCAACGTGTGCGTTTTGGCGTAGTCGAAAGTTCCAAAGGACTGCAAGCGGAAGACGTGACCATTATGCGTCAGAAATAGGCATTTGCGACATCGTAATTAAAAAGAAAGCGGCCTTGGCCGCTTTTTTATTGTCTCCTGTTTCGGACAGTATTAGCGACTAGGTGGTTTTCCAAATAATAGGCGTTTGCTCGCCCGCTTGATTGATTTCGATCCAGGCATCGGGGTCGGCATGGGTATTCCAACCGCCGGCCGTCACCCGGACGGATCGCTGAAAAAAAGGTGCCGCTTGCTGTGCGCAGGCTAAATCATCAACCCAGGGCAATTGCGTCGCATTAAACCAGATGCTGGTAAAACCACGCTCAACGTTATCGAAAACGATCACCTGAAACTGGTGAGATTGCCAGTCAACCTGATATGGAAAACTGTTTTTTGGCATTCCTTTCTTTTTGGGCTGCGGTTCAATCGTGTCAAACAGGCTGGATAACCATCGTTCGGCATCGGCTGTCGTAATATCATTGACGTAAATTTCAATGTCAGGGGCGTTTGTCATCGTTGCTGTTGGGTTCCAGTATATAAATAATAACTTTGATGAGACTGATATTAAGATAGCCCCACAGTGCAATGCTGCCGCCAATAGATACCATTATTAACCCGAACAGGGCAATGATTTCCTGGGTTAATCCGTCACTGGCGAATTTTTCTGCGAGTAATATGACCATCAGACCGCCCGCAAATAAAAAACCGCCACCGGTAAAGAAGCCTAATGATTTTGCCGGGCTAGGTGAATAGTGTTTCAACCAATCCGCTAATCGCTGTCTTACCTGCACTTAAACCTCTTAAAACCCTCGTTGATTGTGCGTATGATAGCGACCTTTTCCGATAAGTGTGAGCTAAGTCAAGATGAAATCTGAAACGCTTGAACTGACCTGTCAGTTAATTGCCCGTGATTCCGTGACGCCTGACGACAAAGGCTGTCAGCAATTAATGGCCGATCGTTTGGCAAAATGCGGGTTCCAGAATGAATCCATGCGTATAGAAAACGTTGATAATCTCTGGTCTGTGCATGGCCAGGATGGCCCGCTATTTGTGTTTGCTGGGCACACTGACGTGGTACCTACCGGGAATCCCGATGCGTGGACGTTTCCGCCCTTTGAGCCAACAGAAAAAGACGGCATGCTTTACGGACGCGGCGCAGCCGATATGAAAGGCAGTCTTGCAGCCATGGTGGTGGCCAGTGAGCGTTTCGTGCGGCAATACCCAAACCACAAAGGTCGCATCGGGTATCTCATTACGTCGGATGAAGAGGGTGATGCCTACCATGGCACTGTTGCGGTTATGGAGGAATTGGGGCGCCGTGGCGAGCAGATCGATTGGGCTTTGGTCGGTGAGCCCTCCAGTACCGAACAGGTCGGCGATACGATTAAGAATGGACGTCGTGGCTCGATGCTCGGTTACTTGACCATTAAGGGCGTTCAGGGGCATGTTGCCTACCCACATCTGGCCAAGAATCCGGTTCATTTGGTGGCGCCGGCGATCGCAGATTTGTCGACCGAGTTGTGGGATGAAGGCAATGATTACTTTCCTGCCACCTCCTTTCAGATTTCAAACATTAATTCGGGTACCGGCGCTTCGAACGTGATCCCCGGAACCGCCGAAATAATGTTTAGTTTCCGGTTCAGCACTGAAGTGACGGCCGAAATTCTACAACAGCGAACACGGGAGATATTGGACCGGCACAACTTTGATTATGACCTTCGTTTTGAAGTTAAAGGTCAACCCTTTCTGACCGATCGCGGTGCCTTGGTGGCGGCAGCGGTACAGGCGGTGGCCGATGTAAATGGTAAGGAGCCTATTTTATCAACCGCAGGCGGCACATCCGATGGTCGATTTATTGCGCCAACCGGTGCACAGGTGGTCGAACTGGGACCGGTCAACCGAACTATTCATCAGGTGGACGAATGCGTCGCCATTGATGATTTAGATAAGTTGACCGATATGTACTTCAATGTTCTCGTGAACTTACTGGCCTGATTGTCGCCGTAGTAACATCGTCGTGGAACAGACCCCGCTCCTGCGGGGTCGGCTGGCCGTCTGTCGAGTTATTCTTTCCTGTGTTCCAGGTTTTTTAACTGAAGATTCAGCGCCTGACCGCTGATATGAACTTCGTATAAGCTGAAACACAGCGAAATAAGTAATAAAATCAGCGAAGTCGCGAATAGGATGTTTGCCAGCAGCACCCAGTTAAAAAATAATGTGAACATGGTGATAACGCAGAGAATAAAGGCGCTGACCCCGGCGACCTGCATTCTTCGTATGGCTTCGATCCTGACCCGTAAATGTAAAATCTGTTTGCGGATGTCTGCATTTGGGTCTTCATCATTTTGTTTGTAAAGTGAGCGGATAAGTTGGGCAATAACCAAAAAACGATTGGTGTACGCGAGCAACAGTAGTGATATTGCTGGAAACAGCAGGGCAGGGGTGGTGAGGTTCATACCGGATATTTACTCCCAGTTCTGGTTATATTATGAAAAACAAACACTATGATGAAGTGGATATCTGTTCAGGTCTGGTTGGCTGGAAAGGCTCACTATGGTGAGTTTTTTGCCAACATACCAAGTTTGTGTTACAGACGCACGAAGCATTTCATTTGTTAGAAGATTTGCAGATCCCTCATTGGTCAAACCCTTAAAAGGAGCGATTCAACCATGTTGTCTCAGATTTTAAACTTTTTTCAAAGTCATGAATCGGATCCGGTTACCTTATCCGTTGATGACGCCGCGGCGGTATTATTAATAGAAGTCATGATGGCTGACCATGATATGGATCAGACCGAAATTGATTGCGTCACTCAGATTTTGAGTGAACGGATGAGTCTATCTCGTCAAGAAGTTCAGGCATGTGTCGATACAGCGTTGAAACGACAGAAAGAAAGCTACGACTTGTTCCAGTTCACTCATATTATTAACGAACATTACGGAGAGCAGGAACGTTATTTGCTGCTGGTGGATTTGTGGCGCGTTGCGTTCGCCGATGGCCGTTTAGACAAGTATGAAGATCACCGGATCCGACGTGTCAGTGATATGTTGCACTTACATCATTCGCACTTTATTCGGGCAAAAGCTGAGGCAAAAGAACGGAGCTGAAAGGCGTGAATAGCCTAAGTTCGTCATACAGTCGCCGGAAATTTGACGCTCGTTTCCGTATTTTATTGTCATATGGAAAGTTTTGAGGATTTTGTGTTTAACATCGATAGTGTCATGATAAAGTACTGGCATATATGAAAAAAACGACAATACTTAATATCGACCATTGTTTTGATTGTTGTCCGGAGACCCTTAGTGAAGCGTCGTGATTTTATTAAACAGTCCCTGTCTGCCTCAGCGGTGCTTGTCGGAGGCGGTTATGCTTCATTTGACATGCTCAGGCAGAACAATTTGGCGATCCCAACTCCGGTTGAACACCGTGCCAGCCAAGCCGCAGCCAAAGTCCTGAACGCGGCAAATCCGACCAGTGATGAAGGTGTGTTGATCCAAACGGTTGCCGAGCAGGTTGCTCATCCACCAGTACATGCTCAGTCTCGACCTGCGTTGGCTTATGAACAGCATAAAACAGAGCAGTTACATGCCGACGTAACCGTTGCACAGGCCGAAACCGCCCCGGTAATTGAACAGCCCATTGAAGAAATTGTGTTGACCAAAGAGCAAGCCAGCAATAAGAATGTTGAGATTGCCAAACCGGAAGGTGCTGCGAAAACGGTTCAGGAAAAAATTACAAATTTCGAAACTAATTTTAATGATGACGTAATTCTGAGTGAAGCCAATTATAAGTTGCTGGTTGATACACTGGAGCGCATCAATCGAGTTCAGGATTACGTGGGGTTTGGTAATTTCAATGTCATTTCGTTTGACGAAGCACTGAAGTACGCAAAATATTCCCCTCGCATAGGTGCCTTTACCGAAAGCGAACTGCAGTTTTTGGACTTTATGTTCGACTATGACTCAAGCCAACTGGGCTTTTTGGGTGAAAAGGTCATCAGTAAGCAAACCAATGTGATACCGGATAAAGAAATTGTGAAAATGCCAGGCACCGGGCACTATGTTTTTCGTGGGCATCCTGAAGAGTTTTATAAAAAAATTCGTGGAGAAGTCGGTGATTCTCTGATTCTGACCAGTGGTGTGCGGAATGTCGTTAAACAGTATCAATTGTTTATGGCAAAAACGGTACAGGCCTCTGGAAACCTGTCCCGGGCCAGCCGATCACTTGCGCCACCAGGCCATTCTTATCACGCAATCGGGGATTTCGATGTAGGTCAGGTCGGCGGTGGTTTGCAGAATTTTACCGCGGCATTCGCCAGTACCGATGAGTTTAAACGCCTTCAGGATCTGGGGTATGTTCAGATCCGCTATACGGCGAACAATAAACTCGGGGTCCGTTATGAGCCCTGGCATATCCGAGTGGTCTAAATCGCTCTTTCAGGAAAACTCAGAGTTAAAAAAAAGCGCCGTTTGGCGCTTTTTTTTTGGTTATTTCTACCATTAACGCGCGGATTTCAGGGCATCGGCAATCAAGAAAGCCAGTTCCAGTGCCTGATTTGCGTTCAGACGGGGATCACAATGGGTGTGATACCGGTCTGCAAGATCAGTCTCACTGATCTGGAAGGCACCGCCGATACACTCAGTGACGTTTCGTCCGGTCATTTCAAAATGAACGCCGCCAGCGTAAGTACCTTCGGCTTTGTGAATTGCGAAAAAGTCTTTCACTTCGGACAGGATCGCGTCAACGGAACGGGTTTTATATCCGGTGCTGGCTTTGATCGTGTTGCCATGCATCGGATCTGAACTCCAAACCACGTTACGGCCTTCGGCTTTAACCCGTTGCAACAGGGCCGGGAAATGTTCTGCTATGTTGTCGGCACCCATGCGTACAATCAGGTTCAATCGACCGGCTTCGTTTTCAGGGTTGAGAATATCGATCAGTCGAATTAAATCGTCTGGGTCGGTGGACGGACCGGCTTTCAGCCCTAAAGGGTTTTTGATTCCGCGGCAGAATTCAATATGAGCACTGTCTAACTGTCGGGTTCGATCGCCGATCCAGAGCATGTGGGCAGCGCAATCATACCAGTCCCCGGTCAGGCTATCGCGTCGGGTCAACGCTTGTTCGTAAGGTAACAACAGCGCTTCATGCGACGTATAGAATTGTGTTTCCCGGATATGGGGAGTATTGCCGGGATTGATACCGCAGGCACTCATGAATGCCAGTGCTTCATCAATCTGATCGGCCAAGGTTTGGTAGCGCTCGCTTTGCGGACTTTCCGCGACAAAGTTCTGGTTCCATTGATGCACCTGATGCAAATCCGCAAGACCGCCCTGTGCGAAGGCTCTTATCAGATTCAGAGTAGATGCTGACTGGTGATAGGCTTTGAGCATCCGCTCGGGATTTGGCTCGCGGGATTCTGCCGTGAACTGAATGTCATTAATAATGTCACCACGGTACGACGGTAAGGTAATGCCGTTGATGGTTTCATCATCGGCCGAACGCGGTTTGGCAAATTGGCCTGCAATTCTGCCGACTTTCACGACCGGACTCTGTCCACCAAAGGTCAACACAACCGCCATCTGTAAAAGCGCCATGAACGTATCGCGTATATGGTTGCTGTGAAACTCACTGAAACTTTCGGCACAGTCACCACCTTGCAATAAAAAGGCTTCGCCACGGGATACTTTGGCGAGTTCGCTTTTTAATTGGCGGGCTTCCCCTGCAAATACCAAAGGAGGTAACAATGCAAGTTGGCTTTCAACGTCGGCTAATGCCTGTTGATCTTTGTATTGAGGTAATTGGCGAATGGTCTTTTCGCGCCAGGATGCAGGCGTCCATGTGGTCATGAGAATAGAATTCCAAGTTACTAATTAAAAGCAGAGCAGGCATTCTAAGCAACGAGCATATAATTGCTATTGATAAATGCGCAAAACAGGTTTTTAACTTGGGAGGCTGCGAGTCACAACTGACCCCGCACCGTACGCAGGCTTATAAACCGGGTAGGGATTTTTGAGTGTCGAATGATTTTTGCTGTTGAAAGAGCTCAATGAAATTCGTGAAAGGCAAAGGTTTGGAGCAATAATACCCTTGAATAGTGTAAATGCCGGCGGATTGGACGAACTCCAGCTGGTTCTGGGTTTCCACACCTTCGGCGACGATGGCCATGTCGAGGGTCTCTGCCAGCGATTTGATGCTGGAAATAACACCAATCGCGGCCGTGGAATTGTAGTCTTCAGAACTGACAAAATCCCGGTCAAGTTTCAGGGTGTCGAATCTGAATTTTTTCAACTGTCCCAATGATGAATAACCAGAACCGAAGTCGTCTAAAGCCGTACGAAAACCAAATTTCCGCAGCAACTCCAGGTTTTTACTGACCTCTCTAAAGTTAGTGACCAGTTCTTCTTCGGTAATTTCAAATTCAATCTGTCTTGGTTGAATACCATAGCGCCACATGATGCTGCGAATGTCTGCAATCAGACGCAGATCATTCAGTTGGCTGGGCGAAATGTTTACCGAAGCAACAAAGTCGGGTTCATTCAATTGCTGCAATAGTTTGCACGTATGCTCGGTAACGACATAAGTGATGTATTCGAGCACCCCGTTCGCCTGTGCTGCCGGAATGAACTGCCCTGGCGAAATCAGTTTGCCGTTTTTGTCTCTCAATCGGGCTAATGCCTCAACACCGACAATGGTGTCCGTACGACTATCGACTTTGGCCTGGAAATGAGCTTCGAAACGATTGAATTCAATTCCTTCGCGGACCGTATCTTCAATGATCAGTCGCTGTTTTTCTTGCGCTGCCAATTGTTGAGTAAAGGCGCAATACCGCATTTTTCCTGTCGCCTTGGCGTTATACATCGCCAAGTCAGCATACTGTATCAACAAAGCCGGTGAATTTGCGTCCCTGGGGTAATTGGCAATGCCGATACTGGTGCCGGTATAAAAAGATTTACCTTCAATGATAATGCTGGATCGGAATGCATGTATGATCCGCTGTGCAATCAGAGCGGCATTGCAGTCGCCTAGCAGCACCACAGTGAACTCGTCACCCCCCAGACGAATGACGGCATCCTGTCGAATGTTCAAATGATCTATCTCTTCCTGTACGTCACCGCGCACCACCGAGCTGAGTCGTTTACTGACTTCAATCAGAAGCTGATCTCCTATGTCGTGTCCATAGTTATCATTAATCTGCTTAAATCCATCCAGATCGATAAACAGCACGGCATAGGGTTGCTCTGGATACTCCTGGCATTGTTTTTCGAGTAAATGGTATAGCGCTGCGCGATTGGGTAAGCCGGTTAAGGTGTCAGTAAACGCCTGCCGCTGCAATTCTCTGGATGAACCGTGCAAACGTTGCATCAGGTCATCGAAACGTTGCATCAGACGACCGAATTCGTTGTCTTTGTAGGCTGTTAACTTGCGACCTGCCGATGTTGAAATATCGGATTGTTCAATCAGTGAGGTAAAGGTAGCCAGGGGCTTCAGGATCACCAATTTTAACAAAATGAACGTTAGAAACAGCAAGCTAATGATAGAAATGAGTATCCAAACAATACTGTTCACGAACAAATTTTTGGACTCATCAACGAGCGTCGTTTTTTTAACGATTCCCTGTAACTCAAAAATGTCGTGCACGTTGCGTTTTTCACTGATCAGAGACAAATCGTCTGACATTGGGTCGTCGATGCCGAGTGCATCGGCAATTTTGGGGTCGAAAATGTGTTCGTCGTTATGGTTTATGGACATCAGAATCAACGGGGAGCTTATTTTGCGAGCCAGACTGGTGAGTTCAATGGAAATTTTCAGATAACCCAGTGTCGGGTTGATGTCCGATTTCAGCAAGCTCGAAAGTCGGACAATGGGCGTGTAGGCCACGAGCGTAAAATAGTTCGTTTCGACCTGCTCGATCATGAACCTTACGGGGGTATCAGGGTCGAAAGGCTTACTGAGCAGATTGTTGAGATTATTGTCATAGTCATTGGTCGGGAAACTATGATTAGCGACGTATACTTCTTTGAAGCTGTCGGGGAGAATGATGGCAATTTCCGCATAGCTGTCACGGTGAATCAGGTATCTTTTCAAGGTGCGGGTCAGTTCCGTATGAAACAGTTGATAACGCGTAATTTCTTCCGTTGAGAAATAACGACGGGTAATGCTGTCCTGGCTGATCAGGTCGAGGTCGGATACTAAGTTGTCCAGCACATCTGTGATAAAGGATTGGCTGAGAGCCATGTGGTTGGCCAAAGCGGATTCGGTTTCCTGCTGTTGTAGATCGCCAATACCCTGACGCAACACCAGCGTAAAGGCGACGATAGCGACGACGGCAAGTAGGCCTAGATCCAATAAAAACCGAGTTTGCAGTTTCATGCATTACTCAAGTTCAAGGGCATTAATTATTTTCATCATCGTACGTATTGAGTTGCGATCTGGTACTCCCAAAGTGGTAAAACCTTCCGCCAAGCTTGGAAATACGGCTTTGTTCTGCCGTATTTCGTCCGGGATCAAGGCTAAGGCCGTTTGACTGAATGTCGCGGTGTATTGGTACTCAACGTTTGCCGCGATCACTTCAGGTCTGAGAGTAAAATTGAGAAATTGGACCGCGAGTTCCGGCTGCGTGGACTTCGCACTGACAGCCCAGAAATCGATCCAGAAAATGTTGCCTTCCATGGGTGAAACATATTGAAAATGCTCAAATTCTTCCTGTAAGACGACCGCATCTGAGCTGTAACAGACCGTGACCTTAACGATGCCTTTATTGAGCAGATTGCTGTCTTCGTCGTAGTCCGTCGTTTTGTATGCTTTCACCAGCGGTTTTTGAGCGATCAAGGCTTGTTCGGCAACTTTTAATGCGGCCGGATCATGCGCATTAGGGGCATAGCCGTGGGCCATGAGCGCAATGGCTAGCATTTCTGCGGATTGCGGTGTCATCTGAATGTAGCCGGCTAACTCATTGTCCGGATTGAACAGGTCTGCCCATTGGGTGGGCGGGTTTTCAACCAGATCATCCCGGTATAATAAACCGTAGGTTCCCCAACCATAAGGAACGGCAAAACCGACTGCCTCTGGAACGATGCTTCGCCACCGTGTTCCGTGATCTTTGAGGAAGGGTAGCGTGCTATCGGCTATCGGTTGCACCCACTGTTGTCGGACATAAGCTGGCAATTCAACTTCATCCACCAAAATGACGTCGAAACCGAAACCGGAAGATTCTGCCATGATCTGATCACGAACTTCGTCGTTGTCATAATAAATAAACTCGAGTTGAGCGCCTGTTTCTGCTTCAAACAGGCTTGCCATTTCAGGGTCGAAATACTCTTCCCAGGTTAGGATCCTAAGCGCTTTTTTGCCGTCGGCAGCCGTGCAAAAGGTGGAAATACAGGCGAAACAGAGCAACACTAAATACTTCATGGCAGATCTCTGCGAAATAAAGTTTAGTGTAGTTCAGGTTTGTCCGTTTTTCCGGCTTATGTTTTTGACTCAGTCGGTAATACACTGAGCAATAATTTACGGAACAGCCATTCTTCTGGCGAATGCACTGTATCCAGTTTCATCCGTTCCAGATAACGCCGGTTAACGTCGAGCTTGCGCTTTGATGCGGGCAATACGATAGCCGGCAGTAATGGCCAAACTTTACTCAGATTCGCCTGAAGGCGCCGTAAAGCGCCGCCAATAACGACTTCTTCATCTGTCAGTTCCTTACCGAATGGGAATGTAGGAAACAGCTGTTGACCGGTCACAGCCAATAGATTGGCGATTGCCTCAGGGGTGTTGTTAAGCGCGCTTTCGGGCAATTGGTAATCCAACGGTAGCTTGCCGGCTTGCTGTGCCTGTTTGATCAGCAAAGCCTGGAATCTGGAATCGGCGACTTTCAGCAGTTCGTGGATGATTTCCTGATCATTCTTACCACGCAAGTCGGCAATGCCATATTCGGTAATGACCACATCGCGCATGTGTCGCGGGATGGTAATATGCCCGTAGTTAAATACGATATTACTGATCAGTTTGTTGGCTTTCTTCCGCGACGCCCGCATCATCAGGATCGAACGGGCATTAGGAATGTCATGTGCCATACTGACAAAGTTGAATTGGCCACCCACACCAGAGACGACCTTACCATCGGCCAGACCATCGCTCACCGCGGCTCCGCTCAATGTCATTTTCATACAGGCGTTGATGAATCGGGCATGATGTCGTTGTTCCAGTTTCAGCAGTTCATCGCCGTGTAACTGGTTGGTGAAGCTGACGGACGTCATATTGAATTGCGCCAGCTGGTCAGCGGGCATCTGATGCAGGTCCTGATAGAAATGATGATTGCCGACAAAGAAACCAGCGTGAATTAATGTCGGATGTTTAATTTGATTGCCCAACGCGTGAGATTCAATCCATTGCAGCGAATTCGTATTGAGTTGAGCTGTTGAAATGACATTCTCACCTCGCCTGAGTTCGCCATGTTCCAATGTGACATCGGACTTAAACAGGCCCCAGTGTTTCAGATAATCAACGTCCGTTAGCGTCAGTATGGGTTGAATGGCGCCCAGTTTCTGTAGTGCGGTAATCCATTGTGTAGATAGTTTTTCGGGGTCCAGGCCGCTGTTAACGCATTTCTGAATAGCGAGGTCGTCGTAGACGCGGCGTTTCAACACACCACCTTTAATCAGCTCAATGTAGCCTGGCACCAGCATTTCGGTATTGCCATAAAGCCCTGTTGTAAAGGGCGCGAAACCACCTTCATTATTCAGAATGGGAAATTTTTCTGAAGCATCGGTATTTTCCAACAATTGGCGGTAGTCGGCATTTTGATTGTGCCGGACCAGCAGGGCATTGACCACGGCATCGCCCAGCGAGCCAATACCGATTTGCAAGGTGCCGCCATCTTTCACTAAGGCACTGGTGTAAAAGCCAATCATATGATCAACGGGTGAAATGGGTTGGTGCGGCGTACAGAAAAGCGGGCTGTACAGTTTCGGATCATCGTGAATATAGTCGAAGAAATCGGGTTCGATTTCCGCATCGTTAGGCATGAAGGGCAATTCGGTATTGACTTGGGCAATAAGCAATCGTGTTTTGCCGTCCTCAATTTGCTTGTTTCGCATCAAGCGTTGCAAGTCCAGGGTTACATCAGGATTCGAAGACAGACTGTAATGCCAGGCGCCATTAATCTGTTTTTTTGAAATCATTTGTGTGACCAGATTTACCTGGCGATCCACCATATCGCGGGCTACATGCGTGTAGTTTGCAGACAACACGTTCTGCTGCGACTTAGCCACGTGCAGCATTTCGCCAGGCTTGAAGTAGAATTCGATGATATTCACATTGTCTGGTAAGCAATTGTGCTTGGCGTCTTTCGTATAATCCAGTTCGGGTACGTCCTTGAATTGACGGTTAAAAAATGGCTCCAGCAGCCTTTTTTCGAGGTCTGTTTTGAGCTCTGGCCGGCTCAGTGACAGCGCCGTGTGAATGTCCAGACGATAATCCGGATTTTTCTTCGCCTGGTGATACAGGGCGTTGACCAATTGTGTGGCTTTACCGATACCGATGGGAATGCCCATGATGATGTGGCCATCCAAGCGATGATACAAATCTTCGGCTAGTTCAAGTAAATCGTTGTAGTGCTGTGCGCTGAGAGCATTGGACATGGCTAACTCCAGAAGCCTTATTGTGTGGCTTTTCTTGATAGTAGGCTAACCTTGGTCGAAATAGGAAAAATGAGAAATGACGGATGTCAGATAAATGAAAAATAACGTGAATCGTTTGCATCGCGTATTGTGCGGAAAGCTTTACAGCTGTGTCTGGCGGTTTGATTTGTAACCTCCAGGCTTTTATATCTCGGGATACACTGGTACGGACGACTCGCTTAGGTCTCTATTTTTTTTCAAGCATGGATCGGGCGGCAATGTGGGACCTGGACGCCTGACTGAGAACCGGAGTTCGGCAGTCAGGCTGTTTTGCCTATTTCGCGTACTGGCTAAGCAAATACTGCAACGGATGCATGATTATTTTCTTATCCAGTCGTTTGACCTGACTGCGACAGGAATAGCCAGTGGTGACTATGGTCTTTGTGGAATCTGTCTGAATAATGTCACGCCAGGAAAGGTTATAAATGGTTTCTGACGTTGCTCGGTTACGGGTTTCGTGGCCGAAGGTTCCTGCCATACCGCAGCAGCCCACAGCGACATGGTTGAGTTGCTGATTCAAGCTGGCAAAAACGTTGCTCCAATCTTTCATCGAACCTGCGGCATTTGTCTTTTCGGTGCAATGCCCGAGGAAGTCGACTTCGCCGGCGGCGAAGTCGGACGCGCGTGCTTTTAGCTGGTCAATATGCTGAGCCAGAAATTCTTGCAGCAGGAAGACATCGGGTACACTTTCAGAGGCATATTTCGCATACTCGGCACGGTAAGTTAAGGTCATGGATGGATCAATGCCCACCAACGGAATACCACAGTTAGCCAGCCTTGCCAGCTTCTTTTGATTCCGGTTGGCAACCCAGCGAAAGGTGTGCAGGAAACCGTGCACGTGAAGTGGTTTGCCGTTTGCTGAATAAGGCATAACCCAGACTCTGAAACCAAGCACCTGCAGGCACTCGATAATGTCCATGACTACATGCGTCTCAAAGAAACTGGTGAAGGCATCCTGCACCAGAATGACCGATCGTTTCTGTTCACCGGTGCTCAAGCCGGGCAGCATGTTCGCGTCAGCATAGAAAACACCGCGTTTCTTCATTTCTTTTGAAAAATTCATGCGATGGATCAGAGGGCTGTCGACCATACCGGCGATGTCGCGCAGCAATGCTTGAACCCACTTCGCTGACATGGCTTGGTTGTAAAGCCATTTAAACGGCGCGAGGGTCAGCAGTGGAATGATGAACTCCAGCAAGCCAATGAAGTAATCCTTTAAGGGACGCAGGTAGCGACCATAGTAAATCTGTAAGAAACGTGCCCGGAATTCCGGAACGTCAACCTTAATTGGGCATTGACCTGTACAGGATTTACACGCGAGGCAGCCTGCCATGGCGTCGGCGACTTCGTTGTTAAAATCGTATTCACCTTTGCGTGCCCGCCAGCTGTTCAGTGCGCGAGGAATAAAATGCAGCAAAGGAAATTTGGTTTTTTCCCGAGTGCTGAGCTGTGTTGTACTGACGCCTCGATCAGACAACAACCTTAGCCATTCACGGATTAACGAGGCGCGCCCCTTGGGTGAGTGCTTGCGTTCTCTGGTTGCTTTCCACGAAGGGCACATTGCATCAGCGGGGTCAAAGTTAAAACAAGCGCCATTGCCGTTGCAGTACATTCCGTCGCCAAATTGGGTCCAGCTTTCCAGGCTAATGGTTCGGTCCAGTTCCCCGCGAGTGGTGACTTCGTCAATTTTCAACAAAGGAATGTTTTGGTGATTGGTCGCAATTTTGCCGGGGTTCAATTGGTTGAATGGGTCGAAAGCACGTTTGATGTTTTGCAATTCTGGATAAAGGTCGCCAAAAAAAGCGGGCGAGAATTCTGAGCGCACACCTTTGCCATGTTCACCCCAGAGCAATCCATTGTATTTTTGAATCAGTTCAACAACCTGATCGGTAATCTTACGAACCAGTTTAACCTGTGCTTCGTCTTTGAGATCCAATGCCGGACGAACATGTAGCACGCCTGCATCCACATGGCCAAACATCCCGTACCGCAGGTTTTCTGCATCCAATACCGCTCGAAACTCCATGATGAAATCAGCAAGATTTTCCGGTGGGACGGCGGTGTCCTCCACGAAAGGCACCGGACGGGCTTCGCCTTTTGCGTTACCCAGAAGACCTACTGCTTTCTTGCGCATCCCCCAGATCTGCTGAACATTTGCGTTGCCCATCGCAATTGAAAAACCGATGTTTTTTCCAGGGGTTCCGATTTGCGCGGTTAACTGTTGAGTCAGCCGGTCAACCCCGGCTTGCAGGTCTGATTCGGTTTCTGCTGTGTATTCCACCAGGTTAATACCAGCGATGTCACCTTGGTCTGTCGTGAAAAAATCACTGACCGAATGCCATACGATATCGCCCTTGGCCAGATTCAGTACAGTTGAATCAATGGTTTCGATAGACGTGGGTTTTGCGGCCATCAAGCTTTGCGCGTCACGTAAGGAAGACTCAAAGGAATCGTAAAATACGTTCACCAGCGCGGACAGCTTTGGAATCTTCAAAACATTGAGCTTGGCCTCAGTAATGAAACCGAGCGTACCCTCAGAGCCACATAAAATATTGTTCAGATTGAATTGGTCGTTGTCATATATATGCGCAAGATCGTAGCCAGTTAAGCAACGGTTCAGCGGCGGAAACTTGGCTAGAATGTCGTCTTTACGACGTTGGTAAATGTCATCGACTGTGGCATGAATTTGAGCGATCCGGTCGGTACCCTGACGCAGAGTGGCTAACTCATCGCCGGTTAGGCTTTGGCTATGCAGAATATCGCCACTGAGCAACACGGTTTGCAGTTCCAGGACGTGGTCACGTGTTTTGCCGTACATGACCGAACCTTGACCACTGGCGTCGGTATTGATCATGCCACCGATCGTGGCTCGGTTGCTGGTGGATAACTCCGGTGCAAAGAACAGACCATGAGGTTTCAGCGCTTTGTTCAACTGATCTTTAACCACACCGGTTTGTACCCGGACCCAACCTTGCTCGGCGTTGATTTCTAAAATGGCGTTCATGTGTTTTGACAGGTCAACGACAATACCGTCGGTCAACGACTGGCCATTGGTGCCGGTGCCGCCACCTCGGGGAGACAACACTATGTGCTGCCATTCATCGGTTGCGGCTAAACGTGTCAGTATTTGAATGTCGGCTGTGCTGCGAGGATACACGACGGCTTGCGGCAGCACCTGATAAATCGAATTGTCGGTCGCCAGTACCGTGCGGTTGGCATAATCCGGACACAACTCGCCGGTAAATCCTTGAGCCTCAACTGCGGCCAGATAGTTCAGATACGACTGTTGAACTTCGGTCAGTTCATGTAAGCGAGGTAGCATTGCGACAGTTTCCATTCATTCAGAGCAGGGCGCTATTCTAATGAATTTCGGGATGATTACGAGATTGATGTCAGGGTTTGATAAAGAAGCGGTCAAAAGATGTATTGCGATATTCGCAGAATAGTTTTTCAACGAACGAGTGGGCTGAGCAGCGCCTCTGTTGCAGAGGCGCTGAATAATATCTAGCCCGGCTGGCCGTCCAGCAGCGCTTTAAGAATATGGCTCCGGTTAATGACCCCGACCAGTTTGCCATTTTCGCAAACCGGGTATTTTTTGGGCTTATTGCCGCACATCATCTGAGCGAGATCGATGATGGACATCGTAGGCTCTGCGAACAACACATCATGCTTCATGACATCGCCAACCAAGTCGCGCTGGTCTGAGTAGTAGTTGTCACTGATCATGTAACGTAAGCAATCTTGCTCGGAGATATATCCCAGAACCTGGCGCTCTTCGTTCACAACGGGTGCGCCAATGAGTTTTGCTTCGAGCATCATTTCAACAGCCTTTGGAATGGTGGTTTCAGGCGTAATGATGAGTCGGGCGGGTACCATGCAATCTGCAACGGTTAAGGCTTGAATACTCATGAGCTGTTCCTTTTTTAATTATTGGTGATTTGAGCAACCTTATCGGTTTTGCGAATACGCAAAAGCTGACGAAACGATTAGGTTTTTGGTTCCTGATTTTTGCGTGACCCTCGAGTTAAATAGTAGACCCGAAAAGCCATGCTGTAAATCTTACTGTGTTCGTTTATCCCGGCCATGTACGGATTTTTACCATTGTTAACCGATATAAAAAAACCAGGCATTAGCCTGGTTTTTAACGGTTGTGGTCGCTATTTTGAATCAGTTATTTGGACTGTTGCTGAACGTATTGCAAAACATCCGCAATGTCGATTTCGATCTTGTCTTGCTGACCACGGGCTTTGTATTCAAGCTTGCCGTTTTCCAGCCCCCGATCACTGACAACAATTCGATGTGGAATACCGATCAGCTCCATATCTGCAAATTTAACCCCAGGACTGGTTTTCTTGTCGCGGTCGTCCAACAGTACATCGAAGCCGGCGTCCTGCAATTGTTTGTACAGTGATTCAGCAACCTCCATAACTTCAGGAGACTTGTGTGCATTTAAAGGCACAATACCGACGTGGAATGGCGCGATGGCGTCCGGCCAGATAATGCCATTTTCGTCGTAATTCTGTTCAATGGCAGCGGCCACAATACGGGTAACACCAATACCGTAACAACCCATAAGCATAGTTTGTGCCTTGCCTTCCTGATTCAGCACTTCCGCTTTCAACGCTTTGGTGTATTTATCTCCAAGCTGGAAGATATGGCCTACCTCAATACCTTTCAGAATTTTGAGTGTGCCTTTACCATCCGGGCTAGGATCGCCTTCCACAACATTACGGATATCAACGATGTCCGTTAAGGCAACATCGCGCTCCCAGTTGATGTTGAAGTAGTGTTTACCATCCGTGTTGGCGCCAGCACCGAAATCAGCCAAGTTGCTGACAGCACGGTCGACCAAAAACGGAATGGACAGGTTAACCGGGCCGAGTGAACCCGGTCCGGCACCAATGGCGTCGCGAATTTGAGCTTCTGTCGCCATGGTTAGAGGCGCTTTTACTTGCGGCAGTTTTTCCGCCTTCACTTCGTTAAGTTCGTGGTCACCTCGAATCAGTAAGGCGATAAGCGAGTGTTCGGAGTCTTCACTGGCTTCAACCACCAACGTTTTGACTGTCTTTTCAATCGGCAAATTAAATTGTGTAACCAACTCGTCGATGGTTTTCGCATCTGGCGTGTCAACCAATACCATTTCGGCTCCAGGTGCTGGGCGCTCACCCGCAGGCATGAGTGCTTCCGCCTGTTCAATGTTGGCGGCGTAATCGCTGTCGGTAGAATACACAATGTAGTCTTCGCCTGAATCGGCCAGTACCTGAAATTCGTGCGAAGCCGAGCCACCCATGGCGCCGGTGTCGGCCAGAACCGGGCGATAATCCAACCCTAACCGATCAAAAATTCGGCAATAGGCTTGATACATATTGTCGTATTCGCGGCTCAGGCATTCTTGGTCGATATGGAACGAGTACCCGTCCTTCATAACGAATTCACGTGAACGCATGATGCCAAAGCGTGGTCGAAATTCATCGCGGAACTTATTTTGAATCTGATAGAAATTCATCGGCAACTGTTTGTAGCTGCTTAATTCATTGCGCGCAATATCTGTGATGACCTCTTCATGGGTAGGACCATAAACGAAATCCCGTTGGTGACGGTCTTTCATTTTCAGCATTTGGCCTTCCATTGCATCAATGCGACCTGATTCTTCCCACAGCTCGGCAGGCTGAATGGTTGGCATCAATACTTCCTGCGCGCCAGCGCGGTCCAATTCTTCACGGATGATATTTTCGACTTTTTTCAGGACTCGCCAACCCGTCGGCAGCCAGGTGTACAAGCCAGACGCCAGTTTACGGACCAGCCCGGCACGCAACATGAGTTTATGGCTGACGATGACCGCGTCGGCTGGGGTTTCTTTGACAGTCGCGATTAAATATCGACTTGCGCGCATTGAGCGTTCCTTTATTTGAATTGATTCTGGGATCGGCGATTGTAAACGGGTTCGGAAATAGTGACCAGCATCACTTACCAGTGCCCGGTATTTTCCATGCTGGCCCAGGGTTCCATGGGTGGCAGGTCATCCCCTTTTTGCAACAATTCAATGGAAATGTTATCCGGGCTGCGCACGAATGCCATGTGTCCGTCGCGCGGTGGACGATTGATGACCACCCCTCCATCCATGAGTTTCTGACAGGCTTCGTAGATATTGTCCACCCGGTACGCCAGGTGACCGAAATTCCGACCCTCGCCATACTCTTCCGGGTCCCAGTTATGGGTGAGTTCCAGTTCTGGAGCGCCTTCTTCGGTCGCCAGGAAAATGAGACTGAAGCGGCCCTTAGGGTAGTCATTACGGCGAATTTCTTTCAGCCCGAGCAGGTCGCAGTAGAAGTGCAGCGATGCGTCCAGATCGGTTACTCGCACCATCGTATGTAAATATTGCATGTTTTTTCCTATGTATCTGATTGTTTAAAGGGCAGATTGGCCTGTACGTCTAGGTAGTACTGCCGGGACATTTTGGCTTCATCATCGCAGAATCGTCGGGCGGCTTCAAAAAATTGCGGGTGACTGAGCCAGTGATAGGAGTGCGTGTAGGTCGGCTCAAAACCTCGGGCAATCTTGTGTTCTCCTTGGGTTCCCGGATCGAATCGATCCAGCTTGTTTCGAATACAATACTCAATGCCCTGGTAATAGCAGGCTTCAAAATGCAGATTATTAAATTCGTCGAAGCAACCCCAGTAACGACCATAGAGAGTATGCTCGTCTTTGAAGAACAGCGCAGCAGCCACTGGCTTAGAGACCTGATAGGCGACCGTTAATACTAATTGCGTTCTCATGTTTGCCAGTACATCGTCAAAAAAGGCTTTGTTCAAGTATCCTTGCCGACCTCGTTTCAGATAGGTTGCATGGTAAAACTGATAAAAGGCGTTCCAATGAGATTCCGTGATGTCTTTACCTTCAAGCGTCTGTAGCTGTAGCCCTTGCAGTGAAATCGATTGGCGTTCCTTCTTCACATTTTTGCGTTTTCTGGAACTGAAGGTATCCAGGAAATCATCAAAGTCACGGTAGTCACGATTTTTCCAATGAAACTGAACATCCGTTCGCTTCAGCAGAGGCAGTTGGTCCAGCCATTGTTGTTCTTGTACGCTCGGAAATAAGATATGAAAACCACTCAAGCGTTCAGCGATGACCAGGTTTTTACAGGTTGTCATTATGGTGTTGATATCCTCTACGCCGCGCGCACCGAGAAATCGAGGGCCCATAGACGGCGTGTAAGGGGCTGCAATAACTAATTTCGGGTAATAGGCAAGGCCGTACTGATCGTAGGCGTTAGCCCAGGCCCAATCGAAAACATACTCCCCCCAGGAATGGGTTTTCACGTAAGCGGGGACACGAAGTCGATCGTCAATGAGCAGGTGGTTGGGTTGCCATCCGGTTTCCCGATTGCAAACTGCGGACGATTCAAGCGCGGTGAGAAAACCATCGCTAACGAAAGGGTTATCCGTTGTTCCGGGCATTGAAGGCCAGTTTGCTAGCCAATGTGTTGTCATAAGCTCTGTTTGTTAGGTTGCATGGATTGAACGTTTGTTTGCCCGTCTTTCCGGGGTTGTCACACTTTGCTGTTTCTGAACAGATTATCTGGCGGTTATTTAATATATGGCAAGCAAGGCGTGTACGTTTGCGTCATCAGATCAGTTCTGCATAATTGATGATGATAGCGATCATGCGTTACTTTTGTATTGTCAATTGTTGAACAAATCGACATAAAGTGTAGAGTATCGCCCGATTGAAAAGCTTTTCAGAGGATTTGGAATGTTTGAACTGGATTATCGACTGGAGAATGACTGTGTCTTCATTGGCTCATTATCATTGTGTCGGATAATGCTGATGAAGGATGCAAACTATCCGTGGATCATCCTGGTGCCTCAGCGGGAAAATATCAGCGAAATATACCAGCTGGATACCGATGATCAGGAGCAGTTGGTATGGGAGAGTTCTTTTGTTGCTGAACGGCTGATGGAGCTCTTTGACGGCGACAAAATGAACATCGCGGCCTTGGGAAATGTGGTGCCACAACTGCACATACATCACGTGGTGCGGACTCAACACGATCCGGCTTGGCCTAATCCTGTTTGGGGGGCGGTGCCTGCCAAAGCGTATCTGATGACGGAATTGGATGAACGCGTTGAACAGCTGAAAAAGGCATTGGAAACCTCTACTTTTAAACCGGCGAACTAATCATTCACCGCTTGCAGATTAATGGGCTGTTTACGCTCGGTTGTGACGCTCCGGTAAGATTCATTTAGTCCTTGATCCCCATCGGTGCCAACCCATTAATCTGCGTTAATTCGTTGCCCTCATGTCTGCTGTTGAGCAGACCCCTGTCATGAAAATTTCACGGCTCTGACCCAGAACTGAAACACTGACCTGAATAATGTGTCCTGAGGATTATGAGGACAGGCTATGAAATGGTTAGAACCGATCCAGCAATTTGATTTAACTCTGTTTCAGTGGTGTATGGCGCGCCGTCGGCGTGAATTATTGACGTCCCTTGGCCGGGCCGTTTCAAAAACTGCAGATGGCTGGGTGTATGCATTGTTTGCGCTCGGTTTTGCAGCACTTTCCTGGCCATCTCATGCCACCTTTCTGAAGATTTATCTTCTGGCTTTTGTCAGTGAGAGGCTCATTTATTTTGTCCTGAAAAACAGTTGCCGACGAAATCGCCCAGCGGACGCGATCTCGGGATTCCATAGCTTTATCGTACCTTCCGACAAATTCAGTTTTCCATCTGGCCATACTTCCGCTGCCTTTTTGTTTACGGTACTTGCGTCAAGTCAGTTTCCTGCGTTGCTGCCGTTTCTGTTGTTCTGGTCGGTCTGGGTTGCGTTGTCTCGAGTGTTTCTAGGGGTGCATTTCCCGACGGATACGGTGGTAGGCGCCGTGTTGGGCTCCTCAGTCGCCTTCTATGCGCTAAACGTAGGAGGGCTGCTATGAAAATTTTATACGGTGTTCAGGGTACCGGAAATGGCCATATCACCCGAGCCAGAGCCATGCAGGCCGCTTTATCGGGGCAGGGTATTGATGTCGATTGGGTATTCTCCGGGCGCCCCCGGGAGAAGTTTTTTGACATGGCTGCATTTGGTGAGTTTAAAGTGTTTCGCGGGCTGTCTTTTGCCACCAAGGCCGGCAAGGTAGACCTGATAAAAACCTTTGCGGAGGCGTCGCTTGGGCAAATGTTACAGGACATAAAAACTCTGGATCTGCGCCAATATGACCTGGTGGTGACGGATTTTGAACCCGTTGTAGCCTGGGCCGCGCGCAAGCAGGGCATTCCCTGTATCGGTATCGGGCATCAGTACGCGTTTGACCATGCAATTCCCAAGACTGATAACTCTTTCGCGTCCGACGCCATTATGAAGTGGTTTGCGCCGGTAACCCTGGGTATTGGCGTACATTGGCATCATTTTAACCTGCCTATCTTGCCGCCGATTATTGAGGCTGACCACAATCATGGCGTTCCGAGCTCGCAAACGCTGGTGTACTTGCCTTTCGAGAAGAGTGAGCGTGTGTTGACTGAGCTGCAGACGGTGGATCATCCGTTTATCTTTCATTGCGCGGACTTACCTGAGGGGCGACACAACAACGTGCTGGTGAAAGGGTTTTCCAGAGATGGTTTTAAAGAGAGCCTGCATGCCACCGATGGCGTTATCTGCAATGCGGGCTTTGAACTGGCTTCGGAAGCGTTGAGCCTGGGCCGCAAGATCATGGTAAAACCGCTAAAAGGACAGATGGAGCAAGCTTCCAATGCGCTGGCCTTGGTGCAGTTAGGGTTAGGTCTCTCGACAGATGATGTCAATTCCGCCGCAATTCAGCGTTTTCTGCACCGGGCACCGTTGCAGCGAATTGCCTACCCCAATGTTGCTGAACGGCTTGCAGTGTGGCTATCCCGCTATCCTGATCAGACGTTGGATGAACTCGTTACCCAAGTTTGGCAGGGTGTTGTTATTCCAGACTATGGTACCGAACCCGATTTGGGCATGCCGGTGGCTTCCTAGCATTACGGGCGATTCCCCTCGATCTGGTTGGCTATCCATCTAAAAAACGCAGAGTTGCCAGCAGAGCAGGGCAGGTAACCTGCTCTGGGTGAACCGCTGCTGATGACGCATTGGTGTAAATGCCGGTGTTTTTTAACTGTAAAGCATGGTTGACAAAACCGGGGCTTTCGGGCAATTTCCTCTCTCGCAAATATTTAATTACAAAAACAGGGCAGCGTACTTGCGTAAGCCCGGTGATATTGTCGGAGAGAGCTGGCATGAGATTGTATATCCGCTGTGAAGAACGGCTTGGTATCTGTGCGGAAATTCTGGATATTCTGGTCAACCATGAGATTGATCTGCGTGGTATTGAGATTGACCCATCGGGCGAGATATTTCTGAATTTCCCGAATGTCGAATTTGATGAATTCCAGCATCTTATGCCCGAAATTCGTTTGATCCCTGGCGTTCATGATGTTTCTCTTGTTCCTTACATGCCATTGGAACGAGAGCAACAGGAAATGCGTACCTTACTGCGTACGTTGCCCGAGCCAGTCATTTCAATTGACGCCCGAGGTTACGTCGTTGTTGCGAATGAGGCATCACTGGATATTCTTCAGTTACCGGAAGACGAAGTACGTCGGAAATTACTGAAAAATTGGGTTAAGGGTTTTAACTTTAACAAGTGGCTGTCCGCTGAAACGCCAGAAGCCGAATCGGTGCATCTGCAACTGAAAGGCCGCACCTTTCTGGCCGATATTTACCCTGTCCACATTCAAAACGACGATGACGATCGTCTGTTCGCCGGCGGCGTCATTACCTTTAAATCGCCAGAGCGTTTGGGACGTCAGATGACGGCATACCACAAGCAAACCGGCCAGTTCGAAATGATCATCGCGGAAAGCCAGGGGATGAAACGAGTGATTCGGCAGGCGAAGCGAATGTCCGGCCTGGATGCCCCTTTATTGATAACCGGCGAAACGGGTACTGGTAAGGAGCTGCTGGCAAAAGCCTGTCATCAACACAGTCTGAGAAAAGACAAACCCTTTTTGGTTCTGAACTGTGCAGCGCTGCCGGATAACGTTGCAGAAAGTGAGCTATTTGGCTATGCCGCTGGCTCATTTGAAGGCGCGACGACCGAAAAGAAAGGCATTGTTGAACTGGCGGAAGGTGGCACGGTGTTCCTGGACGAAATTGGTGATATGTCCCCCTTGCTGCAGAACAAATTTTTACGTTTGTTACAGGATGGCTCGTATCGGCGGGTCGGCGATGAAAAGGAATATCATTCTGATGTGCGAATTATCTGTTCGACTCAAAAAAATCTGCTTGATCTGTGCCAAAAGGGCAGTTTCCGGGAAGACCTGTATTATCGATTGAATGTATTAACCCTGCATATTCCGGCTTTACGAGATCGAAAGTCGGACATCATTCCCATGGCGGAACGTTTTATCGCTCGATTTGCGGAACCTCACCGTCAACGGATTCGAATATCTTCGGCTTGTCAAAACGCGTTACAACAATACCCTTGGCCGGGAAATGTTCGGCAGATGGAAAATGCCTTGTTACGCGCTGTTTCATTGGTCGAAGGCGATGTGCTTGAGCCGGAACATTTGCAATTGCCAAGTTTTTCCAGCGGATGGGGATATGTGGATGAGAGTTTTGAAGGTACGTTGGAAGATGCTATGAAGCGGTTTGAGTCGGAGCTGTTGAAGCGGCTGTATCCGGCGTACCCAAGCAGTCGCCAGTTGGGTAAGAAGCTTGGTGTTTCGCATACCGCCATTGCCAACAAGCTGCGCGAATACCACATCGGAAAACACGCCAGTAGTAGTTAAAACCGCGAGGGGTTCTTGAGCTATTCGAGTGCCCCGATGGTTTACGATTCGTCTTGCTCTTCAAATGGAAGTGGCAGGTTTTCGCCGACATTGGTTGACGTTTTTTCAGGTTCGTAATGCCAGTTGAGGTAGTCCTTGAATGGCATCGGTTTGGCAATCTGAAAGCCTTGAATCTTGTCGCATCCTAATTGAATCAACGCTTGGAGCGTTGATTCGTCTTCGACGCCTTCCGCGGTAATGATCAGCCCCAGTTCCTTGGCCATCGAAATCGTAGCGCTGACAATCGCGATTTGACGATTCGATTGGAGAAGTTCCTGAATGAACGAACGGTCGATTTTCAGGTCCGTAAAAGGATGGTCGTTTGCGTAGGTCAGTGACGAGTATCCGGTACCAAAATCGTCGATGGCAAATCGAAATCCCATTTCTCTCAGGGTTCTAAAGTTCTCTGCAAAGGTTCGCCGATCGGTCAGGTGCGATGTTTCGGTTAATTCCAGTGTAAAACAATCTGCTTGCATAGAGTGCTTGGCAAGCAATGCCTCGATCTCATCGACAAATCCGAGACGGGACAAATCGTTGGCTGAGATATTGATGGACACGTTAATTGCTGTTTTTCCGCTGTTTAAGATGAGTTTTGATTGGGCGAATGCCTGATTAAGGACCCATCGGGTTAACCGTTTAATCAGTCCGGTTTCTTCGGCGATGAGGACAAATTCGGAGGCAGGAATCGGGCCGAGATCCGGGTGCGTCCAGCGTAACAGAACTTCAGAAGAGGCTGTCTTGGTGTCGTGGATATAGAATTGCGGTTGATGATACAGCTCCAATGCGTCGCCTCGAATAGCGTTACCCAGATCCTGAGCCAAGCGAACCTTACGATCGCTGTTTTCGGTATTGTCTGAATTGAAAATATAATAGGGTGCACCGGATTCACTCGCTTGATTAACAGACTGCTTCGCTTTGACGATCAATTCCATCGGTTGTTCGGTATAGTCATTTAAAATTGCGGCGCCGAATATACACTGAATACGATACGGAATGGTTTCCTGCAACGGATTAAAGTTGTCTTTGTTACTCAGGTTTTTCAGCGTATTTTCAAGTAAAAGAAGTTTGTTGGTATTGACCAGATAACTGAACATTTCTCCACGCATCAGTGCGACATTGGCGTGCTTTTTATGGTCGGGATCAATGTCCAGCAGTGGTAAAGTGCGTTTGAGTTGAGTGGCAAATTCACTGCCCAGTTTCAACATCAAGCCTTTTAATTCGCTGTCGGGTACGTATGGAATGACCGCATCATAGTTGGATATTTCGATTGTAATGAGACTCAACCCATGGCGATTAGTATGTGTGCCATGGCGCTGAATCGCAGACTCTAAAAGCGCTTCATTGGCCAGACCAAGTTTGAAATCGTGGGTAGCCTGAAATAGTCGACGCCGCTCGGTATCGCCCAATCGATCTGCCAACGCCATTGAAATAAAGGCCATTTCAAATATTACTGAAAACATCAGTGCGTGCCTGTTTAGAAAGGTATATTCCAAATGCGCTGAGTAAAGTAAGTAGCCTATTGCCGCGCCAATAAAAAATGGAATCCAGGAAATCAGATAGTATTTTGTCCAACGGAATTTTGTTTTTAACTTATTAAAAATCAAAGCACCTGCGACAACATAAGTCAGCACCTGCATCGCCGCGAATAATGTGGCGGCAATGTATTCTGGCGCCACCAAGGCAAAGAGCGTAAAAGCCAGTAATGTCAGACTCACGTACCAGGTTATGGAGAATATGATGCCGTCTTTGGGTTGGAAACGTAAAAAATAAAGGGCGAACTGCAATGTAAAATATGCCGCCAGGGCATCGAGCGCGATAATTTTAGCACTCAACCAGCGTTGAATCGTTTCCGGAAAAATATAGTAGCCGTATCCGTGCACCACACCCAACAGCAACAGCATGGTGCAGATGTAACAGATGTAGACAAAATAAGCTCGGTCTCCCACGCCAAAATATAAGACCAGGTTGTAAGCCGACATCAACAATATGATGCCGATGAACGTTCCCCATATCAGATGTAAGGTTTTTTGATACTCGTGAAACTCACTGTGTTCTATGACGGCGAGTGGGAGATAAGGTGCGCCAGTGGTTTGTACGTTTACTCTGAATTCGGCCTCAGAAAGGGCAGGCAGTTTGAACTCAATGTTTGGCAGGATTCTCAACGCCCTGGGTACGCCATCCACCCGGTCCCCCAGTTCTGCAAGTAGTGCGAAATGGTTATCGCCTGTTTTCTGAAAGACGCGAATCCGATCGGACATAGGGTTGTCCAGCAGCAGATTAAAATGCCCATCCATATCGGCGGTGTTGGTTACCGTCAGTTGAAACCATTGATTGACATTGCCGTAGGTGACGGGTGCTCGGTTCAGGGTGGTTGTTAGAAATTGATCAGACCGGATAAGCTCTGGTTGGGTACTTTGGCTGTCTAACAGGTAACGGTATTGCAGCTGAAGATTGAGTAATGCTGTGTGATTTAGCAAGCCATTAGTTTGGTACCAGGCGCCAACAAACCCCCATAAAATCAGCACCATTAAGAAGCTGATGAATATGCCATGTAAATATTGAAGCCGGTTAAGGTGAGTGAGCATATATGAGTCGATTGGCAAAGGTATTTTCACTATAGCATAGGCAAAAAAGACTGCGCCCTAACTGCGTTCAAAACGTGACGTGGCAGAATAATAATGAAAATGTGGTGTGCCTTTCTAAGACTTTCGTCTAAATCAAAAGACCCGGTTGACGTGAAAAACATCAAGCGGGTCTCTGACATTAGATGTGATTTTTGACGATATGTGGGCTATAGCTGTGGTTCATACGCCAGCAGCGGACTTAACCATCGTTCAGCCTCTGAAAGCGTCATTTCTTTTCGCTCAGCGTAGTGTTCCACCTGATCTTTGGTGATTTTTCCAACCCCAAAGTACTTGGACTCTGGGTGACTGAAATACCAGCCAGAGACGCTAGCAGCCGGCGTCATAGCAAAAGAGTCCGTGAGCTCGACGCCAGTTTCGGCTTCCGCATTCAGGAGTGAAAACAGTTTTCGTTTTTCTGTATGGTCGGGGCAAGCAGGGTATCCCGGCGCCGGGCGAATGCCGGTGTAGCGTTCTTTAATCAATTCTTCGTTACTGTATTGTTCATCCGCATCATATCCCCAGAATTCTTTGCGAACGCGTTCATGCATGCGCTCAGCGAAGGCTTCGGCCAATCGGTCTGCGAGGGCTTTGAGCATAATGGAATTATAATCGTCGCCAGCGTCTTCAAATGCTTTTGCCCGTTCCTCAACGCCGTGTCCCGCACTGACCACAAAGCCACCCAGGTAATCCGCAACGGTGCCAGCAGGTGCAATAAAGTCCGCCAGTGAATAGTTGGGTTGCAAATCCGGTTTAATGGTTTGCTGACGAATGTGCTCCAGAGCCACGGTTTGGTCTGCTTGAGTAACGGTTATGGTGTCCGTATTGGTACGGGTCGCCGGCCAGAAACCAATGACTCCCGTCGGCGTAAGCCATTTTTCCTCAATAATTTTATCAAGCATGGCTTGCGCATCGGCAAACAGGTTGCGTGCCGCTTCGCCCACTTTTTCATCCTCTAGAATTTTTGGATATTTGCCGTGCAAATCCCAAGTCATGAAAAACGGCGTCCAGTCAATATAGTCTTTCAGTTCTTCCACGGAATAGTCGGCAAAGGTTTTCGTGCCGGTAAATGTCGGGGCTTTCGGCTGGTAAGACTCCCAATTCAATGAAAAGGCATTTTCACAAGCATCGCTGTATGGATGCAGGGCTTTGGATTTCCGGTTTTTATTGCGTTCACGTACCTTGTCATATTCAGCGCGACGTTCGGCAACATAGTCGGCCTTCTGTTTAGGGTTCAACAGCGTTTGGACGACGGAAACCGCTCGTGAGGCATCGGTGACATAAACTGTGGCGTCGTTCAGGTACTGCGGTTCAATCTTGACCGCGGTGTGTGCTTTCGATGTCGTTGCACCACCAATCAACAGTGGCAGATGGAAATCCTGCCGCTGCATTTCTCTGGCCAAATGAACCATTTCATCCAGGCTCGGTGTGATTAATCCAGACAAGCCGATCACGTCAACTTTTTCTTCCCGTGCTGTTTTCAGAATTTTATCGGCCGGAACCATAACGCCCAAATCGATAACTTCGTAATTGTTACAGGCTAAAACAACGCCCACGATATTCTTGCCGATATCGTGAACATCACCTTTAACCGTGGCCATCAACACTTTACCCTTGGGTTTCGCGTCCCCGGTTTTTTCTGCTTCGATAAACGGAATTAGGTGTGCGACCGCCTGCTTCATAACTCGGGCAGATTTCACCACCTGAGGTAAAAACATTTTACCGGCACCAAACAGATCACCGACCACATTCATACCATCCATTAAAGGACCTTCGATGACATCGATGGGGGCGCTGGCTTCGAGCCGCGCTTGTTCGGTATCTTCAATGATGTGCGCCGTAATACCTTTCACCAGCGCGTGTTCGATGCGTTTATTAACTGGAAGCGAGCGCCATTCGAGGTCTTCTTTAACTTCGACACTACCATCACCCTTATACTTATCGGCAATTTCCAATAATCGGTCGGTGGCGTCGTCACGTCTATTGAGAATGACATCCTCAACGCGTTCCCGCAATTCCGCAGGAATGTCATCGTAAATGACCAGTTGCCCGGCATTGACGATACCCATATTCATACCGACCTGACAGGCGTGGTACAGAAACACTGAGTGAATGGCTTCGCGAACTGGGTTATTGCCCCGGAACGAGAACGATACGTTGGATACCCCGCCACTGACACTCGCGTAAGGCAATTCTTTGCGAATGAATTCGGTTGCTTCAATAAAGTCTACAGCGTAGCGGTTGTGTTCCTCGATACCGGTCGCGACGGCGAAGATATTCGGGTCAAAGATGATGTCTTCTGGCGGAAAGCCGTTGGCAACCAGCAAGTCATAGCTGCGCTTACAGATCTGTGTTTTACGGTCACGGGTATCGGCTTGGCCATCTTCATCGAAAGCCATGACCACAACAGCGGCACCGTATCGTTGACACAGCTTTGCGTGATGCAAAAAGGTTTCTTCGCCTTCTTTCAACGAGATGGAGTTAACAATGCACTTACCCTGTACGCACTGTAAACCTGCTTCAATAACCTCCCACTTAGACGAGTCAACCATAATTGGCACTCGTGAAATGTCCGGTTCAGATGCAATCAGATTTAGGAACGTCACCATGGCTTCTTTCGAATCCAACATGCCTTCGTCCATGTTTATATCGATTATCTGTGCACCGTTTTCTACTTGTTCACGAGCGACATCGAGCGCTTCGTCGTAGAGTTCTTCTTTAATCAGGCGTCGGAACTTGGCGGAGCCAGTGACGTTAGTACGTTCACCGACATTGATGAAGTTCAGGTTGTCGGTGACATAGAAAGGTTCGAGGCCTGAAAGACTCATCTGGTTTTTGTTTTTTACCGGCGTTCGCGGTGCTTGTTTCTGCATTGCTTCTGTAATCAGCGCAATATGCTTTGGCGTCGTGCCACAGCAGCCGCCAATGATGTTGAGGAAACCGGATTCTGCAAATTCGTCGACAATCGCCGTCATTTCCTCGGGTGTTTCATCGTATTCACCAAACTCATTAGGCAGACCCGCATTGGGGTGGGCCGATACATAACAATCTGCGATGGCGGACAGGGTTTCGACGTAAGGCCGTAGTTCATTAGCGCCGAGGGCGCAGTTGAGCCCTATCGACAACGGATTGGCGTGGCGAACGGAATTGTAAAAAGCTTCAGTTGTTTGCCCGGACAGAGTGCGGCCGGACGCATCGGTAATGGTACCGGAAATCATGATGGGCAATTCGCAGCCCAGTTCGTCAAATACGGTATGTAGCGCAAAAATGGCCGCTTTTGCGTTCAGGGTATCGAAAATGGTTTCGATCAGAATAATGTCTGCGCCACCATCAATCAGTCCCTTTGCTGCATTCTTATAGTCGTCAACCAGGGCGTTAAAGGTGATAGCCCGATACCCCGGATTGTTAACATCCGGAGACAGTGACAGGGTTTTGCTGGTAGGACCGAGGACGCCGGCAACCCATCTTGGTTTTTCCGGCGTTTCCTGGCTTTTAGCGTCACAGGCAGCGCGGGCAAGTTCAGCACCGGCTTTATTCAGTTCATAAGCCAGATCCTGCATGCCGTAGTCGGCTTGTGACACGGCGGTACTGTTGAATGTGTTGGTCTCGATGATGTCAGAACCTGCATCCAGATATGCCTTGTAGATCGCGCTGATGACCGTCGGTTGCGTGATCGACAGCAGGTCGTTGTTGCCCTTGATGTCGGATGGCCAATCGGAGAATCGTTCGCCTCGGTAGTCCTGTTCTTCTAATTGATAGCTTTGAATGAGAGAGCCCATGGCACCATCGAGGATCAGAATTCGCTGGCCGATGGCTTCTTTGAGTTGTGCAATGCGCTTGTCACGACTGGTCATATTGGTCTCTCTAAATACGGAATAGGTTTGCAGGGTGCAATGAAAGCCTAAAAGCGCGCGGATTTCAAGCTATATCAAAATATTTTGATATAGTTTTGCGTGCCGTGAAAAAGAATATTAGCAAAATCGAAATGATTACGGCTTCATCCTGAGTGAGGCGTTTTATTGTTTCCTGCTTTGATCGACGTCGGTTCTTTACATGACTTGCCATTTGGTCACCCTTTATAGTCGCTGATGGTCTCGTACTCGCCTGTTCAGTAGCGCCTTATACAAGAGCGGACCTCAGCAAAACCTGGTATCAATCGCCTGATAAAGGGCTTGATATTATGGATAGGGCGCCCCATAAACTTGACTAAATTAGTCAGGTATTTTTAATCGGTGGAAAATCCGTTAGAATCACCGCAAATTAGTGGAACAATCATTCCGGAGTATCGGATGGACATACAACTGAACATAACCGAATCGGCACAGACTTACCTGGCCGGTTTATTGGAAAAACAGGGCACAGCAGGCATGTCGGTACGCATGTTTGTGACGCAGCCAGGAACAAAATATGCCGAGACCTGCCTGGCATACTGTCGACCGGGAGAAGAAAAGGATAATGATGAACTGGTTGAGTTGAGTCATATCCGGGTCTATCTCGAAAAAAACAGTTTACCTTACCTGGATGAAGCGGAAGTGGACTACGCCAAAGACCGTATGGGTGGTCAGCTGACCATTAAGGCGCCGAACGCAAAAATGCCGAAGGTGAATAAAGACAGCCCGTTGGAAGAGCAGATCAACTATATTCTGTTTACCGAGATCAACCCAGGTTTGGCCGCTCATGGTGGCGATGTTACCCTGGAAGAACTGACCGATGATCAAGTGGCAGTGCTGAAATTTGGTGGTGGTTGTCAGGGGTGTTCTGCTGTCGATATGACATTGAAAGATGGTGTTGAAAAAACCTTGTTAGAGCGTTTGCCGCAATTGAAGGGCGTACGGGATGTGACTGACCATACAGTGACCGAGAACGCCTATTTTCAATAGCAGACCTGTTTTTCTGTCGATATGAGACCGGGGATTCCCCGGTTTTTTTTTGCCTGTATTTTCTGATGTGCGCGTCGGGTGGCTGATTAGGCCCTGGCAAGTATTTTCAAAGTCCGCCGATAGTCTTCATTTGATCGTTAAATGGGTTCAATGCAAGGTTATTCGTTCTTAAATTTCATCAGTTGGCTAATAATTCATCGTTTCGATTGCGGGAAAGGGGGTTTTCTTTAGAATCCGCCCACTTCAACTGTGACCGATTTCAAAGTTTGTATGCGAATAATAATTTTTCTGACTCTGATGTTCACCAGTCTTGCTTATGCGCAAACCTATAGGAATGGTATATCTGCCTACGACCAGCTCAATAAAGAATATTATATTGGAGCCTTATATCTGCCAGAGCAGCAGCAGGACCGTGCTCAGATTCTGGCCGATACACGTCCGCAGAAAATGGTGTTGAAAGTCACGGCGAGTCGTTGGAGTCCGCGCAAATTTGAACAACTGTGGCGCCAAGATCTGGCTTTGAACAACAATCTCGGTGCAGACGCGAATCTGACTAATCAACTAATCGAGTTTACCCGCTTTCCAAAAGAAAACCTGACGACCGGTGATGAACTGGTATTCAGCTATACGCCCAAGTCCGGTACAGAAGTTTTGCTCAATAAAGAAGTGATCTTTCAATCGCAAGGTAAAAAACTGTTTAACGCCTTATTGCGAACGTGGATTGGCGATGTTCCGAATTCTCAGATTTTTCAAAGCCAGATTTTGAATCTGGAAGGGTCTCTTGCCACTGCACCAGACGTCATTCAACGGTTTGAAAGCAGTGCTATACCGGCCACACGTCAGCAGTTGGTCACTAATTGGAAAAGTGTAGAGACCCAAGCCCGTCTCGCTTTGGCGAAGGCTGAACAGGAATTGAAAATCCAACTTCAGCGTGAAGCGGAAGCTCAAAAAAAGGCAGAAGAAGCACGTAAGAAGGCGGAAGCTGAGAAGAAGCAGCGTGAAGAAGAACGTAAAAAAGCGTTGGCCTTAGCCGAACAGCGCAAGAAAGAAGCAGAACAGGCAAAGTCTGGCAATACCGATGAACAAGCCGTTGCGGCGGCGCTAGCAGCCCAAAAAGCGGCTGAAGAGAAGGCCGCTGCACTGGCTAAGGCTCAGAAAGAACAAGAAGAGGCTCAACGACAAGCTGAACTGGCGCGTTTAACCAAGCAATACGCTCAGGAGCTTTATCAGTGGGGTGTTGTTCGCGATGTTTACAAGCGCGTTTCGTATCCGGAATGGGCGCGGCAGTTTAATCAGGAAGGCATTGTGACGATCGAATTTATCGTCGGCAACCAGGGGCAGTTGCTGGGTGTGACATCGATTTCACCAGCTGACAGTGGATTGCTGGGGCAGGAATTAAAAGACGCGGTCACCCGCGCGGCACCATTCAAAGCATTTCCGGTTCAGCTTAACGACAAACAATTGCGCGTCGTATTGGATTATGAGTTCACGTTGGAAGAGCGTGTTGCACAGGTGCCACCAGAACCTAAAGCACCGGAAGGTGTAGACATTAACGGTGAATTAACATCGGTTCAGAAAGCGGTGCAATGGGCGAAATACAAAGATCAGGTCATCGCCCAGATCGAATCGAGTATAGAGTATCCGTTTTGGGCAAAAGACTTGAAGCAGGAAGGTACGGTCGCTGCTGAAATTACTGTTTTGGCAGACGGATCAGTTAAGTCGGTGAAAATAACCAAACGTACCCGGCATTCAATATTAAATCAGGAAGTAGAACTTGCAGTTGATCGAATAGGAAGTTTTGGGGCGTTCCCCGATTGGATAGAGGATAAATCCATCACACTGGAAATAGAACATACTTTCAAACTATAACCAAAAAATGTTTTATTGGAGCAACGCATGAAATTATTGCACTGGACCGTGGTGGCAATTTGCGCCGGTCCCATAGCGGCACACGCATTCGAAACGAGGCTGAATGGGTTCATTTCTGTTGGTGGCGGTATGACTTTGTCAGAAGGGCAGGAGTATGTAACTGACCCTGTTAACTTCGGTCAGTACACAAACGAATTGAGTATTAAGCCAGACACAATGGTTGCAATTCAAACCAGTTCGCAAGTTAATGATCGCTTGTCAGCAACGGCACAGTTAGTTGGTTTTGCCGGTGCAAAGCAATTTGTAAAGTTTGCAAATGCAGACATTACCGTTGATCGCGGATTTGATGTTAATTTCGAATGGGCTTATGTGAATTATGAGCTGTTAGATTCAGTCGATTTAAAAGTCGGTCGGATTCGTATGCCAGTATTTTACTATTCGAGCTCGTTGGATTTGGGTTATTCCTATAACTGGATTCGTCCACCCGCTGAAGTATACAACCTCTTTACAACCAGCTTAGAAGGAATGAGCGTCGATTACGATATTTCGATTGGAGATTGGTATGGCACCGTGACGGGTTACTACGGCGAAACCAGTGGTGTTGATCCGGAAACTAAATCGATTGTTGAATTTGATAGCATTTTGGGCGGCATTATAGCGTTGGAACGGGGGAGTCTAACATTACGTGGTTCCTATTCAGTCGATGACAACGTTTCAATTGTGCGTACATTTTATCACCCTCTGGAAGCAGGGTATGTTACTCAAGAATTCGAACTTCCCCTTACGTTTGCATCCGGTTCTGCCATTTATGATAACGGTACGGTTATGTTGGCGAGTGAGGTTACTTCGACAAAATTCAAAAACAATCTCAACAATGACGAATCTGCTTGGTACGTGACAGGTGGTGTTCGTTTGGGGTCCTTTACTCCGCACATTACCTATTCCTCATTCAAGCAAAAATCTACTGCAGCTGACACTTCGTTGGTTTTTATACCTGGTCAAGCAGGTATTAAAGTATCTGATTACCCGCAGGATATTAGCGCAATTACGGCAGGAGTTCGTTGGGACTTCGACATTGCTGCTGCTATTAAGGTTGAGTACACCACTCGAACCGATAATACCGCAGAGCCGGCGATACTTGAGGGGCAATGGTCTCCATTTGGTGATGCGCAGGTTCTTTCTGTATCTGTTGATGTTGTTTTTTAAGGAGTCGATGACATGAGAAAATTTATGATTATTAAGAGAGTCATCGCGACCACCATTTTTTGTTCATCTTTGATGGGTTTGGCATCCGCCGATTTGTTGGTCATTGTTCACCCGGAGAATACCAATACGATCGACGCAAAATTTGTCAAAAATCTGTACCTGGGCAAGGAAAATCAATTTGCCAATGGTGACGATGCGGAAGCGTTGATGCTGGATGACAACAATGAGTTGACCGAGTTATTTCTGAAAGAAATTGTGAATCAGAAGCCGGTACAATTTAAGCGTCTCTGGTCAAAAGCGTTATTTACCGGTAAGGGTACTCCACCACAAGAACTGGCCAGCAGCGCCGAAGTTCTGCGATTGGTCATGAGTAACCCGGCTATGGTCGGGTACATCGACTCGGAAGCGTATACCAACGACGTTCGTGCTGTTCTACGCATTAAAACGAAGTAAACCTTCGCAAGTCGTCGAACACTCGTTCGACGGCTTTTTGATACTAATTTCCTTTCAACAATTGCCAAGCCTCTTGAATGGCGCGAAACCGTTCTTTTTCACCCCCCTTGTCCGGATGATGTTGTTGTGCCAATTGACGGTAGCGTTTGCGTTGTTCATCTTTCGATTCATGCCCGGTGAGCCCCAGCGTCGCTAAGGCGTCGGGTTGATGTTGGTATGCTGCCATGGCCTGCCAGAATCCACTGAGCAACTCGTCGACACTGTGTTGGCTTTCTTTATTCAGGTTACTTAAATCCAAGTAGTAATCACGAACGGGGTCATGTCGTGACAGTTGATTCTGTTCGCATGAGTGCGCCGATCGTTTGCAGATTTTGATGCTGTCTATGTCCAGTTGCCACTGGCCGGATTCACTGTATTGCTGTTGTAAGACATAGAGGCAGTGACGCAGAAAAAAATGATGTTGGAACAGAAGAAGGGTATCGGATAAATCCGGTTTCGGGTAAAGGTCTTGATATCGCGTGTCGAGCTCAACAATCAGATCATACTCGCGAATACCATCCGGGTATTCGCTGAGTAATGAATCCAACGTCGCAATGAGCCGTTGGTCTGTATTGACAGATCTCAAACCCTTGCCAGCTCCATGACCATGACATGGCTTTGCTTGGCCTTAATCAGGCGACTGTCTTCAGAGACATTTGCAGTTTCCACACAGAACATTTTTTTGTATTCATCGGCGTGAAAGTGACTGAGTGTTTTGGCTTTTTCGACCCAGGGATTCCAGATAACCAAGGAGCGACTGCCCAGACGGGAAAGTTTGATATTGTCTTCGCCCAGACCCGAGAGGCCGAGTGGCTCACCAGCTTCTGCCACCACCCAATCTGTTTCACCGGTAAAACGAAAATCGCTGGGTACATAATGGTTTGAGTTGGTCAGTTTATCGAGATAACAGGCGCCCGCAATGCCATGTAACCGGACGTTGTTAATATCCTGGCAGCGAAAATAGGTATGCAATGCCTGACTGATCAGAAAGGGAGTTTCGCCCAAGTTCACCGTCGTTAATGAAACCAGCAGGGTCGCGCCAATACTGGCTAACAGTTCAACACGTGCTACATGAGGGAAGTCAGGGTCGGAGCCATCTGTTTCGAGCCAGAATTTAATTTCTGTCCGATCGTCCGTGTCGGCCACAATGTCATAGGCCCAAACCCTATCGCGTACAAAACCATGCGCCGGGGCTGAAGCATTGTGAGAATGCGCACCAAACCAAGGCCAGCAAACCGGAATGCCACCGCGTATTGGCTGACCTTCAACAAAGGTTTCAGCGTCAGACACAAAAAGAAGATTCGAAGAATCAACAGGTGTGTATTCAAACAGATGTGCTCCCTGAAGGGCAATGGTTGCACTGGCACTGCGGTTCTGAATGCGCAATACATCGAGTTCGTTCAATGTACTGAGGGTGACATGGGGGCTGATGTGTTGATCGGTCATAAAGTTGCTAAATATCGTGTTATGGATTCATGAGCCCTAGTTTGCCATTGTGCGGGCAAAACATACACTGGCATAGGTTCGCCGGGAATGTGAAATTGGGCCGGTAGGTGGCCGTTGCCGTCAGTTTCCGGTCGGTTGCGCAACCAGTCAGCTTTTTTCAATGCTTGCCAGTCCAGGTCGGTGAATGCATCCGGCGCGATTCGCCAGTAAGACAATTCCGTGTCCGGGTTTAACTGCCAGGGCGTGCCCGCAATGACTGAACCGGAAACTTTTTCAGAGCGCTGATGTTCTGCAACGTACAAGCGACCGGGCATCCAGAGTGCGTGTCGATCGGGGTAGGGTAAGTCGGAGGGCCAGCATCCCAGCTCACGGGCTAGTTGAGGCAGTTGCAATTGATGGTGGTACAACCGGTTCAATTTCTGATGAAAAAAATCCTTTAAACCAGCCCCGACCCAAGCTAGCTCGGCTGTATTGACCTCAGGTACCTGAAGGTAAAATTTGAGCGCCAATTCAAGGTGGATGATTTCATCGGTACGTGTGTCCCTGACCAGTAAATCCAATTCGCCCAGCGTGGTTTTATTGTCTCGGATGACGTGGTTTTCAGCCAGTATTTGAAATTCCGGGTGGGTCGCAAATAAGATGCCAACCAGTGTTTCAAAATAATGCCCCAATTTGCCCTGATAGACCTTCGTTAAAGCTGCAATATCTAAGCTAATCGATTGAAAATTAAGCGTTTTTAATCTTTCTGGCGACCATAACAGGGGGTGTTCAGCGAGCAGTGAAGGGGCGTTTACAATCCAGTGCAGGTCTTTGTGGATTGCCTGCTTAAGCAGGTGTTCGTTCATGGGCATTCCTCTGATATGCTTACCCTTATGCCCGCAATTTATAATCAGGCTTAATTATGACCACCACGACGCTCGCCGAGAATTTCAACCAGATTGGCATTATCGGCCGGCTTGAGAGCCGAAGTGTTGAGCAATCTGTGCTGCGTTTACTGCAGTTATTGCAACAGCATAACAAACAATACTGCATTGAACAGTCTCTGGCGGATGCCATGGATGTACTCGATTGCCCGGCGAAAGATCGTCAGTCGCTGGGACAGTGGGCCGATTTGATTATTGTCGTCGGCGGTGATGGCACCTTTCTGGGAGCGGCCCGGGATGTCGCTCGCTATGAGGTTCCGATGCTGGGTATTAACCGCGGCCGACTGGGTTTTCTCACAGACATCATGCCGTCGGAAATGGAAACCGGATTGGCGGATGTTTTTCGCGGTGAATTTCAACTGGAAGATCGTTTTTTGCTGCAGGCAAAAATTATTCGCAACGGAGCTGTGGTTGCTCAGGATTGCGCGTTGAATGACGTCGTCCTTCATCCCGGTCAATCCATCCGAATGATTGAGTTCGACTTATTTATCGATGATCAGTTTGTTTACAGTCAGAAATCTGATGGTCTGATTGTATCGACACCAACTGGGTCCACCGCCTATGCACTCAGTGCCGGTGGTCCTCTCATGCACCCAAACATGCATGCGCTGGTTTTAGTGCCAATGTTCCCGCACAGTCTCAATAACCGGCCGATTGTGGTGGGTGCTCAGGCGCAACTCTGCATTCGTATCGGTCATAAAAATACCTTGCCACCACACGTCAGTCTGGATGCCCAGAATCACCTGGAACTGGCGCACGGCGATGAGCTGCATATCAGTAAATACCCGCAAACAGTCAAACTTATTCATTTGAAAGGGCACAACTATTTTGAAACCTGCCGGACCAAGCTCGGCTGGGGAAACCGTATAGAAAATTTGGAACGGGAAACTGACCAATGAATTTTGATGAATTAGCAAAGAACATGACGCCCGATATTTACAGTCGGTTGCGCGAATCGATTGAATTGGGACGCTGGCCCACTGGCCAGGCGTTGACGCAAGAGCAAAAAAATCTGTGTCTGGAGGCCGTAATTAAATACGAAATAAGCAATGACATTGCTATGGAACAGCGCACGGGCTACATCGCTGACGGCTGCAAATCGACTACGGAAACCATTCCTTCAGTCACCCTAACGGATGAGGCAAGTTCATGAAAACCATGGATCTGTTTGCATCCGAACATGACCATAGCAATGAAACGACTGGTGTTGTCCGGAAAATGACCACCCAATGGTTAAGTGGTCAGCCGGTGCAATATCGGTTGCCCATCGGTACTCAGAGTATCGATTTAAACGCCAGATTAGGTCAGCCGATTCGATTGCAGCATACCGGTCAGATTTTTTGTTTGCATTGCGGGGAGCTGACCAATAAAAGCTTTGGGCAAGGCTATTGTTACAAGCATTTTATGGCTCTGGCGCAAAACGATGCCTGCATCATGTCGCCGGAATTATGCCATTATGATCAAGGCACCTGCCGTGAACCGGCTTGGGGCGAATCGAGCTGTATGCAAACACATTACGTTTACCTGTCTAATGCCAGTTCGTTAAAAGTGGGTATTACCCGGGGTGGCCAAATCCCGACCCGTTGGATTGATCAGGGGGCGACGCAGGCAATTACGATTGCTCGCGTTTCTACGCGGCAACTCGCTGGCTTTGTCGAAGTTGTATTCAAGAAGCATGTTGCGGATAAAACCAATTGGCGCACCATGTTAAAGGGCTCTGCTGACGAATTGAATATGGCGCAGGAACGTGACCGTCTGTTTGCGTTAGCCCAGGATGATCTGGATGCACTGGTAGCGAAACACGGGCTGGTGGCCATTCAACTGTTAACCCATGGCGATGTCTTTGATCTGGAGTTCCCAGTGACCCAGTACCCGGAAAAAGTGGCCAGCTTTAATTTTGATAAAGACCCGACAGTTGAAGGTGTGCTGTTAGGAATGAAAGGACAGTACCTCATTCTGGATACGGGTGTCATCAATGTGCGTCGTTTTGGCGGCTACGAACTCAGCGTCGGTTAGTCGCCAGAGCTTCAGCCCATCCACTATTAATAACATTGCTCACAATAATAAAAAATACTTTTGGAAAATCTCATGAGAACAGAAACACCGGTAACTATTCGCCTGAAAGACTATAAACAACCCGATTATTGGATTCGTCACGCCGAGTTGACAATCCGCATATTCGATCATTTTACCCAGGTCGAGTCACACCTGACCATTGAGCAAAACGGCACTGGAAAATTGCCTCCATTGGTTCTTGATGGTGTCGAGCAGGATATTAAAGAAATCGAACTCGACGGTGAGTTAGTTGAAAATTTTTCCTACGAAAATGACCGGCTTACGGTTCAACCGGTAAAAAGCCACTTTGTGTTTAAAGCGGTCACGCACATAAACCCGAATGAAAATACATCACTGGAAGGCTTGTATAAGTCTGGCACGATGTACTGTACCCAATGTGAAGCTGAAGGTTTCCGTAAAATTACGTTCTATCTGGATCGTCCGGATGTGATGGCAACCTTTACAACGCGGCTTGAAGCAGACAAAACGCTTTATCCCGTGTTGTTGTCGAACGGGAATCCCATCGATCAGGGAGATTTAGGAGATAACCGTCATTTTGCCGTTTGGGATGACCCCTTTGTAAAACCTGCCTATCTGTTTGCCGCAGTGGCGGGTGATTTGGCGCGTCAGGACGATACATTCGTGACCCAAAGTGGGCGAGAAGTGTCCTTGCGAATCTTTGCAGAACACCATAATGCGCACAAGACACAGTTTGCATTGGAATCGCTGAAGCGATCCATGAAGTGGGATGAAGAGCGTTTCGGTCGCGAATATGATCTGGATATTTTCATGATAGTGGCCAGCGACTTTTTCAACATGGGTGCCATGGAAAACAAAGGACTGAATATTTTCAACAGTGCCGCTGTGTTGGCCTCTGAAGAAACCTCCAGCGATGATCGGTTTGATCGAATTGAAGCCATTGTGGCGCACGAATACTTTCACAACTGGAGCGGTAACCGTGTCACTTGTCGGGATTGGTTTCAGCTGTCGTTAAAAGAAGGCTTTACGGTGTATCGTGACGCAGAATTCACTTCCGACATGCATGATCGTACCGTTAAGCGCATAAAAGACGTTATGTTTCTCAAGAACCATCAGTTTCCAGAAGACAGTGGTCCCAGCGCCCATCCTGTGCAACCTCAAGAATATATAGAGATCAATAATTTCTATACGGTCACGGTTTATGAAAAGGGAGCTGAAGTCGTTGGCATGCTGCATACCTTGGTCGGGGATGAGCTGTTCCGAAAAGGCAGCGACCTCTATTTTGAACGATTTGACGGGATGGCCGTCACGACCGATGATTTTGTTGCCTGCATGGCAGAAGTCAGTGGTCAGGATTTCACGCAATTTAAACGTTGGTACACACAGGCTGGCACACCAACGGTTCGTGTGACCGAGCATTACGATGCGGTAAATCAACAGTACAAACTGGCCTTCCAACAGCATTGCAAGCCAACGCCAGGTCAGACAGAGAAGCTACCCTTTGTTATTCCCGTACGTATGGCGCTGCTCAATTCTGAGGGGCAAGACATGCCGATAACCTGCGACGGCGAGTTTAACGAGCAGACGCAAGTGCTGACGTTGCGTGAAGCAACCACCGAAGTGGTATTCAGCAATGTATCGGAAAAGCCCGTTGCAAGTTTGTTCCGCGACTTTTCCGCTCCGGTTCGTGTTCATTTCGAACCGTCACAGGAAGATCGTTTGCTACTGGCGTTACGAGATGGCAATGCATTCAATCGCTTTGATGCCGTGCAGAATATCTACCTGAAAGAAATCTTGGCACTGTTGAATCAACCGGAAAAGGGCGTATCTGAAGTCATCGATCAAATTGTAAAAGCCAGTATTGAAGATGCTGACCTGTCTAATGCGATGAAGTCCGTGATGCTGACCTTGCCTTCGTATCAACTGTTAATGGATAACGTGGAGGTCGTCGATCCTCAGCGGTTAATTGCCGCGCGCGAAACTTTGAAAAAACATCTTGCGGTCCAGTTTGCTGAGCAATGGGCAGCGATGACTCAGTCACTGGCGAGTGCGGATGATTATCAGTTCAATGCCGAAGAAGCAGGACGTCGTGAGTTACAGGGACTGGCTTTGAGTTATTGGGTGAATAGCGGTTCTGACGATGCCTTGTCTTATGCCGAAGCCCTGTACCGGGCAGCCCATAATCAGACTGACCGATTAAACGGTCTCAGGGCAGTCTTAGAGTCGAATGAGACGGAGCGCCAGCAGGCATTGTTGGCGCACTTCTATCGGCATTGGCATAACGATACCCAGATGATTGAAACCTGGTTGTCCATGCAGGCAACAGCCGATGGGGTCACTGTAGAGCAGCTGCATAGTCTGATGGCACACGAAGCGTTTGATATTAAAAATCCCAATAAGGTTCGCAGTGTTGTTGGTGGCTTTGCGATGAACTTTAAATCATTTCATGATGAACAGGGGGCAGGGTATCAGTTTGTGGCGGATATGATTGTGAAGTTAAATGCCATTAACCCACAGATCGCCGCTCGCTTTGTCAAAGTGTTGGAGAGCTGGCGTAAATTCACCCCTCAGCGTAGCGAGCAGATGCAGGCTGCATTGACGTCCATCCTTGCCGCGTCGGACCTGTCGCCCGATGTTTTAGAGTTGACTCAAAAAGCACTGGCCTGATGATCTGTCAGGCTAAAACCGGTTTTCTGGTTCGCTCCGGCGGGCCAAAAAAAACCGTCGGCTCGTTGTACGGTTGGATCTATCAGTGTCATGTTGCGGTTATGTTAAATAAAAGCGAACTTGTTTGACTACTTCCAGCCACATGGTTAAGTCTGGTGCTGCCGTTGCTTATGTTTTGGGGCCTGTTTAGTGATTGGCTCCATTGGAATGACTTGATGCACGTCAAGTCACAGGTTTTTGTGACCTTTATCACTGTAGAAGGATGTCGGACTGGTCAATACTGGTCTGAAAATTAAACAAAAAATGGAGACAGGTATGTCGAATCCCACCATGAACTCATTTCTAGATATTTTTGCTGCCCCCAATAACGTGTTTGATCGAATTCGTGACAAAACTCTGTCGGCTTGGTTGCCGTTGGTGATTATCCTTGTGGCGACGATTGCTGTCTTTGGCTGGTATTTTATGACCGTTGATATGTTTCAGTTTATGGAAACATCCATGCAAATGTCCGGTCAGACCCCAACCAATGAAGAGCTCGATGCGGTCATGCAGGGCGAGAGCGTAATTCGTATCATCTCCGTTGCATCGGCCGGTATTGGTTCACTGGTTGTTTACCTGATTCTGGCGTTATTTTTCTTTCTTGCAGCGACCTTGATCGCGGAAGAGAAATTTTCTTATGGTCAATTTCTTTCCATCGTTTCCTGGGGGAGCTTACCTGGGTTAATCACGATATTGAGCGCCGCCATTACTTACGCATTGGCCAACGATTTTATCTATGTAACCTCACTGGATATGACGTCTTTGGCCAGTCTTTTGGGTATGCAGATGGACGCACCGAATTATGATGTGGCCTCAGGGCTGTCGTTGGGCAGCATCTGGACTTATGTACTGTATGGTATGGGGTTTATCCGCTTGACCCGCTGCAGCATTACCACGGGTGTTATTGTTGCCATCATACCACCCGCTCTGCAATACGGTTTGACCTATTTCCTGTAAGGGGTTGCTATGAAAAAACTACTGTTGGTGCTGGTAATCGTGGCTGCGGTTGTTGCGCTGAGTGTTGTAAACCGGCAACAAGGCGAAACCGCCGTTGAAACCGTGCAGGTCTTTGATGTCATTGAGCAACCCATTGAGTCCACTGTGTTGGCGACCGGTAAGTTGACCTATGGCGATGAACGTCGAGTTCGTTCCGAAGTCAATGCACGCGTATTGCGGGTGGATGTCGAAGAAGGGGAGCGTGTTGGCAAAGGGCAGGTGTTGGTCACACTGAATCGCGAAGATTTCGAAACGGAAGTGAATAACCAGAAGACCAACGTGAATTTGCGACGCATCGATATTGAGCGTGCGAAATTGCAAATCGAAAGTCTCGCTATACAGAAAGACCGCCAACTGAAATTGTTTGAACAAAAGGCCGCTCAGGCCACAACGCTGGAAGATCTGCAGAATCAGATTGATCTGGCCAATGTGAATCTGAAAATGCAACAGCAGTTGCTGGAGCAAAGTGAATACAATTTACAGCAGGCGCAAAATCGCTTAGCAAAAACGGTCATTAAGTCTCCAGTCGATGGATTGGTCAGTGCGCTGGATATCAAAGAAGGCGAAATGGCGATCGCCGGTGGTGCTGATGTACCTTTGCTGACATTGGTGGATCCAAGCCAGATTTATTCTGAGGTTGATGTGGATGAGGCTGATATCGGCAATGTCGAGATCGGGCAACCGGTAAGAGTGTTCGCTGTTGCCTATTTGGATACGCCTTTACAAGGAACGGTCACCAACATCGCGACCAGTGCCCGTCAGGTTCCTGGCAAAAACTCTCTGGTATTTCCTGTGGAAGTGGAAATAGCCGCACAGAACGAGGTGGTGTTGCGGCCGGGAATGAGTACCCGAGCCGAAATACTGAACCGAACTGAAAGCAGTTATCCATTGGTACCTATCGAGGCCATTCAGGATGGTGGTGTCGGCGCCGAAGACACGTATCAGGTATTTGTTGTGACCGATGGCGTCGCCAAACAGGTGGAAGTGACCCTTGGGCCGCAGGATGATCGCTTTCAAGCCGTGCTGACCGGTTTAAGCGAGGGTGATCAGGTTATTACGGGTCCTTATCGGATACTTCGTACTCTCCAGGACGGGGACAGTGTAGCGGTGGAAGCGAGCGATGACGACTCCAGTACTGATTAGTCTGAAAGGGATCAGCCGAACCTATCGCATGGGTGGTGAAACCTTGCATGCACTGGACGGCGTTGATCTGGATATTCTGACAAACGATTATGTGGCCATCATTGGCTCGAGTGGTTCCGGTAAATCGACGATGATGAACATCATGGGCTGTCTGGACACGCCCAGCGCCGGCCAGTATACCTTAGACGGTGAAGCCGTCAGTGAGATGACCGGCAAGCAGTTAGCCTCTGTCAGAAACCGGAAAATTGGCTTTATTTTTCAGAGCTTCAATTTGTTGCCGCGGGTCGACGCCTTACACAATGTGATGCAGCCATTGGTGTATCAGCAGGTGAGTTACCGAAAACGGAAAAAACGCGCTGAAGAGATGTTGGAACGGGTTGGTTTGGCCGGTCGAATGGGACACCAACCCAACGAATTGTCGGGTGGCCAGCGGCAACGGGTGGCTATTGCCAGAGCGCTGGTCACTGCGCCTTCCATTTTATTGGCCGATGAACCAACCGGAAACCTGGACAGCGCAACGACCGTCGATATTCTGAATTTGTTTGATGAGTTACATCGTGAAGGGCAGACCATCATCATGGTTACCCATGAGCCGGATATCGCTGATCGATGTCATCGGCAAGTACGGCTGAAAGACGGTCAGGTGATTGAAGATGTTCGCTCAGGTCAGCTGACCAACAGCAGCTTATAGGTATTGCTATGTTTATTTTTCTGGAAGCCTTTCGATCCGCAATGCGCGCCATCTCCGCCAGCAAAATGCGCAGTTTTTTAACGTCGCTGGGCATCATCATTGGGGTCGCCAGTATTATTGCCGTAGTGTCGTTGGTTCAGGGTCTTGAGGACTCCATTACCAGTCAGTTTGAAGGCTATGGTTCCAATTCTTTGTTCATTCAACAGCGACGTGACAATTACGGTCGCCTGATCGGGGATCTGACCGACGACGATCTGATTAAACTGAGAGGCATCGATGGTATCGCAGCCATTTCGCCACAAACCTTTGTATTTGAATACAATGGCGTTCATTACGAAGGGACCCAGCACTCGGCGGACGTTGTTGGAGTCATGCCGGATTTCTCTGAAATGGATAACTCTTATCCTGAAATTGGCCGTTTTATTAATACAGCCGACGCCAACAGTCGCAAAAAAGTGGCGGTCATCGGCCCTAAAGTTCGTGATGAATTGGGCATGCCGGAAAACCCCATAGGCGAATTTATTCAGTACGGTCCGCATTGGTTGAAAGTAATCGGCGTGCTTGAGAGCAAAGGCCAGATGATGGGGCAAGATCTGGATAACTACGTTTATATTCCCTATCCAACGGCTGTAGGCATTATGGGCTATCAGGCTCAGCCTTTTGTCATTTTTGTGGCCCGGGTAGCTGATGTTGACCGCATCGACGCCATTACCGAGCGGGTACGGTCAACATTGCGGCGAAATCACGGCTTGCGCGCGGACGACGAAAACGACTTCAACATTCAAAGTTCCGATCAGGTCTTGCAATCGATCGGTCAGATTACGCAGATCATAACCTGGGTCTTTGGTGGCATTGTGGGGATCAGTCTGTTGGTCGGCGGTATCGGAATCATGAATATCATGCTGGTCTCCGTTACCGAGCGTACAAGGGAAGTGGGCATTTGTAAGGCACTGGGTGCAACGAGAGCGGACATATTACTGCAATTTCTCCTGGAGGCCGTCATTATCAGCCTGATTGGTGGTGTTGTCGGGTTAGCGCTTGGTTACGGACTTGGCGCAGGCGTTGCCAACTTGATTCCTAATTTCCCACCATCTGAAGTACCCTTTTGGGCCATTATGTTGGCACTTGGGTTTTCGTCAGGCGTGGGTATCGTTTTTGGGATACTGCCAGCGGCGAAAGCGGCACGGCTCGACCCGATTGATGCATTACGCTACGAGTAAGGCGACTCCAGTGTCCTGAGTCAGAGGTTCGCTTGAATGTCGCGCCCTAAGGGAGCAAATGGAAAACGCGATTACGGCGTTGCTCTTCTTGAAAAGATCTCGATATTCTCTACGAAGAGCGCCCTGTACTGGCGCTTCCCATGAGCTCTGAAACGATACGAACTTCCAACTCAGGACACTCGTGTGAGTCGCTTTTCAATACACCCGAAATCAAGCTTGCGAATCCCGGTGAAATCATTATATTAGTTTAACCTAATTTAAAGGGTGCTGGGTTATGCTCAAACCAAAACATGTGCGCTTAATTCAATCAATATTGATGTCTGTTCTGATGGTGACCATCATGACCGCGGTGATTACCGCTGCGAATACGGGGATCGATAGCCAGTTTTTCAGCCGGTGGCTTCACGCTTGGATGGTGGCATGGCCCATTGCGTTTGCCGTTATTTTAATCTTTGGTGTGAAAGTACAGAAACTATCGATGACCCTTTGCGGTGCGTTGCCGCCAAAACCGACAGATCGATAGGTGGGTTACCGATCCGATAACCCGGTTGGTCAGCTGGCTAAACGCTTAATGAGGTATTCCGAAATACTGCATTTTTCGGCTTCGGCCTTTTTGATCAGTATTTGCGCGACCCGTTCGTCCAGCTGAATCGGAATTTGTCGCGGACCAACCTTGGGATCCGTTTTAGCTTTTTGTTGGGCTTTGGCTTTTTTAAACTCTGTCAAAGCCCGTTTGATTTCTTCTTTTCTGCTTTTTGGTAAAAAATAATCCGTCCAATCGACAAAATCGCGATGATCTTTTATTCGTTTCATGGCGCGAACAGCATCGTCTCGAACGTCTCCCCAGTTATGAATACGGGTGTTCATATAGGCCAGTATCCATTGTTCATCGACGGTTAATTGCATGGTCATACCCTTACGTGTTGAATGGCTCAAGTGTCCTGAGTTAGAAGTTCGCATGTATTCAGCGTGCCCTTCAAGTTCTATAGCCAGGCGTGTCTCGTAGTCAATGGTTACTCCATTGGCAAAAGACGAGATCTCGATATTCTCTATAAAGAGCGTCTTGTACCAGCGCTTCCCATGAGCTCTGCAACTATTCGGACTTCCGACTCAGGACACTAGTATCTGCCTGTTCAAGCAGCACGCAATAGGGCTTAGCAGCTGTTTAACCGAAAGTGAGATCTGCTTCCGCGGTTCTTTGTAAAAATGTGATCAAGTCTCTGTTTCAGGTGTGCGTTAGGTTTACTTCATCATGCCTCTTTCCTTGATAGTTTTTCACTACAGATCAAATAGAGTTATTAAATAAGTCATTATGTTTATTTAATTAGGATTTAGCGTATGCTTTGTATGCATTTCGAAGAAAAGGAGGATGCACATGAATATTGAACATACCAACATGACGGTTCGGAACATTGACGCAACAACCCGATTTTTGCGCGCGGTTTACCCAGATATAAAGATCAGAGGCAAGGGACCTCGTCAAAACGGTGGCATTTGGCAGCATGTAGGGACACAAACTCATTACATAGCGCTGCAGCAGGACCCGGAACCTTCCGTGTCAAGCCGAAGGGATTATTACGATCTGGGTATAAATCACGTCGGCTTTGTTGTTGAAGACCTGGCTGTTATTACTCAACGCCTGCTGGCGTTGGGATACCGCAAAAATGACATGGGTGTTGAAAACGAGGGTCGACATTCGGAGTACTTTGTCGATGACTCAGGAATCGAGTGGGAGTTGGTGGAGTATAAATCCGACGATCCATCCGTTCGAAATGATTACACGCAATAGGAGGATCGGTAATGTCGTTACATTTGTGCAGAGATATTGGGTTATCAGGCTACTCGGATAGGCAAATCACGCGTCGTCCAAACCGGCGTCTGTCGATTTACGATTGGTTACTAAAGCATTCGTGTGTAATTCATGAGGCTATGGTTTGGCGACGGACACCGACAACGTCTTGCTGATCGCGTTGGACAGGGGGCCAGCCCCTGTCCGCCAGGTTACAGTTATCCGGGGTTGACCGGGTGTGCCCACAAATCGTATTCGTCAGCGTCTTCTACTTCTACGGTTAGAATATCACCGGGTTTCAGGTGGGTCTGATTATCGAGAAAGACCTGGCCGTCGATGTCTGGGGCGTCTGCTTTTGAACGCGCCACAGCGCCTTCTTCGACCACTTCATCGACAATCACTTCTATCTGAGTGCCCACTTTCGCCTGTAACCGGGCCGCGCTGATTCGTTGTTGGACTTCCATGAAGCGATCATAGCGCTCTTGCTTCACCGCTTCGTCTACATGGTTTGGCAGTTCAGCGGATTTTGCACCGTCAACATTGGAGTATTTGAATGCGCCCACTCGATCCAATTGAGCTTCTTCCATGAAATCCAGAAGCATTTGGAAATCATCTTCCGTTTCTCCGGGAAAGCCCACTATAAAGGTCGATCTCAGTGTAATATCCGGACAGATTTCACGCCATTTATGAATGCGGTGCAGTACTTTTTCGGCATGGGCTGGACGTTTCATCGCTTTCAAAACCGAAGGGCTGGCGTGTTGGAACGGAATATCCAGATAAGGCAATATTTTGTTTTCTGCCATTAGCGGAATAATCTCGTCCACATGCGGGTAAGGGTAGACGTAATGCATTCGTACCCAGGCATCCAACTGGCCTAACTCTTCGCACATTTCTTTCATGCGGGTTTTAATGGTCCGACCTTTCCACATGTCTTCGCGATATTTGGTATCGACACCGTACGCACTGGTGTCCTGTGAAATAATCAGCAATTCTTTGGTGCCATTCTTCACCAGGTTCTCAGCTTCAGTCAGTACTTGGCTGATCGGGCGACTGACCAGATCCCCACGAAATGAAGGAATGATGCAGAACGTGCAGCGGTGATTGCAGCCTTCGGAAATTTTTAAGTATGCGTAATGTTTTGGCGTCAGCTTGATGCCGGTATTGGGCACCAATGAGGTATAGGGGTCGTGTCGGGGCGGTACAACCTCGTGAACCTGTTTGACGACAGCTTCATAGGCATGCGGCCCGGTCACTGACAAAACGTTGGGGTGCACTTCTCGGATGTCGTTTTCTTTGGCACCCAGACAACCGGTGACCAGAACTTTGCCATTTTCAGCCAATGCTTCACCAATGGTGTCGAGAGATTCCTGCACTGCAGAGTCAATGAAACCGCAGGTATTGACAATAACAACATCGGCGTTCTCATAACTGGGGACGATGTTGTAACCCTCTGACCGCAGCTGCGTAATGATACGTTCGGAGTCGACGGTGTTTTTTGGGCAACCGAGGCTGATGAAGCCTACGTTTCCAGGGGCATCGAGCGTATGGCCGTCCGATACGTCAAAGATGTTGATGATGTTATCCTGGCTCATAGGGACCTCGGTTGTTTTCAGGGTGCGCTATTGTAGCGATTCAAACCTTAAGCTCAACTTTTATACGCAGCTCTTCAGTTTAGTCACTGGTTTCGTGAACGTGCTCGCGAAATTGGCCCGGTGTCACGCCGTACCAGCGTTTAAAAGCCCGTTGGAACGCATTTGGGTTGCTAAAACCCAGTAAATAAGCGACTTCGCCCAGTGTGTATTGGCGGTCTTTCAGATAAATACTGGCCAGGGCCTGTCGTGTTTGGTCGAGCAGGGCAGTGAATCCGGTGTTTTCCTGCTTAAGCTTGCGGCGCAGAGTCCACACCGGTATGTCCAGGCGATTTGCCACTTCCTCAAGACTCAGGTTATTGCGTTGCAGCAACGGTGTTATTTCGTGCATCACGCGCTCTTGCAAGCTCAGCTGTTGGCGTGCGGTTGCCAGTTGCGCGTCACACACCTCTCTGATTTCCAGGTAGGCAACCGGGTTGTGCAGAATCGGTTTGCCCAACAAATCCTGAGTTTTATAAACAAGTGCGTTTCGCGGTTGATTGAATTTAACAGGACATTGAAAAAACGACTCATAGTGATTGGCATAGGCCGGAGGCGGAAACTCGATTTGCACCACCATCGGTCGCAGTGGTTGTGCACTGAGTTGCTGCACCAATTTGTGTTCAATCGCCAGCGCCATATCGACAATAAAGTAGTTGAAATCGTTGTAAGGGCTAATTGAGTAAAACTCAGCCACACTGACATTCTTCTCTTGGTAAAAGGAGGATTGTCCGCGCACATTCTTACTGCTGAGTGACTCGTACGTCACGATATCAGACAGGCCCTGCAAGACTGAATTGGCACTGGCAGCACAGAAGCCCGCCATGCCCATCAATGAAAGATGAGCCTGTTCCGCCATCTGCAGCCCAAGGGTTGGGCATTGCCCCAAATGAATCAAGGTGTGGCCCAAGCGCATGAACTTGGGAATACTGATCCGGGCATTGGGTTGGCGCAGCAGTTGGCTGGTTAATCCGAACTGACGTTCCGTCTCAGTCGTGGCTAAACCCAGGTTTTCGGCAGTATCGAGCAACAGGTTGACATAACGGACAGAGATATCGCCAAGTGTGATTGTCATTTTTGGGTAGTTAATTGTTATTTAAAGGTATTGTTGCATTGTATTCATACGTCTACTGTTAGCAACAAATAAGATAAACAACGAATTGGAATCCTTTATGTCATCGCATCCTTATCCTCACTTGCTATCGCCACTGGATCTTGGTTTTACCCAACTGCGCAACCGCGTATTGATGGGATCAATGCACACCGGTCTGGAAGAGCGCCCTCAGGGGTTCGAACGTCAGGCCGCCTATTTTAAAGCACGCGCCGAAGGGGGTGTCGGTCTGATCGTCACCGGGGGTATTGGTCCTAACACGGAAGGTGTTGGTGTGCAGGGTGGTGCCATTCTGGTCAACGAAGAGCAGGTTGCTCAGCACAGGATCGTTACGGACGCGGTACATGAAGTAGACGGTGCAAAGATCTGTATGCAGATATTACACACTGGCCGTTATGCCTATAACCCAACATTAGTTGCCCCGTCGGCCATTCAGGCACCAATTAACCCATTCAAACCCAAAGAACTCGACGCTGATGGCATCGAAAAGCAAATTAACGACTTTGTCACCTGTGCCAGCCTGGCTCAGAAAGCGGGTTATGACGGTGTTGAGATCATGGGTTCAGAAGGTTACTTTCTGAATCAATTCATTTGTAAGCGTACGAATCATCGCACGGATGAGTGGGGCGGCAGTTATGAAAACCGTATTCGCTTGCCAATTGAAGTTGTACGTCGTGTCCGCGAAGCCGTCGGTGATCAGTTCATCATAATTTATCGACTGTCGATGCTTGACCTGGTTGAAGAGGGCAGCACCTGGCAGGAAGTCGTGCAATTGGGTAAAGCGATTGAACAGGCGGGCGCGACATTGATCAATACCGGTATTGGTTGGCACGAAGCTCGAGTGCCGACCATTGCGACCTGCGTGCCTCGCGCGACTTTCGTGAAGATAACACAGCGAATGAAACAGGAATTGTCGGTACCGCTGATTACCACGAACCGGATTAATTCACCGGAAGTGGGCGAGGATATCATTGCGTCAGGCAGTGCCGATATGGTGTCCATGGCCCGTCCGATGTTGGCAGATGCAGATTTTGTCAAAAAAGCGATGGCGGACAAAGCTGATGAAATCAATACCTGCATTGCTTGTAATCAGGCTTGTCTGGATCACGTATTTTCCGGTGGTGAAGTATCCTGTTTGGTGAACCCTTACGCCTGTAACGAAACCCGATTAATTAAAACGGCAACGGCTGAGCCGAAACGAGTAGCCGTTGTCGGCGCCGGCCCGGCGGGCTTGGCGTTCGCCACAACCGCAGCGGAAAGAGGCCATCAGGTTGTCTTGTTTGATGCGGCGGATAAGATCGGAGGTCAGTTCAACATTGCCAAGCAGATCCCCGGCAAAGAAGAGTTTTATGAAACGCTGCGGTATTTCGAATCACAATTGAAGAAGTTCAACATCGAAGTCTGTTTAAACCAGCGGGTGAGCGCTGATCAGTTGCGCGAACAAGGTTTTGAACATGTCATATTGGCAACCGGTATTGTCCCACGCGATCTGGACATTCCCGGTGTTGATCACCCGAAAGTTTTGAACTATCTGGATGTGCTGCGCGATAAAAAATCCGTTGGTAAAAAAGTCGCAATCATTGGCGCCGGAGGCATTGGTTTCGACACCGCCGAATATTTGGTTCACGACAAACCCGATCAAGCTCAAAGCGCGGAAGAATTTCTCGCGGAATGGGGTGTGGATATCAGCGTTTCTTCACCGGGTGGTTTGGCTAAGCCTGCACCTGTCGCTGCACAGCGCGACGTAGTGTTGCTACAGCGTAAAACGTCAAAGGTTGGTGCCGGATTGGGTAAAACCACCGGTTGGATTCACCGCACTGCCTTGAAACATAAAGGCGTCCGAATGGTCAGTGGTGTCAGCTATGACCAGATTTCCGATGCTGGTTTGCACATCACCGTCGGAGGAGAAGCTCAGGTGCTGGATGTGGACAACGTAATTGTCTGCGCGGGCCAGGAGCCACAACGGGAACTGTTTGATGCTTTGCAAGCTGCCAATATTAACGTGCAGTTAATTGGTGGTGCAGATGTCGCTGCTGAGTTGGACGCCAAACGCGCCATTAAGCAAGGTACGGAAATGGCTCTGGCGTTTTAATCGATCACATCCAAGGTTACCCCTTGATACAACTCTCGGAACTGCGCAGCAGCGTGGTCTGCCGAGAGTTGACATATCCACAACCCGATTCTCTCAAACCCTCCGATAGCCTGGATAACCGGAAAAAATTCAACGTACAAGTCATTGTCGGGACCGGTATGAATGGCCATGTTATACGATACCTCTTTGCCCAACTCCGGCATCAGTAAATGCAGCGTTTTAATCACCTTCTGCATCGCCACGGCAATGTCATGTACTTCTTTATTTGTGAGTTGATGGAGGTGTTGGGCGTTGGTATCAGGCAACACAATGATGTTAAACGGCCTGCGCATAAAGTAAGGCACGATAATTTTGACATTACCTTCCTCCGCGATCGTTAGGTGTTCCGGATTTTCCCGCCAAAGATATTCGTTAAAAGTGATTTTGTGGCGCTCAAAGAAACGACAATTGTTAAAAGTGCGCTGCGGCATGATGTTGGAAAATGCAATTTGTTGATGCCCGTGTGTGAGGCTGGCTCCGGCAGCAGGTCCGTAATTTTTAATGATTGAGACATAACCGTGGATGCCATTTTTTTCACAACTTAATGGCATATAGCCGCCGGAGTGCCGTAACACTTTTTCTTCAAGAATGGCGAGGCGTTGCAAGGTGATCATGGCATCCACCAACGGGATGTTGTGCCAATCCCGATCGTGTAGGGACGATGTCCATTGCAGTAAATGGAAACCAAAAGCAATCCTTCCCTGGTGGCCGGGATCGGGCATCAGTGTGCTTTTTGTCGTGGACTCCGGTGCCAGGTTTTTCGGATACAGGACTGGGTACATATTTTGACTGATGAACGTAAACCCATGACTTTGCGCCGCAAAATCCACCACATTGGTTAGTTGATTGGCACAGATGGGGCAAGTGGCCGGTGTGGGCTTCGCGGCTGTGTCTGCATGTTCGTCTCGCCGTAGTGAACGGTGTTCTGCATAAATAATCATGGAACCGTCTCTTGGGTCCAACTGGCAAAGGTCAGTTGACGTTCTGCCTTTCACGTGATGGTCGGCGACCAGAAAATCGAGAAGGCTTTTGAAACTATGCTGGCGTAGATCGGGTTGAGTCGCTAAGTCGGCAGCGCGTAATTCCATGTCCATATCAGACTCATGTAGCACCATATTCAGATTACCAAAGCGTAGTTCAGTTTCGGTCATTCAGCCTTATGCTTATCGGTGTTCGAGTCAGTTGCCGTTTGTTGGGTCGTACAGCAACAGAAAGACCGTGTTGACTCTGTTTTGTAACGAGTTGTAACTAAGTTTGTGTTTGCTGAGGGGCGTGAGATGTCTCAAATGATATTGAAACAAGCCGCAGGGGAGTAGCCATAGCGTTTTGTGTACTGACTTTTTTAGAGCTATGTCTAAATTTTTACAATCAGGTTCGAATGCTAAAACCTGAGCCTGCTAAGCTTGGCACTTAGTTGACGTACGTCAACTGTGATTTTTGTCTCCAGACATTGAGTCGTCTAACCTGATTACCTTCAGGGTTGTTTATCTGCAGTTACTGGAACGCATGGTCTGATGGTATTGCACAGGCAATTTTTCGTTCAGATCAGCCAATAAAACGTCTAAAAACCGATACATTGCACAACGTTACAACCGAGGATGCTATGAAGGATTTGCTGATAACCCGCTCACATCTGACTGCCAACGGTCGGTATGTTGGCGACATTGATTTGTCGTCCTTTAACGGGAACTTAAAGCTCAGTGATGGGTTAGGGGATGTGTATTTCGCATCCATAAACGTGACAGGGTCTGTTGTCGTTGGGCGGCATTGTACCCTGCGAGTGAAAGAAAACCTGTGTGCCGGAAACTTTATTCACGCCGAAGAAAATATCGTCGTAGAAGGGGACATCAGCGCTGGACTGTTTATTAAAACCGGTGTGCGTTTGCGGGCTGGTGGCGATATACGCGCAGTGCTTGATATTCAGGGGGACTGGGGGATTTATGCCGGTGGCTTACTCAAAGCGGGTTCGGACATCATGTCTCGCGGATTAATTGAAACCGGCGGCGCCATCGAAGCGGGTGCCACGTTAGCGTCGGGCAGTGATGTGATGGCTGGTGACTACATCACCACCGGGTTGTGTATTCGGGTATTCCGTAATGTGAAAGCTGGCGGAATCGTCAGGGCGGGTAAAGAGTTGTGTGTCGGTGGTCGACTTGATTCTGAACTGAACAGGCAAGCCTCTTTGGTCGGGTGAGGCCCTGCGTTGCTTTCCTTGAAGAACAAATACAGCCTTCGACTTAGAAGGCTGTATTTTTTTTGTATTAGGCATATCCTTCCGGTTGACCCAGCATGCCACGGGTCACCAAAACAATCCCCTTTTCTGACACTCTGAATCCATTGGCTTTGTCCTGTTCTAAATCGTAGCCAATAGTCGTGTTGTCCGGTACGTGACAGCCTCGGTCAATAATGGCATTTTTGATTTTACAGTGTCGACCAACGGTGACCTTCGGCAGAATGACAGTGCTGTCAATATGGGTGTAGGAATGTAAGAAGACTTCCGAAAACAGCAGCGAGCGATTGATGTGTGCGCCGGAAATAATACAGCCGCCAGACACCATGGAATCAACCGCCATGCCGCGTCTGTCATCTTCGTTAAAGACAAATTTTGCCGGTGGTAATTGTGCCTGATATGTCCATACCGGCCATTCCGGGTCGTATATGTCAAGGGCTGGCGTCGTCGACACCAATTCCATGTTCGCTTCCCAAAATGAATCCAGAGTACCCACATCTCGCCAATAAGCCCGTTCACCGGTATTCAGGTCGCGGAATGGGTAAGCATGCACATGATGATCGTCCACAATCTTCGGAATGATATCGTTGCCGAAATCGTGTGAAGTACCTTCGGTCTGCGCATTTTTCTGCAATTGTTCAAACAGAAATTCTGTGTTGAAAATATAGTTACCCATGGAGGCCAGGGTTAAATCTTCCTGCCCTGGAATGGGTGACGGGTGTTCGGGTTTTTCTTCAAAACCGATAATACGATTGTTTTCATCTACCTTCATGACCCCGAATGCACCAGCGGCTTCTTCAATAGGGACTTCGAGACAAGAAACTGTCATCTGAGCGCCGCTTTCTACGTGAGCAACGAGCATTGCACCGTAATCCATTTTGTAAATGTGATCGCCGGAAAGGATCAAAACATACTTGGGTTGTTCGGCGCGGATAATGTCGAGATTCTGATAGATGGCATCGGCCGTGCCTAAATACCAATCTTCGGAATAACGTTGTGAGGCTGGCAGGATTTCAACGTATTCGCCCAATTCTTTTTTGAAGTGACTCCAGCCTGAAACCAGATGCCGTACCAGCGAGTGAGCTTTGTATTGAGTCAAAACGCCGACTCGGCGAATCCCGGAATTGATGCAGTTGGACAGCGGGAAATCAATAATTCTGTATTTACCACCGAAATAGAGCGCTGGCTTGGCTCGCCAATCGGTGAGTTCTTTCAGTCGTGAGCCACGGCCGCCTGCCAAAACCAAGGCAAGGGTATCTTTCGTTAAACGACTGACGTAGCGGGGGTTCTGATCTTTCATGGTGTCGTCCTTTTTACAGATAGACTTTTTTTATTGTCGACAACGGCGCGGTGGTTTGCGAAACGTTGTGCTAGTTGATTGGTATGGTCGACTAAACATTCGTTACCAGGTTCTGTCGTAGACGATCTGTCAGGAGCAGGTATCTGTAACCAATACACCGAAAGCCGCCGATTGTATACCGTCCCCTGAGCTTAGTTTATTTTGCTCAAGCGTACCTTGTGTTTTGTTTAAATTAACGTGATTTAACACAATCTTTTTCAGATCAACGCGGTTTGCTGATGACGATTTGACCAATACCGCTGACAAGTATCAGCGCCACACCACCTAATTGCATCCAGGACAGGGTTTCGGAAAACAGAATCCATCCGAAAAGAATGACCGACACCGGTTCGAGATAGGTGATGGTGCCATAGACCGGCGTTGGCAGTTTTTCCAGTGCGGCGATCGCTGCATAAATGGCGATGAATCCGGGCAGAAAACCAATCAGCAGTACCCAACCCAGTTGTTCGACCGGCACGCTGGCGTTGCCGGGCGTCAAATACAAAAATGGTGAGACGCATAGCGCTCCCACCAGTAGCTGCCAGAAGGTCCGGCTGGAGGAAGGTGTCCCACCGGAAATATAGCGGTTTTGGATAATGAACGCGGCGTAGAACAGCATTGCAAGGGCGGCGTATAACAACCCGCTGTTTAATCCCTGTTGGGGGTTGGCGGAGCGGAAGTCCTGCATTACAACGAATCCGCATAACGCCAGCGTCATCGCGATCATTTGCAGCCGGGACACGGTTTCGCCAAAAAATACACGGTTGAACAAAGTGGCAGCGATTGGCGCGAGATACACAATGAGAATGGCGTTCGCCATCAGGGTTCGGTTCATCGCTTCGATATAACAAATGATAAATCCCGCCAAATACGCGCCGGTCAGTGCAATGCCTTTGCGGTCAGCTGCAATAATTCGAAATGATCCGCCTCGAAAAGCAATCCACAGAGCCATAAATCCAGCGCCTAAGAACAAACGGTAAAAGGTCACCACAACGGCGGGCAGTTCGGTTATGCGCGAGAAGACACCAATGGTCGCCATCGATACAGCAGCCACGATGGCAAATAAGATCGCCAATTGTTGAGATGGATTGTTTGCGGGCGTGGAAGACAACTGATGATTTCCTAATGTGAGGCAGCAGCGCCTCAGTCTAAAGATGTCCAGGTTCAGTCTCAATGGCTGATCACATCAGAGCGGGGGTTCACCGTTGCTCAGGTTTGCCCAGCGTAGTGACATTGCCTGAGCACCGTTCTGGAACTCGATAAAACATAGAGCTCTAATTAGATTTTTTGCTGGAATATCGTAATCTCTTGTCAAAACTGGCATTTCAAACCGATTTTATCAACTAAAGAAAGGCAATTTAGGCGCTTTTCGGCGGATATTTCGTCATCATTCCCAGAAAACACAATATAAGTATTCTTTAGACTTGAAAGTATTTTTTAAGGGCGGTAGGGTAAAAAGGCATATGACGTTTAAAAACTGAATTCAACTGAACGCAGGGAGAGAGTGAGTGACAAACGTAAATGACGATCGGTTTGTAGTATTTGACCGAGTACAAAAAAGTTACGACGGTCGCAACCTTGTTGTGAAAGATTTGAATTTGGAAATCGCGAAAGGCGAATTTCTGACCATGCTCGGCCCTTCCGGTTCCGGTAAAACGACCTGTCTGATGATGTTGGCTGGTTTCGAAACCGCGACACACGGCGACATTCTGCTCGATGGTCAACCCATCAATAATATTCCGCCATACAAGCGTGGGATAGGTATGGTTTTTCAGAACTACGCGCTATTCCCACACATGACCGTTGCAGAAAATCTGGCATTTCCTTTGGAAGTTCGGCGAATGGGTAAGTCTGAACGGGAATCGAAAGTCGCCCGGGCGCTGGATATGGTGCAAATGGACGAATTTGCCAATCGTCGTCCCGCTCAGTTATCGGGTGGTCAGCAACAGCGCATTGCTCTGGCGCGAGCACTGGTTTTTGAGCCTGAGCTGGTGCTGATGGACGAACCTCTGGGTGCGCTCGACAAACAATTGCGTGAACACATGCAATACGAAATCAAACATTTGCACGATCGGTTGGGGGTGACGGTGGTGTATGTCACCCATGATCAATCGGAAGCGTTGACCATGTCCGATCGAGTCGCTGTGTTTGACGATGGTCGGATTCAGCAGTTGGCGTCGCCGGAAGAGCTGTACGAACGACCGGAAAATTCATTCGTTGCACAGTTTATCGGTGAGAACAATCGGCTCATGGGCACGGTTGATCGTCTCGATGGCGGCAGCAGCCTGGTGACACTGGACAGCGGCGAACAGAGCAGTGCGTTGGCCGTGAACTGCGGTGAAGCTGGCGCTCGCACCTTGTTGTCTATCCGACCTGAACGGGTCCGTATCGGTGACCAGGCCAGCGAGAACGTCACCAAAGCGAAGGTGTTGGAGTTGATATACCTGGGTGACCATATCCGTTGCCGCATGCAAGTGCACGGCGATGATCAGTTCATTGCCAAAATCCCGAACTCTCCGGAAAGCCAGCGGGTGCATATCGGGCAAGAACTCAATATTGGATGGGCTGCCAAAGATTGCCGTGCGCTCGACGTCGGCTGAGCTGCTTATCCACTCATTTTCAATAAGAAGTCCGCTTTTATTAACCCCAATTGGAGCGGTTATTCATTAATAACGATGGGGCAACAGAAGAGAGGAAACTATGAAACTGTCAAAATCTCTGCTTGTCGGTGGTATTGCAAGTTTATTTGCAGCAACCGCTGTTTTAGCACAGGACTTAACAATTGTATCTTGGGGGGGCGCTTATTCCGCCTCGCAACAAAAGGCGTATCACGACCCTTACATGGCTAAAAACTCGGATGTGAATATCATCAACGATGAGAGTTCAGCCGAGGCGGTTGCAAAACTGCGCGCTATGAATGAAGCCGGCAATGTCACCTGGGATTTGGTCGACGTTGTCGCGTCGGATGCTTTGCGTCTGTGTGATGAAGGTTTGGCCATGGAGGTCGATCACGACAAAGTCTTGGCAAAAGCACCCGACGGTACCGAGGCATCGGATGACTTTGGGGATTTGATTGTCTCCGAATGTTTCATTCCGCAAATTGTTTATTCAACGACTGTCGGTTATCGAACCGATGCGGTTGGTGATAATCCACCAACAGATATCTGTGCGCTGTTTGATACCAAAACCTACCCAGGTAAGCGTGCGTTGGAAAAACGTCCGATCAACAATATGGAGTGGGCGTTATTGTGTGATGGCGTCGCCAAAGATGACGTTTATGACGTGCTGGAAACGCCAGCCGGTCAAGAGCGTGCGTTGGCTAAGCTGGACACCATTAAGGATGACGTGATCTGGTGGTCTGCTGGTGCCGATACACCACAGCTACTGGCAGATGGCGAAGTGATTATGGGCTCAACTTACAACGGCCGATTGTTCTCTCTGATCGAAGAACAAGACCAACCGGTAGCAATGTTGTGGGATGCTCAGGTGTTTGACCTCGACGGTTGGATTATCCCGGCAGGCCTGCCTGAAGATCGTAAGAAAGCCGTGATGGATTATCTGTACTTCGCCACAGACACGCAGCGACTTGCGGATCAGGCAAAATACATTTCATACGGTCCGGCGCGAGCCAGTTCCGCACCGCTGGTTGGCAAGCATGCTGAATTGGGTATCGAAATGGCACCTCATATGCCTACCGATCCAAAAAATGCGCAAAACACATTCTTGTACAACTATGAGTTCTGGGCAGATTACCGTGATGATATCGACGCGAAATTCCAGGCGTGGTTAGTCCGTAACTAAGCGTGACGATGGTGTGGCGCGCCATAGGCGCGCCGTTTCTTTTGATAATAAGTGAAGTGACGCAGATATGAACGAATCTGATGCAAACGCGATTCCACTCGCGGCCGATGGTCGGCCATTGGAACAAAGCCTGCAGCGTGCGTTGCGACGCCAAAAACTCCGAGCCCTGATGCTAATTGCACCGCTATTGGCATTTGTGTTGTTGACCTTTATTGCACCGATTGCAGACATGCTGTATCGCTCGGTTGATAACCGAATTGTCTCGGAAACCCTGCCCAGAACCGTTGCCGCGCTGAGCAGCTGGGATGAAACACAGGCTGAATTGCCAGATCGCGGCGTGTTTGATGCGCTGTACTTCGATTTATTTTTTGCGGCAGAATATAAAATTCATACGCGTCTTGGTTCGAGGCTGAATTATCAGCAGACGGGCGTGTCCTCTTTATTTCGTAAAACGGGTCGGCGTGTTGATCGCTTCGATACCGATGAAATCACAGAGCAATTTATCGCGTTAAATCCGCAATGGGCAAACCCAGAATTCTGGGTAAGTCTGAGTCAGGATAAGCAATTTGCTCAGCAACTGCCGATGACTGCATCCGTATGGCAAGACTGGCTGAGTTTGTTGGCTCATGAAGAAAAAGTGTTTGCGGAAGAACAACCGGAAGACTTACTTTACTATGCGCTGTATCTCGACTTGAGTCAGGTTGAAGCAGGGCAACAACCACCCGCATCTGCACAATCTCCCGGCTTTGATTGGTGGGCGGGCACGACAGCGGCCGTGAAAAACTTTACGCCGGTGGACATGGTGGCGCAGTTCGAGAAAACAGATGAAGACTGGTTGTCAATGGATGTTTGGGGTGTACTGAAACGCTTTTCTCCGACGGTGACCGAAGGTTATTTTCTCAATGCATTAGATATGCAAAAGACCGCAGAGGGGATTCAATCCCAACCGGAAAGCTTACAGATTTATAAAATTTTGTTTGTCCGAACCATGGTGATGTCCTTGGTCATTATGGGTTCCTGTATTTTACTGGCGTACCCGGTAGCGTACCTGTTATCCAATCTCCCCATGCGCAAAGCAAATTTGATTTTAATACTGGTATTGTTGCCTTTCTGGACATCGTTGCTGGTGCGAACATCGGCCTGGAAGGTTCTGTTGCAGCAGCAGGGGGTGATCAACGATCTGTTGGTTTGGATTGGTCTGGTCGATGACGCCAATCGTCTGGTGATGATGAACAACCAATTTGGCACCATTATCGCGATGACACACATCTTATTACCGTTCATGATTTTGCCGATGTATTCCGTTATGCGCACCATTCCGCCAAGTTATGTGCGTGCTGCAAAATCGTTAGGCGCTACCAACTGGACTGCGTTCTGGCGAGTGTATTTTCCACAGTCTGTTCCAGGTATCGGGGCGGGTTCAATTCTCGTGTTTATTATGTCCATCGGGTATTACATCACTCCGGCCATTGTTGGTGGGACGCAAGGGATCTTTATTTCCAATCGTATTGCATACCATATTTCCAGCTCACTCAATTGGGGCTTGGCATCGGCTTTAGGCGCGATCCTGCTCATTTTGGTGTTGGTTCTGTACTGGCTTTACGACAAACACGTTGGCATCGACAACTTAAAACTGGGGTAATCGATATGATCCATTTACCATCCTATGCATCGACCGGTGAACGCATTTGGTTCTACAGTTTTAAGGTGATCTGCGGGTTGATTTTCTTTTTTCTGATTGCGCCTATTGTGATCATCATTCCGTTGTCGTTCAACGCGCAGGATTTCTTTACCTTTACCAAAGAGATGCTGGCCTTTGACCCGGCCGGTTATTCGCTGAAACACTACCGGGATTTCTTTACTAACAGTGACTGGACCAGTGCGATTTATAATTCCGTCCGGATTGCACCGATGGCGACCTTCCTGTCCGTGGGGCTTGGAACACTGGCGGCCATCGGTTTAAGTCAACCACACGTGCCGTTTAAACGGCTGATCACCGCGATACTAATATCACCCATGATTGTACCGTTGGTGATCTCTGCCGCTGGTATGTATTTCTTTTTCAGCCGTATCGGGTTGCAAGGCACCTATTGGGGTGTGGTGTTGGCACACGCTGTTTTGGGTATTCCATTTGTTATCATTACGGTCACGGCCACGCTGGTAGGTTTCGATAAGTCCCTGACCCGTGCTGCGGCCAACCTTGGTGCCAATCCGATTGTCACCTTCTGGCGTGTGCAAATGCCGCTGATTTTGCCAGGCGTAATTTCAGGTGGTCTGTTTGCGTTTATCACCTCGTTTGATGAAGTGGTGGTGGTTCTGTTTGTCGGTTCTTCCGCACAAAAAACGTTACCTTGGCAAATGTTTACCGGATTGCGAGAACAAATAAGCCCAACCATTCTGGCTGTCGCTACGGTCCTGGTGGCGTTGTCTATATTGCTGCTCACTGTCGTTGAATTGCTGCGGCGACGTACTGAAAGGATACGTGGTGTCAGTCCGGGATAAGTGGCGTGGAAGAAGCTCTGCATCAGCAGAGCTTCTTGGTTATTAAGGTTGGTATTGCACGCTCAGATCGTAAATTGAAGCGCTCGAACTGTAGCCGCGCACCATGACATATACAGAGGAATCTGTGCCTCCCGCCGTAATGTCGCAGGTTTCTGCACTGCCATTTTTATACGGTCGGCAATCGTAGCTGCTGGTTGTAGGTGCAGAGCCAAACTTAACATACAGATCAGCGTCATTTGTTCCCGTCATGGCTGCGACAACCTTACTGCTGGGTTGAATGGCAAACGGACCGTATTGGATCTCTTGATTCCGGGTAACAGAGTCACTGAAATTTTCGGTGACCGGTACATCAGGATCTCCACCATCGTCGGGATTCGCTGGTGTATAAGTAGCACTGACCGAGACCATTGAAACGGCGCTGCTGTAACCTCTGACCATGATGTAAACATCACTGTCATTGGCGTTGACGCTCACCGAGCAGGTTTCGTTGCTGCCGTTCTTATAAGGTCGACAGTCGTAGCTTGAAGTTGTTGGTGCTGCACCCACGCGAACATAGAGGTCCGCATCGTTGGTGCCTGTCATGCTGATGCTAACCATTGTGTTTGCTTTAACAGACAACGGACCAAACGATTGCTCCTGATTACGGGATACCGAGCCGTTGAAAACGTCAGTCACTTCGTCGGATGGATCTGGATCGGGTGGGGGCGTATCACTCATGTTGCCTTTCGCTAGTTCTGCCACATACGCCGCAGCCAGTTTGCCAAACTTCAGGGCATGAAACGCGTTGTTGCCGCTCTTATCGAGAGTGTCATTTACCGAATGTATGTAAGGGTTGGCACCATTAAAGGTGGCTTCGAACGGAAACGAAGCGGGATAGCCCTGGTTCGTCCAGCTAGCGTGATCCGAACAGGCGTAACCACAAGTCGACCGAGCGACAGTAAGTTCGGCTTGATAGGTGGTGACCAGCTGTTCAACAAAGTTGTTCTGAGCGGCATTGGTGTAGTCGTCGATCAGATAAATATCGTTACTGGAACCCTGATAGTTGGTCATGTCCAGTTGCAGAACACCAACAACATTTTTGCCCGTTGCTTTGTAGTTTTCCGCGATCGCTTTTGAGCCGCGCAGTCCCACTTCCTCGGCGGCGTAGCCAATGAGGGTTAGTGTTCTGTTTGGTTTGAAGTCGGTCGTGGTAATGGCATTGATGAGTTCGGTCAAGGTACCAATACCGGAAGCATCGTCGTCGGCACCTGGCGCACGGGTGTTTTCACTCATTCCGCCGCTGATTATGGAGTCGAGGTGTGCCCCGATCACCACGACTTCATTGGGCAGTGTGCGACCCTGTATGGTCATGACCACCGACGGCTGTGCCCAGCTATGATTGAAAAGGGTGACGCTGATATCGTCTCTTCCCGCTGCTTTTTGCTGCCAATTGTTTTTAAGCCAGTTAGCCGCGTCCACGCCATGGGACGTGGTGTAGTACCGATTGGTGAAGTTGGCTAACGAACTGATCGTGCTGCGAATGCCCGATTCTGTCATCGCACCTTGAAGGTCTGACACAACCACCGGGTTATCGATACTGTAACTGATCAGCGTGGCGGGCTCTGCTAACGTGAACGTATTCAAGACACTGGCTTGTGCCGCTTCAAGAGAATCGTGCGCGATGAAGCCGCCACATCGGTTGTGGTTTTCGTGCATCAGGTGTGAGATCGAAGATAAATCTGATTCTCTCACCTTGAGCACGGTGACACCGTTATTCTGAGCCACCAAAGGCTGTTCTATGGTTTTACCCAGAAGCGTCGGATGATACTTTTTAATACTTTCATAGCCATCCGTGCCGATGGTGATCCAGACATCGTCAGCAAACGCCATGGGTGTGATGCACGCAGCGGTTAACGCCAGTGCGGGTATGATTGATCTCATGCATTTCTCCATTATTTTTATATCGTTTTGGTAAAACGAGGGTTGGAGTGAATAGCTCGGTAGTGAGCTGGGATTATTATCCTGGAGAGTCAACAACAAACTTCTGATTCATCAGGTGGTTAATGATCAACGCGGTTAAAACAGGTTTGCTGTCAACGTTGAACAAAGAGTACCGCCGAAAAGTTGGTCGAACGATTAGAAGGTACTCTGAACACACTAAATGAATTTATCTGCAGAACCAGAGTGGTGGATGCATCAACGCCAGTTTCGTTCATTTTTTTAGACGCGCATCTCGATTTTTCGGCTCGTAATCCATTATTGCCTGTTCGTTTAATGAGGGATATTCACGAACGCAGCGCCACGGTAACGTGCTTCGACCCAGTCCGCTTAGTAATGGTTTTTGATGGCTGAAGTAGGGTGTTGGCATGGTGTAAAGTTGTTAACGGGTGTCGGTATCAAATAAAGTTTGATCAAAAAGCCAAAGTTGCCTAAAAACAATAGAGTTTGATATTTCCAAGCCTTATGGATTTGGAGACACGTATAAGTGAAAGTATGGCAAGACATAACAACAGGCAGCTTCAACCATTAAGCGGTCATTAGCTCTGTACATTGAAACAGAGCGGTAAGATGCATTATCAGAAGTATGGCTTAAGTAGGAATAATTCCCGCTTAAGCCTAAAGCAGACATAAAAAGTGTCTTTATCGTTACAATAAATCCAGCGGGCTCTTCACACCGTTCATGTCAGTCATGATGATATGGGTGTAAATCATTGTTGTATTTAGATCCTTATGTCCCATCAATTGCTGGATTGTCCTGATATCTATATCCGATTTCAGTAAAAGAGTCGCGAATGCGTATCTTAATGTATGGCAGGTTACACGTTTGCTTAATTGAGCTCGATCTGTCTCTTTCTTCACAGCCTTCTGCAAATTAGACGTTGAGCAGTGCCACCTCATCTTCCGGCCACTTTTCTTCTCGATATTGGTCACGCCAGAGCTAAACAAAAACTGCCACTGAATACTTTGTGCTGCCTTGGGTGACTTCCGTTCGAAAGCCCATGGTAAATGGACATATCCAGCGCCTTGAAGGGTATCTTGAATGTGCAGTTCTTTACGGTGAATCATTACAGATTGAAGTGGGGCCAGCAGACGCTCCGGAATGGGAACTACACGTGCTTTAAGCCCCTTTCCATTGCGGACAGTGATTGATTTCATCGCTAAATCCACATCTTTCATTCGTAAAGTGACACACTCATTGACCCGTAAGCCTGCCCCATATAAGAGGCTGGCCATGACTCGCAGTTTTCCGTGAATATTATTCAGAAGATCAGTGACTTCAACTCGATATAACACGGTAGGAATGTTTTTGAAACGTCGGCTGGATCGTAAGAAATCGATGTCGCCCAGGTCTATTTTCAAAACCTGCCGATAGAGATACACCAGGGCATTAAGAGCTTGAGCCTGGGTTGACGGTGAGACTTGTTTTCGAGTGGCCAGATGAGTAAGAAACTGAGCGAGATCATCTACCCCTAGGTCTTTTGGATGCTGTTTGTTATGGAAGTAGATGTATTGCTTAGTCCAGTGAAGATAGGTCTGAATGGTATTGGGGCTGTAATGATTGCGAGCGAGAATTTCTCTCATTTGAGGTAGTAATCGGGTCTTTCGGTCCACATTTTCCATAATCCGTGACCTCCATGGTCATTTAAGTGATTGTTTTATAGGCAAATCTCCGAGAAAGAAGTTAGGTAGCTCGTGATTTACAGACCGGTGGGTCCGCTTTATCAAGAAGATACGATATGAACAGTGGTTGCTAAGCTGTTGATTTTAAGCAATATTAGGTCAAATTATTAAAAACCATAAATAGTGATATACGGACCCATCTTTTGCAGTTGGGTCCGTATATCACACTGTTAAGAGCCTATGAGAAACAGATTCATCCTTGTATTAGTCTCACTATTACTCCATGGCTGCTATGCCGGTAATGTGAATACTCAATCATTTTACTCAGATAAGTTAGTAATGATTGAGGTGGAAAAGCTCTTTACTGGAGCAGGATACGAGAAGTGCCAAGCGGATCTGTACGAGAATGCTTTTTGCAGCGTTGAGACAGGTTACCTTAGCTTTTTCGTAAGTTTGACTGAAAAAAGTATGCTAATTGAAATGTATGTAGTTCATGTTTCGAGTAAAGCCAAATCTCTAAATGAACTTGAAGCTATCACTAAGTATATTGAGTCAAAAACTTCGTATGTTCGAAGTTGCACTAAGACAAATACACAATGGGGTCTAGTAAGCGCGGAGACTGACTCATGCGAAGGCTCTTAACAAGCCCGTGTTGTGGATTAGTTTCTGCTTCGCGCCAACTAACCACAAACGGAAACGTTAGGTGAGCAATGGCAGCCATACTTACTTTAGATGACGGAAGATCGCTTTATAGTTCTACCCTGGGAATGAGTGGGATGTATTCTCTAATAGCGAAGAAGATATTGGGAGAAAATGAAGCATTTTCAGTTTGGTTAAAAGATGTAAGTGATCGACCATCACCTTTCCTAGACTTTGACCTTAGAGGATTGGGGAATTCTGAAAGGCAATTATTTTATAAGTCAGCATATAAAGCATATGATGAATTAGTGGCAAAGTATGGAGAAAATGTCTTTACACGAGAAAACGCTTTTTCCGCAAGAGCTTTAAAGAGGCTCATAGAACTCCACGAGAGCATTGCTGCGGGAGAACCGCCTGAGTCATGTAATGATTTAGATGCTGTATCACCATACGATGGTGAAAAAATTATCTTTGCAGAAACATGGAACTGAGAGCACCTAACAAATGTGTCATGCCGAAGCCAAACCTCCGCTTCGTTTCGCGCATGGCTTTCAGCCATTTTATGCGCTCCACTTCGCTCCCGGTTTGGCTCGGCATACACAGGTGTTAGCTGAAAGGATCGACATGGATAGATGGTTAGCTTACTTGTTCGAGTCTCATAGTGAAGACACCTATAAGTATTGGGCAAAGAAACTCAAATTGTTCAGGTTCTTTCGAGCTAATGGTGGTCATGCCAATGATGGTGATTCACTTGATGTGGTATACGCGTACAATTCACTAGAAGAGATGACCAATTTTTTTGAAGATCTAGGAATTAAGTTAAAAACATATCATGAGAAACCTGATCAACCGGTTCCCGGAAAGGGTTATCGAGGTGACATATTTGCGCAGTTTCCATCGTTAATTCCAAATACCCAATGGATAGAACAGCCCAAGCATTGTGTGATAGACGGAGTAAAAGTCCTTATATGGTGCTACAACAATCAAATAAAAATCTCCATTGGAACAGACTATCGAGTATCTGTTACGGATTTTGAAAACGCAGAAAAGGTTGAAAGAGTTTTGAGTAAAGTGGACTTAGAAGTTATAGATCCTCCTAGGGATTCGAAACACTACATCAGTCCAAAGCATTACCCTAGCTATTTTAGCTAAAAGGTACGCGCAGTGGATTGAATTTTGCTGCGCATTTTAACCGCTGGCGTAAACGTTAGGTAGCTATGAGATACGTATTCCTTGATCTAGACAACACACTTACTGATAGAAAAGCCACTGTCAGTGCTTACGCCGAATATTTTTTTGCGGAATATAACGACTCATTAAATCCAGATGTTTCGAAAAAGTATTTGAAAGAGGCATTTAATGGCCTGGATAGAGGTGGGTACGAAACTCACGAAGTGAGAAGTCAGCTTATTAGTGAATTAGGGATATGGAAATGCACTGTTTCAGCCGATGAATTGTCTAAACACTGGCAGAGTTGGATTCCAAACAATTCGTTACCTATGATTGGCTTATATCAATATCTTACCGAATTGATTGAAATGAGTTTTAAACTTTGTCTCGTTAGCAACGGACAAAGCAAGAACCAAAGGGAAAAAATTAAGAAATTTGCTTTAGATGAATATTTCGAAAAAATTGTTATCTCTGAGGAAGTAGGGTTTAAAAAGCCTGATATTCAAATTTTTCAGAAAGCCTTATGCGAAATGGGGTGTAATGCAGATGAAGCTTACTTTGTTGGTGACCACCCGTTAAATGACTATATGGGAAGTATCGAAGCTGGTTTATTTGGTATCTGGTACGAAGGTGCACACCAATGGCCAGATGACTATCCTAAGCCAGTAAGCATAAAGACTTTAAATGAGTTGTGCCCATTGGTCCGCAACTTAACAGTCAAAGGCAAGGGTCGCGAAAAAGCCGCGCCCATGCATTAAGCGTTGAAATGTCTGCTTTAGGGTAATTCCCTCACACTCAACCGGAAGTTAAACCGTCTGCTTTGTGATGTTTTCGGTTATTAATCTGGATACCCACTTTAGTCCGCTTACCTGAAAAACTGATTGAGCCAATGATGCACAACATTAAAATATCAAACTATATTTTCGTTGGGTCGTACACTTAAGCGAACTCGGATATAAAGAAAGATCAAACTTTGTTTTATGTATGTACGATATGTGGCCAATTCAGGTCTTGTTTTTTATCAAACTCTATTTAGAGCCGAAAACGGGTGAATTTGTTGGGCTACTTCAAGTCATCGCAGTCCTATAAATATTTTAGGAAATGCGCAGATCTTCGCTCAGAATTGTAAACTCAAGGACGACATTAACCTGTTCATGGGGTTACGTCATGGGCACCGAGGTATCGGACCGCCATGCCTTATAACCTTAAGTTTTCAGCAGCGACTTAGGGCATGTATGGATGCCCTAAGCCTGATAGAAGACTGCAGTGCCTTAAAATGATTTGTACGGCAGGAATTTTCCGGACAAAGTGACGTTGACCCGGTCGCCTTTGGGGTCTTCCTCTCGCTCAACATCGAACGTGAAATCAATCGCACTCATAATGCCATCGCCAAATTCTTCGTGAATGAGCTCTTTGATGGTTGTCCCAAACACATTCACTACTTCATACCACCGGTATATTAACGGATCCGTCGGTACTGAGGTCGGCAGTGAGCCTTTGTACGGAGAAATCTGTAGCCAGGCGATTGCCTCATTGGGCAGGGAAAAAATTTCTCCCACCAATTCGGCTTGCTCTTTATTAAACGTCATTTGGCCCAGGCAAGCCGCGGTGGTCCATTCTTTAGACTGGCCAACTTTCTCGGCCACTTCTTTCCAGGTAACACCTTTTTGAACCTTGGCGGATACAATCAATTGTGTGACATCTTCTCGGCTGTGAATCATGGTTAGTCCTTCCTTCTTTTGATCTGTGGGCATGTGATTTTTCTGCGTTCGAAACCAGACGTTTTTTAGTTATATAATAAATAAACAACGATACAGGACAGCACGAACGAAACGCCTTGCCAGAAGGCTGTCGGGTTTCGCTCAATTAGAGGTCTCCGCGTTTTGTTTAGAAAATCTTTATTCGGGTGTCGTAAATCGTAAATGAACTCAGCACTGTCTTCGTAGCGGCTCAGTGGGTTCGTGTGCACGGCCTTTCGAATCGCTTCGTCGATCCAGGAAGGGATGGCAAGTTCATCGTTCAACACACTTTGGTACGCCAGTTTGCGTTGTGCCGAAAGTGTTCGTGCGCCGGGGACTTTGGTGCCGTATGGGTATTTACCACTGAGCAGAAAATAGGTGATAACACCCAATGAATAGAGGTCTGAGCGAGTTGAGCCGACTTCACCCAAAAAGTATTCTGGCGCAGCATACAGCGCTGTACCTAACAAATGATCTTGCTGACTCAATGGGGTCCGTTCTGCCACGCCAGCGACATAGGTTGAACCAAAGTCGATAATTTTAATGTTGTTGTGAGTGTCAATCAGGATGTTTTCTGGTTTCAAGTCCTGGTGCAGCATATCCATCCGGTGAAAGCTGCGTAACCCTTTCGACAATTGCTCAATAATCTGACGAACGGTTTCCAACGAAGGGCGTGGGTTATCCCGATGCCATTGTGCCAATGTTTGGCCTTCAATGTATTCCGAGACGGTGTAAATGTAATTCCGGTCGCGTTCCACTTTACCCGCGGCCAGCACGTATGGACTTTTAATCCGACGGGCAATCCACTCTTCCATCAGAAAACGTTCCAGATAAGCGGGATCTGAAGAAAGATCTAGGCTGGGCGTTTTCAGTACTACTAGTTCGTCCGTTTCGGCATCCTGTGCCAGATAGACATGGCTGCGGGCACTGTTATAGAGCGTTCTTAAAATTCGGTAGCCATCGAAAATTTGCCCGGCATCAATCGAAGGTGGTAAAGGCAAGGAATCCAATAAGGTTTGAACTTCACTGGGTTCGTCAACGGGTAAAGCCTCCACATACACAATCTGAATACTCAGATTGTCGGTGCTGCCGGCATCGAATGCTGTCTTGGTAATTATTTGAGCTGCCGCTTCCAGATTGTTTTTGTGCTCAGCAATAATCTGAAGAATGGATTCGGGTTGAACAAACTCATAAATGCCATCGGTGCATAGCACGAAGGTGTCATCGCAGTTTAACTGTATTTCGAGGCTGTCAACGTCGCAATCTGGTTGGATGCCGAGTGCTCGACTCAGATAACTCTGTTGTTGCGAGGTCCAATAGCGATGATCATTAGTGAGTTGCTCTAAAGCCCCGTTCGCGATCCGATAAACTCGGGCGTCGCCAATATGGACGATCTCAGCAAGGTGCGCTTTCAAAATCAACGCTGAAAAGGTACACACGTAACCGCGATCTTTGTCATATCGGTAAGGGCTTTGCTGTGTTTGCGTGTACAGCTGATTGTTGATCGACTGCATGGCTGTCAACGCTGAGTGCTTTAACGACCAGGCATCAGACGTACAATAGTAATCATCGATGAACGACTGCACGGCATTTTCACTGGCAATCTGGCTGACTGAGCTGCTGCTGATGCCGTCGGCAATGGCAAATACAATGCCTTTTTGACGTCGCAGATTGCCGTTTGGTATTTTGTAACCAAGCGCATCCTGGTTGATGTCTTTACGACCCTTGTCGCTGTAGAAACCTGTATTAACCGTTAATGGTTGCGTCATGGTTACTCGGCCTGAATCGCCCGGCTTTTAACCGGGCAGGGCTGTTAAGGTTGCAATACACGCTTAGGTGCTGTTTTGATGTGTGTGCTGTAAAGCGTTAAACCTGTGAATGCCAATCCACCGATCAGGTTGCCCAGTACCGTCGGAATTTCATTCCATATGAAGTAATCCATAACTGAAAAGTTACCGCCCAAAATGATGCCGGATGGGAACAGGAACATGTTAACAACCGAATGCTCGAATCCCATGAAGAAGAACAACATAATGGGCATCCACATGGCGATTACTTTGCCAGGCACGGTTGTGGAAATCATGGCTCCGACCACGCCCATCGAAACCATCCAGTTGCAAAGCATGCCACGGATGAAAATAGTGAACCAACCGTTGATTCCGTGCGCTGCATAGCCCAATGTACGTGACTCCCCGACGCCAGCAATCTTCTCGCCGACAGCTCCTGGGTCAGTGGTGAAACCATAGGTGAACACGAATGCCATCATAAACGCGACTGTCAGTGCGCCAGCGAAGTTACCCAGAAAAACCAATCCCCAGTTGCGCAATACGCCGTTGACGGTGACGCCAGGTCGTTTGTCCAATAATGCCAACGGTGCGAGAACAAAGACACCCGTGAGCAAATCAAACCCCATCAGATACAGCATACAGAACCCTACCGGGAACAATATTGCGCCAATGAGGAAGACGCCAGTTTGCACGGCAATGGTGACCGCAAAGACAGCGGCCAAAGCCAGAATTGCACCCGCCATATAGGCGCGAATTAACGTATCACGGGTAGACATGTAAACTTTCGATTCACCTGCGTCTACCATTTTAGTGACGAATTCCGAAGGTAATATATACGACATAATCGTTCTCTCTTTCCTGAAGGTTCCGTTGTTTCACTTGTTCCTTTTCTCAACGTCGATAAGCGTTAAGAACCACTTTTTGACAGGCAATAAAAAACGGCGACTCGCCAGCTCACTGAGTGAGTTGTCGAGGACGCCGTTGTCCTGTTTTCGCTGATAAAAAGTGGGAACGTTTAAGTGCCCGTTTTAGGTTTTGCAAATGACGTGCCATTCGTTGCTTTCGGCGCTTGAACTGGATAATTCGCGATTAAAGATGTGTTTGGATGTTGGGTTCGGTCAGAATTTCGCTACCTAGCGGAGCAAGCAGTCCATTGATTGCACTCAAATGGTTCGGATGCTTGTCCTTATCCGTGTGAATCAGAAAGTCCGCCAGAATGTCTATCGATATGTTCGATTTTCCACAACCACTGAAGTCAATGGCACTACTTGGAAGTACTGTAGAGCAAAAAATGAGAATGATTCTCTGCGCAGTCGTGGGTTTTTCGCTATGCTGATATCTGGTGGCCAGGAATGTGGCCAAAATCAACCGAACCCAACACACACAACAAAAATCGGGGACGAAGTGAACTCAATTATTTCCATTCAGAATCTGTCGAAGATCTATGACAATGGCTATCAGGCCTTAAACCAAGTGTCTTTGGATATCAGAGAAGCAGAGATTTTAGCTTTGCTGGGACCAAACGGGGCTGGAAAAACGACCTTGATCAGTACGATTTGCGGGATCGTCAATCCAACCAGTGGCTCTGTGACGGTAGCAGGACATGACATTATTCGCGATTACCGAAAAACCCGAAGTCTTATTGGGCTGGTCCCTCAGGAACTGCATACCGAGGCTTTTGAAACCGTGTGGGCGACCGTCAGTTTCAGTCGTGGTTTGTTTGGGTTGCCACCGAATGCGGCTTATATTGAGCGGGTCTTGCGTGATCTCTCTTTATGGGACAAGCGTGATACGAAAATCATGCAGTTGTCTGGTGGTATGAAAAGACGTTTGCTGATCGCAAAGGCATTGTCCCACGAGCCCAGAGTGCTGTTTCTTGATGAACCGACCGCGGGAGTTGATGTCGAACTCCGCAAAGATATGTGGCAGGTGGTAGAGCGTTTGCGACAAAGCGGTGTCACGATCATTTTAACAACGCACTATATAGAAGAAGCAGAAGAAATTGCGGATCGGATCGCGATAATCAATGGTGGTGAAATTAAGTTGGTTGAAAACAAAGATGAGCTCATGCGTAAGCTGGGCAAAAAACAGATGACATTGGAGTTGAAACAACCGATGACCGAGTTACCCGCTTGGTTAAGTGAGTTCAGTCTGTCGTTGCAGAATGAGGGTAACCAGTTGGTGTATCAATACGATGCCACCCATTCGCATACGGGTATAGCAAGGTTGATGCAGATGTTGTCAGATCATGGGGTTCAGTTTAAAGATCTCGCGACGCACCAGAGTTCACTGGAAGATATTTTTGTCGACCTGATCAAGGAGGCATCATGAACATCCATTCGATTAAAGCGATTTACAGCTTTGAAATGGCCCGAACCCGACGCACGGTGCTGCAAAGCATTGTTTCGCCGGTAATTTCGACGTCTCTTTATTTTGTCGTGTTTGGCGCAGCCATTGGTTCGCGGATTACCTCAGTAGAAGGGGTCAGTTATGGGGCCTTCATTGTTCCCGGTTTAATGATACTGTCGCTCATGACGCAAAGTATTTCCAATGCATCCTTTGGCATCTATTTTCCCAAGTTCACGGGGACTATTTATGAACTGTTGTCAGCACCGGTTTCTTATTTCGAAATTATGCTCGGTTATGTTGGTGCGGCAGCCACCAAGTCGTTGATCGTGGGCACCATTATTCTGATCACCGCGGCTTTCTTTGTGGATCTGCAAATCATGCATCCGTTCTGGATGGTATGGTTCCTGTTGATGACCGCGGTCACCTTCAGTTTATTTGGCTTTATTATCGGTATCTGGGCTGATAACTTTGAAAAACTGCAATTGATCCCTCTGTTGATCGTCACCCCGTTGGTGTTTTTGGGTGGCAGCTTTTATTCAATCTCAATGCTGCCTGATCTATGGCAAAAAATCACACTGATTAACCCCGTACTCTACTTAATCAGTGGCTTTCGCTGGAGTTTTTATGGCGTTTCCGATGTCAGTGTCAGCGTCAGCCTGATCATGATAACCGGCTTTTTGGTTGCCTGTTCCGCCATTATCTGGTGGATATTTAAAACCGGTTATCAAATAAAACAATAACTACACGAGGCGTGCTATGACCATACTTCAGCAATCCGTTGGTTACCCGGTATCCCGAATGTCTGCCAAGCATTATAAGGCCTTGGCGTTAATGAATGCCGAGTTGATTCAAGACGAAGGGCATGCCAATGCCATGACATTAACGGAGTTGGAGCAACGCATGATCTCTTGGCTGGATGGTGGAGAATACGGGTGCCATGCGGTATTGCATCGTAACTTGCCGGTTTCCTATTGTATTTGGCGTGAAGAGGAGTCGCATTTGTATGTGCGTCAGATCTTCACTCTTCGCCAGTATCGCAAACGCGGACTTGCCACCAAGATGATCGAATTTTTACAGCATAATGTCGCCAATGGAAAACCGATTCGACTGGAGGTGCTCGCTAAGAATAAGCAAGCGGCAAAGTTCTATCAGAAGTTGGGTTTTGAATTGTACAGCCATACTTTCCAGCGCTAAAAAAAAGGAGCCAACGGCTCCTTTTTTGTCGAAGATCGGATGATCAGTCGATATAGTGCACAGACATGGTGTTTGTAGTATCAAACAGTGCGCCCGCGACGACGAGAATCGCATCGCCAGGTTTTGCCAGGTTGTATTCAACCGCTTTTTCTTTGGCTTTTTCGTAAATGCAGTCACTGTTTTCAAACGGTTCCACGATCGAAGTCGTTACGCCTTTGGTGAGACACAGGTGCTGAGCCGTCTTCGCATTACGGGTCAGGGCCAGAATCTGAGCTTTCGGGAAGTATTTACGGACAGACTTCACGGACTTGCCGTTTTGAGTGCCGACTACAATCAATTGCGTATCCAGATCCTGGGCAGTATGTACCGCTGCTTTACAGATCGATTCTGTGACCCGCAGAGAACCTGTTTCAACCGGCAGAGGACGATCAATCTGCTTCATGGCGTCGTCTGTACGTTCACAGATTTGCGCCATAATCGCAACGGTTTCTGCTGGGTATTTGCCTTTGGCGGATTCGCCAGACAACATGACCGCATCGGTACCGTCCAGAATTGCGTTGGCAACATCGCCAGCTTCGGCGCGGGTAGGACGTGGGTTTTTGATCATCGAATCCAGCATTTGGGTCGCAGTGATCACTGGCTTGCGCGCCAGAATACACTTTTTGATCATCATTTTTTGCGCAAAAATGACTTCCTCAACCGGAATTTCAACACCCAGGTCGCCACGGGCAACCATGATGCCGTCGGATGCTTCCAGAATCGCGTCGAAGTTGTCTACGCCTTCCTGGTTTTCGATTTTAGATATGATCTTGATGTTTTCGCCGCCATTTGCTTCCAGCAATTCACGGATTTCGACCACATCGGATGCTTTTCGGATAAACGATGCCGCAACAAAATCGACATCTTGGCTTGCACCCCAAACGATGTCCGCGCGATCTTTTTCGGACAGGGCAGGCAACTTAACGCTTACGCCCGGAAGGTTGACGCCTTTCTTATTACCCAGTTCACCGGTATTTTCAACTTTACAGATAACGTCGTTACCGCTGATTTCGGTTACGGTCAGTTGAATAAGGCCATCGTCCAGCAACACGGTATTGCCGACGCTGAGGTCTTTGGCAAAGTCTTCATAAGTTACGGCAACACGAGTGTTGTCACCGACAACGGTTTGATCGGTTGTTAATGTGAAGGTTTGACCGGCTTCCAGCAATACATCGCCATTGGCAAGGTTCATGGTGCGGATTTCAGGACCTTTGGTGTCCAGCAAAACCGCGACTTTCTTGCTCAATTCTTTAGAGACTTCACGAACATTGTTGATGCGCGCACCATGCTCTTCGTAATCACCGTGAGAAAAGTTTAAACGCATGACATTCATGCCCGCTTGAACGAGCTTGGTCAGCATTTCTTTTGACTCTGAAGCAGGTCCGATCGTACAAACAATTTTGGTCTTTCGCATATTGGGAGGCCCCTCGAAATGTGCTGGTTTATCCATAGTATGGATCATTACTCAATAATCGTGCCGCACACTACCATATTTTTCGGATTTTTCACTATTCCAGATCAATATTTTGGTAAAACTACTACTTTATTTTTAAAAGGGTAGTCTACGTGAATTTCGCTTAAGTTCGGCTAAGTAGCCCATAAATAGCTATAAAATCTGGTAAAAGTGTGAAAATTCTTTTTAGGATGCGGCGTTTCACTGGCATTCAATCATTCATTGACAGGATTTCAATTCCGCTTATTGTAATTTAATTACATTCTTTTACCACAGGATTATCCTGGTATGGCAATTGTGGTGATTCGGCGATTTCGACGCTCCATGGAAAGATAGGTGATACCTCAGTCGCAATGCCATACGTCCGATATGGTAACTGGTCTTTAATTGATTTAAGGTGAAACCTGTTCAGACTGCTGTCATTACCAAGAGAAAAGCTTTATGAAAATTAACAGTTTTACCAACTATGCGTTTCGGATACTGATTATGTTAGGGGCTAACCCAAATAAGACAGTTTCGCTGACCGAAGTTGCTAAAGCCTACGATATCTCCTTGAATCATCTGAAGAAAGTCTCCTCTCGCTTGGTTGAGCATGGTTTAGTGACGACAGAACGTGGTCGTACCGGGGGCTTAAAGCTGCACAAAGCCGCAATTGATATCCGCTTGGGTGAGATTTTCCGGATTTCACAAACCGACACTGCCTTTGTCGAGTGTATGGCATCAGAAGGGCCTGGTTGCGTTATCTCCCCAGTATGTCGATTGCGAGGGATATTCAGTAAAGCATTGGAGCAGTTCGTTGCCTATATGGATGAATACACTCTGCATGATCTGGTGTTGAATAAAGCAGAATTGAATGAACACCTTGGCTTTGAATTGATTGAATCGGTTGCGCTAACCACGAACGGTGAAAGCGAACCAGAAAAAGAACAAACCCTGCATCATGAATAATGAGTTTGGTGTGTTTTGAAAGGAAAATAGCGCGATACCTGTCGTACATTTAAAATGCCCCTTTGGCATGTCATTCAATGTACACCTGGTGAGGCGCGAATTGAGTTGTAGATAGAGGAACCTATGAAAAAACTGTTAGTGGTGTTGGTGGTTGGTTTTATTGTCGCGACAGCGGCGAGCTATTTTGGTATGCAATGGAAGGTGCGCAAGTCGGTTGACGATTTTTTTGCGGCATTATTCTTCGTCGATGCCAGTTATGAGAAAGCCCAGATCGATTTGAATGGGCAAATCATACTCAATAATATCGAGCTGTTTGTCCCAAGCAGCCAGACGACGGTGGAGATTGGCCGCATAGCAATTGGCACTGGTGGATTCTTCAACACATTGGGTCTGGAAAAGACCATTAAAGACGGTAAGTTGCCAGAGCAAGTTGAGCTAAAGATCAGCAGCTTTTCCGTCGATATTGATCCTCAATTCATTAATCAGTTGGATGATGTTTACGAGCCCGGTACGTTCGAGCAAGTGTTGGCACTGGGCTGTGGTCGGTACCTTGGCATGGGTCCCAAGCAAATTTTTGATATGGGTTTACGAACGCTGACCTTCGATTTGAACCTGGGTTATACCTTCAACGCACCAGCCGATGAATTCGTCAGTTCATTTGAATTGTATATGGACGGGATCGGGCATCTGATTCTCGATCAGTCCTATCTGGGGCTTGCCTCCATAATGCAAAACTACAAGTCAGCATTGGGTGGTTTTGACCCGACCTCCGTGGTACCAACGAATCTGGAGTTGCAATACGTTGATCTGGGATACAACACGAAGGTGCATGATTTTTGCGCTAAAGCTGCCGAAATGGATAAACCTGAGTGGCTTGAGTTGAACCGCTCCATGTTTGCGGCTGTTTTGAACGAGATTGATTTCGACGCCGATTTCGACGTTATCAAGCTGTATACCGATTTGTTCGATGCGCGCTCGCGCCTAAACCTGAAGATGCGACCATTACCCAATTTTGGCATGGCTGACCTGGAGTTTTACGGCATCGCTGAATTGGTTGAGCTGCTGGACTTGCATGTGATCGTAAACAACGAGTCTGTGGGTATTGGTCGGCTGTCATGGGACCAGTCTAAGCTGTCTCAACTTGATCTGACCGAGATTCGTAAGACATTCAGAGTCGGTCCAGAGCTGGTAGAAGTAGAAGAAGAGCAAGTGGAAGCGAAAGAATTGGAGCGGATATTGAAACCAGTTCCGGTATCAGATCTGGCACAATACCTTCATCGAGACGTACTGCTGGAGCGCAAAGACGGAAAAACTTTTGCCGGTGAGCTTTGGTCTGTGTCCAGTACACGGGTGGTTGTCCGCACCCGATTACGGTCCGGATATACCGATTTACCGCTGGTGCGCAGTGAGATAGCCATCGCGAAGCTTTACCCTGAACCTTAACAGCGAAGTCATACTATCCCAAGGCCGGTGCAGCGTTGCTGACGCTACCGGCCCATTTTTATGCAAAGTCCAGTCAAAACCGATGTCTGGCTAAAGTGGACCAGAAATTAAGGTCGCACGCTTTCGTCAATTCCTTCCTTCGCTCCATTCAACCATCATTCATGAAATAACCGTGTATTCGGACCTATTTATTTCTAAGTTTGGAAACGCAAAGGCCGATATACAGCTTTAACAGCGGTTGGACGTCGACCATTGCTTTGGATGCATGGTTATTTTTCTCGTTTATGTCACTTAAGGTTAAAAGAGGGATTCTGGGCATTTTGGTGACATATCCCGGCTAGGGTCTATAGTAAAAAGTGGCAGATTGTTATGAGCGAGGGTGGGCATGCGCAGAAATGAGTCAGCTGAAGTAACGGTCGCTTCGGCCCGGGTTGCCGGTGAGGTCTATCAGGTTGGGATCATCGCCCGTAAACTCAGCTTGGCCGCCAAAAATGCAATGGCAATGGTGATGCGGGCCGGGTCCACAGCCAGTGGCTTGCGAGTCGTCTCGGATTTCTTTTCAGAGCTGGCCAATACATCCATTACCAGTGCTCACCAGATACATCACAGCGCGGTGTTGATCTCTCATAATTCGGTTGCCCAATGGCGTATGAACAGCTTTGACGATGCCATGGATGCAGCCTGCCGTTTGAATCATCAGTCAAAAGGATTGAGTGCACTGCGGGAAAACATGCTTTCTCGTGGTGAGAAACGCCGTAACGAACTGCAAACAAACTTCCGAAAGGAATGGACTCAATTGATCAATTTTCTTGAAGAGATCGACCAACAGATTAAAGCAAGCAGTGTCATTGCCGTGAATTTCAGGTTGGAGGCGCTGGAAACCGGTCAGCAGACACAATTATTGAACCATATGGCAAAAGACATTGATCTGCTGTCAGGCCAGATCAAAGCACATGTACAGCGCTCATTGAAACTCTTGAGGGATTTACGAATCGTATGAAGTCGCAAAAAATTTATGATGAACATCATCAATGGTATTTATTCGGACGTGACTCGGACAAACCGGAGTTAATTATCGACACCAATCAATACATGATTGTAAATGGCGATCAAGCGTTATTGCTCGATCCTGGTGGTGTGGAATTGTTCTCTCCCATGCTGGCGGCCATCATGAAGTACATCGATATCGACCAGCTGACGCACCTCTTTGCGTCACACCAAGACCCGGATATCATTTCGTCTCTGGGCATGTGGGATCAGATCTTACCGAAAGCCTCGCTGCACAGCCCTTGGTTATGGGAAGGTTTTATCCGGCATTTCGGTATGGAAAATATCAAGTATCAGCCAATCAAGGACGAAGGTGGTCAGTTAACGCTCGGGAATCTGACCCTGGAGTTTATACCCGCACATTATCTGCACAGTTCCGGAAACTTTAATGTGTACGATCCTAAAGCAAAAATCTTGTTCAGTGGTGACATTGGCGCGGCATTGGAATCGGTGGATGCGCCTTTGTATGTGGAAAATTTTGCAGAACACATTCCTAAGATGAAAGGATTCCATCAGCGTTGGATGCCTTCAAATAGGGCTAAGCAGCATTGGATTGAGCGAGTTCGAAAATTGGATATTGATTTGATGGTGCCACAGCACGGCCGCATTTTCAAAGGGCAGCATGTACAGGATTTTCTGGATTGGTTTGAAAAGTTGGACGTTGGCAGTGCGGTCGTCTGAGTCATCAGGCACTGGTTAATCCTCATAGGCGCGTTACAATTCAGCCCATCTTTTGATGGGTTTTTTACTATGTCTTATGTGAGTTTTGACGGGTTGGTTGATCGTTTTGAAGGTCAGATTTACCAATCGCGTAAGGGGCGGTTGCGCATGCATCTGGTCGATGCGCTGTATAAAAAATACCTGCCCGAATCGGTTGTGAACCAAGGGCTGGTATTGGATGCGGCGGGTGGCCTTGGCCAGATGAGTCATTGGTTTTTGAGCAATGGCGCCAAGGTAGACTACTTCGATATTTCGCAGGATATGGTCAGCAGTGTCAACCAGAGTTTGGCCGCCGCCATTGCCGAGAAACGCTTGTCCGTACAACAGGCATCGCTCACCGAGTATCTGCCAAAGACTGACTACGACGTCGTGAATGTTCATGCCGTATTGGAATGGCTGGAGCAACCCATGGCGCTCGTGCCGAATATTGCGAATTGGGTCAGGCCCGGAGGCTACCTCGGTTTGATGGTTTATAACCGGCATATGCTCATGTTACGGCATTTAATGCGTGGCACGTTAAAACGCGCCATGAGCGGAGACATCGGCGGTGATCGCAAAGGTCTGACACCCATTTCACCGCTCGACCCCGGTGAGGTCAGGATGGGATTGGAAAAGGCTGGGCTGCAGATACGTTGTCAGGCGGGTGTTCGTTCTTTTTCTGACCTTGCAGAAAATTGTGTTATTGAGTGGTACACAGAAGAAGATTTGTTCGACGCAGAGTTGGCGTTATGCGAAACACGGCCGTATTGCGATATGGCACGTTATGTTCTGTTTATTGCGCATCGACCCGCTGTCTGAGCGTCAGATGGTCGTATCCGCGATTATTGCAGACTGATAACTCCAAGTAACAACAATAGCGGTATGCAAGATGTGGCCAAGGCAACTGTGACAAAGAACCCCAAGACTGAAACCCGGCCAATTGCGCCGCTGACAACAGCTATTCCGCCGCCACCTCCCACCAGAGTATTTCCCGGGGCATTGATAAGAAACGCAATGCTCAGGTGCGGATAGTTGGCCAGCGTGGTTCGTATCCATTGGAGGGATTTGGGGCGCTGGGTGTTGTTTTGTAGCTTGTGCAATAGGTTTTGCACCCAGGGCAGATGTCTGCCGGCACGACCGAGCGCAAATGCCAGGGTCAAGCCAACGATAGTGGCCAGCCAGGCGCCGATAATGCCCGGTACTGAAAACAGCGCCATTATCATCAAGCCGATCTCCATACCCGGTGCAAAGGGTATGATCAGTATCAATGCATAGAGTGCACATAGCAGGGTTAACCAGGCCAGTGATGAGTAATCGGATTGGTCAATGAGTTGCTTTAATGAATCATTGCCACCTTTCAACAGATACGCAATAACGACCAACGTCACAACAAAGAACAGAACGCGGGCGGTTTGGTAGGTGCGGCCAGTGTGTTTCGGCATACGGTCAGACATGAATAGGGTTCGGGAAAAGGGGGGTTAGCATAACGGAAAGAATACGCAATGGTATCTCTGCCGCAACTTTTTTATACCTTCCTGTTCTGCGCTCTTTTGCGCCCAAATCAGGGCGAAAGATGTTCTGTGCAGAACATCGGGTGTTTACTTAAACGCCAAGCGAAAAAAAAGCCTCACAGAATTGGAGGCTTTCCTGAAGATGGTGATTGCTTAGGCAGAAGCAATGACCGAGTTTGCGGCATTGACGAAGTCACCCATCTGATCAAAGTTCAGATATCGGTAAACGTCAGCTGCCATGCTGTCGATCTTTTTGGCGTATTCCATGTATTCTTCTGGAGTCGGCAATTTGCCAAGCAGGGAAGATACCGCCGCTAGTTCAGCGGAAGCCAGGAATACATTGGCACCATCACCCAGTCGGTTCGGGAAGTTACGAGTGGATGTTGAAACCACGGTAGACTTAGCAGCAACCCGGGCCTGGTTACCCATACACAGCGAACATCCTGGCATTTCGGTTCGTGCACCGGCGCGACCATAGATGTTGTAGTAACCTTCTTCCATCAACTGCGCCTGATCCATCTTCGTTGGTGGTGAAATCCACAAACGGGTGGAAATGGCACCACCGTGCGCGTCAAGCAATTTACCAGCGGCACGGAAGTGACCGATGTTGGTCATACAGGATCCAATGAACACTTCATCAATCTTGGTATTCATGACATCAGACAAGGTGCGTGCATCGTCTGGATCGTTAGGTGCACACAGGATCGGTTCTTTGATCTCGCTGAGATCAATTTCGATCACGTGAGCGTATTCAGCATCTGCGTCGGCACGCATCAGGCTTGGGTTATCCAGCCATTCCTGCATCGCCACAGCACGTCGCTCCAGGGTACGGGCGTCGCCATAACCATTGGCAATCATCCAACGCAACATAACGATGTTGGAACGCAGGTACTCAGCGACAGAGTCTTCCGACAGGGTGATGGTGCAGCCGGCAGCAGATCGCTCAGCAGAGGCATCTGACAGTTCGAAAGCCTGTTCCACGGTGAGGTCATCCAGGCCTTCAATTTCCAATACCCGACCCGAGAAAATGTTTTTCTTACCTTTTTTCTCAACGGTCAATGAACCGTCTTTAATGGCGTAATACGGAATCGCGTGAACCAGGTCTCGTAATGTGATGCCCGGTTGACGTTCACCTTTAAAACGCACCAATACCGATTCCGGCATATCCAGTGGCATGACGCCCGTTGCTGCGGCAAAAGCCACCAGACCAGAGCCGGCCGGGAAGGAAATGCCCATTGGGAAACGGGTATGAGAGTCACCGCCGGTACCTACGGTGTCCGGCAACAGCATACGGTTTAACCAGCTGTGAATAATGCCGTCACCCGGACGCAGAGAGACACCACCGCGATTCATAATGAAGTCTGGCAGGGTGTGCTGAGTGTCAATATCAACAGGTTTTGGGTATGCCGCTGTGTGACAGAACGATTGCATCACCAGGTCCGTAGAGAAACCAAGGCAGGCCAGGTCTTTCAATTCATCGCGAGTCATAGGGCCGGTCGTGTCCTGTGAGCCAACCGTCGTCATCTTAGGTTCGCAGTATTGACCTGGGCGAACACCTTCAACACCACAGGCTTTACCGACCATTTTCTGAGCCAGCGTAAAGCCTTTGCTGCTGGTTTCAACGTCGCTTGGGCGGGCGAAAACGTCAGACGGTGCCAGACCCATCGCTTCACGTGCGCGGTCGGTTAAACCTCGGCCGATAATCAGTGGAATACGACCGCCAGCGCGAACTTCATCCAACAACACGTTGGTTTTCAACTCGAACTCAGAAATAACCTGGCCGTCTTTCTCAACTTTGCCTGCGTGTGGGTAAAGGTCGATCACGTCACCCATGTTCATCTGATCAACATCCAGTTCAATCGGCAGGGCGCCAGCGTCTTCCATGGTGTTGAAGAAGATTGGGGCAATCTTGTTACCCAGGCAGAAGCCACCGAAGCGCTTGTTCGGTACGTTTGGAATGTCCTGGCCGGTATACCACAGCACTGAGTTGGTGGCGGATTTACGTGAAGAGCCCGTACCGACAACATCACCGACCAAGGCCAAAGGATGGCCTTTTTTCTTCAGCTCGTCGATTTGCGCAATCGGGCCAATCTCACCGGCTTTGTCTGGCGTCAGACCATCACGTTCCATTTTATACATCGCCAGGGCGTGCAATGGAATGTCTGGACGAGACCAAGCATCCTGAGCGGGGGATAGGTCATCTGTATTGGTTTCACCGGTAACCTTGAAAACGGTCAGGGTAATTTTTTCAGGGACAGCTGGTTTGCTTAAATACCATTCTGCATCGGCCCAAGACTGCATTACGCTCTTGGCAGCTTCGTTACCGGCGTCAGCTTTTTCTTTCACGTCATGGAAGGCATCGAAAACCAACAGTGTGTGTTTGAGCTCTTCCGCTGCCTGCTCAGCTAATTTGCTGTCATCAAGCAGAGACACCAGCGTTTCAATGTTATAGCCGCCCTGCATGGTGCCCAGCAGTTTAACCGCTTCGACAGCGTCGATTAATGGTGAGCTTGCCTCACCCTTGGCAATGGCGGATAAAAAGCCGGCTTTCACATAAGCTGCTTCATCTACACCAGGTGGGACTCGATTCACCAGAAGGTCTTTGATAAAAGATTCTTCGCCGGCAGGTGGGTTTTTCAGCAATTCGACAAGCTCAGTCACCTGTTCGGCAGACAGTGGTTTTGCCGGAATACCCTGTGCAGCGCGTTCTTGTTCGTGTTTACGATAAGCTTCTAGCACGATTGGATCTCCATTTTCGTTTATTTGTCGGTCATAGCGTTTTTTGGTTGTGAGCCTATTTCTGTTCAATGGGCGAGTGATTCTGTATTCGCCGTTGAAATGAAAAACTCATGTGACGAAGCAAAATCTGTGTGTTGCTTCCCCATTTGCGCATTTCTTGATGTCTAGATGTTCAGTTTTCGGTCTGGATTGCGTTCAATCAATTGGTCCTCTCAGGACTGGCAGACTGGGTTTAATATGGAGGCAAAGTTTAGTTAATCATCATCTAAATGTTAAGAATTCATCCCAGTTTTATAAATGATGTTTGTTATTCATTTTGTGAATGAGGTTCGCACTAGTCATTCACGAGTGTGAGTTTTAATTAATCGATGTTCAAAACCTTATGAGATTGCAAGGTTAACCGCCATTCTGGGTTCTCGAGGCAGTATTGGATGCATTTTGCCGTGTTGGCATTGTTGCCCGGTACAATTGTAATGTCCTGGTGCTTGTTCCTGGGGCTTAAATACCGGTAATCCGCTTGAATCCCGCTGAATCGCTCGGGCATGGCCTCAGTCTGTGGGTAAACCAGTTTTAATTCGTTGCATTGTTCTATAACCACATCCGAGCGACCTTTCGGGCTGATGCAGACCCAATCCAGATTGCCAGGTAATGCTAGGGTACCATTGGATTCGACCGCACACTCAAAACCAACCTGATGCATCGCATCGATGAGTGTTTCGTCGAGTTGTAAAGCCGGTTCGCCACCGGTGAATACGACAAATTTCTGACCCTGCTCAGCGGGCCAGAACTGGTCTATACGTTGTGCCAATTGTTCGGGTTGTTTGAACTTGCCCCCATTCTGGCCGTCGGTGCCGACAAAGTCGGTATCGCAAAACTGACAAATGGCGGTTTGCCGATCTTGTTCGCGTCCACTCCAGAGATTACAGCCTGTGAATCGGCAAAAAACCGCCGGACGACCGGTATGAAAGCCCTCGCCCTGAAGGGTGTAAAACATTTCTTTAACACTGTAAGTCATAAATTTAAGCTTGTTTTGGGTATTGAGTCAGCAATTGCTGGAATTCTAAGGCTTCCAGGGGCGGTGAGTACAGATAACCCTGGAATACATGACAGCCCATATCTTTGAGCAGGGCCAGTTGATCTTCGGTTTCGACGCCTTCTGCGACCGTACTCAGCTTCAATTGCGCGGCCATGGCCAGAATAGTCCGGACAATAGCGGTGTCATTCGGATCGTTTTGAATATCCTTGATGAACGACTGATCAACTTTCAGAACATCCAGTGGCAGTCGTTTCAGATAATTGAGGTTGGAATAGCCGGTGCCGAAATCATCAATTGAGAAATTTAAACCAAAATCACGCAGTTCATTCATGCTTGCTACGGTGTGATCGATGTTATCGATAATCATACCTTCCGTGATTTCCAGGTTAATCAGATGTGCTGGAATGGCCGCGTTGGTGATGATGCGATGCACAATCGAGGTGAAATTCTGTTGCCGGAACTGTTGCGGGCTGACGTTAATACACATCTTAAAGGTGTCGCCAATAACGCCTTGCTTATACCAGTCACTTACTTTGTTGATGGCCTTTAACAACACCATTTCGCCGACTTCTGACATCATGTCGCCGTCTTCCAGCAACGGGATAAATTCAACCGGTGATACTAGCCCCCGTTTGGGGTGACGCCAGCGTAATAAAGCTTCTGCACCGATAATCCGGTTACTGTTGCTGTCCATCTGCGGTTGAAACATCAGGAAGAATTGATCGTTTTCCAGTGCAATCCGGCAATCTGCTTTCAGATCAAACAATCGTTGGTTTGCCTCAGCCATTTCTTTTTCAAACATGATCAATTTGTTTTTACCGGATTCTTTGGCTTTGTACATGGCCATATCCGCATGCCGTAACAATTCTGAGGCCGTGAGGCTGTGATCGTGGAAAAAGGCCAGCCCCAAGCTTGCACTGACCGCCATTTGATCACCCTGCAGAATCATTGGACGCTGCATTTCGCTCAACAGCCGTTCCGCGCGCTCTATGGCAATTTGTCGAGCGGCTGGTTCGGTGGTACCCAGTTCCGTCATGCAAATAACAAACTCATCTCCGCCTAAGCGGGCAACGGTGTCTTCTTCTCGCACGGTAATACGCAGACGTTTGGCGACTTCCGTTAAAATAGTGTCACCAACCAGGTGGCCACGGGTGTCGTTGATGGTTTTAAAGTTATCCAAATCAACAAAAATCAAAGCGCCAAAGTGTTTGGAGCGTTGCGTTCGTAATAAAGCTTGTTCCAATCGGTCGATAAACAAATGTCGGTTGGGTAAATCGGTGAGTGCATCGTGATAGGCCAGATGTTGAATATGGGCCTGATGTTCTTTTCGTTCTGTAATATCTACGCCCACTGTCAGAATGGCATCAACCCCCTTGTATTGAATGGCTAACTTGCGCATTTCCAACGCCAGATAACGACCATTAGGCAACGTCCAATCAATTTCGGGTAACAATACAGAGCGCTTCGAGGCAAAGGCTTCTTCATCGGCTTCCTTGATGAGTTGCCGTGACGAGGTCGACAGTGGGCTGAGCACGATGTCGTCACTCTGTTGACCGATGAACGTTTCTTCCTTCAGATGAAATGTCTTCAGGAAGGCGTTGTTCGCTAGCAAGGCTTCTCCGCTGCGTGACTTCACGTTGATCAAATGGGGGAGGTTTTCCACCAAGACGTGTAAGCTCATGTACGATTGTTCGGCTTCGGTCAGCGCTATTTTATTTTTTTCAATCAGATCATCGACCATCCCCAGCTGAGTATTGATGGCATCGACCAATACACCAAGTTCATCTTCGCGGTGGCTGTAGAGTTCGCCCAAGCGTTTGCCGTTACTGTTTTCAACGTCAATCGTTTTCAGTTGCGTGGTCAGGTGGCTCAGCGGCAGGGTTAGCAATCGGTTGAATATAAAAATGAGAATGAATGTCAGCGAACCGACTTGCACTAGGTTCAGTAATAAGCGGTTCCAGGTCGCCTGCATGAGATTTCGGTACGGCAGGTGGTTATTGTATTTGATCACCAAACGACCGATCTGTTCCGGTTTTTCATCAGCAAGCTGCAGTTGAATATTCTGTATTTTAATCGGTTCGCCAATGATAGAGACCAGATAGGGGATACGAAAAGGTGTCTTGTTGCCTTTGCTCGCATAGCCAATGACATTGTCATTTTCGTCGTAGAGCCAGGCGGAAATGATGAAGTCGTTCAGTAACAGGCTTTGGACTATCTCTTTCCCCAACAGGTAGTCATAGCTGAAGATGGCGTTTTTGGCCGGTAGTTTGGTCGCCAGAATGATGCGGTCCATGTCCGCTGCCACGATGGATTGGTGGTTTCTCAGTTCGCCGACAAGTTGAATAGCAGATGCAACAATACTCAGCGCCACAGCCGCAAATAAACCGGTCAGGACAAGCCGCACCGATATTTGACGTGCCGTAATTGTGCGTAGTGCGGAAAAAAATGCCATCAATTCACTTAACAATGCTGTGTTGTACCACCATTGTGTTTCATTTAAGCAAGATTCCCTGGTTATCGCTAGTCCAGTTGCCGACTTTAGCGAAAATTCTCAAGGAATATCAGTATGTTAAGTGTGCGAAAGACAGGTTTTCGGGGTACTCATAGACAATCGTGGCCTGATAGTTCTTTCCGGAAGGACTCGGGACATTGGTTAATCCTTCATACCGCAGCAGCTGTTGTGTTTGCCGGTCGTAGGTTAATAAGATGGGTTTCACCACTTGGGCAAGAAAAATATTGCTCAGTTTGAGTTCCAGTGTCATGGTTTGCTCAGTAATTTCAATGGACGCCATGTTCATCTCGATAAAACTCGCTCTGCTAGCGTTCAGAAACTCAAATGATACTGGCTGATTGGTCAGGAGTGTTTCGAATTGGCTTAATATGGTGTAATGGAAGCCGGCATCAACCGCGAAGAGGCCGTCAGGTATTGGCAGCGTTTTGCGCTTACGGGCATCGACACTGAGCTGTTCAGGCAAGACAGCAACCTGTTCGGTTTTTTCAGGTTCTGCAAATGTGACGCGGTAACTCGGTGCCCTCATATTGCTATATTGCAATTTTTTTTGTCCAAGAAGATTGCCGTTGGCGGCAACATAGTCGACTTCTTCACGCAGCGGTTTCGATCCATCGTCGAGGTAGAGTCGGTGCACTTCAGTGTACAGAAGTTGATTGGTTGTGGGTTCATAGGCGTAGCCAAAGAACGTCACTGGTTCAGCAAATAACTGGCTGCTTAGCAGCGTGACAAGGCACCAACCCCAGATGCGAACATTCATTGTTGCGCACCGACAGAGCGGTTAATGGGGTGGTTCCAGCCAGGGCGTCCGATGATCCAATAGAAAAGCGGCAGCCAGAGACCCCAAGCGCCGGCGACCAATAGCAACCCCAGGGGTGTGGCATCTGCGGCCCCCAATTTGGTGCCTGCTACGTAACTGCCCCCACCACCCAAAATACCAAACAACACTTGCAACGTGAGCCTGCCTTTTAACCAGCCAAGGCTATGGTTCAGCGTCAGTGGAAAGATAATCCACAGGGCGATAATCCAGGTGGGTACGATAAAACCGGGTCCCAAGTATTCGATAAAAGGCGACAAGTGCCAGATAAGATCAACCGACAGACCAAGCAACATAACCGGTAATAATTGCCACGTTTCGTTACGGTGCTTAAATGCAAAAGTATGGACGACAACGAACATCAGTGCCCAAAGTAATGACCATGGGCTTTGAAACAGAACGGCAAGAAACCAACCGATCTGAAACAGCGCATAGTTCGCAATTTTATCCATTTATTTTACCCACTCTTGCCGGGCACCGGCTTTGCTGAACACAATTTGCGATGTGCCAATGGCGCGTTCGCGGAAGCCGCCTTCACAATACGCAAAATAATAACGCCATAAACGATAGAACTGGCGGTCATATTTGGTGTGATCCAAAGTGTTATACGCAGCAATGAACCGTTGATGCCAGTCTTTCAGAGTTCGAGCGTAGTGTTGCGTAATATCTTCAAAATGATTCACGGTCATGCTGGTCTGTTGCGCAATGTGATGGTTGATCAGAGATATGCTGGGTAAATGGCCGCCCGGGAATATGTACCTACGAATGAAGTCGACCGAATTCCGGTATGCCTTGTACCGCTGGTCAGGCATGGTAATGCTTTGCAGCAATGCAATGCCATCGTCGGTGAGCAGTTCGTCAATCTTTTTAAAGTAGCCGGGCAGGAACTTGTGGCCGACTGCTTCAATCATTTCAATAGACACCAGTCGATCGAACTGACCTTCCAGTAATCGATAATCGGATTTCAGCAGGGTGACTTTGTCTTCCAGTCCTTCTTCGCTGACCCGTTTTTTAGCGTATTCGTATTGTTCTTCAGAAATGGTTGTCGTTGTGACCCGGCAGCCAAACTCTTTTGCGGCAAATATAGCCATTGATCCCCAGCCAGTACCAATTTCCAGTAAGTGGTTGTCGGGGCCTAAGTGAAGTTTTTCGCAAATGCGCTGCAAGCGGAACTGTTGTGCGGTTTCCAGGCTGGCATCTTGGCTCGGATAGATCGCGGATGAGTACATCATGCTGCTGTCCAGAAAACTGGTGAACAGATCGTTGCCCAAATCATAGTGTGCCTGAATGTTTCTTTTTGAGCCCCTCACTGTGTTTTGGTTTAACCAATGCGCAATGTTAAGTCCCCATTTGGTGACCACTGACAAGGGGTTGAACCGATTCTTTTCGTGGTTCAGATTAGCCGCAAACAATTGCACAACACGGGTTAAGTCAGGTGAATCCCATAGGCCCTCTGCGTAGCATTCGGCGGCAGCCATTTCACCGCCGGTAATCATCTCCCGGAAAACTTTACTGTCGTGAACCGTGACTTCAGCGTGTGGTCCGGTCGCTTTCGGGTCACCGAATGACTGTGACTGGTCGTTGAAGTGTATGGTCAGGCTGCCTTTTTTCAAATGTGACAAAATTGAAGACGCTGCTTTCCAGGCAATATTAACGTGGTTGCTGCGGGTGCTATTGGCAGTCGTCATATGGTTTTTTCCTTATTGCTTTTATTGGGGTGGGCGTAAAACGGAACGCCCTTTAGCCATAGTTTCAGGGCATTGGTGTAAATGCCGGTTGCAACTTTTACGGTCATCCATGGGAAACGGATGAGCGTTTTTCTGACATTCGACGCGGTCATTGCCATGGGTGAGAGTGCCATCGTTGCGTCAAACACCCGAGTACCCTGTTGCCAGTTTTCAAGATGAATAAGATTGGTGTTTGCACCGGGTTCGGTAAAGCGCCAATCATAATCAGTGGCCATGGGATGGAAGGGTGAAATATGAAATTGCTTTGGAAGTTTGAATCGGATTCGTTTTCCTCGTTGGCTGACGGGATTTGTCGCGCGGCTGTCCTTGGATGTTGTCAGTACATACTGGTGACGTTCGCCCCAGGGGGTATTGGTGATTTCAGGCATAATGGCTAACAGATTATTTTCAGCATCAAATGCGTAATAAAATGTGACTGGATTCATAATGAAACCCAGTGTGCGCAAATTAGTTAGCATGGCTACCCGGCAAATTCGCTCAGCTGCAATCTCGCTGTGTTCGGAAATATGGCGGATAACCGCCTGTTTCAGTTCGCCTGTATCGGGTGCAAAAAAATCTGCTCTGCGGTAACTGAGCCAATTACGCCTTTCAAAAGAGATGAGTCGGGAACATTGTTCGACACTGGTCAGTTCGTCCAGATCGAGATACATCATAAATACGGGGTAGCGTAAAGAGTGCTCCTTCGGGCTGAAGCGTCGATGCCTGACCCAGCCGATCATTAAACGGCTGAAGGCAGGCGTGTTTTGGTCATCAGATCTATTCTTCATCTCAGGCTACCGGAATTTCCGCGCTCACATGCTGCGTTGGTTTGGCTTTTTGAGATTTTATATCTTCGACAACTCGTAAAGCAGAGTTCACTCCGTCTTCATGGAATCCGTTAAACCAATAAGCACCGCAAAAATGCGTCCGGTTTTTATTGCCGATCTCGTGATAGCGGCTCTGCGCATGGACACTGCCCTTGTTGAATATTGGGTGGCCGTAATTAAATTGCGCGATAATTTTTTCCGGATCGATCTTTTCTGTTCGGTTTAGGGTTACGCAAAAGGTCACCGGCGCATCATGAAAACTCTGCAGAATATTCATGTTGTAAGTTAAGCTGGCGGGCTTGGTTTTGTCATTGCCCAAGTGGTAATTCCAAGCTGCCCAGGCTTTCCGTGATTTCGGTAGCAGGGATTCATCGGTGTGTAGCACCACTTCGTTTTGAGAATAGGGTATGGCTTTGAGTATGTCAGACTCGGTGTCGGTTGCGTCGTTCAACAGTGTGAGTGCTTGGTCACTGTGACATGCAAAGATGACCTGATCGAACTGTTTTTGGTTATGGTCATCGAACGTCAGAGTAACGGAACCGGCAGAACGGGTAACTGACTGAATGCGCGCGTTTGCGTGCACCTTCTCTTTGAAAGGGGCTATCAGCGGCTCAACATAGCTTCGGGAGCCGCCCTCTAAAACATACCATTGTGGTCGGTCTTTCACTGACAATAAGCCGTGGTTTTTGAAAAAGCGAACGAAGAACAGCGCGGGGAAGTCCAACATATCTGCTTCGCCACTGGACCAGATCGCCGCGCCCATTGGAATGATGTATTTGTCTATAAACGTCTGCCCGAGACCTTTCTGTTTAAAATACTCTTTCAACGTCAGAGCTTCGTCCAGGTTGCCTTCGGCCAGGTCCTGTAAGCTCTCTTTGTTGAATTTCAAAATGTCACGGATCATTTTCAGGAAAGACGGTGAGACAATGTTTTTGCGCTGGGCAAACAGGGTATCCAGGTTGTGACCATTGTATTCCAGCCCACTGACTTCATCACTGACCGAAAAACTCATTTCGGTGGGGATGCGGGCAACATCAAGTTCTGACATGAGCTTGTTGAAGCTGTGATAAACCCAATCGTTATACACGATGAACCCAGTGTTCACAGGATAGGTTTTTCCGTCGATCTTAACGTCCAGTGTGTGGGTGTGGCCGCCAATATAGTCATTGAATTCGTAAAGCTCGATGTCGTGGTCTTGATACAGATAGCGGGCGGCTGTCATGCCAGAAATGCCACCACCGATAATCGCGATTTTTTGTTTGCTCATTGTGTGTCCTTAGTTCAGGCGTCGTTTGATGGCATTGATTATGGTTTTCAACACAGGAATATGGCCGAAAAGCATGTGTGTACTGTCAAAGTAGTCCTGATGATACGAAATAGTCTGTCCGTTATGTTTTATGTGACTGGTGCCGGGAACCTGGATATCACGGCCGCCATTCAGTTTTGGATGACGAAAGGTCATCGTCCACGTTAAAAAAGCTGAGCTGTCGTCACTCATAGTTGTCGTAAAATCAAAATGAATGTGGTCGACATTTTTATACATCGATTCAAAGTACGTTTTCAGATTAGTCAGGGACTCGATACGATGCAAAGGATCTACGAAAGTTATGTCTTTATCGTAGAGGTTTTCCAGCAAGTCAGAGTTAATCGTGTCCTTGTTCAGCTGAGCATAGGTTTGTTCAATGCGATCAATAATTGTTTTCAAGTGAGTACCTATAATGACTTGAACTTCTGTAGTGTGTCGCTGCGTGCCACGGCATAGTCAACAACCGGAGCAGGGTAGTTAAACCGATGCCGGTCCGTCGTGTCCGGTGTGAAGATGTCTTTGCCACCAAGCGACGCTATTTCTGGAACATAATTACGGACAAACGCACCTTGCGGATCAAAACGCTTCGCCTGTTGGTGGGGGTTGAAGATACGGAAATAGGGCACCGCATCGACACCTGTGGAGGCAACCCACTGCCAACCGCCGTTGTTCGCTGCAAAATCAAAATCCGCAAGTTGACTGGCAAAGTAGGATTCGCCTAAACGCCAGTCCATCTGCATGATTTTTACCAGATACATTGCAGAAACCATTCTCAATCGGTTGTGCATCCAACCGGTCGAATTCAGTTGGCGCATTGCCGCGTCGACAATAGGTATACCGGTCTTCCCGTCTTGCCAGCGTTTCAATTGATTGTGGTCATACTGCCATGGAAATTGGTCCCATTTGGTATTGAACGGTTTGCCAAGGCAAAGCTCAGGGCGAAAATAGAGCAAGTACTTATAAAATTCCCGCCATAAAATTTCCGAGAAATACGTCGATTCCGACAACCGTTGGCCAGATTGTTGGACTGCCCAGGCAATCTGGTTTGCGCTGATTGAGCCAAGAGAGAGCGCGACCGACAGTTTCGAGGTTCCATCAATACTGGGAATGTCCCGTTGCTCGCCATAACGTTTTTCATTTTCAATAAATGATGCTAAGCGTATATGCGCTTCAGATTCGGTTACGGCGAGTTCCAGGGGGTTTTGCCAGCTATAGCGTCCAGCAACGTTGAGTGGAGCGGGTTGTACCGCTTGTTTAAATAGGGGCGCTGTTAATGGTGGCGTCAATTGGTTTTGCAGTGCCGCTAATGTCGATTTTTTATAGGCCGTGAATACCCGATAGTAGTCGCCTTGTTTATTAAGCTTTTGTTTCGGGTGACAAAAAAACAGGTCATTGTAGCGTTGGAATTTAACTGACTCCGGTAGGGTTAAGGCGACGGATTGGTCGCGTTTGAACTCGTCATAACCCGGCTCATAATGACAGTGAATGCCGCTGATCCGATGTTGTTCGCAATAGGTCGAGATAGTAACGGCACAATCTTGCCAGCTGCGAATTTCAATCAGATGTAACCGAATGCCGATTTGCGCCAGGCTGGAATTGAGTTCGTCGAGCGCCTGTTGGATAGCGGCCAGCTTGTTATTACCGGCGCCATGCTGGCGCAGTTGGTCTTCGGCATAAATATACAGGGCATGACATTGGCTGCCCGACTGTGTCGCCAGCTGTGTAGCTGCGGTTAAGGGTTCGTGATCGTGAATTCTCAGATCATTACGAAACCATACTAATTGATTGCTCATACGATATTTTTATATTGGTTAAGATGTTCCGGATAAGGCGCCCAAACACTTTGCTGCCACATATATCCGTCTTTCTGCTGATGCACGGTGGCGTAGTGACGCAACATGGTGAGTGGCACCACATAGGGTAAGTCCTGTTGTTGATAACGTTTAATAACGGCCAGCACAGAATCTTTTTCGGAAGGCTCTAAATAGGTTTTAAGAAATCCAAACAGGTGCAGCAACGCATTGGTGCGCTGCCCGGTTGTGCTGATTGCCTTCAGCGAGTTCATTATTTCAGTTAAGTATTGTTCCGCGATAATCGGTAAGTCGGAGCTATTGGACAGGTCTGCCAACATGCGGCCCGCCCGTCGGTAACCCGCATAATCATGGAGCATGATTAAAAACTTGTGCTTGGAGTGAAAGCGTATCAACGACGCTGCTGACTGGTACGGTTGTGTGGTTCGCCATTCGTGGTAAACATAAAGACGGGTCAGGAAGCTCTCGGCTATAGGCGCGTCATTTAAGCGGCCCGCTTCCTCGATAGGCATGTTTGGAAAGGCTTGCTGCAATCGTTCCGCAAAAACACCAGATGCAATTTTTTCTGGCATTGCGCGATCGCCATAAAGTTTGACCCGTTCCATGCCACAGCTGGGTGAACCTTGCATCAGGATGTACCCATCCAACTGCCCGATCGCTGCACTGTGCTGATCAAAGTAAGCTTGCAGCGGCGCTGTGTAGTCTTTGCTTTGGGTATCGGAGTCTACCGCTCGTATTTCTGAATCTTTGGCGATTAAGCGAAGAGTAGGGCGAGGTGTCGGCAAGCCGATGCCGACTTCCGGACAATAGGCCGTGAAGTCGGCCACGCTTGCCAGTGTATCGGTCACCCAATTGTCCTTTTTATGGCCACCATTAAAGCGCACAGGCTGGCCGAGTAAACAGGCACTGATGCCAATCATTGGTCGTGTCATAGGTTTTTCCTAAAAAGCGGTGGTTGCCCAAATCTGGGTTTAGATTCGTTCTCGCTTATACGCAAAGATGGGTAAATCAGATGTTGGTGTGGGCAGTAATGTCATATCTGGCTGTTGCCATTTGGCTGTAATTATGGATAATGCCGCGCTCTGTTGTGGTGGTCCTGCCGGTCCCCTCGCAACGAGAGGACGTAAACCCCGCCAGGCCCGGAAGGGAGCAACGGTAGCGTCTGTATCGTGTGCCGGGGTGTGGCTGGTGGGACTGCCGCCCAATTTCCCCTCCTTTTATTCTTTTTCCTAAATTTCCATTCTTGCGTTTTCAGAGCACCGCTTGAACTTTTTTAAATGATTTTTTATACCGTTATCTGCAAGCGCTCGTGGTTAAGTCGAACTTGAGATGTAACTTGCTGTTTTTAAACCGTTTTTTATCAATTGCCTGTTTCAGGGCTGGCGACAGTTAGCAATCAAAGTTACGATAGCCTCCTTTTTGACAGAACGAATGTATCTCCTATGTCCTATCAGGTTTTAGCAAGGAAATGGCGACCGTCAACATTTGAAGAGATGGTTGGGCAGGCACACGTTTTACGAGCGCTGGTAAATGCGCTTGACCAGCAGCGTTTGCACCATGCCTATCTGTTTACGGGTACCCGAGGTGTAGGTAAAACAACCATTGCTCGCCTGCTGGCCAAAAGCCTGAATTGCGAACAGGGTGTCAGTTCCAAGCCATGCGGCGTCTGTTCTTCCTGTACAGAAATTGCTGAAGGACGTTTTGTCGATCTGATTGAAGTCGATGCGGCCAGCCGTACGAAAGTTGAAGATACCCGCGAATTGTTGGAAAACGTGCAATATGCGCCGACACGTGGGCGTTATAAGGTGTATCTGATCGACGAAGTCCACATGCTGTCGACGAGCAGTTTTAATGCTTTGTTGAAAACGCTGGAAGAGCCCCCGCCGCACGTTAAGTTTCTGTTAGCGACCACCGATCCTCAGAAACTGCCGGTAACCGTACTATCCCGCTGTTTGCAGTTTAATCTGAAGAACATGAGCCGCGAGCACATTGTGCAGCACTTAAGCCATATCTTGTCTGTCGAACAGGTGCCTTTCGATGAGCCTTCATTGTGGGCTATCGCGGAAGGCGCGCAGGGGTCCATGCGTGACGCACTCAGTTTGACTGATCAGGCCATTGCGTTTGGGCAGGGCGCTCTGAAAGAACCAGAAGTGGCTTCCATGCTCGGTACGGTCGATTTAAAAAGGGTGCTCAGGCTGGTTCAGGCACTTTTTGAGAAGAAAATTGATGAATTAATGGCCCTCGTTGCAGAGATTGATGAACACAGCCCTGATTATCAGGCGTTGATGACGGAAATGATGTCAACGCTGCATCGCATTGCAATCGCGCAGGCTGCCCCGAATGCCATCGATAACAGTAAGGGCGATAAAGCGGCCATTGTTGCGCTTGCTGGGGCTTCTTATGCGGAAGATGTGCATCTCTACTATCAAATAGGCACCAAAGCTAAGCCTGAGATGGCGTATGCGCCCAGTGAACGAGCTGGTTTTGAAATGGCTCTGTTGCGCATGTTGGCGTTCAGTCAATCGCCAGCGGCCGATATTGGCGCACTGCCTGAATTGGTTAGCGAGGCGGCGGTTATTCCCGAAACGGTGGCGAGCGCCCCAAAGTCAGTTGAGCCTCCGGGGGCCAATGAGCCCATTGCTGATCAAACTGTTGTCACCGCCGAACTGTCGACGACGGTCGCGCCCGAATCCTCAGCTGCTGGCAATGCGGAAATCGATACACCGAAGGCAACGCCTGAGCAGGATGAACTACCACCTTGGCAATTACCGGACGAGCCTGACGCACCGGAAACTGAACTCAGTGTCGCCGGTACCGAATTAGCCCAAGAGATTGAGGCTGAAGCTATCACTGGCACGGCTGAGTTTTCGACAGCGCCCTCACAGCCTCAAACCTCCAACCAGGCCGAGGAATACTCAGCAACGCTCACAGAGTCATCGGCAACACCTCCGGTGACGGAGCCTGACGATGTTGGGGATGATAAGGCAACTGAGTACAGCAGCGCCCATTCCGAATCTACATCGCATACTGAGTCCGATTCTATTCCAGCCGCACAGATACCGATGGCGGAGGCTAATGCGGATGTGGATGAATCCCATAGTCTGTTGGGGGCCGCAGTATGGCCGAAGGTGGACGTTAACGCTGATCCTGTTTTTTGGTGGCAGGTGACACTGCACCGTCTGGGTTTATCCGGTATGACCAAAACCCTATTTGCCAACAGTCAATGGCAGGGCTTTGATGGCGAAACGCTGTCGTTGGTTATTTCACCGAACTACAGAAAAATCATGAACGATAGCCACCTCCAACATTTATTAAAAGCCCTGCCAGCCTGGTTAGGTGGGGCTCAACGCGTGCATTACGAATTTGGTGCCGTTGAAAAAACGCCGCAGTTGTGGGCAGAACAATTGGTTCAGCAAGCAAATCACCAGGCATTTCAATATTTGAAAGAAGACCCATTTATAGCAACGCTGATGAATGAATTTAATGGTCAACTACAGGTTGAGTCGGCCATTCCCAATACACATCCAATACCTTCAGGAGTCTAAAGTATGATGAAAGGTGGCATGGGCAATATTATGAAACAAGCCCAGAAAATGCAGGAAAAAATGGCCGCTGCGCAAGAAGAAGTGGCCAATCTTGAAGTGACCGGGGAAGCCGGCGCTGGCATGGTGAAAGTCGTGATGACCGGTCGGCATGACGTAAAATCAGTTACCATTGACGACTCGGTCATGCAGGAAGATAAAGATCTGCTGGAAGACTTGCTGGCTGCTGCGGTCAATGATGCGGTACGTAAAGTTGAGACCGCAAGTCAGGAGAAAATGTCTTCTGTTACCGCGGGCATGGGTTTACCGCCTGGAATGAAACTACCTTTCTAAAAGGTCTGCATATGTCGTATACACCGGCTACCGAAGAGTTGATCCGCGCATTGCAAGCTTTACCGGGCGTAGGTACACGTTCCGCCCAGCGCATGGCCTTGCAGTTGCTGGAACGGGACACGGATGCTGCTACCCGGTTAAATGATGCGCTTGCCAGCGCGTTGCAGAAAGTGCGGAAGTGTCCGACGTGTCGTACGTTGACGGAATCTGAACTGTGCGATGTCTGTGCCGACGAACAACGTGATGCAACCACTCTGTGCGTTGTCGCCAATGACGCAGACAAAGCCGGTATAGAGATGTCTGGCCGTTATCGCGGGCGCTACTTTGTCTTGCACGGTGTGTTGTCGCCAATCGATGGTGTTGGTCCAGAGCAGCTAGGGGTATTTGATCTACTTGATCAGGTTAAAACTCAGTCGGTCGCAGAGGTAATCCTGGCGCTTGATGAACAATTGGAAGCTGAAGCCACGGTGCACTATCTGACGGAGCATCTGAAACAACAGTCGGTTACCATTTCCCGGTTGCCATTTACACACCTGAAAAGTGGCGCACTGGATCAAGCAGACAGTCGGGTCATTGCCAATGCTTTGGCATCAAAACAGGAGATTGGTTTTGAACTTGACTGACAGCTATGTCTGGATAAAAAGTGATGCAGACCTGAATGCGGTATGTCAGCAATGGGCAAAAGCCAGTGTCATTGCGCTTGATACGGAGTTTGTACGAACAGATACCTTTCACGCAAATCTCGGGTTGCTGCAGATTTGCCATGAACAAACCACCTGGTTGATTGATCCGTTAGAGATTCACGACTGGCGACCGTTCGCCGCTATTCTTGCTGAGCCGACTATCGTCAAAGTTCTGCACTCTCTATCGGAAGACGCTGAAGTTCTGCTGCACAGCGTTGGCGTGACGATGGACAACGTATTCGACACGCAAATTGCGGCCGGTTTTCTAGGCTATCCGGTTCAGATGAGTTACGCCAAGTTGGTAGAAGCCTTGTTCGATGTGGTATTGCCGAAAGAAGCCACCCGGAGTGACTGGCTAAAGCGTCCACTCGAAGATGAGCAGTGCCAGTACGCCGCGGCCGATGTGCATTGGCTGTATCAGATTTACCAGCTTTTTGCGGAACAATTGCGCCAGCAGTCCCGTTATGAGTGGGTGGTGGAAGATAGCCAGCGGATGGTGAAGAACAACATGCCCGTGGATGCAGAGTGCTATTACCAGAAATTGCGAGGAGCCTGGAAACTGAAAGGGGCTCGGTTACAGGCATTGAAGGCGCTGTGTCAATGGCGAGAAGGCATTGCCCGTAGTTCTAATGTCAACCGGGGTCGTATTCTACATGATAAGGACCTCATCGTTATCGCCGAACGTATGCCCAAAAATAAGTCAGACTTGCAGAAGTATTTAAAGATACCCTCGCGTAAAATACGGCTTTATGGCGATCAGATTATTCATATGGTGAAAGACGCTGAAGAGGTCAAACGCGCTGATTGGCCGCAGCGGATTGAAGGTCCATTACCTGCGGATCAGGCCGATCTGCTCAAACAAGTACGGCAAACGGTAGAAAACATAGCGGAACAGCTTGGTTTGCCAGCGGAAATTATGGCGCGCCGAAAGGGGCTTGAAGCCTGGTTGCGCAGTGGTAGTCACACTGGAATCTATGCTATTCCTGAAGCGCTGACCGGTTGGCGCAGAGAATTTTTATTGGGACCGATCAACGAGCTGTTGCAAGCACAATGGGAAGAATTAGATGAAACGTGAAATTGTGCGTATATACCGTTCCAGTCTAAACGCGGAAACCTACCTTTATTTAGCCAAAAAATCGGCGTTTGACTCGCTCCCCGAAGCGTTGCGAAAAATTTTTGGCCGCCCCATTCTGGTCATGGATATGCTGTTAACGGAAGACAAAAAACTGGCGCGAGCAGACGCCGTCAATGTATTGGCCGGAATTGAAGAGCAGGGCTTTTACTTACAGATGCCACCGCCGAAGGAAGACTATATGCTCGATCTCTTCCGTGAAAAAGGCCGTTCCGACCATGGCTGATCAGGTATTCTGGAAACGCAAGACGTTACAGGAAATGAGTCAGACCGAATGGGAATCCTTATGTGATGGTTGCGGCAAATGTTGCCTGCAAAAATTAGAGGATGAAGATGACGGCATGGTGTATTACACCCGCGTCGTGTGCCGGTATATGACTGACAATTGCCGCTGTTCTGAATACCAAAACCGGCATGAGCTGGTGCCAAACTGTGTTTGGCTGAAGCCAGAAGATGTGGAAAATTTTTTCTGGCTGCCTTCCACCTGCGCTTACCGAATCCTCGCTGAAGGCCGGGATTTGCCGTTATGGCATCCTTTGGTCAGTGGCGATCCAGAATTGATACACGCGGTAAACATTTCTGTGTCTCATATGGATTTGGTCGCCGATGATCAGGTGCCGGAAGACGATTGGCAAAATTACGTAATTGACAATGTATAAAGTGAAAGTTGAACGATGATTTATCAAGATTTGTACATGAATGCTGCTTTGTTTTATTTCGCAGGGGTGTTGGGATTTTGGTTGGTGGTTTGGAAAGTGTCGACCAAACTGCCTTGGCGACCTTTGCGTTGGTGGTTGACCTGGCTTTATTTGTGCGTAGTGCTCACACCCTGGCAGGGAAGTGAGCCGGAAGCCTACTACGCTCCCGCCATTATCGTCGGTGCATTCGACTTTCTGGATGTTGGTTTAACGCAAACATTACAAGTATTGCAGCCTATGATTAATGCGTTGATTGTCGGCACAGCAGGTATCGTTTTACTGGCGGTGGTCCTGAAAATCCGCGATTTGAAAAATGCTAAAGTGACATCGGAGCCAGCCGAAGACTCAGTGTAGCGACTGACGTCAGCAGATAAGCCCGGTCCTGCAAGTCTCACAGCGGTTGGCCAGAAACCATGTTAACCGCCATTTTCTGATCCATTTGAGGTCTTCGTAACATTTTGTTACCGAACTTAAGGCTTTACTATACATTTGCCAACTAACTGGCTAGTCTTTTACCTTTGATTACAATGGTTCGGCCCCTGTTCGTCAGGGCCTGAGCAGTCTCAGACGGTGAATATTCAAAAGCGAGAAAAAGATGGCCAATCATTTATTTACACTCGTGACCATAATTCTGATGGCAGGAGTGTTTGGCGGTTTGCTGAACTATTACATGCAAGCCCAGGTCGACCCCGAAAACACGAACATGCCCGGTTCAATACTGGGTGGGCTAGGGGGCGCCGCACTGGTTCCCCTTATTTTGTTTTTGGTGTCCAATGATTTGATGACAGAAAGCCAGGGTGATCCGAGTAAAGCCCTCATTTTTGCGGGTATCTGTCTGATCGCCGCCTGGGCGAGCCGGTTTTTTCTCAATACGGTGACCAAGCGGATTGTGCAGGAAACCCATACCGCAAGGTTGCGGACCGACGAGCTGATGATTGAGCTACGTATGCTGCAACGCGAATTAGAGCCGATGTTGGAAATGGAAACCGAAGGTGACGATGAGAGTGAAATCCTGCCTCTACCGCCAGAAGAAGAGCTGGACGTGACAACGGCCAACGTTTTAACGGCTCTGGGTAATGGCCGATACATATTCCGCAGTCAGGCCGGGCTAGCTCGTGAAACCAATTTGGACGAACACACCCTGTCCAAGACACTCGGTATCATCGTTGCTCGGGACTTAGGCGGCAAAATCCTGAGTAAAAAGGGCACCCGGTGGTTCATTTCTCAGAAAGGTCGCAACTACCTCGCAGCTTCCTCCTGATAGCCCCACTGTTCTCTGTCCTTAAAGCCCCTTCAATGGGGCTTTTCTTTACTGAAAAAACGAAAAACCAGCTACAGTTGAAGGAATATCGGCCGATCACTAGTAAGCCATCATCAATTTAATGCGTCCTTATGGTGGGTGGATCGGAAGAATGGGTTGGCTATCGTTGACGGAATCGGAGAGCAGTCTTAAGTAATGAACAGTAAAGCGTATATTCACAAGGCGCATGTTAAGCCGTTGAAACCTGTCTTGGCTTTTTTTCTGTTGCTGTTTACGTCTGTTTTAGCTCTCGCAGACGTGAGAGTAGTCATGGATGTTTCTAAAAGCATGGCCGAAAACGACCCAGGTAATTTCCGTACCGAAGCCATTCAGCTGTTGTTGGATTCATTGCCCTCAGGTGAAAAAGCCGGCGTCTGGACCTTTGGGCAGTATGTGAACTTATTGGTACCGCATAACACCGTCAATGCTCAATGGCGGCAGGCTGCTGTGACGGCGATCCGAAACCAGAATGCACCTGCTACCCGAACGAACATCGGGCGTGCACTCGAGGATGTGTCATACGACTTCCTGTTTTCCAGTTATCGCGGGCCGAGCCATGTCGTCCTGATTACCGACGGACGGGTTGATATTGCCCCGAATGAGGATGTCAATCGCGTCGAGCGTGAGCGTATTCTGTCTCAGTTGGTTCCCAAGTTTGTCGCTGCCAATGCCCGAATTCACACCATCGCGATTTCAGAGCAGGCCGACAAAGCACTGTTAAGACAGATGTCTGAACAAACCGGTGGCCAGTTTCAGTCGGTTGATGACACCCGTAATTTGTCTCGGGTTATGGCTGCGCTCGCCGCCGAGGTGTCTCCGGCCAGTCAACTCACGCTGAATAAAAAATCCTTTAACGTGGATGCCAGTATCCGAGAAATTACCATTTTGATGTATCACTCCTCTGGTGCTGTAGCATTGCAGTCGCCCGATGGCACATTGTCATCAGCGGTGAATCCGGGTAATCAACGCTGGCGTGTCGGTAATGGTTTTACACAAGTGTCTGTATCTTCACCTCAGCTGGGTCGATGGCAAGTCAACGGCCAACTTGAGGGTCAGTCGAGCATACGCGTATTGTCTGACATTAACCTGAGATGGACCGAGCCAGAAATGTCCGCAGCGGCCAAGACCAACCTTATTTCCATTGCAGCGGAACTCGTAGACGGAGATGGTAAAACCATAGCCGACGACCTGGCCAGCGTGATCACCGCGACGTTGCGCGTTAACGGAGCTGTGATGCCGGTACAGATTCAGCAGGATTCAATCGTCGCGCGCTTGCCAGTAACGGATCAGATGGATGCCATGAATCTGGAATTGAATATAGACGGCGGTACCTTTAATCGATTAATTACCCGGCAAGTCCGCTTTGTGGAACCCTATATCTCCGAAGTGCTGATGACGTCGCGGGGCTATGAATGGCGATTGTATCCGAATCGGTTGTTATCGAATGTCGAGTCAATCAATGCCATGGTTGAGTTTGACGTTATGGGGCAAAGGCGCACGGAACCTTTCTCCCAAACGGATGCCGGCTATTGGCTGTGGGTGCTTCCGTACGATTTGGAGCCCGGACAATACACTATTCAGTTATCGGGTAGCGTCATGCAGGACAGCGCCCGTCAGAATCTGCCGCCGGAAAGTGTCACGCTCAGTATTCCGCCAGCGGCATCCGGTAGCTTGCCTATGACCCCGGATCTTATGGTCATGCCGCCAATACCTGCCAATGATGTCAGCGATGCGTTTGAGAAGGATCCGATGCCGGTGTTTGACGAGCTTCAGGCGGAACTCGTCGTCGCCGAAGATCCTAATGCGATACCTTGGGACGATGTCATTGACGATCCCACAATGGAGCAAGCCGGTGACTCAAATGTCATGACCTATGTACTGCTGAGTGTGCCCGGCATTCTGGTTCTGGTCATTGCTTACCTTTTTTACCGTCGGCTGGAATCCAAAACCAAAGGCAGCACGTCCGAAGATGAGTTGATCATGGGCGGTGATGATTTTTCCGATCTGGATGATATGTCGGCACTGCAACCGGATGCCGACCTCGATATTTCCTCTTTGGAAGATGATACCGATGACTATTCATTGGCAGAAGCCCCTACCATAGACGACATCATTGATGAAGATTTGCCGACACCCGAAAAGACCGAAGCGCCGTCTGCCGCGTTAGAGGATATGCTGGATGCTGATGCCATTGCTGCCTTAACCGAAGTTGACAGTGATGTTACTGAGGCGGAAGGCGATGAAGAACTGTTTGATATCAGCAGTATTGATGATGACCTGGCAGACCTGGATCTGGCATTGGATGGCGACGACCCATTCGCAGACGACGAACCGGAAGAGACAAAACCCTAAACGGAAATAACACTCCACCAGCTGAAAATTTAGCAGCCTTGTCGTAGATCGTATAAACTCAGGCACGACAGTAGTAGCTACGACAGGGTGTTGTCTATGTGTGAGTTAATGGCAATGAGTGCAAAATTGCCAACCGATATTTCCTTTAGTTTTACTGGATTTGTTGAGCGCGGCGGTAATACCGGCCCGCATAAAGACGGTTTCGGAATCTGTTTTTACGATGGCAAAGGGGTGCGGGAGTTTAAAGATCATAACCCGAGTTGCCGTTCACCCATTGCGCAGTTTCTGCAGAATTACCCTATTAAATCGACCAACGTTATCAGCCACATTCGGCAAGCGAATGTTGGTGATATATCTTTGGAAAACACTCACCCGTTTCATCGCGAAATGTGTGGGCGAATCTGGACCTTTGCGCATAACGGTCAAATGGCGATAACGGATATCCCTGAACCTCGGTATTATAAGCCCGTCGGTGAAACCGACAGCGAAAAGCTGTTCTGCTGGTTGCTGGGAGAGTTACGCAGTCACTGTCAGAATAACGCCCCGATGAAGTTACAAGCCGAACTATTGGAAAAGCAATGTAACTACATTAATCAGTTTGGCGTCAGTAACATTTTGATGAGCGATGGAGAAAGTCTGTTCGTCTTTTGTTCAACCAAGTTAAGCTGGATTACCCGGCAAGCACCTTTTGGCAAAGCGCATTTAACCGATGCTGATATCACGATCGACTTTTCAGCCGTGACCACGGAAGACGACATTGTCACCGTGATTGCGACCCAGCCACTGACGGATAATGAAACTTGGCAAGCCATGGTGCCCGGTGAAAGCCGGATCTTCGAACTGGGTCAATGCGTACGCGAGTCATTTGGCCCCAAAATTGAGCATAAAAAGGCCGAGAAACAGCAACTTTTCCCGGAATGAGTATTGATTGCACAAATTGTGAGCATTATTCACGAAAGTGTTGAAGTAAATGATTCTAAAGGCGACAATTGGCCCAATTAAATCAAACGACCGTTTTAATACGGAATGCCGATGGTCCATTCGCAAATCGGCCATTGCGCCTAATAAACAATAACAAGATGATAGGGAGGCCGTATGACTGAAGCGTATCGCCATCAGAAGTACCCCGAAAACATGCAAGCCACTATTGACCCTGATGCATTCGAAACAGTGCTCGATCTGTTCGACGAAAAAGTAAAGCAGTTTGCAAATCAGCCTGCATTTACCTGTATGGGTAAAACCCTCACTTATAAAGACCTGGATAGACTCTCTGCCAATTTTGCCGCTTACTTGCAGAATGAAACAGACTTGAAACCGGGTGATCGAATCGCCTTGCAATTACCCAACATTCTGCAATTTCCGGTAGCCGCCTGGGGTGCGTTGCGAGCAGGTTTGGTTGTGGTCAATACTAACCCGTTGTACACCGAGCGTGAACTTGAGCACCAAATGAACGATTCCGGTGCTAAAGCCATGGTGGTGTATGCCGGTATGGCCGCCCAAGCATTGAAAGTGCAACCGAAAACCCCGGTCGAAAAAATTATTGTCACCGAAATTGCGGATCTACACCCGCCGCTAAAACGCGCCTTGGTGAATACCGTGGTGAAGCGGGTGAAAAAAATGGTGCCGGATTACGACGCCAGTAAAACATTTTCGTTCCGCGAAGCATTGCGACTGGGTGAGAATTTCACTTACCGTCCGGTCAAGTCTGGCCACAATGATCCGATCGTTCTGCAATACACCGGTGGCACAACAGGCGTCGCTAAGGGTGCCATGCTGACCAACCGAAACCTGATTGCCAACATGTTGCAGTGTTACGAATACTTTAAATTAGCATTGCGCGATGGTCAGGAAACCCTGATTACGCCTTTGCCGCTATACCATATTTACGCATTTACCGTGCATTGCATGGTGTTGATGTATACCGGCAATCAGAGTGTTCTGATTCCAAACCCTCGCGACATTAAAGGTTTTGTCAAAGAGCTCGGGCAGCACAAATTTACCGGATTCGTCGGTTTGAATACGCTGTTTGTGGCTTTGTGCAATAACGAAGATTTTAAAAAGCTGGATTTCAGTGCATTGAAGTTAACCATATCCGGCGGGATGGCATTAACCCATGCGGCGGCTGATAACTGGAAAGCGGTCACCGGGTGTCTGATTAATGAGGGATACGGCATGACTGAATCCTCTCCGGTGATCAGTTTCAACCCGCCAGGGCATGCTCAGTTGGGTACCATCGGCTTGCCTGCCGCCAGCACAGAGATCAAAATCATGTCCGAAGATGGCAAAAGTTTGCCAATGGGTGAGGCTGGTGAACTCTGTGTCCGTGGTCCTCAGGTAATGAAAGGATATTGGAACCGACCCCAAGATACAGCGAAAACCATCGATGAAGATGGTTGGCTGAAGACCGGTGATATTGCGGTGATGCAGGAAGACGGCTATCTGAAGATTGTTGACCGTAAAAAAGACATGATTGTTGTGTCTGGCTTTAATGTTTATCCAAATGAAATTGAAGACGTGCTGGTCAGCCATCCGAAAGTCGTGGAATGCGCTGTTGTGGGTGTGCCGAGTGAGAAAACCGGTGAGGCTGCCAAAGCGTTTATCGTCACCAACGCGGAAGTAACGGATGAAGAGCTGGTGGCATTTTGTCGCGAGCATCTGACCGCTTACAAGGTGCCACGATTATTCGAGCGACGCGACGAATTACCCAAGACAAATGTCGGTAAGGTATTGAGACGCGAATTGCGTACTGAAACTGCCTGATACTGTAGCTGTTTCGGTTGACGATAAGCAGAACACTGTTGTCTCCATTCCGTTTTTCAGTCGAGTCGTAAGCGATTGAGTTAAAACCCTCCTTTGGAGGGTTTTTTCGTTGCCACCTCCGTTTTTTGGTACTTGGTATAGGGTTTTCTTATTGATCCCGGACTGCCTATAATCCCCGCACTTATTAAATTAGTAGAGTCACATGTCAACACCGTTTCAATCTGAAGATATTCTGGCGTCATTAGATCAGTGCCTTGTCAAAGACCGGCATTTTTTACGCAGTCGTTGTCAGAAGCTTCAATCGCTGGGCAAAGCCGGCAAGCCCCAAGAATCTCTGGCCGCATTGATTCAAAAAACCTTTGAGGAGTCGACCGCAACGGTGGCTCAGCGCCGAGCGCGCCTGCCGGTGATAAAACTTGCTGAAGATTTACCGGTGTCCGACCACGCTGAAGTTATCCGCGAGGCCATTTCCGGTCATCAAGTTGTGGTGATAGCCGGTGAGACGGGTTCTGGTAAAACGACTCAGATTCCTAAGTTGTGCTTGCTTGAAGGGCGTGGCGTTACGGGATTAATTGGTCATACACAGCCACGACGTTTGGCTGCCCGCTCCGTTGCAGACCGTATTGCCAGTGAGCTGAATTCGCCGCTGGGTGAGCTGGTTGGCTATCAAGTGCGCTTTACCGATAAGTCATCGGACAACACTGCCATTAAGCTGATGACCGACGGTATATTGTTGAATGAAATTCAACACGACCCATATCTGAATCGCTACGATACGATCATTATCGATGAAGCGCACGAACGTAGTCTGAACATTGATTTTCTGTTGGGCTATTTAAAGCGATTGCTACCCAAACGACCCGATTTAAAGTTGATCATTACTTCGGCAACCATTGATGTGGATCGTTTTTCAGCCCATTTTGATGGCGCGCCGGTTATTGAAGTCAGTGGTCGGTCTTATCCAGTCGATATTCTATACCGACCGATGTCGACCGAAGAGGAAGATTATGCGGCCGATTTGCCCGGTGCGATTTTAAATGCCGTTGAGGAAATTGAGCAATTGGAGCGAGCGGGACACACGCACAGTAAAGGTGGCGATGTGCTGGTGTTTTTGCCTGGTGAACGCGAGATTCGCGAAGCCTTTAACTTTTTGAAGCGGGCAAACCTGCGCAATACGGAATTGCTACCGCTCTATGCTCGGTTGAGCAGCAGTGAGCAGCAACGGATATTTTCTTCGCACACAGGCCGGCGTATTGTTCTGTCAACCAACGTGGCAGAAACCTCGCTCACAGTACCCGGAATTCATTATGTGATTGACAGCGGTGTGGCCCGCATCAGCCGTTACAGTTATCGTTCCAAAATTCAACGATTACCGATTGAACCGGTGGCTCAGGCTTCGGCCAATCAACGCTCGGGTCGCTGTGGACGTATTGCGCCGGGTTTGTGTATCCGGTTGTATTCAGAAGAAGATTTCAGCGCGCGGCCTGAATTTACCGACCCGGAGATTCTGCGGACAAATTTGGCGAGCGTTATTCTGCAGATGTTGCACATGCGCTTGGGCAAGGTAGAAGACTTTCCCTTTGTGGAAGCACCTGACCAGCGCATGATTAAGGACGGCTATACGCTGTTAAATGAGTTGGCTGCGGTGAACGATTTGGGCAAATTGACGCCGATCGGAAAAGAGTTGGCCAAGCTTCCCGTTGACCCCCGCATTGGTCGCATGGTCATTGCTGCCCATCGACATCAGGCTCTGAACGAAGTGTTGATTATTGCCAGCGCATTATCGGTTCCGGATCCTCGTGAACGACCGCAAGATAAGCAGCAAGCTGCGGCGGAAAAACACGCGCAAGATAAGGACGTCGACTCGGACTTTCTGGCATTCTTCAACCTTTGGAATCGTTACGAAGAACAGCGCCAGGCTTTGTCACAGAACCATCTGCGTAAATTTTGTAAAACACAATTTTTGAATTACCTGCGAATGCGTGAGTGGCGGGATATTCACCGACAGTTGGCGCTCATGTGTAAACAATTGGGCTTTAAACTCAATGCAAATCCAGCCAGCTATGAGTCGGTTCATAAATCGTTGATGTCTGGTTTGTTGAGTCATATCGCGACACACAAAGAAGATCGTACTTACAGTGCGGCCCGTGGTAAAACCTGTGTTATTCATCCGTCATCGGTGCACAGCCGGCGTGGACCTAAGTGGTTTGTCGCGGCCGAATTGGTCGAAACGACCGCTGTTTTTGCCCGTGTGGTTGCCAAGATAGAGCCGGCGTGGGTCGAGCCATTGGCCATGCATCTGGTCAAGCGCAATTACACCGAACCGCATTATGAGAAAAAGCGCGGACAGGTCGTCGCCAAAGAAACCCTGTTGCTTTATGGGTTGCCGGTGGTCGCTAACCGGACAGTGAACTTCGGTCGTATCGACGAACCGTTATCGCGCGAAATCTTTATCCGCTCTGCGTTGGTTGAAGGAGAGTTGGTCACTAAAGCGCCATTTTTTAAACACAATCGCCGCCTGCTCGATGATGTTTTGGAATTAGAAGATAAAGCGCGCCGTAAGGATATTCTCGTTGATGAAGAAACCTTGTTTGCATTTTATGATCAGCGCTTACCTGACAATATTGTCAACAGCACCGGTTTCCACGCTTGGTTAAAACAACAGCCGAAAGATGTTCTGAACTTCAAAGCCGAGGATCTGGTCTCTGAAAAGGCCGGTTTGGTTGGCAAGCACGCGTTCCCAGATACATTTGAATTCAACGGTATGATTTTACCGTTGGAGTACCGCTTTGAACCTGGACATGAAGCGGATGGCGTCACGTTGAAAGTGCCCGCGGCAGCGCTTTCCCAGTTACCGGAAGGGCGATTGCAGTGGTTGGTGCCAGGGTTGTTAAAAGACAAGGTGACCGCGTTGTTGAAAGGTTTGCCGAAATCTTACCGGCGTAATTTTGTCCCTGTGCCAAATTACGTGGAAGCGTTGCTGCAGTCACTGGAGCCCAGTGACCAAGCGTTGCATAAGGCGATCGCCGAAAAATTGTTTCGCATGACGGGCGTTCGCGTACCGGAAGACCAATGGCCTGTTGAGACGATTGATGATCATCTGCGCTTCCGCTTTGAAGTCGTCGATGATCAGGGTAAACGCATTGCACAGGGGCGGGATATTGCACACTTGTTGCAACCAGCGAATGAAACCGCGCAAAAACAGGCAAAGAAAAGTGCGGCAAAAGCCGAAAAAACCTTATCCGCAACGACTTGGGCTTTTTCGGATCTGCCGGAATTTGAGCACCGGATTCAGGCCGGGATTAAAGTCAAGATGTATCCTGCGCTGGTGGATAAGGTGAATTCGGTTACCCTTGAAAGTTTTACCGGTGAGACTTGGGCGGCTCAGCAACATAAGCTTGGTCTTTGGCGCTTGGCGAGTTTTTATTGGCACGATTCTATGTCGTTTCTGGCGAAACGACTGCCCAAGTTCAAGGAATCTGCCTTGCTTTTTGCGCCCTATGGAAAAGCGGAGGCGCTGAAACAAGACATGTTGATGGCGAGCATTCGACAGGCATTACCTCTTGATGATGTTCTGCCCAGGTCTGAAGCGGATTTTATGGCCTGGTTAGAGCAGGGACGTGGCGAGTTTGTCACCGTTGGCGAAGCATTGGCTGTACAGGCGCATGATATCCTGTTGGCACATCATCGGGTCCGTAAACAACTGAAAGGTAAGGTTTCCTTTGCGACAGCCTTTATCTATGCCGATGTCGCAGCACAGCTCGACAAACTGGTGTATCCCGGTTTTTTAACCAATACACCGCCAATTTGGCGCGGTGAATTGGTTCGTTATCTTAATGCCGCGGATAAGCGTCTGAACCGAAGTTCCGGTATACCAGCCGCAGAGAACATGCAAGTGGACGAGTTGGCGAATTTCTGGCAACGTTTCAGTCAGCGGGAAAAAATGTTAAACGATACGCAGCAATTTTCAGCAGACCTTATAGAGTACCGGTGGATGTTAGAGGAATTGCGCGTATCGTTGTTTGCTCAAACTTTAGGCACCCGTTTCCCGGTTTCGGCGAAACGACTGGAAAAACAATGGCAAAAGGTTATCGCTGAATGAACCCGACGATTCGAGAAGAACGTTTGAAGGTGGCCACCGTGCACGGCGGTCAGATTTTCCTGCGGCGCCTGGAGCAACAGCAAACCCACGCCGCGGTGTTAATGCTGCACGGGCTGGGTGCCAATGGTGATGCATTTATTAAAGAAGGGCACGGACTGGCGAATTACCTGAGTGAGATGGGTTTTTCCTGTTTCGTGCCGGATATGGTCGGTCACGGTCATAGCTGGCCGCACATGAGCCGACATCTGGAGCACTCGGTTCATGATGTCATCAATAAAGATATTCCCAAAATCATCGAAGAAATAGAACGGGACTTAAACGGTAAGCCATTGTTCCTGGTTGGGCAGGGGTTCGGGTCAGTCATATTGATGTCTGCCTACGCCAAATCTGAGCGTTTGCAAGCGTTGACCGATGGATTTATTCATTTCAATGCTCGTCGCAGTGTGACCATCAGTGGTGTCTCTCACTCTTTGGGATCGAGACTGTTGTGGCGCAAGATGTTGCCATTCATTGCGTCGATCCGAGGCGATGTTCCCGTGCATTGGACCGGGCATGGCAATCAACCTGAGTTGTTGACCTGGTACAACACCAGCCTGAGCTGGAGCGAAGGTGATTGGGTCGATCCACAAGATGCTTTCAACTATGGTGCCGCTCTGCGGGATTTGAGCTTGCCACCAAGTCTGTATTTTGCCAATCGCAGTCAAGATTACCTGACCCATACAGCCGATGTACGCGAGTTTATGCGCGAGTTAGGCACGCACAACGGGCGGTTAATGATTCTTGCCAAGGGGGATGGCAACCTGCGCAACTATAATTCGATGACGATGTTGCAGCACGATGATGCCTGGGTAGATCATTTCCCGGTCGTGTTGGATTGGCTCAACGAACGCGTCCGTCAAAGCAACCCCTGATATGGAACTGTCGATACTGCAAGTCAGCCTGGCGCTGGTTCCCATTCTTATCGCCATTGTTATTTATGGCACCATGGTGAGCGATTGGACATCGGTCATCTGGGCAACCATACGGATGGTTGTGCAGTTGATTGCGATTGGTTACGCCCTCAATATCATATTTGGTTTAAATCATCCTCTGTGGGTGATTCTGGTGATCCTGTTAATGTCACTAGGGGCAGGCTGGATTGCGTTACGACCGATCAAACAGTTCAATCGCCCTAAACTTCCGGTGATGGTATCGGTCATCGTATCTGGAGCCATTAACTTGATTTGGATACTGGCTGTTGTCCTGCAACCCGACCCATGGTTTGAACCGTCTGTGCTGATCCCGATTACGGGTATGGTTATGGCGAACTCGATGAATGCGGTCAGTCTGTGCGCAGAACGTTTCTGGTCGGAGCGCAAACAGGGTAACAGTGTCCATGAATCTTCGTTGGCGGCCTTGACCGCGGCAATGATCCCGCAAATTAATGCGCTGCTGGCCGTTGGGCTGGTGTCTTTGCCAGGGATGATGACCGGACAGATTCTATCGGGAGTTTCGCCGCTGATTGCGGTACGTTATCAAATCGTCATTATGTCAATGGTCTTGTCGACCGCTGCCTTTGGTTCCTTTATCTACTTGCGCTGGTATCGTAATGAACCCGATCAGAAAAACTAGCTTACTGGTTACCGCTATCCTGACGTTTTGCCTTTTTAGCACGAGTTCATTTGCTGAGCCAGAGCATTGTCATTACGCGACCTATCAATGGAATGTGAATGAAAAACGTGCGGTGAATTATCGCGAAGTGGTAAAGCCTTATTCTGAGGTGACCGCCTTAGAGCGTGATGAGCAGACCGGTTGCTCTGTCTGCGAGGAAGACCAACAATGGGTTCAAGTGGGTGATTTACCGCCCGTGCGATTATGTAAACGATTCGCACGCGATGTTGAAGTCAGCTTGAATCAGTTGCTCGAAACAGGTCATCCCATATGGAAATTAGTCGGCTACCGGGTTGGCACGACTCGAGGTGAGCTGGACGCCAATGGCAACCGAACCGATTTCAGCAACCATTCTTTTGGCATCGCGCTCGATATCAACGACGAGCAAAACGGGCTATACGATCAATGTATTACATACAGTGACCAGTGCAGGCTTCGCAAAGGTGGTGCCTGGTCAGCGGAGCAGGAGGGCAGCCTGACAGCGGACAATGAAATCGTGTTGAGAATGAAAGCTCTCGGATTCCGGTGGGGTGGCGAAATTGCCGGTCGCCAGAAAGATTTTATGCATTTTTCGCCGACGGGTTATTAAGCCGTGATCCCGTTCGTTGGCTTGCCGTTGATCAGGCTTTGTCTATCTCCGGTGGATGAATAACAACGTCACCTTTGTTCGCGTGCAGTCGCTCGCGGTACAGAATATATAGCCCGGTGAGTGCCACAACGATGGCACCCAACATCATGCCGAGTGTTGGAATTTCCCGCCAGAATAAAAATCCAAAACCGATTCCCCAGATTAATGCGGTGTATTCATACGGTGCCAGCAGCGACGCCGGAGATTGTCGATACGCCTCAGTCATAACATATTGCGCTGCCGCACCGTTCAAACCCAAACCGATAATTAACCAGGCATCCGACCACTGCAAAGGGTGCCAGCTTGCAATCGAGCACAATCCTGCGCCAACGGCGACGGCAAGGGTAAAGTAAAAGGATTGTATGACGGTTGATTCGTGTTTGTGCAACACCTTCATAATGATAACTAAAACGGCATAGAGGATGGTCGACAGCAAGGCCGCCATGGCAGGCCAGGAAAACCCGTTGATGTCAGGTCGCATCATGATCAAAACCGTTGTCATACCGATCGCGATGGCGAGCCATCGGTGTTTGCCGACGGACTCTTTTAAGATGATGACCGACAGTGCTGTTACCAGCAAAGGTGCCGCATAGTAGATGGCGTACACATCCGCAAACTTCATTTCAGAAAATGCGTAGATAAAGGAAATCAGCATGATGACGCCTAACACACCACGTGTTAAATGCAGGCGCCAATAAGGGGTTTTTAAATCCGGAATGGCGCCTTTCCATATGACCATCATGGAAATGAACGGAAGTGCAGCGATGCCGCGGAAAAAAGTAACCTGAATAGGGCTGTAGGTATAGGACAGTTGCTTCAGAAATGCGTCCATTAACGCAAATAACATGAGTGCAATAATTTTCAGAACAATACCGCGGAGATGTTGATGCATGATTTAAGCTCGTTTATTCAGCGCACCAGAATGATCATTGCGGAGCTGAGAGTCAATGATCATGACGTAACTCTGTAAAGGATGAGGGTGATATTAAGTCTGGCTACTTCGTTACCCAATCGTCGTGTTTTTTTTCGCTAATGTGTGCTTCTGACTTTGGATCTAACCGTTACCAGGTACGGGAGCTTTTTACAGAGCAGCCGGGTCAGTCTATTATCAATCCAACTGTCTGTTACCGATTTTTACCGTACCGTTCGGACATGATGGTGTATCGATTTTCTTGAAAGGGACCAGCATGCAACATCTTTTGTTTTTAGGTGATTCGGTTACCGATTGTCAGCGCAAACGTGCCGCACGTCATGCGAACACAATTGCCGCATTGGGTAAGGGTTGGGTTTATTATGTCCATCATAAATTAATGGCAAAAACGGATCAGTTAACCGTTTGGAATCGGGGTTTCGCCGGAAGTTTAACTCATGAAATGAACCAACAGAACCAATGGTGGCCTCTGTCAGACGATGCCTCGATGACTGTTGATATTGTAACCATCATGATAGGTATCAACGATATTTGGCACCCGATCTGGAAATCCCGTCCGCATGACATTTCAACCGCTCTGAACAGTTTTCGTGCGTTACTGCAAACGGTTGCTACGCGAGCTAAACACATCGTAGTGTGCGAACCCGTTGCGTTGCCATGTGGCGAAGTGACGCCGACCTGGTGGGAACCTCTGCGACGATTAACCGACGGTCAGCGCGACATTTGTCGAGAACTCGGTTGTCACTGGCTTGAGCTTCAGGAGCCGTTGTTAAAAGATTCTCATGGACGTTTTCAGGACTACCTGCATGATGGCGTTCACCCGACGGATCTGGGGCATCGTTGGTTATCTTTGAAGTGGCTTACTTTTGTTCGTGATCAACAGCTTCTACCGACTCTGTTTTAAACTTTAACGGAAAAAAAACCGCCCAATGGACGGTTTGTAATTTACTCAGTATTAGCCGACGCAGGCTTCATCAACCTTATGTCTGATGTGTCTGGCGGTTTCAATACGAGCCACCACCCACTTGGTGGCAAAAGTACCGATGACGTAGGCCGCGACGACATAGACGATGTCGGCATTAATAAAGCTTAAGGATGTGAGCATCGGACCTGGGCAATAACCCGCAAGCCCCCAACCAATACCAAACAAAACCCCCCCGATGATGATTTTGCGATCGATTTCAGTTTTCGCCGGTACCTTAAATAATTCCGCCAGAATGGGTTTTTCGCGATGCAGAATTAACGGTGTTGCTATGGCATTGACGAGCAGACCACCACCCATGACAAACGCCAGGGAAGGGTCCCATTGACCAAAGAAATTCAAAAAATTCACTACTTTCGCCGGGTCGATCATCTGAGCAACGGACAGCCCCAAACCAAAAAGCGTACCCGCGATCAGTGCAAACAGGAGACGTTGAAATTGAATCATCGTTCAGGCTCCCATCAACAGGCGAACAATAAAAACGGTTAGTGCACCGGAGGCCATAAAGCTTAAGGTGGCTGCCAACGAGCGGGGGCTGCGACGTGCCAATCCGCAGATACCGTGTCCCGACGTACAGCCGGTGCCAATGGTCGTGCCGACGCCAACCAGTAAACCGGCAATGAGCAACACTGGAGTCGAGCTGACCGATTGAATGTGAGCTATTCCCTTAAAAAGACCGTCCGTGCTGTCTCCGCTCAGCCATTGGTAAACAAACCCGCCTAAGACCAGACCCAAAACGAACATAATTCGCCACGCCATGTCGCCAAGTTCCGGGTAAATAATACCTCCGGCAATACCCGAAATACCGGCAATTCGACCTTTAACCAGTAACAACAGGGCAGCAGACAAGCCGATCAGGGCACCACCCACGGTGGCCGCGATCGGCGTAAAGTTAACAATTTCCATTCAATCCTCATTTAGGGTTTTCTAATATAAGATTTGTCTAATGTTATTGATTTGTATCAGTTTTGCAAGGGGGCGGAGGCAACTAATTTCGCGAAACTTAGAATATTATTGAATGATCTTAGATTTGCTTTTTATTGTGAGTGATTCATTCGCCCGCTAACGGTGTACTAAAATGTGATCACCATTGTCGCGATTGCAGTTTGATAACACTTTGCAATCAATCTTGATGTCATTGGCAAAAACTCGCCGGAAACGCTTCAGTCCCAGTCGATGTGCAGGTTCACGCAAGTACATCGACTTTCGGAAAATGTTTTGGTTCAGAAAAGTTCAAATAAGTCGTCCGTCGTTTGTTCATTTTCAATTTTTTCCGGCAGAGGACTGGACATGATTCGTTGTATTTCAAGTTGTTTTTCCAGCAGTTCCAGCAACACCCGGTTAGTGGATTCCAAGATCAATTGATGTTCGGCACTGCGCTCACCCATCTGTTCGGCTTGTTGGATGAGTGATTCAACACTGGAAATAAAGAAGTCTTCCTGATCATCCTCTAAACCCAGCGTCGGCAGGGCAATGATGATTTTCTGCAAGAAATTTGATAATCCATCCCGGTGTTGCTTGTTGTCCGATTTCATGGATTGGCAGACGTGTTCAATAGAGGGTTGCAGAGACTGAATAGCTTCAGTCATCAGCGTTGTCTGTTCCTGAATTCGCTTTTCTTCATATAAAGAGTGAATACGGATGTTGGCGGAACTGAGCAGTGTCGGTAATAAATCTTTAATGCGTCCGTACTTATCGGGTTCGCGCAACGGCATGTTTTTTATCAGTACTGCGATATTTGGCCAGTTCATTTGGGTACGAATACCAAAGTCGACAAATCGGTCTTGTTGATGAATTGATTGCATCAAGTCTCGCTCGAGTTCCGCGACCGTCCCGGTAGTTGAAAAGAAATGCCACTGCGCCTCTTCGTGAATCCCGACAACGACTTTCAACTTGAACAACGCGCAGAACTTAATGACTTCTGTGGCAATAACGTCACGGCTTTCGAAGCGATGGCAGCGCTCAATAAAGTTAATGGCATTACCAAGTTCACTCGAGGTTGTTAACGCTTCTGCAACCAGGTTACTGGCCTGAGTTTTTTCTTCTTCCAGCTGCAAACGAAGTCGGTTGCCTTCAAGTTCATGATTGATCAACGCGACAATATAGTCGATATCAAATTCGGAAATGTATTCATCTGCGCCAACCTGGAACGTTTGCACCCTCTCTTTTTTACTGTGTTTGTCGGCGAGTATGAAAATGGGGATCATCTGTTGATTTTGCAGAAGACGCATGCGAGTACAGAAATCAAATGCATTGCCGTCTTCCAGATGATTTTGCGCGATGATAATTTCGGGCTGTTCTTCATTGCACCGTTGGGCCGCATCAAAGTACGATGTCACCAGAGTTACATGCACACTTTCGGAAAGCTTGTTTGCCAACATATTCATTTGGTCTGTGAGCGTTTCGGAATGCACGATTAACATTGTCATAGCACTATTTTCCTAGATACACCTGTCATTTGTTCATGATAGAAGATAACTGATCATTTTGCCTAACTGCTCTGGAGTAATTATGAGAGGGTTGTTAAACGCCGTAGGCGCCTACGCCATTTGGGGGTGTTTTCCTTTATTTTTCAATATGTTAGGCGGGGTTCCAGCGATGTCTATACTGGCCTATCGGATACTGTTTGCCTGCGTTTTTGCACTGCTCCTGATCGTGATCAGTCGAAACCTGACCTCTTTGCGACAGTTGATTCGGCAGAAGAAAATTCTGCTGTGGAGCTTGCTAGCCTCGGTTCTAATCAGTTTGAACTGGTTCGTTTTCATCTGGGCTGTGGGACAACATCGGGTTTTGGAAACCAGTTTGGGGTATTTTATTACGCCGCTGGTAAGTCTGCTGTTGGGGCGGATTCTGTTAAAAGAATCGATAAATTTGAATCAGGCCATTGCCGGATTTATTGCGACATTGGCCATTCTTTTTGAACTGTTTGCTTTGGGTGGTGTGCCCTGGGTTTCGATCGTACTCGCGGGCAGCTTTGGATTATATGGATTGGTACGCAAAATCCAGCCGATGGAAAGCTTGCTGGGACTCACATTAGAGACACTTTGGGTGGTGCCGGTTGCCCTGGTGTTCGTCGTTAATGAAGCATTCATTGCAAACATTCATTATTCGTTGAGTGATTATTCCTTGTTGATTTTTTCGGGCGTGCTGACAGCCATCCCTTTGCTTCTGTTTGCGGTTTCGGTACGTCGACTGAATCTGGTCGTCGCTGGTTTCATCATGTATCTGAATCCGATGATGCAGTTCATGACCGCGGTTTGGATTCTGGGCGAGGCGGTACCTATACAGCGCTATGTCACCTTTGTCCTCGTCTGGATTGCGATGGTTTTTTTTATCTGGGGACTGGTACAAAAACACAGGACTACAATGGCGTTTGTTGCGAAATAAGACAATACATTAAAGCGTGTCGACTTCCGCTGACAGCGAGAGCCGGATTGTTTTGGTACTCCAGGGCAGGCGAACTCCCATGTTATGTGTCAACGCTTTTAGCGAAGGTGAAGCCCCGGTGATTTCAAAGCGGATATCCCGAAAGCTGCAGTGTTCTGCAATCGTCAGGAGGGCTTGTACTGCTGCTACCCGACAATGATGAGCATGACTGAGATCCAGAGTCACCAACTCGGTTTCTGGTCGCAAACATGGCGCCAATCGATCTGGTAATTGCCTTGCGGCGGCAAAATACAGGCTGCCGGAAATCTGAATTAACTGATGGGAAGCAGGCACATCCTCGCGCATCGGACTCAGTTGGCCATCGGGGTGTACATCGTACACTTCAATGTTGGTTTGGGAGGCCTGAAAGAGAAACAGAACAATACCCAGCGCGGTCCCCAACAATATGGCTTCGTGGAAATTCAGGATCAGGGTGCTGCCCAATGTGATCAAAAACAGTGTTCGCGTCTGACTGTTGCCCGAGATCATTTGCCGGATCCCCTTGGGTTTCAGCATTGAAATGGCCGTTGCGATCAACAGCCCGGAAATCACCGGCTGCGGAATCGCACGAATAGCCTGAGCACCAAATAAAACGATAGGTACAACAATCAAGGCTGCTAAAAACGGTGCCCAACGAGAATTTGCGCCACCAATATCTAATAACACTGAACGGGTAAGGGACGTGCTCGCCGGGAAACTGCCTGTAATGCTTCCGGCTATGTTCGCCAGACCCTGACTGCGTAATTCAGAACGTAATAAATGCGGTTCATTGCGGTTGCGAAGCGTGACAATCAGCTCCAGCGACCCGATAAAGGCAACCGCAAAACCGGGTACAATAAGCGCCTGGAACATCGACCAGGTTGGCAGTATTTTGTTGATCGAAGGCCAACCATCCTCAATAAATGTGCTGTCGCCAAGGGTAACCCAGTGTTGGCTGAAAGGTGTGAGCTGAAACCAGACCAACAGGATACTAATCAGCAAAACCACGAGTGGTATAGGCAGTTTAGGGTAGAAACGTTTACCGATTACGACCGAGATCAACGCGACTAAACCAAGCCCTAAGCTGGAAAAACTCAGCGACCCCCATGGGTAAAAAGCCAACTGACGCAGTTCATCAATGACATTGTCGACGTGGTGAAATGGCGCGCCCAGCAGTTCATCGATCTGCATTAACGCAATAATGATCGCGGCGCCGGTTGCGAAACCCACCATGACGGCTTCAGGGACGAAATCAAAAATGCGTTCGCCGCGCACCAAGACAATAATCAGCCTGGCGACACCCGCCAAAAAAGCCAGGGTTGCCATGGCCGTCACTAGCAGTTCCGGTTGTCCGGCCCACGGAGAAAGGGAGGTGAGGATGATGAGACCAGTCGTATTCGTTGGACCAACGGTGACGCCAGCACTCCGACCGAACAGGGCGGCAATCATGCCCGGTATGGCCGCTGTAACCAGGCCATACATGGGCGGTAAGCCAGAAAGCATGGCGTAAGCCAAGCATTGTGGAATTCCGACAAGTGCAACTAAAAAGCCAGCGTTAATATCGCTGGCTTTCGGTAGCAGGTAAGAAAGGCGCATGAACGATCAGGCAGTGGCTGCATTGTACAAAATGGAGCTGCGGTTCCCGGAGCGGCAATAGGCCAGGACTTTCTTACCGTCTGCATTGAGTTGTTTCACGGTGTTTACGTAGTCTTCGGTAAAATTGGGTCCGTTCATGGGCAGATAAACGAACTCCAGACCTTTTTCCTGAGCAGCACTGGCAATGGTGTCACTTGGAATCTGATCGGAGGATTCGCCATCCGGTCGGTTACAAACGATGACCTGGAAACCCTGCTCAGAAGCCTGGGCAACCTGAGACTCATCGATCTGGGGGCTAACCCAGTAATTTTCGGCGATTTGTGTCCAATTCATAAATATTTCTCCGCTGATAATGGACGATTTGAACTGCATCATAAGAAATCACTGTTCAATTGAACAGCTTAGCTTACGCAAATCCTTTCGGTTGAACTTGTATATTAGAATGTTCGAATAAAGGCTTGCTTATCGTGAAATCGAATTATATTATAACCAAATCTAATTTAGTAGTTTCTAATATAAAGAATTTGAGTGGAGTGACTTCATGAAACCAACAGCTATAGTGAAAACGTTTTTCGACCCTGCAACCTTTACCTACACCCACGTGATGCACGATGCCGACAGTCGTAAAGCGCTGATCGTCGACTCGGTTCTGGATTATGATCCGAAATCCGGTCGTACCGCCACGACGTCTGCCGACGAAGTGGTAGCCTATGTGGGTGAGCAAGATTTGACAGTAGAATGGATCGTTGAAACCCATGTACACGCCGATCATTTATCTGCAGCCCCCTACCTGAAAGCAAAATTGGGGGGGAAAACCGCCATTGGCAGTCACATAGACGCGGTACAGAAAACATTTAAGACTATTTTCAATGTCGAAGATGAATTCAGAACCGATGGTTCACAGTTTGATCGCTTATTTAATGACAACGACACTTTTCAGGTCGGTGGGTTAACCGTGACTGTGATGCACACACCCGGACACACCCCAGCCTGTTCGACCTATGTCGTGGACAATGAACATGCCTTTGTTGGCGACACGATATTTATGCCGGATCAGGGGACAGCGCGATGCGACTTCCCAGGCGGTGACGCAACAGTTTTGTTTAATTCTGTAAAGCGGATACTAAGTCTGCCAGATTCGACTAAACTCTATATGTGTCATGATTATGGTCCCAATGGTCGGGAGTACCAATATCTGACCACGGTGAAGGAAGAACGCGAGCGCAACATTCATGTTAACGAGAAAGTCAGCGTTGATGAATTTGTAAAAATGCGCAGTGAACGTGATGCAACGTTGGATATGCCTACGCTCATTTTGCCTTCTGTGCAGATTAATATGCGAGCCGGTGAAATGCCGCCAGCAGAGCGAAATGGAACCGCCTATATTAAAGTTCCATTGAATGCGCTGTAACGATTTTGAGGCAAAACCTCAAGACGGGCGATTAAAAGCCCAGCAATACCCCTGGACGTAAGCAGGATGAATAAAGCCCGGATTTTTTCCGGGCTTTTTGCTGCTGGTAACATAAAAAAAGACCGACAAATGATGCCGGCCTAGTGCGTAGCAGTTCTTGTTGTTGTTTTTGTTATCTTTTAAAAACCCAGTTCCGACCAGGTGCGGTAGCGACTGTAACTGTTGCTGTCCGTGCGGGTGACGCCCTGACTGTCGAATTCCAGGGTGACGTCATAGTCGAATTGTTTGAATCGGATTTTTCCGGCGTGTGGATGATCCATACCGAGATAAATATGTACGTCATTGCGAGTGGTCATGGTGACCTGTTGAATGTCGACACCATCGTCCAGCACCACGGTGCTTGAACCGTCGTAAGTGAAGTCGCTGGCGGATAACGCGCTGCCTTCGAAATTCATGCCGCTGTGACTGATGAATTTCCCGTTGTAATCAATCTGCACGCTTCCGGTTAACTCAGCTTCCATTGAGCTGACTTCGTGCTCCCAGTCATCATACCAACCGGAGACGTCGTAATTAACGTTGCTGTTCACCAGATGAAAGCTGCCTTGACTGACAACTTCGCAGTCATTCGCGTTTGCACTCATGGTTAATTCAACAAAGGTGTAACCATCGTCGTAACTGGTTGTGTTGGCTTCAGCTTCGGTTTGGGTGTACCCCCCGTAATCACAATCCCAGTTATCAAACAGGTACGCATAAGTTGTTTCAGTAATCAGCGCGCGGCTCAGATTGCGAGTGCGTGGTGTGGTGTAACTGTCTGGGTTAATGACCATGTATGGACTTTCTGCGGTCAGTACGAAAGGTATCAGTGCTGCATCGACCAAAAATTTGGTCGAATAATCGGTAATGTTATTTGCATAAGTAACTTCCGTGTCGACGTAGGCCTCATGCTCGTGACTTACTTCCACATAACAACCTGTGAGGGTGAGTGCAGCAATGCTGAGGGCGGTGATTTGTTTCAGCAGCATTGATAAAGTTGATTTGGTTTTTACGTTGCACATAGTGGCTCTCCTTTTGAGAGTACTATGCAATAGTCAGACTGAATGAAGTCTGAATAACTGGAAAGGCTCGGAAAAATGAAAACGAGAGTAGGGTGTTTCGTTCAGTTTAGGTTCAGTTAAATCGAATCAGGTTAGCGCGCTATCGCGGAAATCGGCTCTACTGCTGAGATCATATCAGGGCTGTGCAGCCATTGGTCAAAGGCATCGGCTAACGCTTTGTTTCGGTCCACCACTTGCCGCCAGTACTGGATGCGAGTGTCGTTATCCAAGCGCTCGAAGTCTTTACGGTCAGGAATTTTCTGATACGGCAGCGACTCCACAAACGCTCGGCTGGGGCTGATAACAACGGTGTGAGAATAGTTTTGTGCCTGAACTTTGCGCCAGGCCAGTGCTTTGTCAAACCAGCCTGGCTTCAGCATTGGTGCGAAGTGAGGGTAGAGTACAAGTCCGTCTTTGGGTTTAATGGGCAAGTCGAAATGATAATCGACCATGCCGCCATCTCGATACATGCCAGAAGGTGCCCCACTGGGGTTTTTAACCCCTTCAATAACTACCGGTATCGCACCGCTGGACAGCAGGGCGTCGCGATAGTTGTTCGGTGTTAACTCGACGTGGCGAGTCTGGAACTGATCCCATTGCTCTACTGGCAGAGACGCCTCTCGGGAATGGAATATAACCCGATCAAACCAAAATGGCAGTGAACGTCTTGAAATCGCGTTGCCGAAGGCTACGCCCGCTAAAGCCATGCCTTGTATCCATTTGGGTTCAAACCGGGACAAGCCTTTAGCACGTGCTGAGACAATATTGAGTTTTTTACGATGATGGTGATTCAGGTCATCAAGCGACATGAATGTGTCAAGCAGATCACGGACCGACTTCGACACTTCCGCAATAGATGGCTTACCGCTGTACCGTTGATGCAGATACTCGTGCTCTAGCAGATCAATGGCCTCCAGAGGGTCGGCCCCGGCGTAGGCGGACATGCGCCAAGCGCCGATGGAGCTGCCAACCAGCTCAACGCTGTCCGGCATGGATGGTAACCAATGGTTAACCAGATAGCGATCCAGATTACTCAGAACAAACCATTTCGGACCGCCAGAGGCGCCCATAATGACTCGAATGTGCTCTGGTTTGAGACCTTGTTCGGCAATATGCTCATAAGCATGTTCACCTGCGAAAATCTGGATCGGTTGAGACATGGCTCGATTACCGGCCTAGTGGCATTAACTGTTTGAAGAGTTTTGGTGCGGCCGCCAGTAACTCGCCACGGTCCTGTTTAACGGGTTTGCCATTTACATCACCGGTTAACGCACCAGATTCCTGAGCGATGAGCAATGCAGAAGACAGATCGGCTGGGCTCATTTTGTCGGCGAGGGCAATATTGACACGTCCGGCAGCCAGATCGACAAAGCTTTGCAGCGCGCAACCGGTCATGCGCAAACCAGCACTGACTTCCTGCCATTTGCTGAGTAACTCGACTGAACTGGTTTCAATGGCGCAAACGGCATTGCTGAGAGGTGCGTACTCGGCGCGGACCCGACGGTCGCCAAATTGAACGCCCCGTCCTTTTGATGCCGTCATGGCTTCTTCGGTCATCGGATTGATGATGGCCACACAATCGATTTTGTCTTTGGTGTACAGCGCGATATTAACCAGAAAAGACGGGTAGCCATTACGCAGGTTAACTTCACCTGCGGCAACGTCGATTAACCAACGGGACTGACCATCCCACTCACGGCTTTCTTCCATGCCAATTTGCACGGAATCGATGTGATGACGGGTGTGAGCGGTACGAATGACCTTACGGGCACGCCAGGCAGCGTCCTCAATCGCTTTATCAAACACGTCCTTACGGGTAGCACCTTCCGCGGTCAGCTGTGAAATGTTATTCACGGTGTAGTTCAATTTGTCGGCAGCGCTTTGCGCAGCTCGTAATGCGATGGTCACGATCGGTTGCATTCTTTTCTCTCACACAGACAAAGTCATTCACTGCGCACAGGACGCAATGGATTTGGGAAATTCTGGTCCGTAAGGACTTGTTAAAAAGCACTTCAGTGAGGCGACTGTTGGCTTCACTTGCATGAATCTAACCACGGATTCAAACGGGGCGCGGATAATACACGAAAAAGACCATAAAAATAAAGGTTAAAGATTAAACAATTTGCTCAATGGGCTGTCCCAGTGAGTAACTTTCAATGTGTCATGTGCCGTTCACGGTAATCTGTTGATTTGGCGCTTTTTTACCATTGCACGTATCATTAGGCGCTCATTGAACAATGGAACCGTATTTGTGGAACAGCAATCGAACTCTCTGGACAACTCGGCGTTAGCCAACATCCGCATTGTGATGGTCGACACTTCGCATTCGGGTAATATCGGGGCCGCAGCCCGGGCCATGAAGACGATGGGAATGAGTCGCTTGGTGTTGGTGACGCCTAAGCAGTTTCCGTCAGATGAAGCCATCGCGATGTCTTCCGGAGCAACCGATGTACTCGAACATGCTCAGGTGGTCGATTCGCTGGAGCAGGCTGTGTCTGATTGCGGGTTTGTGGTGGGGGCGTCGGCGCGGTCTCGTAACTTACCTTGGCCTTTGGTAAACCCCAGAGAGATGGCACAACAGGTTCTGGCTTTGCCTGTCAATACGAATGTGGCCGTGGTGCTGGGTCGAGAACGCAGTGGTTTGACCAACGAAGAGTTGGCCCGCTGCCATTGTCATGTGAATATTCCCGCCAACCCTGATTACAGTTCTCTGAATGTTGCCGCCGCTGTCCAGGTGCTATGCTATGAGTTGCGTATGTCAGCCCAGTTGGACACCGGTGAAGAGAAACCATTGTGGGGTGTCGAATGGGACCAGCCATTGGCGTCGTCGGCGCAACTGGAAGGGCTTTTCGAACATTGGCAAAAATTGCTGGTTGATATTGATTTTCTTGACCCCACTAACCCGAGAACGTTGATGAGCAAAGTTCGTCGCTTATTTCTACGCGCCCAACCGGACGAAGTCGAAGCAAATATTCTGCGTGGCATGCTCAGTCACATCGATAAACAGTTAAGGAAACCCTGATATGTTTTCCGGACTAAGAGAAGATATCCGCAGCGTCTTCGACAGAGACCCCGCCGCGCGCAGCTGGTTTGAGGTTTTGCTCAACTACCCTGGTTTGCACGCCGTCTTGTTTCATCGGGTAACGCACCGATTATGGTTGTGGAACCTTAAAACGCTGGCTCGTTGGTTGTCGCAGATTTCCCGTTGGATTACCGGAATTGAGATTCATCCCGGTGCCACGATTGGTCGAAGGTTCTTCATCGATCATGGCATGGGCATCGTCATCGGTGAAACAGCTGAAATTGGTAATGATGTGACCGTCTATCAAGGGGTGACACTGGGTGGTACCAGTTGGAAAAAGGGCAAACGACATCCAACACTTGAAGATGGTGTCATTGTCGGTGCTGGTGCAAAGGTTCTGGGTCCCTTTACCGTTGGTAAAAACGCCCGGATCGGTTCCAATGCGGTGGTGACCAAAGAAGTCCCGGAAGGTGCTACTGTCGTGGGCATTCCAGGGCGCGTCGTCCGGCAGCATGGCGAACGGGTGTTGCCGTTCAGTGATGAGCAGCAGGAGTTGGCCAAGCGGATGGGGTTCGATGCCTATGGTGTCGCTGAAATGCCCGATGTCACGGCGCACGCGATCAAAGCCTTGCTGGATCATGTTCACGCCCAAGATGAACGGATGGAACGGATGTGCAGTACGCTGCAAAAATTGGATAAGAATTTCAAAGCGATGGAATTGCCCGAATTGCGCGAAGAAGATTTCGCTTCGATAGAAGACTCAGATAAACAGAATTCGGCTTAAAGTCTACCGATTTTAGAAGTAAAAAAGCTCACCAAGGTGAGCTTTTTTTGGTAAGTGAAAATCAGTCAACGTTAAAAATTCGAAACTGCTCGACCCGTGCGGATATCGATAGCCTGGGTTTTATGCGGTCGCGTTAACTGTTTGATTGGGTGGCTGGCGTAGAAAGACACGACAGAGTGGCAGCTGATATCGTAGAGCCGTTCTGCAAACCCCCATTTGTTATGCAGCAAATTCAGTTGAGGTGGAATCAAGGCATAGTGTTTGGATTGACCAATGGGGCAGGCCACAATAATGTCCAAAAACGGTGCTAACAGGTTGCCGTAATCTTCGACATCTATATCGACGTAATCCGGCTGCACTTCCATGAGTTGCTTTTGCAGATAGGCTTCTTTGATCTCTAAAACGTTCAACGGTTTGCCACTTTGCAGCAAGCGAATTCCGTAGCGCCCGTCTAACCAAACCCATTTGAAATGTTCTTGATCAAAGTATTCGATGCCCAGATAGCTACTGGCAATAGGACGCCATGCGCAGTCTCGGGTCCGTAATTTCACCACGCGAGTCGGTATTCCTACGGCCATCATGGCATGAGCCAGTACAATGGAATAATCGCTGCGCGCAAAGCGTTCGCCTTTCTGAGCCCGGCTGATGATGGTAATAGGATTGTCGCTTTTAGCGTGACGTCCCGATTGCGGGTGCCATAATTGGTGAGTCCACTCTGTCAGAGCCGCAATTCGTTCGGCGTCGGTCAAGGCGCCAGCGACAATATCCTGAAGCTGATGCTTGGCGGCCAGAGTATTGTGAAGCATGGTTTTACGGGCTTCGGGAATATGCACATCGGGCGCTTGGTTGTATCGAAAAGGTCTTGCCGCAGGGTACAGACGGGTTGACCAAAACCCAACCAGGCAAACAACCAGAGCGGTGCTGAGAATAACAAGCAGTAGGAGCATAACGTGCGGTTCCTTGCGATTACCCCGCTATTGTGCGTTTACATCGGGCATTTACCAAGTGCAGTTGCCCAGGTTGTGATGCACTAGACAATTTCCATTGGACGCCTTCACTATTTGTCTGAGACATAGGTCCATCTGGTGGCTGATGTTTCTGCTCGGAACCCGCAAAATTATTTCTTTTGCTGAGCCAAGAACGGTTTGTCGGGCTATTCTGACCCATCGGTTTAGGCGGTCGCAAGGCGGGTCGATACAGGGTCGTGAGAAACATTAACGCTTAATAATTCTAAATGGCCTTCTGTCGTTTCCACGAGCGCAGAACAGGATTCTACCCAATCACCATCGTTTCCATAAATCATGCCATCGATATAGGTAAGTTTACTTTGATGGATGTGTCCGCAGATCACACCGTCGGTGCCTTGGCTCCGCGCGTAACCAACCGCCAGATTCTCAAAGCGCTCAATGTAATGGCGTGCTTTTTTACTGTTCATTTTCAGTGCAACGGACAGCGACCAATAGGGTTTGCCCAGTTTGCGCCTGACAACATTCAGCCAACGATTTGCGCTGACAATTCCTTCGTATAGCCACTCTCCGATAACGTGCCAGGCATCGCCCATATAGAGTTCGTCATCGAAGCGATCACCGTGGATCAGTAACAGCGTTTGCTCAGTGGCTAACGTATGGATGTATTCTTCATGTACTTCAACAGGGCCGAGATATGAGCCGACGAAATGTCTAAAGAACGGATCATGGTTACCAGGTACGTAAATGATTCGCGACCCGGATTTTGCAAATTCCATAATCTGTTTAAGGACCAGTTCATGTTCTTTGTACCATCGACCTTTGTGACTACTGAGTTTCCACAGATCGACAATATCGCCCAGTAAAAAAAGATTGTCGGCTTCGATGTTATTGAGAAAATCAGATAGTTTTTTCGCCTGGCTGTTTGGATTTGCCAGATGAACGTCGGAGATAAAGAGCGATCTGACTTTTTGTTTTGAGGACATGGCGCACCTGTCTGGTCACATAACATGACGACTTAGATTAGGGTGGGCAAATGAATAAATGATGTCTATCGGGTGAAACTTAAATGACAGTTCGCCTGATCGGGAAATCAGACGAACTGAAATGGTTAGCGTGATCTTAACGGAAAGATTCGGTCACGCTGTCGGTCGCGCCATCACTGTCAGTCACGGTCAACGTGACCTCGCGGATATGATTGCGATGGACAAATGGACGAGGTACGGCGAACCAGTCACTGTTTATCTGGTAGTTGCCGAGATGCCACGTTTGCGAATCCAGAACACCATCAGGATCATAGCTGTCGCTGACAAAAATATACCAAAACAGAAATCGGTATACGGAAAGCTCTGCTACCGGGGCCTGATTAAAGGCAAAGTCAACGATGACTGGGTCATGATCCGATGAACGGAATGGCGTTGGAGCGTACAGCGATTGTATCTGTGTCTCAGATTTGTACTCTGTGTTGTAGTCCAGAGCGAGAGGCTCATCGGTGTTGATATGCCAATCCTGCACGTTTACAACATCAGACAACAACGCTGCGGTGGCCAGTGCGTGATCCAAACTGCCGGTTTCGCCACTGAATACATACGAATAACCGCCGTCTGCTTTAATTAGGTTAAAGCCATTGCCCAGTAAGGCAGAAATCGGATCTTCTTTGCTGTAAGAGTTCAAATCACCCATCAACAGGATCTTATCATTGACCTGTCCGGTTGGGTTACCGTCCAGCCATTGACCCAAGGCAAGCGCCGCATTGGTTCGGGTCAGGTTATATGCACCCTGGCCGACGTCACAGTCGTCATAGTCAGCGCAATTGCGATTGCCTTTTGACTTAAGGTGATTTACCACGACCGTGAGCTGCTCACCACTGTCTTTGTGCATCATGCTTTGAGCTAATGCTGGACGGTTAAGATCATCGATAAACAGTGGGTTGCCTTCGTCGTCTACCGGGGAGTTGGCGGACGTTAAGATTGCCGCATTACCGATCAAGGAAATCGTCGTAGGTCGGTAGATTATACCCACAGTAATCGCGTCGTCGCCGATTTGATCAACACCTGGAACAACGTAGGCGTATTGATCGGCTTCCGGCAATTCGGTATTCAGGGCTGCAGTTAAGCTGGCAATGGCGCTTTCTGATCCGAAACCGTCATTTTCCAATTCCATCAAGCCCACGACATCGGCGTCGATCGCCGTTATCGCAGCCACCAGTTTGGCGGTTTGACGTTGCAATTCCAACGCAGTATCTGCACCACGGTCAGTCGGGAAGCCGCCGCCAAGTCCATCACCATTGAAGAAATTCAGCACGTTGAAACTGGCGATCCGCAAATCACTGTCCGCCACGGTATCTGGGGTGTCTTTGCGCGGATTATCGTTGTTGAAGTTAGGCGCACTGGTGGGAATCAGTTTGTAAGCACCATAGGCGAAGTTCATAACCCCGGTCAGGTTGTTGACGGTGTTCCCCACACGGAGTGTATTCATTGCGTCTAGCCCAGGCGCTGGAAAAATCACCGGATCTGGGTTTTGCGTGCGCACACCATCTTCCACAAGCAGGGTGTTGAGTTGATTGGCTGCCGCCACAGCTTCTGCTTCTGGTCCAGGGGCTGCAATGTCCGTTGGGATAAAACGTCGACCATTGGAGACCAGAAATTCCCCATATCGGCCCAAATTGTACACCTCGTTTACCGTGAGGGTATCCGAGAAAGTTACCCGCATGCCTTCAACTGCCTCGAATTCATCGGCTGTTGCGTTCGGCAGTGAACCCGTTGCAGCCGAAGGTAACGCGTTCCCCGTGCTGCAAACCACCAGGTTTTGAACCTGATTGATTTGAGTAAGACCGTAGTATTCGTCTACGGTGGCTTCAATGCGGACTTTGTCACCGATATTGACGTCGTCATTGCGGTGGTAAACAAACAAGCCTTCAGACGTCGCCGCGTCTGAATCCGCGTCAGTGTCTTCTTCCTGAATAAAGAATCCGCTCATTTCATCGCTGGCTTGCAGATCTGCTACGACAATAGCTTCGACAACAACCTTATTGCCGTCCATTGGTGACGCAGCACCGTTGCCTTGGATGGCGGATATTAACGTGGCCGGGTTGGCACAGGTCAGGTCTGCAGGTGGTTCGACCGGACCTCCGTCATCGTTCCCATTGCCTAGGTAGGTAAAGGTGTCTTGCGGGTAACTGGTCCAGCCTTGTGCCGGATCAAAGGGCTGGTCATATTGTGGGTCGCCACTGGTAATTGAATCATTACGAACCAGGGTGACATTGGCACCGAAGCTGTCAGAATTTCCGAGCTGGCCAATCCGGTCGACAACCGTTCCATTGTATTTCAACAGCAGTACATCATTACCGTTGAAGTAGGTGACGGTTGAGGTTATGTCGGCAACATCGAGAATAGCCGCCGTTGCGGAGCTGTTGGCAATCACGTAAACCTTGCCTGCTTCCAGCGAGCCGCTTAATGAGACTTGGTTTTGAACGGTCAGGTTACCGTTGCTGTAGAGTTCAATGCTGTAACCATCCAAAGAAACAGCAGAACCCCCCGTGTTGAGCAATTCCAGGGCTTTGTTGTTACTTGAGCCTTCTATATATTCCGAAAATATGACGTCTGCGGAGGCAAAACTGCCAACAAGGCAGGCCCCGACCATCAAAAGTGGAGCTTTAATCATGAGAGTATCCCTCTGTTTATAATTTTTTTTCATTCCGTTGGACTGGCAGAGCCGACTACACCAAGAATAACAGGTTGTTCACGCAGGCAAGTGCCTGAGATTTAAGCAGCCGTTATAGCAGCCTACTATGACAATTGGTTGACCGTGCAGTCAATTCTCAAACCACATTTTTTCACTGAAGGCAGGTAATTGAACGTTCCTAACTCAGATAGGGGTGTCCGGCTTGAGTAACCGATTTTTTTTACTGTTCAAAATGGGGGGTGTTAAAGCAGCGGGATTAGAACAACAGCAGATTCTTCGGCCATCGATAAATAGAACCGGGATTGGGCCGGTTCAAGGTGTTCACTTATTGGTTCTCTCGGATTGCAAGCAGGTATTAGTGCAAATCGCACGCTGGGCTGCAGTTACTTCTTCAGGCCCCCTACGCACTGAGGTAGCGGTGAGGTGTGTTGTTGTACTTTCCAATGCCCGTGTTTTCGTTGGCTTTTGCTATTGGATGTCGCAAGGACTACGTTCCTGACTAGGCTGTTCATTGAATTGTGAGTTCGCAGTGTGTATTCTCGCGCGCTTTTTGAGCAATCATCATCTGGCGAGATCGGATCGTCAGTGGCAAGGGGTAGTAAATGTTATTGGCACAGAAAAAAACCGAATGGTTTGGCAATATTCGCGGCGATATATTGGCCGGACTCGTGGTCGCATTGGCGCTGATTCCAGAAGCGATTGCGTTTTCCATTATTGCCGGCGTAGACCCGAAAGTCGGTTTGTATGCGTCGTTTTGTATTGCCGTCATTATCGCCTTCGTAGGTGGTCGACCTGGAATGATTTCCGCAGCAACGGGCGCCATGGCATTGCTTATGGTCACGTTGGTCAAAAATCATGGTCTGGAATACCTGATGGCGGCAACCCTGTTAACGGGGGTGCTGCAAATTATTGCTGGCTATATGCGACTGGGTGAATTAATGCGATTTGTGTCGCGTTCGGTGGTGACCGGGTTTGTTAATGCTCTGGCCATTCTGATTTTTCTGGCTCAATTGCCGGAACTGACACATGTCAGCTGGGTCGTCTACGCCATGACGGCAGCGGGCCTGGGCATCATCTATCTGTTTCCGTTAATTAACAAAACCATCCCGTCACCTTTGGTCTGCATTCTGTTGTTAACAGCAGTTTCCATGACCCTGGGTTTGGATATTCGCACAGTTGGCGATATGGGTGAGTTACCCGATACGCTGCCTGTTTTTTTGTGGCCAGATGTACCGTTTACGCTTGAAACACTGAAAATAATCTTGCCTTACTCAGCGCCGCTTGCGGTCGTTGGGTTGCTTGAATCGCTGATGACCGCGACCATTGTCGATGACCTGACGGACACCACCAGTGATAAAAACCGTGAGTGTAAGGGGCAAGGTATCGCTAATATCGGGGCCGGTCTGTTAGGTGGCATGGCCGGATGTGCAATGATCGGGCAGTCGGTGATTAACGTGAAGTCCGGTGGTCGTGGGCGGCTTTCGACATTCATCGCAGGTGCTGTTTTGCTGATACTGGTGGTTTTTATCAGTGATTGGGTCGCCAAAATACCCATGGCTGCGCTGGTTGCGGTCATGATCATGGTGTCCATTGGTACCTTCAACTGGGGCAGCATCCGAAATCTGAAAACCTACCCATTGTCTACCAATTTGGTGATGATCGTGACTGTGGTCGTCGTGGTCTGGACGCATAACCTGGCTTATGGTGTATTCGCCGGTGTGTTGCTGGCATCACTGTTTTTTGCCAACAAGATCAGCCATTTTATGTATATTGACTCATCGCTGGATGAACAAAGCGATACCCGCACCTATAGTGTGCATGGACAGGTGTTTTTTAATTCGGCCGACAAATTTATTGCAGCCTTTGATTTTAAAGAGGCTATCAGTAAAGTGGCAATTGATCTGTCACGGGCGCATTTTTGGGATATCACTGCCGTGGAAGCCTTGGATAAAGTCGTCATTAAGCTTCGACGCGAAGGCACCGAGGTTGAAGTCTTTGGTAAAAATGAAGCCAGTGAAACCACTATTGACCGGTTTGGTAAGCACGATAAGCCGGAAGAAATTGATAAAGTACTTGGAGGCCACTGATGGCAGATACCCCTAAGAAAGAAAGAATCTGGACCATTGCCTGTATCGATGGCTCTCAGTTTTCCTCCTCGGTGTGTGATTATGCCGTTTGGTTGAGTAAGCAGCTGTCTTCGCCGTTTAAAGCGATACACGCCATCGAGCAAAACACGGTTGCGGCCGTAGCAGACCTGACCGGTGCAATCGGCCTTGGTGCTCAGGAACACCTGTTAACGGAGTTGACCGAGCTGGAGCAGCAGCGTAACAAGCTGGAAATTCAGAAAGGTCGTCAGATGCTCGAAGCTGTGAAAGCTCGCGCTGATAAGGCGGGGCTCGAAAATCCTTATACAGTGCAGCGTCATGGAACGCTGATTGAATCGCTGATCGATATTGAAGAAGAAATCCGCGTTGTGGTGTTGGGTATTCGCGATGAAGCGCATGAAGACAGCGATGAACATTTAGGCGCCCATCTAGAATCGCTGGTGCGATCGGTGCATCGGCCGATATTTGTTGTAAACCGCGAATTTATTGAGCCAAAGGCCGTTATGCTTGCTTACGACGGTAGTGCTTGCTGTCTGAAGGCACTGGATATGGTTAAAACCAGTCCACTTTTCAAAACGTTGCCAGTTCACGTTGTGCATGTCGCTAAAGATGAGTCAGAAGGTGAAGCGTTATTAAGTAGTGTGAAAACTGAACTGGAAAACGCTGGTCGTCAGGTCTTCACCAAAGTGCTGTTGGGTGAGCCGAGTGAAGCCTTGTGTCAGTATCAGCAAAGCAATGGTATTGATCTGACGGTGATGGGGGCGTTTAGCCACAACCGGTTACGTGAACTGGTGTTCGGCAGTTTCACCATGAAGATGTTGTTAAATACCGATAAGCCTCTGCTGTTACTGCGTTAATCCACGCAGTTCTCAGTACAAGGCTGGCCGCCCAGAGAGGGCGGCTTAGCCAGTTTGTCCGCTATTCGGGACGAAAAACCCCACAACTTAGTCAGGTATATAGTTGACTGTTTTAGTCAGGTATTTATAATTCGCACCACTTCCAAAATACCCTGGATGATCGGTATGAAATTGACAACCAAAGGCCGTTACGCCGTGACCGCGATGCTTGATCTGGCATTGAATGAACAAAAAGGCCCGATAAACCTGGCAGATATCTCAGAACGTCAGGGCATTTCGTTGTCCTATCTGGAGCAGTTATTCTCTAAGTTGCGCAAACAAGGGTTGGTCTCTTCCGTGCGCGGCCCAGGTGGTGGTTATCGTTTAGGCAGCAGCACCGGCGAAATCAGCGTGGCGTCTGTGGTCGATGCTGTTTCAGAGTCGATGGATGCCACCAAATGCCAGGGGAAGTCCGGGTGTCAGAATGGCGAGATTTGCCTGACACACCATCTTTGGCAAGACCTCAGTCAACAAATACATGCATTTCTTGACGATATTACCTTGCAAGATCTGGTTGAGCGTAATGAAATACGCGCCGTTAATGAACGGCAGAATCGCAAGTTGAGCCAGTCTTCAACGTATCGCGAAGAAACCATCCAAACCACTCAGGTTGAGTAATGCGCCCTATATATTTTGATTATGCGGCAACCACCCCTGTAGATAAGCGGGTTGCCGAGAAGATGATGAATTACCTCACGCTCGATGGCGAATTTGGTAACGCTGCGTCACGTTCCCACATGCTCGGTTGGATGGCTGAAGAAGCCGTTGAAGATGCCCGCAATGAAGTCGCTGATTTAATCCATGCTGATAGCCGAGAAATTGTTTGGACCAGTGGTGCAACCGAATCCAATAACCTGGCCATAAAAGGCGTTGCTGAGAACTTTGCTGCGGAAGACTGTCACATCATTACCTCAGCCACAGAACACAAAGCCGTGCTCGACCCGGTCAAGCATTTACAGT
>JBNKNI010000008.1:0-141915 GCA_050293765.1 Reinekea sp.
AATCGAGCTTCGGGATCATCACGGAACGGGTCCGGCAGGAACTTCTCTGCGGTCAGCTCCGGGCGGCCAAGGTAACCTCGGGCCAACTGCACACCGCCCAAATAAAGTTCGCCCGCGTAACCGATAGGTAACTGCTTTTGACGACAATTAAGTATATGACACGTCGTGTTATCAATCGGCTGACCAATGGGTATCGCAGAATACTGCGTTGTCTTATCGCCCCGCCAAACCGTAACGTCAATAGACGCTTCTGTTGGACCATAGAGATTCACAACATCTGCCTCGGCAAAAACCTGGCGCGCGTCGTGATACACATTCACTGGCAATGCTTCGCCACTGCAAATCACAAACTTCACACCTTGCAGATCGACCTGGCTCCGTTGATGTACAAACAGATCTAGCATGGATGGCACAAAATGCAGGGTTGTCACCCCATATTGTTGAATCGCTTCAGCTAAAATGGCGGGATCTTTGTGACCTTCCGGCTGCAGGTATGCCGTCTTCGCACCACAGAGCAATCCCCAAAACAATTCCCAAACAGACACGTCAAAACCAAATGGCGTTTTCTGCAAGATCGTATCTTCCTGACTCAATTGAAAATAACGCTGCATCCAGGCAAGACGATTCACAACACCGCGGTGTTCTAACATGACTCCCTTCGGTTTTCCGGTAGACCCGGATGTATAGATGACATAGGCAACATGTCGAGCATTCTGTCGCTGTTCCAAATCATTCAGATTTACGTGACCTTCCTGCAATACGGTTCGCATCGCCAGTGCGTCTAAGTTTAAGTGCTGAATATCGGTAATATCATTCCAAGAAGCGACTTTCGTTTCATTTGAATTGTCACATAGGACTTTGCCTATTCCCGAATTCTCCACGATGTACAGTAATCGTTCGTCTGGGTAATCTGGCTCTAACGGAACATAAGCAGCCCCGGTTTTAATAATGGCCAACACCGCAATAATCATATTGACGGAACGATCCACGCAAACGCCAACATAGTCTCCCGCCGCAACACCGTTGTCACACAGATAGCAGGCCAAGCGATTGGCTTTCAGCTGCAGCTGCTCAAAGGTAAGCGATTGGTGAGCGTCCAGTACGGCTAAATTTTTGGGTGCCAACGTGACTTGGCGATCAAACAACTGAGTGATAGACAGACACTCCTCAAAGGGAAAGTCTGTATCGTTCCATTCCCCGAGTTTCGCGACGTCCCGGTCATCCAATAACGTGATATCAGAAAGCTCAATTGCGGGATTGGCGATAATGCTCTGACAAGCGATTTGAATTCGCTTAATGATGTCCACAGCTTGTTGGGGACCTTTGGGATGTGAACATAAAATTCGAAGTGACTGTTGCGCGTCGTAGTAAAAGTAAATTTGAATTGCGCTCGGATTTTCACTGGTATAAGTTTTCAGAAGTTGGATCTGATTATTGGCGAACAGCTGTTGAGAATAACCGTGAAAATTGAAAATCACTCTTAGCCCCTGGCCAATCAACCCCAACTGGGCGCATTGAAATTGAGAAATTCGCTCTTTTCCCTTTCGGTCCTTCTGCGATTGTCTCGCCAGTGACAACCACTGACGGAACGTGGACTTAGTATCAACTGCGGGTGTGACAAAGGGAATAAATCCCGAAAAACTTCCTAACGTGCCTCTATCCCTAGAACTTCGATGGTTGATCACCTCATCAATGAGCACTTCGCCTTCTGCGTTATATAATTCTGCGATAACAAGCCCGGTTATTGCTTTCAACAAAAATGGTTCAGTGATACGTAAATCTCGACACAACTGTGCTGTTTCTGCGGGCAGGTTGAAGTGTTGAGAAACCAGTTCAACACTACCAGCCTGATCCGCCAGTGACTCATCCGTCAAAGGCTGTAGCTGCTTACGAATAGCAGACCAGTACTGAACGGTTTCGGGTGTGTCAAAACCTTGCAAGCAGTCATTAACAGTTTGCGCAAGATTACGCCCGGCAAGCATCTTCTTATTCAGCCCGAGTGCTTCAATGCGTTGCACCAATTGATTAGTAAACGAGACGATGGCTTCACCATCAAAAAGAATATGGTGCGCGCTGACGACCAGATAAGTATGGTGATTTTCCGTTTTGAGCAAAGTCACGCGAAGCAATTCTTCCGACAAAGAAAATTCGGCCGCCACAACGGCATCGGCTACGGCAGTGACGTTTTCTTCGGTGACCTCTTTTTCGCTAAGAACAATGGCGGACCCAGTAAAGTTTTTTTCAGCTGCCTGCCAGATACGCTCACTTAAGACTTTAACATCTGAGTCCAACCCTTTAATTGCGTTTAGAATAACGGTCGGCTCAACAACAAACGGCAGCTGGCATAACAGTCCAATACCGTAATGTTGTTTGGTTCCGGCTATTTCATCCAGAAAAATGTCATTTTGAATTGGGGAAAGGGTCGCAAACGTATTCATGATCAGGCACTTCACTCACGGCAAAGAAATGGGGCACATGGCCCCTAGTTATATTCTTGATTTTCAGGCGGCTACTTCGGGTTGGCTTTCAGCCTTAACCGGTCTGTTGAGGTGCTTCGTAGCCAGATACGTCGCAAAACCAGCGCACATGAGACCACATACCCATGACCAAACGTATCCGTAATGATCGTAAACGTATCCAAACACCAAAGGTCCTAAGGTACTGCCGATCAACACGGTTGTGGACATCAGACCCAACATAGCACCCACATTTCCGTAACTGACTTTACTGATCTCAGATGGAACGGTGATATTCACAATGGCTGAGCTCAAACCGATGGTGCAGCACAACACCACAAGAGAAACAGCGCTCGATGAAAAGATAACAAAGATCATACCGGGGATGACAATCAGACACGCCAACACCAATGCATTCATACTGACAAACCATTTCACACGATTCGTAGCAATGAATATTTGAATGACAAACAACGATAAGCCAAAAGTTAACATCAGTCTGGAGGCATCGGATGCTGTCCAACCAATGGCCGTTTCTGCCCAAACCGGTCCAATGCCCATAATCAGACCAAAACACATGGCGATAAGTGTTTTGATCAAAGCAAAGTCACGCACTTTTGGGTTAGACCGGAAAACTTTGAATACTTCCGAGTAAGGGGCTTTCTTAGTCGTTTTAACGTGCAGAGCACGTAAACGTTCCATGACGGTGACCCCAATGATGATAGGAACTAAAGAGGTTACGGATGCCGCCAGAATCAACATAGGTGCGGTTGAACTGAACAATCCCAGTGAGCCGATAGTGGCTAAAATGGCCGGACCAATGATCAATCCGAGTGTCGACCCCAAACGGAGCTTAGCCAGCCCTGCACTACGTTCCTTATCACTGGTCATATCCGCGACGATAGACTCTAATATCACGAGGTTTGAACTCATAAAACCAACGAAACCGCGTATCAGGATCAGCATTGGGATACTGGATGCAAAAAGCAGCGCCCAGTTACCTAAGGCAATAGAGACCAAACTGATAATCAGGAGTGCCCCCCTGGGTACTACGTCGGCCAATCTTCCCAGAATGGGTGAACCTAACGCGCCACCGACGAACTGAACAGCAAACAAAGCACCAATCCAGAATGCATTTGCACCCAGATCCAGCGCAATAAATGGCAAGATCGGCATGATAATGCCAAGCGCCAAAGAATCGAGTAGACCAGCTAAAATAACACCGACGTAAACCGTTTTATTGCTAGTAGACATGTTTTAAGCTCCAAACCTTGTTTTAGAGAACTTCGCTTTTGGCGGAGTTATTTTTCTTTGCAAACACCGCTTTCAGATCTGCCAGCGGTTGAAGTCCTGCCATGACTTCAGATTGCGGCAATCCGAAGTCAACAAGACAGGCTATTTCATTCACACCGGCGTCATGCAGACGCTGAACCATCTTGGCACATTTCTCTTTCGATCCCATTAATGACGTCTGTGAAAAATGCTTTTCAAACGCATACGAAATAAGTGCTTCGCGATCCTTGTCGATCACATCGCGCACTTCTTTATTTTTATCTTTAAACGGGTTTAAAGTGTCGTTTTGATTGATATAGCCATTAAGAAAGTCACGTAGTGGCTCTTTAACGAGTGATTTAACCGCCTCATCGCTCTCTCCGACGTACGCGTGAACCATGGTTGAAACCACTCCAGCGTCCGGATCAAACCCATTGGCTTTTCGTTGTTCACGGTACATGGCAATGTATTTGACCAAATCCTCCACTGAGTGATTGGCCAAAGAACACAACACATTCAACCCCATCTGGCCGGCTTTCTTCCAGGTTTCCGGATTGCCACTGGATGTTAAAAACATGGGGAGCTGACGCTGAACGGGTCTTGGCAGTGTCACAACGTCTACCGCGTTTCCGGTAATATCATTCATTGGCACTGATTCACCAGCCCACAGCTTTTGAATCATTTCCACATTTTTAAATAAGATATCGCGTCGGTTTTCAAATGACTCCGGTGCGAGAATAAAGTCTGCGGGATGCCAACCCGTTGCCAATGATATCGCTGCCCGGCCGCCAGACAGGTTATCGACCACTGACCATTCTTCTGCGACACGAATTGGATTATGCAGCGGTATGACCACACTGCCGGCACGCAATTGAATATTTTTGGTCACCATTGCCAGAGCGGCATTAAGAACTGAGGGATTCGGAAACAGACCGCCTACCGGTTGTAAATGTCGTTCCGGCGTAATAATCGCACTAAATCCAGCTTCATCGGCGAACTTCGCTGCCTCTATTAACAGATCATATTTTCCTGGATCTTCGGTAGAGCCGTTTCCACTGAAAAAAATTAACGAAAAATCCATGCCGACTTCCGTCAAAGATTCCGACGGCAAAAAACCCGCTTCCGTTTCTTTTTTCGCCTTAGCCCGCTTGGCTTTTTCAAGCAGTGCTTTTCTTTTCTCGGGCGACAATTCCCTTAATTTTTGCTCAATAGTGGTCATACGTAATCCTCTTGAACATCCAACGAATAGTCGGGGCTGACTCGATCTGTATCCAACGTGGTTTTTGATTTACGTTTCGCTCGCTTTAATTCACGCTTCTGATATGCCACGGCATCGTTCGTTCGAAACAGATAATCCCAAAAAGTTGTAAAAAAGGAATAGTTACAACGGGCGTACTTATGGTGTTTCAAATGAAAGGAACCGATAGGAAGAAATCGAACAATCCATCCATCAATTTTTGGATTATGATCCAATACATTACGACTTAAGAATACTTCGTACACATAATGAAATGCCAACAACGTTGCACCAGGAATTGGATCGAAAAAGGTCAACACGATCAATGGTAAGGTGAAAGTCAAATAGACGTCCATTGAGGTCCGAAAGTCACCAAACCAAAAGAAGTAGTCATGCAACGGCGGCCAAAAAGATGAACCGTAATCGTAGGCATGATGTTTCAAATGACAGTACATCACAAAGTTGTACTTAAACTTAATATGCGCGATGACATGCATTGTGTAGGAGTACAATGTCCACAGCAAAAAATAGAGCGCGAGCTTTAATACAAATAACATGTTATATCCTTTTCCCCTGAAACCAACATCGCAGCGATGTCCTTTAATGTGTTAAATTCTCTGTGGACCGACTGAGTATGTCGGCAATTAACGGGTGATGCACAATACCAAAGTGATCGGCGTCTACTTGATGAACTTCTACGTCTTCGACCAGAGAAGACCAAACACCAAGGCGTTCATGCGAGTCTTTCGCACGAAACAGAACAACACGATCGATACTAAGTTTATCCTTTGGTGCCGGGTCGTATTTCTTAAAGGCATCTACTGTTTTCATGTAGACGTTGAGCAAGTGTTCTACATAATCGTCATCCAGCGCCGGGGGTATCAATCCGTGACTGCGTAATGCCTGGCAAACGTCCTTGAACTCGAACTCCTGTTCGCCCCATTCGCGAATCATATCGGCTGTCACATTGACACCTGGCACTGCGGCCAGCTGAAGAACGAAGTTAAACAGTATTGTTTTTTTATCCGCGACCCGAGTCTTGGTCAGATAGGTATCAACCATCGAAAGCTCGACAACAGACTGCCCTTCCGCAACCAGAATTCTGGCCATTTCGTACGCTATAAAACCACCCAGCGACCAACCACCTAAACGATAAGGTCCACTTGGCTGTACCGCTTTAATCTCTTTCAGGTACTCTCGGGCCATGTCTTCGACGGTGGCTACCAGCGTATCCGCATCGAACATGGCGTGCGCCTGCAACGCATAGAAAGGCTGATCTTTCCCTAGCCGTTGACTGAGATCAAAATAGCAGCTGACAGTGCCTCCAACAGGATGCACATAAAAGAGCGGTGTCTTTTTGCCCTGCTCCTGCAATTTCACTAGGCACTGCTCCTGTTCAACAATGGATCCGACTTTCAGCTGTTCAAGAACGCTTGCGAAATCTCGCAACACTGGATTTTCAAACAAAAGTCGTAATGGGACAGACAAGTTCAACGCTTGACTGATACGGCTCACCATTGTTGTGGCTACCAAAGAATCTCCACCAACATTAAAGAACGATGCGTCCGCACTCACTGCATCCAGCTTTAGCAAGTCGGCCCAAACAGCGACCAACATTCGTTCCAAATCGGTATTTGCCGGAACCGTCTCTCGCACTTGATCTGGTTCGGTATTAGGTTGCGGAAGTTTCGTACGATCGACCTTACCATTAGTCGTGAGCGGTAGTTTGGTGAGTTCAATAAAGTGCGCCGGAACCATATAGTCAGGCAAACGTCCGTGCAACGTTTCGCGCACATTATTAATACCGAATTCAGCAGGATCCAGCACCACATAGGCCACCAGAATTTTAGCCTCTTGACATGGCCGTACTTGAATATCGACAAAGGCATCTTTTACAGCAGTTATCGACATCAACTGGCTGAGAATCTCATCAACTTCAACACGGTGACCCCGAATTTTCACCTGGTGATCATCACGACCATCGAACTCCAACGTACCGTCTAGTCGTATACGCGCTATATCGCCGGTATTAAACAAACGACCTTTTGCGAACGGATTTTTCAAGAATCTCTGCTGTGTTTGATCGCGGTCCTTAAAATAACCCATTGCAACGTTCCGCCCGCCCACATAGAGCTTGCCATATATACCTTTCGCCACCGGTTTTAGGTTGTCGTCTAAGATATAAACACTGGTATTCCTAATAGGCTTCCCTAACGGTACTGTATTGGAAATCGGGTGGTCCGGCAGCAGTTCGTACATAGTCGCTGTCACCGTGGTTTCCGTCAGACCATAATCATTAATCCAACGTACACGATCTGCCACTAACTCACGCCAACTGCGCAACATATGGGGCGTTACCTTTTCACCACCAACAATCACCAACTTCAAGCCAGAAGGGACCGCTAACTGGCGGGACAAACTGTCGGACACAATATTATTCCAATGCGCTGTCGTCAGGTTAAGTACCGTTATCCTTTGCTGATCTAACCAGTTCAGGAACAGTCCCGTCTCTTCAATACCGCTTTGCCCCCACAACACCAGATTTGCACCGGAAAGCAGTGTTGGAAATATTTCCTGAACAGAAACATCAAAACTGGGCGACGTAAATTGCAGCACACGATCAACAGTGCTAAGCGCGAAGATTTCCTGCATGTTAATGCAATGGTTCAACAGATTATCGTGACTTACGACCACGCCTTTGGGCTCACCGGTCGAGCCAGAGGTAAAGATCATATAAGCCATATCAATCGGTGAGAGTTTTGGCTTTGAATAGCTGCTCAAAAGACTTTCAGCCTGCGTACTGACGCGTTGGACATCAACAACCATCGCTTGGCAGTCCCCTTGGGAAAGTACCTCGGCATCAGCAGTGGTTAAGACGACTGAAGCGCCGCATCGATCAATAATCTTTAAAATACGTGGTTTTGGATTCAGCGCATCTATAGGCACGTATGCGGCACCACACTTCATAATTGCCAGTATGGCTATAATCATTTCGGGGCTTTTGCGAGCGATCAAAGGCACGCATTCCCCTACTTTCACACCCTCTGACTGCAACCATGCAGCGAACTCAGTGGCACGGTTATCCAGCTCAGAATAGGTCAGCGTTTGGTCTTGCCAAGTCACGGCAGGCAAGCTACTGAATTTTTGAACGGACGCTTCCCATTCGTCCATAAAGGTACCACGAACCCCGTTCACCTCGTCTTGACGACCATATTCCGCCAACAGCTGTTGCTCTTCTTCTTCGGTCAACAGGCTGATTGTCGATATAGGTTCATCAGGTCTCGCACTAACTGCATTCAGGACAACTTCGAATCGTTGCAGCAGATACGCTATGGTCGATTCGTCATAAAGGTCGGTGTTGTAATCGACCAACAATGTCAACGCTTCGTCCAGGTAAGAAAAAGACAAGGTCAATTCAAAGGTTGTGGTTTGTTTATCGATTTCAAACGGTTGAAAATAGGTTTCCGGACCAATCTGAGTACTGTTGGACTCAGGTTCGAGAAACATGACCATCGTTTGGAAAAACAGATTGTGGTTGATATTGCGATCAGGCTTTAATTCAGCAACCAATTTTTCAAATGGAATTTCTTGCCGGGAAAACGCCGCATAGGTCTGCTTTCTGTTTTGATGCAGCAACTCAGTGAACGTTGCCACCCCTTGTAAGCCCAGTTTCAAGACCAACGTGTTGATAAAAAGTCCGACCAACCCTTGCAGTTCAGGCTGGCTCCGAGTTGTCATCGGGGTACCAATATTGACTTCCGGTTGGCCAGTATATTTATGCAATAGAACTTGATAGGCCGATAACAACGTCACAAACAGTGTTACATTATTTTCCTGGCTTAACCTATGTAGCCGTTCAGTCAGACTTCGACTGAACGTAATTCGCTTCGTCGCTCCATTATTGGTAACAGTCTTTCCTCTTGGGCGATCCATTGGCATGCGTAATGGTGGTACATCACCCAGGTTCTGGTCTCGCCAAAACTCCAGCTGTTTGTCCAATTCACCCGTACGGATCCGTTCATTCTGCCAGAAAGCGTAATCTGAAAACTGACACGTCAGTTCCGGTAACGGGTCCAACTGAGAACCTATTCTCAGTCGATACAACTGAAAAAGTTCCCTTAAGATTAACTTGAGTGAATCAAAGTCTGCAATAATGTGATGAATGGTAAACAGAACTCGAAAGGAATCCTCACTTACCTGATAAAGTGCCACACGGTACATGGGTCCATCGCTCAGCAGAAAAGGCTTCTTGCCCGCCTCATTGAACTCGCTTCTTATCCATTCATCCACTTCCTCCGCAGACTTATGTGAGGCATCGACCTTGGTCAGATTCACCGTGTGATTATCCGTTACCTGCAGATATGGAACACCATCTTCCGCGACAAATGAAGTTCGCAATGCTTCGTGCCTTTGCGCTAAGTCGCCCAACGCTAACGAAAACGCATCAACGTCGAGCGGTCCTTCAATTGAGAACGCAAAGTTAATATTAAAATTATTCAAATTCTTATTAAGCTCGTGCAAAAACCATATTCGATGCTGGTCTGTCGACAATGGCATTTTGCTTGGCTTATTCAGATTGTTGAGTGAGATTACGGTCATGGTAACGGCTTCTGTCGTAAGGGTTAGAATCTATAATCAGAGGTTTTCCAGATCTACATCATCGGATTCGGCTAAGAAGGCAAGTAGCAACGCTTCTTCGTCTTCCTCATCTTCAGTGACCGTCTTTTCGATATGTGCTGTAATACCTGAGATGGTAGGATCCTCAAACAAATCCTCAATATTCAGCTCGACACCGAATGCATCGCGAACCTTCGCCACCATTTGAATGGCTATCAACGAGGTACCACCAAGTGCAAAAAAGTTCTCATCAGCAGCGATATCAGAAATACCGAAAAGCGCTTTCCAAATTTCAGTGACCTGCTCAACGACCGTTCCGGACTTAGGGAATTCGGAGGCCTGAATGGCAGCCTCTGTTTTCTCAATATTTATTGGTGATGGATTGACTGAGCTCGCTTGCGCCACAGACCCCTCGTTTTGGGTTGCCGACCTGAACCGATCTATCCAATAACGATGACGATCAAACTGATATGTTGGTAAAGCAACTTTTTGTCCCTTTACCAAATCGCTGTCAGACTGATAATCAACACCATTAACCCACAAAGAAGCCAAACCGTGCTGATACACATCTGCTCCGTTGGTGCTGTCTTTCGGGTGTTTGCCCAACACGATAACGATCATGTTCGTATCCAAACCTGCCGCCAGTGTTGCCACGGTCTTACCCGGTCCCAGATCAACCAAAAGGACATTCTCGTGTCGGGCAACGGTGGTCAGCCCTTGATGAAAACTAACAGGGCTGACGATGTGTTTCGCCCAGTATTCTGCAGAGACCGCTTGCTGTGGTGTTAAAACCTCGCCGGTGATGTTGCTGATGATGTCGAATTGTGGAACCGACATCGTTTGGCTCCTGAGAAACGATTCGAAAGCCTCCGCAGCGGGCTGCATCATGAAAGAATGAAACGCATGAGACGTATGTAATTCCCGGCATTCGAAGCCTTGTATCTCACACATACGTGCAACGCTGCCCAACGACGCTTCATCGCCAGACAACACGCATAAAGAAGGACCATTGATCGCTGCAATCGATACGTCGTCACAATAGTCGAGAATAGCCTCAACATCTTCACTCGAGGCAGAAACAGACAGCATAGAACCTTGTGGCATACTGCCCATCAGCCTGGCTCGCTCAGTGACAATAGCCGCGGCAGCATCAAGGCTAAAGACGCCTGCCAGTGTGGCTGCAAGTAATTCGCCGATAGAGTGGCCAATGGCCAGGTCACATTGCACACCTTGACTTTTAAGCAGTTGAGCCTTCGCATAGCCGTAAATGAACAACATGGGTTGGGCGAGTTCTGTCGCATTAACATCCACCGCCGAGGAAGGCTCCAATAATGCTTCACGCAACGGCTGAGTGTTATACCGAGCAAAAGCAGTGAGAGCGGCGTCGAGATGTTCTGCAAATTCACGCGAAAATTGATAGAGATCCGTCGCCATACCGATAAACTGACTGCCTTGACCTGGAATGGCAAACGCAATCTTAGGATGCTTGATCGCAGTTCCCTTTACCGGCCGCATAACTGGCTCAGGAACTTCAGGTCCCTGTACCCATGCCATGCGCAGAGGAAAATCTTCACGCCCTTCGTTCAGGGTGAAAGAGATATTTTTTAAACCTGCTCGGTGATCCGAGCGTAGGTACTCGCTCATTTTCGCAAATTGTGCGTTCAGTGATGTTTCGTTTTTCGCTGAGATCTTGAGAACGATATTGCCGGAATCTGAAGGCTCGGGCAGTGCAGATTCATAGGATTCCAAAATGACATGCGCATTGGTACCACCCATACCAAAACTGCTGACCGCTGCCCGGTTCGGGCTTCCATCTTGCACAGGCCAATCTGCCGCGTCCGTGATGACATGGAACGGTGACGTCTCAAAATTAATACTGGGGTTCGGCTGACTGAAATTTATGGTGGGTGGCAGGACTCGATGGTGCAGTGCCAAACAGGCCTTAATTAAACCCAGAACACCGGACGCCACACCCAGGTGGCCAAGGTTAGATTTGACGGAGCCGATAGCACAGAACTTCGTGTCATCTGTATCCTGTCGATAAACATTCGATAAGGCTTCCACTTCAATGGGGTCACCCATCGGCGTTCCTGTTCCATGCGCCTCAACAAGACCAATGGTTCTGGCATTTACACCGGCAATCTGCATCGCGTCTGCAATAACACTGGACTGGCCCCGAGGAGAGGGGGCTGTAAAACCAACTTTGTGCGCGCCATCGTTGTTTATAGCGCTTCCCAACAACACGGCGTAGACGGTGTCATTGTCAGCAACCGCGTCTTCTAACCGTTTCAAAACCACGACGCCCATACCATTACTGAATACCGTGCCCTTTGCGTCGGCATCAAATGGTCGACAACGACCATCAGGCGATGTTAATCCGCCTTCCTGATATTGATACCCGACCAATTGATCGCTGACGACAGAAACACCGCCAGCCAGGGCAATATCGGTTTCCCCGAGCAATAGACCTTGAACAGCAGAATGCACAGCCACCAGTGAGGAGGAACATGAAGTCTGTATAGAAACACAAGGACCGGTCAAATCCAGTTTGTACGCCAATCGCGTTGTCAGGTAGTCTTTTTCGTTGCCATGGCGAACGGAGATTTCACCCACAGAATCGACAAAGCCTGGCTGACTGTAAAGATTCATCAGGTAAGTACTTGAAAAGATTCCGGCATAACACCCGACTCTGCCCGTCACTTTGGCAGGCACATTTCCAGAATACTCTAAAGCGCCCCAACACAGCTCCAAAAACATTCGCTGTTGCGGGTCGAGAATTTCCGCTTCCTTCGGTGTCATTGAAAAAAAGGCGGCGTCAAATTTATCCGCATCCGGCAGTACAAAACTTTTCTTCACATATTGAGCGTCACTGATGCTTTTTTCGGAAACACCGGCATCACGCAACTGTTGTTCCGTTAGCTCAGAAAGAGGTTCCTGCTTGTCCAGAATGAGAGACCAAAATTCCTCTGGCGATTGCGCTCCCGGCACTCGACAATTGAAACCAACAATGGCTATTTCATTGCCGGTGTATTCCCTTTTTTTCATCTCAGGTACTCCTAACCGAACTTGACAGATCAAATTTCGGCGGATGCTAAGCAGAGTATTGATTTGTGTCAAAAGAACAAAAGATGACAAAAAAACGGATAGCGCTCAGTTTTGGTGCAAAATTTATTAAACTTTTTTGAACAGGGTAAGAATGTGTGAAATGAATCTAAAATATTCTGCTTCAGAAGCCTTCATCTCGCGCATTTTTAGCAACATTATTTTTAAAAATTGCAATATTTGAATTAACGGCTGCGAATTTTTTCACGTTTTTTCTATTCAGTTCACAGTTTTTTTTAGTGAAGAATTTGAGACGTTGAACGACAAATTAGTCTTAAGAAGAAACTTTTTTAGCTAAGAAGAAACTCGGAAGGCGAGCATAAATAAGACGAAAGTATTAGGAGCGACACTCGGGTGTCCATCAGACAATGGATTTAAGATCGGGATAAAGGAAAGAGGAAAGAGGAAAGAGGGAAGATTGATTGATTGCCTGGCGGTCGGAGGTAAGAATATTTAACACAACCATAAGTCCTCTCTTAACTCCTTAACGGGCGCGACTAGAAAGCCCACTGAAATCGACGGACTTTTCAGAAATAACTTTTATATACCCAACAGTAAAAACTTGTCCAAATAGCCAAGTTCAGATGAACATTAGAAATTCAGTTAAGACCAAACAGCTGCGAAATTTCAGCGCGATTTTTTCGATTATCCCACGGCTTCGCGCCACGAACCTTACGCAAAATCATCCCGTTCTTATCCACAAATACCGTCAGCGGTATTGTATTCGCGCCCAGCATGGTTTCTAACTCTAGTTGGTAATCAATGTAATGCTGAAAGCTGGTGTCAGTTTTGTTAAGAAAGCCAAAGGCGCGCTCGGGGTAGTCATCAATGGAAATACCGATCATCTGGACGTTTCCCTGAAAATGCTGATACAGATTTTCCAGCGAGGCCATTTCCTTAAGACAGGGAGAACAATAACTCGCCCAAACATTAATAATGAGCGGTTTCCCCTGAAAGTTTGAAAACAGTCCTGGGCTCGTTGTGAGCCCTCTCATGTAGATATCGGTCAGCTGACCGCCGACCGGAATTTCAGACAGTGATTGAGCAACGCAGTGCAATGGAGTCAGAATACTCAAAAGCAAAAAAGCCAAATACTTCATTTTTTTAAACTCTTATTAAAATCGTTAATACAGTAGCGACAAATTACAGATTATCCCTGATTTAACACTCTAAACGCTACCAAAGATCCATGTAATACAGATCATCAAAATTTCTGGCATGATACTGTTTAACAGTTGCTTCATTTTTTATACATAAGCATTTTGGAAATAAATCATTGATCCCCGTTGGATATAAGCTTTTCTCACGAACGCTCACTCTTTTCGTTATCCGTGCGCTAACAATACGAAGTTAAATGAATTTTTAGAGAACATCGAGGAATTAGACAAACATTAAAATGGTCGTCCTCCGATCGACAACACAACCAGAAATGTGATTTTCCAACAGAATTTTCTCAAGCACAGAGTAACACTAACATGAAAAATAACCTTTCCATCTATGGAAATTAGAAATACATTTTCGACTAACTTCCCGAAGGTTAAACAAGTTTCACCAGTCCCTTACCAAACAGCCCTTCTAAATACTTGATAATCCCATAGGATTTAAACACCCACATTATCCGAACGGTTTCTTCAACAATTTTCAGACACGAAACTTTTAGTTGCCCGACACCGCTCAGCAACTCTTCTTTCGCCATGTCACTGCGTTTTGTATCGCGAGTCTAAATATTCAGTGAGCAATACTTAATAGCCGTACGAACCTTGACGCAGAATGCCTGTTACAACTCCATTGAACTTTAGAATTTCTCATAGTCGACACTACGTGAATATAAATTTTCGTGGGAAAACAACCATATTCCCGGGCGAGTGGGTTGCTTTCCAATGTTTTGAGTATTAAATATTCCTTGCTTTGGGGTGGCCAAATCGCATCTTTGAGTTCGTCCAATACAGCAAGAGTGAAAGAAAGCATTTGATTCATTTTCGTTGCTCAACGGTTGTTCGGGCGGATTCGCCGGAAATTTCAATTTGGGAAACAGTGATCAGAGCGTGAGCATTTTCCAGCTATGAGTCGTGCGTTCCCGAAGAACGTCCATTGGTGCAAACGGACCTTTCGTTCAGTCTGGACAGAAGGGGCTCGGTTGAGCCCCCTTTTGTTTCGCTATCGCAATGCTGGTTGGGTCAGTTGTTCGTTCATATAACCAAACAGATTGTCGAATGAGGTCGAGATATAAGAATACTCGAAGGTCTTGGTGGTTTTATTTTCAATCACGTCATCGGCGCCCAGATCTCGGACAGAGATATCTTCGACAAGATTGTAGTCGTCATCGTACCGGTACGTTTCCAACGTCCGATAGTCGGCTGGTCCGTCTGCAGATTTTGCTCGCTCATACAGAGAAGTCAGGCGCAAGCCAATCTCGTTGTAGGTTTTGGCGCGTCGGGTACGGATATCGATGATTCCATCGTCGCGCATGTCAATACTTTCGATTTCAAGCAGTTCTCGGCCAACATCGGTGTAGGAACGATTATAAGTTTCCCGCTCGACCTCATTAAACGCCCCATCTTGGTTGGTGTCTGAACGTTCGAGTCGCGACAACAATCGACCATGATCGTCCCGCGTGTATATCGTCTCGTTTTTGACTAACAAGGAATCTGTGGTGCCTTCCAGCCAACGGTACTCCAGCATTCGGCCATTGATATCATAGACGTATTGGCTTTCCGTGACTGTGTCGATCACACCGTCGCCGTTATTGTCTTTTTCCTGGCGGTAGTGAGTGCCCTGCCCCTGTTCATTGTAAGTTGTCAGGTTGGTTGTGATACGTTCCGGTGCACCGTCGTTGTTGTCATCATCGACAATGATTTTGCGTATTTGCTTCCCAACCTCGTCATATTCGTATGACATGCGTTCCGAAGCATCAATGGTACCGTCAGTCGTGTTGTCGACATACTCTTCATACGTTTGAACAAGTCCTGATTCATTGTAGGAGAATTGAATCGTTTTCGTCAGGATCAGCGCCTCACTGCTGGGTAGCCCTTGGTACGTATCGGTGTGAACCACGCGCAGGAGCTGACCGGATGCATTGTATTCATTTTGGGTATTAAATACGCGCTCCCAATGACCATCGGCGTTACGATCTGTTTTGTCGATATCAAGTGTCTGACGACCACTTGCATTCCATTCCTGAATTTTTTCGGTAAGCGAATCGGCCGTACCGTCATTGTTTTGATCGTTTTCTTTGTAACGACGAACTAATAATCCAACGGAGTTGTAGGTCGACGTATAGACAATCGAACTATCAATAGAACCATCGGCCTCTTCATCATACTGAATGCGTTCTTCCAGAGTGTTCCCAGCTGCATCATATTGATAAGACTTAAGTTGTTTATTCTGTCGCTCACCTCGAACATCAAAAACAAGTCCGGAACTGACCAAATAACGTTTTAGCTCGATGCCACTGCTGTCATACAGCCCCTGAATACCATGCCAAGCAAGGGTTTTAGGCAAGTTGTGACGATCACTAAAGGGCATGAGTTCTTTCCAAACGAACTCACCGACTGGTCGTTGAAAATCAAGGTGTTCACTCGCCAATTTAGTCTGCCATTGATCCACGTTAAAGCCATTGTTGGCATTGCCGTCGTTGTCGAGTGCGGCCAGAAAAAGCATCTGATTGACAAGAATGTCTATCGGTTCCGCGTACTCATCAAACAGCAGTTCGGACAGTACAATATCATTTTCTAGCAGTGCGGTACCCCAAAGCGCCTGAGCGCTCAGCTTCGAGCTTGGCGTAGCCTTCTGAAGAACAAAGCTACCAATAGAGAAGATGACGGACTCACCCTCACGGTAGGTGAATTCACCGAGTTGGTTGATGGTCCCTTTTTGATCACCGCTATGGTAAGTGAGCCCTTGAAACAGTGGGCCGACCGCGACGCCAGTTTTAACCTTGGGTGTGTTGTCTGGGTTATTCTCAGCGCAAGCCGAAAGCAATCCAGCCAGTAAAAGACTGGTTGTCAGTTTAGTCGTGTCATGCATGTTGATGCTGCCTTCATTTGTTATGGCACAGCTGTGCCGAATTAAGGTTGGTAAAGCAGAATGCAAAGACTATAGGTATGCACGATCGATGTGTCCGACTCGACCGGGATGAACGTCCGCCTGAGCAGATGAACGCTTTTCTTAGATGTAATGCTAGACAGATGGATGATCGCATTCACCAAAAACGCAAAAACCCGCCATAAAGCGGGTTTCTGGACTTCTTTCAGACACTTTCTTAAATAAGAAAGCCCCCTGAATACTTGGTGGGCCTTCACGGACTTGAACCGTGGACCTAACGATTATGAGTCGTGTGCTCTAACCAACTGAGCTAAAGGCCCCTAACAGAAGTTCGCGCATTATAACGCGAGCGGTGGTCAAGTCTAGCCAGATCATTGATTTGGTTAGATTTTTTGCAAAATTGACCATTTTTTATGCAGAAAAAGCCGCAACCGGTCGGTTGCGGCGGTTTGGGCTTACGACCCGGGGGTAATTCAGGCTTTACGGCGGCGCGCCAGCGCTACCAAACCCACCAGCAACAGCGCCAACGTAGTCGGTTCATCCACATTCACGCTGGGCGGGTTATATAAAAAGTTATGGAATTCTCGAGCGCCAACATAGGAGTTCGCCGCGACGGCACCATCGAATACGGCACCGCCACGCAAATCCGCAGATGTGGCTAACACAGAGCCAAACATGGCCAGGTTATTAAAGTCGATCGTTTCTGCTTCAAAGAAATTCCACAAAATGTTGCCAGCGCCAATATCGCTGTGCCGAAAGCCATCCACCAGATTAGTACCGCCACCGGCGGTGATGTTTTTACCGGAAACATTGATAACCACGTTTTGAGCAGATCCAGAATTCAGCCTCAAACTGGTGTTTTGGGCAAATAAGTCACTCGCGGACACATTAAAAATGGCCGTCGCATCGCTGCCTGAGTATTGGAGGGTTTTGGCTGATGTGTCGTAAAAACCGTTCGTGCCCAGTGCACTGAACCCTTGCGACGCCTGTTGCAACTCAAACTGGATGGAACTGAGGTCTATTCCGTTGCTTTGGGTTACCGAGCCACCGCCATTCATGTTGACGTTACCGACGTTCAACGCACCACCGTACAACAGGTTTCCGTTTTCAATGGTGAGATTTGTGGCGTTCACATCGCCGGCCACGGTTAAGGTATTACCAAAACTGGGCGCCTTGGAGCCAAACACTGTGCCATAGCCGTTAGCGTTCAGGTTGCCACCTACCAATGTTTTACCTTCAACGTCGCCGCCTTGAAAGTTGTAATCACTGAACAAAATGAGGTTGTAATCGTTCAAAGGCAGCGCAAAGGCCATACTAAAGCCGCTCATAACCAGAACGGCGATTCCTTTTAAGTAGTGTTTCATTAGAAAGTCCAGATACGTTATAGGTCTTAGTTTAACTAGTGGATTTATTCCACCTTAGAATATTAAAAACAAGGCAAGTTTCGCACCAAACTCAGGAGCTCCCCATATTTAAAGGGCTGCACCAGCACTGACCTGTTTAATTACGCCATAAGCTGTAAAAAAGTCTGACATTTTTACTTCTTTCAAATACACGAATGTCAACTCTACCGACTAAAGGCACTGTCACCTTTCAATGTGAAAATTTATAATGATCCGCAATTTTTCACCCAATAGAGCGAACGTTATGCATAAAGTCATTACCCGGGGAATCGTGCGCATTCTGCCAATGGCACTCAGTTTGTGGATATTCTGGTCGATCAGTGTGGGGCTGAACGATATTGGCTTGGCCATGCTGGGGTTAGTGGGCATTCATGAACCTTGGCAGGCCGCTGGCTTCCTGGTGGTTTTCGGTCTGTTACTCGTGGTGGGGCTGGCGTTCAGTGTCAGCCCGATTTTCTGGCTGTATCAAAAGCTGGAAGCGCAAGTGCTGAGGTTCCCACTGTTTAAAACCGTCCACGGGGCTATTAAAGACATGGCCTCATTGGTCATCAGCGATGCGAAAACACCGCACCACCGGCAAACCGTACTAGTTAAGCAAGCCAATGACAGTTATGTCGTGGGTTTCGTCACCGCCGCTGCCGTACCAACACCGGTCAGTGAAGTTCTGACGGAAAGCTACCCCGCTGAAGAATGGGTACCGGTGCTCATGCAGTTAAGTTATCAGGTCGCGGGGGTCACCACCCTGGTGAAGAAGTCAGACTTGATTTACGTCGACTGGCCATTCGAAGACGCGATGCGTTTCATGCTCACCGCGGGCATCTCCCAAACAGAACCCTCACCCGTGAAGCCAGGTCGGTGAAGCACTGCCGGGCTACCACAAAGGCCTTGCTCGATAAGGCCTTTGAACCTCGTTTGCCCCTCGTTCTCTGCAATCTCGTTTTTTTGACGAATTTTTTAAGCCAACACCAAATAAACGGTTTTTTGACATTTTTATGCGTCAATAAATCCAAATAACAGTGTTCAGTTCACACTTTTCCATCTACCTTCCGCTTCATTTTTGTCCATCCACTTCACACCTGTATTGTGATCGATGTCTCTTATTCAGGTTTTTGCTATGCATCATCTCAAACACTTTTTCATCGTTGGTCTGGTTGCTTTGTGCATCCCGCTTGCGTCTGCACAAAGTGTGGTTCAGGGCAAAGGCAGCACGTTCCACGTCACTTTCGACCCGCTTTACAACAGCACCATGCAATCCATCATGTTGGATGCAGTGACTTTCTGGGCCGATTCTGTCCGCTCGCCTGTACCAATTGAGCTTGATATCGCTGCGGTAAAGCTGACCTGCAGTTATTCCTATAACACGCATGTCGATACACAACCGGCGCCAGCGGTCATGAATTTCCCTAACGCGCCGTTGGCGAATACTTACTACCCCATTGCTCTGGCGAATGCGCTGGCGGGGATGGATTTGCAACCCAACAGCCCGGACATCACCATCCGCTTCAACAGTAAGATGATCACCAACAGTGTCTGCGCGCGCTGGTATTTGGGTTACGACGCCAACTACACATTTTATGAGTACAGCCTCTACTTCGAAACGCTGCAGGAAATCGCGCACGGCTTAGGCCTGCACACATTAGGCAACCTGATGACCGGTGAGCGCTACAACGGCTACAACGACATTTACTGGTTGCACCTGAAATCTGAAAAATCGGACAAAATGCTCAGCGACATGACCGCTACGCAAGTGGCAGACGTTGCGCACGATTCCATGAATCTTGCCTTTAAAGGCGAAAAATCCTGGTTGGCGGCAGAACAGATCGCCAACAGTCGCACCAGCGATGCAATTCTGTTGTTTTCTCGCAGTTACAATGCCCCAGCATTAACTGGCCAACACGTACACGAAAGTTCAAGACCGTTGCAGATAATGAACCTGGATTTGCGCGGCGCAGTTCCGGAAACGGAGTTAGCGGTCGCTATGCTGGAAGACCTCGGCTGGCAGTCTACCCGCAACTCTGTTCCGGTGATTGAGGACCAGCAAACGCTGAGCATTCCAGAAGACAGCCAATGGACGCTGTCTTTGGCCGATCTGATCATTACCGATGAAACGCCCGACGAACTCACCTTGTCGGTCGCAGCTGGCAGCCATTATCAGGTTGCGGGTACAACGGTTATACCGGACGCGAACTTTTTTGGCACACTGTCGATTCCTGTGACGGTGAGCGATGCAGAATACACCTCAGAGCCGTTTACCGTTGCATTGACCGTCACGTCCGTGAATGACTTACCCGTCATCACCGGGCAACGGCCACTATCAACCCCTGAAGATACTCGCCTGACATTGACTGCGGCGAACTTCATCATCACCGATCTGGATTCGTCGAACTTTTCGTTGGTTATTGGCGATGGCGAACACTACAGCGTTGACGGCGACAGCATTACGCCAGCAGCAGATTTTGTCGGCACACTGAGTGTGCCTGTGCAGGTAAATGACGGATTCGATAACAGTGCAGTATTCACTGCGTCTATTACGGTCACCGCGGTAAACGACGCGCCGGTCATCGTGTCGCAACAATCTTTGGCCATCAATGAAGACAACAGCCTGACATTAGATCGCAACATGCTGACGATCCGCGATGTCGACTCCAGTCAATTTACCTTGGCAGCAGCAAACGGTAGCAATTACAGCGTGTCTGGCTTAACGATTACACCAGCGGCAAACTTTAATGGCGTGCTCACAGTTCCCGTCACCGTCAGCGACGGCCAGGCGACGTCGTCATCTTTTGCACTGCAGATACAGGTCAATGCGGTAAACGATGCGCCTGCCGTTACCGCACAACGCAACTTAAGTCTGGCAGAAGACAGCAGCCTGGTGTTGAGTGTTAACGATTTCACCATTACCGATGTCGACTCCAATGTTTTTTCCCTCACCGTTTTAGCCGGTGATCACTACGACTTTATCGGCAGTAAGATTATCCCAGCCGCGAACTACTTCGGCCCGTTGGCGATTAAAGTTACCGTCAACGACGGTGCTGCCAGCAGTGCAATCTTTGTCGCGCAGGCCACCGTCACCGCAGTAAACGATGCACCGGAAATTATCGGCCAGGTCTTGGTAAATATTGAAGAAGAAGCACCATTTACCTTAAGCCCAGTCTTGTTGACCATCCGCGATGTCGATGACACAGAATTCACTTTACAAGCGTCAACTGGCGCGAACTACTCGCTGACAGGCAACACCCTGACACCTGACGATAACTTCAATGGCACATTGAACGTAGCAGTCACTGTCAGCGATGGCGACCTGACCAGCAACACCTACGTTCTGGACATCCAGGTATTACCAAAGAACGACCCGCCGGTTGTCACAGGTCAAACCACGCTGCGCATCGATGAAGACAGTTCACTGCCACTGACACCGGCGCTGTTGGAGTTCAGTGATGTTGACTCCGATGAGTTTGTGCTGGTTGCGCAAGCGGGCGCCCATTATCAGATCATCAACAATGAGCTGGTTCCGGATGCCAATTTCTTTGGCACCTTAACGGTCCCCATGCAGATCAGCGATACCATTGAATTGAGTAACGTCTTTAACGCGCTCGTGACTGTAACGGCGGTTAATGACGCGCCAGTGGTTAATGCGCAACAGAATTTATCTGTCCCAGAGGACACTTCGCTGACGCTGTCCACCGACGTTTTCACCATTACCGATGTCGACTCCAATGAATTCAGTTTGATTGTGTCGGGCGGTAATCACTACAGCGTGAGCGGTAATACCGTCACGCCGGATCAAGATTTCAACGGCACACTGACGGTACCAGTGCAAGTGAACGATGGCAGCGCCAACAGCGACCTGTTTTATGCTCAGGTTTCCGTGCTCGCCGTGAACGATGCACCGGTGATCACCGCGCAACAAAGCTTAAGCATCGACGAAGACAGCACATTGACCATGTCCACCGAGTTGCTGAACATCAGCGACCCGGATTCAACCAGTTTTACGCTGCAAGCTTTGCCTGGCGAACACTACCAGATCAGTGGTACGCAACTGGTTCCGACGACCAACTTCTTCGGCACACTATCGATTCCGGTACAGGTTTCAGATGGCGATGCCGTCAGCAACACCTGGGCATTGCAGGTCGTGGTTAACAGCATCAATGACGCCCCGGTTATTGCAGAACTGACCCCGCAACAGATTCTGGAAGACAGTTCGTTGTTTGTCAGTGCGGAAATTCTCACGGTCGTTGACCCAGATGACGAAACCTTCACGCTGAATATCGCCAGAGGTGAACATTATCAGGTAGCGGGCAATGAAATCATTCCGGCGGCCAACTGGTTTGGTGATCTGGCCATTGACGTCACTGTGAATGATGGAGAAACCGACAGCAACACAGAAACACTTTACATTAACGTCATGGAAGTGAACGACCTGCCGGAGATCACCACCAATGCCCTGCCAACCGGACAGATTTATAGAGCTTGGCAGGCACGGCTTTCGGCACGGGATATCGACGGCGATGCCTTGAGCTTTGGCAAAATCAAGGGACCGGATTGGTTGACGATCAACGCCGATGGCTCCCTGAATGCCTTCCCGACCGAACTGATGATCGGCGAACATCCGGTTGAAGTCAGCGTAAACGATGGCCGCGCGACCACAGCAGTTGAATTGATCCTGACTGTACTCGACGACGAAACCGCAACGGATACCGCGCTTGAGTTCAGTATTGACCGTACCATTTGGTCCACCAATGGCTGGGTACCCGTAACACTGAATCTCGCCAATAACGGGCCAAAAGACAGAGTGGCCAGTACCGTCACCATTCAGTTTGCCGGGGAATGGTCCTCACAAGATAATCGCTGTCAGGTGAATCAGAACCGTTGTGCGGTCGAATTGACAGCAGCGGAGTCCATCGCCATTGCGGTTCGCCAAAGTACGCCGGGTTCAACCGACCTGACCGCCAGTATTGTGCACGATGGTTTTGAAACGGATGAGACGAATAACCAGGCCATGCTGACACTGACGTTCAGTGACGGCCTGCCAACCAGCCCGCAATACAGCGTACCATCGTTTGGTCAGGGCACCGTTCGCGCCATTGGCCTTGCCAATGTGCAAGGCGGTCGCTGGCCGGAAATCATGTTCGCCAACGGTCCTTTGGAAGCCTCTACCGTTTATAAGTTTGAAAAATCACTGTTCCGTCCAGACCTGCACAGCCACCTGGCAGACGCATCAGACAGCTACGCCATGGCGCTGTTTGATATCGACAACGACGGCGATATCGATTGGGTTCTGGCCAATGGTAATGGCGAAGCCAACACCGTGTATCGCAATAAGGGCGATGGCTTCTTTGAGTTGATTGATGTTCTGGGCAACTACGACAGCCGAGCAGTAGCGTTTGGCGATGTCGATCGGGACGGCGATCTGGACCTGGTTTTTGCCAACAACAATGACCCGAACACACTGTATTTGAACAACGGAGACGGCACGTTCAGTTTCCACAGTGAATTCCCATCACGCCATTCACGTGCGGTCATCATTCACGACTTTGACGGTGACGGACGTCCAGACATTGTGTTTGCGAACCGCGGCTGGCGGAACCGGATTTACTTCAACCGGGGCTTCGGTCATGGACCGGTCGCTCGCACGCTGTTGAGCAGCCGCTCGTTCGCGGTCACCGGGGAGGAATCAAACCAGTCTACGGAAGATACCTTGGTAACGGAAGAACTCGTATCCGGGTTTAGTGGCATTGAATTCGGCAACGCTGACGATCTCACCAGCAAGGCCACTCTGGCTGACCTGGATGGTGATGGCATCGCCTCAGATTTGGTGATGGTAAACGAAAGCAGCGAACGGACTCCCGCCTCTATCCAACTGTTTGCATTCGATACGCAGGGCAACAACGTGTTGACCGGCGAAACCAAAACCGGCTCCGTTGCTGATTTGAGTGTTGGCGATTATGACGGTGACGGCAAAGACGACGTGGCGGTTCTGCGCCCCGGTGGCGCTCTTGAAGTGATGTCCGCGAGCGCCGGGCAGCTCACCACCATCGAAGTCATGGATACCGATGGTGCCGACACCATACTGATGGTGGACGTTGACGGCAGTGGTCAGGCCGATGTGATCAGTGCCAATAACCGCAGTGACAGCAGCCGCCTGGATTTTGCCGGTGAGGTAGTGAACAACGAGGCCAGCGAAGACAACGATGGCAGCCCAGCGGTTGTTCTACCTGAACGCCCAACCGTGGCATCGGTCAAACCTACAACCAGCGCCAGCCAAAGCAAGGGCGGCGCGGGCTTGCCGCTGCTGCTGTTGCCTATGCTGCTGTTATTTAAGCGCCGCTGACGCAAACTTACACTGACCGGTTGCGAACGACTCGCATTCGGTCAGTTTCCCGCTCAGACCGTTTATTGGGAATCCTGCCTGCTTCCGGCTAGCCACTGGCGACAATTCTCAAACAGGGTACAATCAGGGTAACTGTAATCATAAGTGACCCCATGCTCAGCCCGCTGCTTCTTGCCAAAAAAATCCTGCTCGACGCAGGCCAAATGACCGATCAACGTGCGCTGGTCGCTCTTATCGTAGAGCGCATCCGTAGCGCGCTGAATGTTGACGTATGCAGCCTGTATTTGGTGGATGCCAACCAGGAACTGGTGCTATCCGCCACACAGGGGTTAGCCGAGTCTGCCGTTGGCAACATCCGCATGAAGCTGGGCGAGGGCTTGGTCGGCACCATTGCCAAACGGCAACATTTGCTGAACCTTCCGTTCGCTGAACAACACCCGAATTTCCGTTACTTTGAAGAATCCGGCGAAGAACGCTATCAGGGGTTCCTGGGCGTCCCGATGATTCATCATGGTGACGTTCTGGGTGTTCTGGTCGTTCAGGTCAAAGAAACCCGTCGCTTTGACGAAGAGGAAGAAGCGTTCCTGATCACCATGGGCGCTCATTTGGTGGCCAGTCAGGCCATCAACCTGAAAAAAACCGCCAATGAAACACTAACCGCCGATCAAACCCGTCGTTTGACCGGTATTGTGGGCTCCCCCGGTGCCACCATTGCCAAAGCGTGGGTCGTTCGCGATGAAATCCGCCTGGAAGACATCGCCGAACGCGATGGCAGCGGCCTGGAATTTGAGCAGCAACGCATTGCCGAAGCCTTTGAAAATGCGCTGCAGTCGCTGGACAGCGATGACAGCACACACGGCAATACGGAAACATTGTCGGCTCTGATCGACGTTTACAAGCTGTTATTGAACTCCCCAGAACTGCATCAGGCCATCACTGAGCATCTGTCCCAGAACGTCAGTGCCAGTACGGCGTTGAAGCGCGCCATGCAAACGCAGATCGCTGTGTTTGATGCGATGGAAGACCCTTACCTGAAGGCCCGCGCCGATGATCTGCGCGTGCTTGGGGTTCGGGTATATCGAGAGTTGCAAAATTTAGAACCGGAAGTCATCGAGACCGACGAACCGATCATCCTGATCGGTGAAAACATCACCGTTGAACACTTTACCCGGATCGATTCCCGGCTGATTGCCGGTATTGTCAGCAATCAAGGGTCTAAACTATCGCATACCTCGGTGCTGGCTAATGCTCTCGGTATTCCTGCGGTCGTGGGCTTGGCTGAAAGCAATCTGCGCTCACTGCACGGATTAGAATTAATCCTGGATGGTCATCGTGGCCAGGTCATTTCCAACCCACCGGATACCGTCCGCGCCGAATATCAGCGGCTGATCAATCAGAACAAAGCCCGCCAAGCGGACCTCGCTCATCTGAAACTGTTGCCCGCTGAGTCGACTGACGGTGAACGGGTGCGTCTGTACAGCAACACCGGTTTACTCGCGGACATCAGCCCCGGTTTGGACCGAGGCTCAGAAGGTATTGGCCTGTACCGGTCCGAAATCCCATTTATGGTGCACAATACGTTTCCGACAGAAGAAGAACAGGTGCGCATCTACCGCGGCGTACTGGAAGCCTATGCCCCAAAACCGGTGGTGATGCGAACGTTGGATATTGGCGGCGACAAGGCCCTGCCCTATTTCCCGATCAAGGAGGAAAACCCGTTTTTGGGCTGGCGCGGCATTCGCTTTACACTCGACTACCGCAACATTCAGCTGGATCAGATACGCGCCATGCTGTTGGCCAATGTCGGCAATGATAATTTACAGATTATGGTGCCGATGCTCAGCCATGAAGACGAGCTGGAACGCGTACATGCACTGATAGACGAGGCGGTACGTCAGTTAAAAGAAGAAGGGAACCCTGTGCATAAGCCACCCGTTGGCATCATGGCTGAGGTGCCTGCCGTGATTTGGATGCTACCCCGGTTGCGCGACATGATTGATTTCGTGTCCATCGGTTCCAACGACTTAACCCAGTACCTGCTGGCGGTCGACCGCAACAATCCACGCGTGGCGCACCTGTACTCTCACTTTCATCCTGCGGTTCTGTGTGCCATTCGCGATATCGTCCGCGAATGCCGACGCCTGAACTTAACCGTCAGCGTCTGTGGTGAAATGGCGTCCGATCCCAAAGCCGTCTTGCTGTTACTCGGCATGGGTGTGCGCACATTGAGTATGAGCGCCTTCAAGTTACCGGTCATAAAGTGGCTGGTCCGACGCATCAGCATGCAGGAATGCCGGGCGATTCTGGACACCACATTGGAACTTGGCAAAGAATCTGAGGTCCAAGCGTTCCTGAGCGAAAAACTCAAAGACGCAGGGTACGAAAATAAATTCGAGTAACGCAGGATGGGAATGCCGAAATTAACCTTGGTTCTGGTGGCGCTGACCGCACTGTTTGCCGGTTTTATCAGCGCCAATCAACTCGTTCGCCATCTGGCGATTACGGTAAATACCGAGCGTGAATTCCTGGTGGAGCAGGTTTCGCAATCACTCAAGCCGCAAACCAAAGCCACCATTGCCCTGCAAAACGCCATTTACCAGCAACGCCAGCAATCGCTCGAAACCAAAATCCAGCAGACCGAACTTAAAAACAAATCGATCGTTCAATACATGGCTCCTTTGGAGCAGGAACTGGTGGTTTATCGCAATACATTTGCGGAGAAAGCCAAGGCCGACCAAGACGAACGATTACAACTCTATATAGATATCGTTAATAAATACCGGGATTACCATCACGCGGTAACATCACTGGAAACCTTCGTGCCATTAACCGAGAGCGACAGCCTGATGAGTATTCCCTCGGTGCAACTGGATCTGGTGTATGACGCTGGCGGCACGTTGGCCGAGACTCATAACCGCTTTATTGATGAAGCTCGCGACAGCAGTTTCGCCGCGCACTATGAACCTCAGTTGCGGCGGTTTTTGAGTCAGTACAATCTCGATGTCAGCCTTGTAGAATGCCATTCCACATTGTGCGCCGTGCACATGGGCGTATTCTGGGACGACCCTTACTATCAGGGTTATCAGGAAATCTGGGATACCCTTACCCAACAGCCGTGGATGGACCTGACACTCGTCGGCACCGCGCATCAGTATCGCGGCAAGGGCCATCAGGTACAGGTTTGGTATCTGGAGGGTTTCCGATGACAGGGGTCCGCTTGCTCACCTATACAGCAACCGTGGTTGCTTTCTTCGTGATTGGCTTTTTATCGAGCCTCGGAATTCACTGGGTCATCCGGCCATCAGCGACAGTACAGCAACCCCCTATCGACACAGTTGATACAACTGCTTTTGCCGAACAGGATTTGCCAGTGCTGCAGGCCACCAATGACTCGTTGAAAGCGACCGTTACCCGCTTGGAAAATGATCTGGCCAAAGCAGAAGTCACTCACTCAATCAACGAAGGACATGCCCGGGCATTAATAGTTGAATTGCAGACCTACCGGCAGGAACGCGACAAACTGTTTGCGGATTTGGAACGTCGCAAACAGAAAATGGTCGACAAACTTGAAGAATTGGATGAAAAAATTCAAACCCAGATGGCACTTCGAGATGATCGGCTCGAACAACAGAGCGACTATGAAATCGCCAACGAATTGACCAGTCTGCTGAGCTATCCTCATCCACTGAATGATGTAGACGCACTAAACAGCGCATTGTTGGCGCAACCGAAACACAACAGTGAATTTGTCGAGCAGCGATTCGAGCTCATGCTGCAACCGGAAGCCTATACCAAGACCGACCAGCTCTATGAAATGCTGGCACCCATGGTGGCAGGGCTAAACAAAGCACACGACAACAACACGACCTTAGTCACCGTTCATTGCAGTGCCACGCACTGCGAGATACAAACTCGCATGGATGTGAAACAACCTTACTTCGACTACTGGCAGGAATGGCTCGTCCTGCTGCGGAGTGAGGAAAGAACAAAACTGCTGCAGCAACAGTTTTCAGCCGAAAATGGCAACACGCTGCTGGGGTCGGTTATCATCGCTACGCGATAAAGGCAAGACCGGGAACCAACGCGTGGAGCATGGACCACGCGTTGAGGTAATTCCATTCTGCAGCCTGCTTCACGAAAAGAATACTTGATACACCACCTGCAGTATCGCTAACGCAAAAATACCCGCGATAACATCGTCAATCATGATTCCCAGGCCACCATGCACGCGCTTGTCCAACCAACCGATTGGCCAGGGTTTGATGATGTCGAAAAAACGAAATAACACAAAGCCCGCGATGATCCATGCCCAGTGCACCGGCAAGGCAATCATGGTAATCCAGAAACCAACAAATTCGTCCCAGACGATACCGCCATGGTCGTGTACGCCCATGTCTTCAGACGCCTGGCCACATAAGTAAACACCCAACGCAAAAGCCAACACCAGTACAACCAGGTAAGCCCATAACGGCAAATAGGCTAACAGCAAAAACACCGGGATTGCCGCCAGCGTCCCAAAGGTGCCGGGTGCTTTCGGCGCTGCACCACTGCCAAAGCCAAAAGCCAGAAAATGCACCCAATGATTGTGCCAGCGACGGGCGGACGGTTCAGTCATGTTCAACTCTCTTTTTTAAAATGCGTAAAACTTTGCCACGGCAACGTCACCGGGCGATCGCCATCATACCAGTGAACCGCGGGTTTGCCTTCTTTGGTATGCCCGATTCGGGTCACCAACACACCCTGCTGATTCGCCAGGTGTTGAATTTCTTCACGGACCATCGGCGCTGCCGTAAACAACAGTTGATAATCATCACCACCACTGGTGGCACAGCGCAGTCCGTTCTCTCCAGCCGCTTTCAGGTCACTGTCCAACGGCAAATCATGCACATTCAGATGCAGGGCCAGTTCGCTTTGCTGGGCAATGTGCAAAGCATCTCCTACCAAACCATCGGAAATATCGATAGCGCTGTGAATACAGCCTTGCAGGGCGATTGCAAACTCCAACGGAACATCAGGTTGCCAGTAGGCTTGCCACCACTCTATTGGCGCCTCTTTTTCATCGTTTGCTAACACGTAAGGCAATGCGGCGGCGGCCTGCCCCAGATAACCGGTTACCCAGACATCATCCTGCGCTTGCGCACCACTGCGTAACACCGGATGCGGGCAGCGTCCATGCACACTGATAGTCACCGTTAACTGCTCTCCCTGGGTCGTATCACCACCGGCCAGCATAATGTTGTATTGAGCCGCTAATTGACGCAAGCGACGGGCAAAGCGCACGACCCAGTCGCCATTGCATTGCTTGGGCAGCGTCAGTGCTAATGTGAAAAAAGCCGGTGTCGCCGTCATTGCCGCCAGATCGCTAATCGCTGGCAAAAAGGCCCGTTGCGCTACCTGCTCCGGGTTCGCATAGTCGGGAAAATGCCGACCGATAACTGCCGTATCGACTGAGACTACCAGTGGTTCCGGGTCTAGCCATACCAGACAATCGTCACCGATACCGCGCAACACATTAGGGTGTTGGGTGGGCCAGTCCGCGAAACATTGTTTAATCAGTTCAAATTCATCCATAGACGGAATTGTGCTTGAACACCAAAGGCTTTGAAAGCGAAAACACGCAATGGTGTGATTCTCAGCTCACTTGGAAACACACAAAAAAGCCCGCACAAGGCGGGCCAAAAAAGGAGGAGCTAAATGATATGTCTTAGTGCTGTTTCGGGCCGGCCACGACAATCTTTTCATCAACGTCGTACTTGGCAAAGTTGGTCTGGAACTCGCGGGCCAACTGCTGGGCTCGTTTGTCAAACGCTTCTGGACTCGCCCAAGTATTGCGCGGGTTCAGCAACTTAGTATCGACACCGTGAACTTCAACCGGGATATCCAGATTCAATTCCGCGACGTGATGGGTCGGGGTGTTGTGCAATGAACCGTTGGTAATCGCAGTTATAATCGCCCGAGTTGTTGGAATGTCGAATCGTTTGCCTTCGCCAAACGGTCCACCTGTCCACCCGGTATTCACCATGTAGACGCTGGCGCCGCTTTGCTCGACACGCTTCATCAACAATTCAGCGTAAACGGATGCTGGCCGCGGGAAGAACGGTGCACCGAAACAGGTTGAGAAGGTGGACTTGATACCACTGCCCGCACCCATTTCCGTAGAACCCACCAGCGCGGTGTAACCACTTAAGAAGTAGTACGCAGCGGCTTCTTTGCTGAGCTTCGCAACCGGAGGCAACACACCATTCAAGTCACAGGTCAGGAAGACGACCGCGTTAGGTTCGGCTCCTTGGTTACTCAATTGTCGTTTTTCAATGTGCGTTAATGGGTACGCTACACGACCATTCTGAGTTAAGGACACGTCGCTGTAGTCCGGTACGCGATGCTCGTCTACCACGACATTTTCAAGAACAGCCCCGAAGCTGATGGCATCCCAGATAACGGGCTCGTTCTTGCGCGACAAATCGATTGTTTTCGCGTAGCAACCGCCTTCGAAATTGAAAACAATACCAGGTCCCCAACCGTGCTCGTCATCACCGATCAGGAACCGGTCAGGATCGGCTGACAAGGTTGTTTTACCAGTGCCCGACAAACCAAAGAACAGAGAAGTTTTGCCATCTTCGCCCACGTTTGCGGAACAGTGCATCGGCAACACATCTTTTTCAGGAAGCAGGAAGTTCTGAACGGCGAATAATGACTTCTTCATTTCACCGGCATAGTAAAGGCCCGCCACCAGGACCTTACGCTGCTCAAAACTGACAACGACGATGCCATCACTGTGTGTGCCATCACGTTCAGGGTCACACACAAAACTCGGCACATTCAGAACTTCCCAAACTGGCTTACCCTGCTCATTCCACTGTTCTGGAACGATGAACAAATTGCGCGCAAATACCTGATGCCATGCTAGCTCGGTGGTGACTCGCAATGGCAAGCTATGTTCTTCTGCTGCACCCACTTCCAGGTGCCCAACAAATCTTTCTTTTTCAGCAACGTATTTGCTGACCCTATCCCATAAGGCATTGAACTTATCTTCCGGGAATGGCTGATTGATATTGCCCCAATCAACCAGATGAGTCATGGATGGTTCATCCACAATAAAACGATCTTTCGGTGAGCGACCGGTGCGGGTTCCTGTGGTCGCCAGAAAAGCACCGTTAGCGGCAAACTCACCTTCCTCTCGCCGGACAGCCAGTTCAAGTAACTTGGCAGTCGGGATGTCAACGTGAACAAATTGTGTGGTGGCGTTCATGGATTTTCTCCTTGATTGGACTGGAAATTTTAAGCCAGGCTGTTTTGGCGTTCCGATTGCGATTGTCCGTTGATTATTTTTTATTATTCGATTTAAAGTCACAGCAGCTGAATGCGATTAAGATTCATTTGCCTCTGACCTGCAGTCTAATCAGTCTTTGACCATCCACAAAACACCCAATCGTCAATATTTTACTGACAAGCTACATTCCCCTGGATTTACCTGAAACAAAACAACAAGTTTGTTCCAGCTTACCGTCTCAACGAATCACCGATCTTTTCCTGACAGTAGTCTTAGTATACTGCGAAAATCCGCGCCAGACGGGCGCTGTATTTGACGAGGATCAAAAACCAAATCGCTGTTCATTCCAATAACGTCTATCTCCAAATGGGTATATTCACTTTGATTACAAAGCACTTGAAAATCAAAAAACAGGCCAATTTGTCAATTTATCTCAACACTTTCAGCGATAACATTGTGGTGATATTACGAACAAAACGTCGAAATAGCGGGCATTCAGTAACTTTCTTACAAGCGTATTTTTTTTAGCAATAGTCACTATCGTGTAATTGAATGGTGAAATCAGAAAAGCAGATTATGAGAACTCAGCGGCGATAATCTCAGTTTTTAGGTGAGCCAAAGAAAAAACCGAGCCTGTCTTCCAAACCCAGATAGGCATTCAGTTCGGGCGAGTACTCTCCGGGTTTGAGTGCCTGAACGATAGATAGCTCTTCATGATCGGCTAAATTGAGCATCAGCGCCTGATTCGCGGGTATATCCGGGTTATACACGATCACGGTAGGTGCGAGCAGGTTATCGCTGTCTACGGAACTCACCAATGCTATGGAATCATCACTGAGCTTAACCACACAACCCGGTGGATACACGCCGAAATTGCGCACGAACTGATGGATATAGTACGAATCCAGCTTGCCTTCGTAATTGGAAAACAGTTTCGCCATCGCTATTTTTGGGCTGACCGCTAACTTGGGGTCATTAGGGTTACACATAGAGTCATAATGGTTTGCCACCTGCAAAATGCGGCTCAATTCAGACAGCTCACCATGACGAGGCGCCGCTGGATAACCACTGCCATCAAGATAGACATGATGATCCGCTATCATCTCCAATGCTACCGGCTCAATATTCTTTACGCGAGACAGCAACGCCAGTCCCTTATTCACGTGCGTTTTCATGACATCTTGCTCAACCGCGTTAAGCATTCCAACCTTATGCACAATCCCCTGTGGCAACACGATTTTGCCAATATCATGCAAAATGCAGGCAACGCCAAGGTGATGCATGTCCTCCGCGGACACGTCCAGGCTTTTCGCCAACATCATCGCCAGAACCGTGACATTCAACGCATGGTTTTGAAGGTTGAACTCACCGGCTTCCAAACTGACCATACTGACCACAATATTGGTTTGACTGGCCAGAAGACTGGAAATATCACCGATCACTTCATCCGCATCCCTTATGGCGTTTGCCGGTGCCAACCGAAGATTACGCACTAAGTTACTGACTCGCTTTTGGGTTTCACGGTACCGCTGGGCGGTTTTCCGTCGTTCTTTCCGATATTCCTCTGCCTTGTCTAAGCTCTGTTTCTTCTGCGTCCATAACGTATCCAGGTCAGAATTGTCTTGAGTGTCGTCCCCTGCAGGATCGGGCTCGATGGCAAACTCATCAGATTCAATGGGTTGGTCGGATATCTGGCGTAACGCCTCGGGTGTCGACTTTTTGATGACGACCAGAATTTTCTGCAAGCCCAATTTGCGAATCTGTGCAATCTCATCCTGTTGTTTGATCTTGAATTTACTGAATAGAAAAGGATGCTCGGTCCAACTCAATTCCAGATCGACAAAGAGCCCGACCCGTAACTGATTCATTGGAATATAAAATGATTTTTTCAAGACTTTTTTACCTAACGGAATGACAACGAATGAAGCTCATTTCATCAGTATAGTGCCGCTGCCCGGACTTGCGAGCCGAACCCAGAAACGAAAAACGGAACCACCAGGTTCCGTTTTTCGTCTATTTTGGACAACGGGTCACTTAAATGGGGCGCGAACCGTATTTGTTTTCAGGCTTTTTTGGCAAATCCACGCGCACTCCGCGATCCACTTCGGTTACCGACCCGCCATTAGCTAAAAACGCCTCAACCTCGCTGGCCATTTGCTGACGGACATTTTCATTGCACTGCGGGGTTCGAGCCAATTCTTCGGTGGTTACCGGCCCTTCGGGTTTCTTTTGTGCTGTCATCTTTTTAACTCCTTAGCGCTTTATTGAAGCTTCAGTTTTGACACAAATTAAATTCGACCAGTGAGTTATAGACCATATTGCCCAGTTCGCCAGTTTTTTCCGGTTTTTATTTAACACAAACTTACCCGATAACAACATTCCTTAACGTAACGGGCGCTACCTAAGGTTACGATTCGAACAGTTGCTTAAGCCCTTTGGCGTGTCGCCGGCTGACGGCAATCGGTTCATCAACTCCCTTGATCGTTAACCAGAAACTGCCTTCGGCATCCCGGTTCAGCTTTTCGATACGTGGTTTATAAACGAGCGTATTGCGGTGAACACGGATAAAACAGTCTTCATAACGGTCTTCCAGCACTTTCAGGCTTTCATCAACAACACGCTCGCCCTTAACACTGAATAACGAGACATATTTCTGCTCAGCTTTGAAAAAATAAATATCGGAAAGCGGCATGAGCTCTTTCTCTCGCCCGTTGTGTACGCTGATCGTTTCGACAGAACTGTGATTTGCCAAGCCCTGAATCTGTGCCTTGGTGAGTTGACTGCAATCGTCCAGGGCCTCAACCAACGCCTGACGCTGCACTGGTTTCAACAAATAAGATTGAGCTTTTACCTTAAACGCGTCCAGGGCGTAATCCTCGTAGGCCGTGCAAAAGACAATGGCGGGCGGCTCAGGGCGATCTTTGATTTTCACCGCGACCTCCAGTCCGCTTTTACCCGGCATCCGAATATCCAACAGCACCACGTCAGCGGGGAAGGTAGTCAGTTTGGTCAATGCTTCTTCACCATTAGATGCCGCCTGAATACCATCTACGCTATCGATATCCTGTAGAAATCGAATCAGCCGATCCCGGGCCAATGGTTCATCGTCCACAACCAAAACTTTCATGCTGTCGTCTCCAGAGGTGTTTTTGGCAAGGTGACAATCACTTTAAAATGTTCATCCGTTTTCTCGACGCGGCAACGGGCCTCTTCACCATAGAGTACCCGCAAACGCCGTTGTACGTTGTCCAACCCAACGCCGTGCCCACGATGTGCGCCGAGGTCCGGTCCAATATCATTTTCGACCGTCAGGGTGGTAATGCGCGGGGTCTGCAGTGCCGAAATGACCACCCGGCCACCATCGGTCTTTGAAGCCACCCCATGCACGACTGCGTTTTCGACCAACGGTTGTAAACAGAGTATGGGCACCGGCCATTGCTCATCGTGAATGGATTCCCGCCACTCGATACGCAAACGGTCCCCTAAGCGCCATTGCTCTAACTCCAGATAACCTTTAACCAACTCAATTTCCTGCTTTAACGGGCAAAAGCTCGATGTTTCTTTTAAATTGGCCCGAAACAAGGACGACAGGTTTTCGACCGATTTTTCCGCGGCATCCGGCCGGGTCACGATGAGTTCCGCAATGGTATTTAGACTATTGAATAAAAAATGGGGCTTAATCCGAGCCTGCAGAGCATTCATGCGCGAGCTGATTTCGGCCTGATTCTGATCGATAACCAGCTGCAGGAGTTGAAAGTAGCGCAATACCATGCCCGCCACGATGGCAATCGCCAAGCCGGCCTGCAGCAATGGCCAGGGAGCCAGGCGATCCGGTTGCAACACCAGACCGCCCACCACAACTACACTGATGCCAATCAATTCGATGGTGACGAAACAGACGATCCATCCTTGCCGAACGCTCCAATTTGGCAACCAACGTCGTAACTGACACAGCGCGGCTGCGCTTAACAACATAATCCATTGTATGGATATGCTGCGTAACCCAAATTGACTCCAGGAAAACGACTGATCGGCCAATGACCAAGCCAGCACACACAACTCTGAAATCAGGATCAACAGCAGCAACGACGAGGTTTGACACAGGTTGGGAATAAAAAAAGCATCCGTCTGCTGAGAATTATTTTTCAAGGTTTCCCCTAACGCGCCGTTAAAATTGACTAGAGTAGTATATATAGAGTGTCTCTAAAAAGTCCTTTGAACTGTGCACGAATATATGACGAGCACTAATGAAGCGGAGCCACTTACTCAAGTTACGCCATTGAAGGTCGACTGACAGACGCTACCCAGCTCAAATGTAAAAGGTTAAATCATGAAGTTCCGGTTCAACAACAAAGCATTAACAGAAATGGAACAGAAGTTGGCTGCGGTCGAGGCAGATAACGCCCGGCTAAAAGCCGAAAATGAACTGCTGGCCAAGGTCAAGCTGGTTGGTGACCTTAAGTTTCAGGCGGAACAGACGCAGCATAATCTGGATAAGGGCCGATACCGAGGTCTGAACGCGGGTATAGAAAGCCAAAACACGATACACGACCTGGTGGTCCTCAACGCTGAATTCCTGGGAAAAGAACAGGCAAACATTTCCGAAAACAAAATGACCTTCGATCAGATCGGCACCATTTTGAGTACCATCAGCCAACGTCTGAATTCCATCGACAATGAGGGACGAACCACCGCTCGGTCAATGGAAAAGTTGGGCGACGCCAGTAAGCGTATCGCGGACTTCGTGACCATTATTCAGAAAATAGCCGATCAAACGAACCTATTGGCTTTAAACGCCTCCATTGAAGCCGCCCGTGCCGGTGAACAGGGCCGAGGTTTCGCAGTCGTTGCCGACGAAGTTCGCAGTCTGGCCACAAAATCCGCCGAAGCCAGTAAACAAATAGCGGTGGTCATTGGCGAAATTACCAACCATTCGTCACTGGTGCAGAAGGGTATTCATTCGATTGCGGATGAAACGGTCGAATTGGCCAGCACAACAGATAACGTCACTCAGACCATTGCCCTGATAACCGATTTGTCCAACAACATGAGTGAGCTGATTTTGCGCAGTACCACACAAACGTTTATTCAATCAGCTCTGCTCGGACTCAGCGTGTTTATCAGTAAAATACGCACCATGGTTTACGAAGGCCTGGAAGACGCGTCTCTGGTCGAGAAAATCCGCGACTACAGCGGTTCGCGGCTCGGTAAATGGTATTTCAACAATCCGGTGCTGGATCCACTTCGCACAGACCGAAACTGGCCCCGTCTCGGTGACCTGCTGCAGGAGATGCACAACCATGCAGCGGATGCGCTGGCTGAAATCGTGGCTGGCAGGAAAGGAAATGCCGTTAAGCACCTTGAACTGACCGAAAAGTGTTCTAAGCAAATTGAATCGACCCTTATCGCGCTCAATGATGTTGCTCACACCCTGAAAGCCTCACAAGCGAATTCATCCCTGTCAGCGGGTGACGACGACGTCCTGTTTTAGCCTCTCCCGCTTGCCACCGTTCGCTGTCGGAAAACAAACACACTGTTGCTGCTTTCAAGGGTGATGTTTCAGCGCTTTTCTCTATAATGATCCGCTCGATATTTTTTCAATGGAATCACTATGAGCCAGACAAACTCCTCTTGGGGCGGACGCTTTGCCGAAGCAACAGACGCCTTTGTAGCCGAATTTACTGCGTCGATCGGTTTTGATCAGCGCTTATACCGCCACGATATCGAGGGTTCTATTGCACACGCCACCATGTTAGCGGAGTGTGGTGTTCTGACTCAGGATGAACAAGAAGCCATTATCAAAGGCCTGCGGGAAGTGCAGGCAGACATAGAATCGGGCCAAATTCAGTGGTCTGTGGCACTGGAAGACGTGCACATGAATGTCGAATCCGCGCTGACGGCCAAAATCGGCTACGTCGGTAAGAAGCTGCACACGGGCCGTTCACGCAACGACCAGATCGCCACCGACATCCGCCTGTACTTGCGCGAAGCCATTGACCATCTGAACAGCGAAATCACCCGCTTACAAAATTCCCTGATTGATCTGGCTGAACAGGAAACAAGCACCATCATGCCGGGTTTCACTCACTTGCAGACGGCTCAGCCGGTTACCTTTGGTCATCACCTGCTGGCCTGGAACGAAATGTTGCAGCGCGACTATGAACGTCTTGTGGACTGCCGTAAGCGCGTTAACATTCTCCCCTTAGGCGCAGCGGCGCTGGCGGGCACAACCTACCCCATCAACCGAGCCCGCACTGCTGAGTTGCTCGGGTTCGATCAACCCACCCGTAATTCATTGGACTCGGTATCTGACCGCGATTTTGCGATTGAGTTTACCCACGCGGGTGCACTGATCATGATGCACTTGTCACGCATGTCTGAGGAACTGGTCCTGTGGGCATCTGCTCAGTTCGATTTTATCGATTTGCCGGATCGTTTCTGTACCGGTTCCTCCATCATGCCGCAAAAGAAAAACCCCGATGTTCCGGAGTTGGTTCGTGGCAAAACCGGACGGGTCTATGGGCATCTAATGAGCCTGCTGACTCTGATGAAATCCCAGCCTCTGGCATACAATAAAGACAACCAAGAAGACAAAGAGCCCTTGTTTGACACCATCGATACTTTGGCCGGAAGTCTGCGCGCCTTTGCCGACATGGTGCCGCACCTGAACGCCAAGAAAGACAACATGCGCAGCGCAGCCGCGAAAGGTTTTTCGACCGCGACCGATCTGGCCGATTACCTGGTGAAAAAAGGTTTGCCGTTCCGCGACGCGCATGAAGTTGTCGGTGAATCGGTTGCGTTCGGCATCAAGACCGGAAAAGATTTGTCGGAACTCAGTCTTGAGCAACTGCAGAGTTTTTCTGAACTGATCACCGCGGATGTGTTTGAAGTGCTGACTCTCGAAGGCTCTGTTGCTGCACGAGACCACCTGGGTGGCACCGCGCCCAATCAGGTGAAATCCGCCTGCATCAGCGCCCGCGAAAGACTGGCGACACGCAATTAGTCTAGTCTCCACGAGTGTACGAGCAGTACCGTAAATAATGGTACTGCTCATTCTGGTGTCCTGAGTCAGAAGTTCGCATGAATTCAGCGTGCCATTCAAGGTCTTTAGCTAGGCGTGTCTCGCAGTCAATGGTTATTTCATTGACAAGAGACAGAACAACGCCAGAGAGCTTGAATGACGCGCCCGAAAGGAGCTCATGGAAAACACTAATACGGCGTTGATCTTCTTGAAAAGATCTCGATATTCTCTACAAAGAGCGCCTTGTACTAGCGCTTCCCATGAGCTCTGAAACGATACGAACTCCTGACTCAGGACACTAGCTCTAGCGACATTCGTATTTCTCGCCAAAGTCGTTCTCAATTCGATCTGTCTCATTGCTGACTGTTCTTTTTGACGCCAACCCGTTTTCACGGTAATTTGCACGCCGCTGAATCAGGGAACAAGGACCAAGGCAATTCAATGAACCTCGCTATTCGCTACTACCGACGCCTCATTGCGGGTGATTTCAGTCAAGGGCAGGCATTCTGGGCGATCCTCGTCCCGGCATTATTATTGATAAAAACGACGGCGGCTTTGTTGGCGCTGAGTAATGCAATTCAGAACCCGGTGATATCCACCAGACTCTGGTTGCCAATACTCATTGTCACGCTTTTGCTGTTTGTACCGGTTCTGTTTTTTGGTTGTTTCCGTGCCATTTTTATTGCCCAGCAAAAATTCAAAGGGGGCTATCAGAGCATACTGCTGTTTGTGGCGACGCTGGGATTGGTGTATTGGACATCAATGAGTCTGTACCAAAACCTGCCTCTGTTTAAAACTATGGCCCAGATCGCGCTGACCCAGGACGACATGACCCTCACCCTGCGCGAAAGCAACAACTCATCCATACTGTATCTGGACGGGCAACTTGAATATGGTGCTACCCAGCAGGTCGCTCATTGGTTACGGGAGCATCCACAGGTTAAGTCTGTTGATTTAAATCTCGATGGTGGTCACTTACACGAAGCCCGCGCTTTAGCTCGGCTTATTATTCGCAATCATTTGAATACGCAGGTTACCGGCCGCTGCTCGGCCAGTTGCATGTTGGCCGTGGTCGCTGGCGTGCAACGCATTGCGGATCAACAGGCAGTACTGCAGTTCCATCGCACACAAGACTATGACAATGGCTACCGCAACGAATGGATCATGGAACGTGAGCGGCAAACCGACCGCGCCTATTATCAACGACGAGGTGTGTCTGCCGGATATGTGCATCCGATTTACTACGTTCAACCGGATAACGCATACCTGCAACCCTCGCTGGAGACGTTGCTCGGCGTCGGTGTGATTACAGGCATTGCAGATCTTCAGGGTAGCTCTGGATCATCGTAAACAATCAAGGCATTGCGCTGAATTTGCCGGAGCAATGCAGATTTCACGCGAGCGCTAGGTGTGCAAACGTCCCAGCCCTTACTCGACACAAAAAATTGACGACTCATCACTGGCCGCATGACTGAGAGCGATGGACACCATAGACATAATCTCTTCAAGCGTTTCACCGTGATCCGGAAATTTGACGATCCCGATGGCAACATTCGCGCCGACAGTATGGTCTTTAGCACGCAGTGGCTGCTCTGCCAATTGCAGCAACTGGTTGGCAAATTCAATGACCATATCTTTTGAAGCCATTTGCTCAACAAAGAGCAGGAACTGGTCGCTGCCCAACCGCACCAGCAAGTCGTCAGGGCGCACCCGGTTGCGCAGTCGTTGAGCGATCACTTTGATAATTTCTTCATCGGACCCGAACCCGACCTGATTATTAACTTCGTCGAGGTTGGTGACTCGCAATACCAAACACGAAAAGCCACCGTTCCTGCGCCATTGTTCAAAATGTAATGGCAGGCTGCTGCGGTTCGGCAATCCGGTTTGCTCATCGTGATCGGACATATGTGCCATTAGCTGGCGGACATCATTCAACTCTTGCGTTTGTTTGTTCAACTCACCGCTAAGTTCACGGGTTCGTTGCAGATTTAGCAGATTGGCAAAGGCAATTCCGACCACGGGTGCGATGTACTCCAGCAAGCTGATGGCGCGCAAGTCAAAAACATTTGCCCGGCGCGACTGCAACGACAGAATACCGATGACACGGTTTTCACATTTCAGTGGCGTAAAGGAGACTGACCGTACCATATTGGGCGAGTCCGCCATCAATAATTCATCTTTACGTACGAAGTCATTGTCGTAAAGAATCCGGCCTTCGTTAACCGCCCGCACAGACCAGGCACGCGTCTCCGTTAACGGAATCACATCGCCTGAAATCCGGCGTTCCCCTTCGAAAATACAATTAAAATACAACGCCTCATCGCGCAGCGATGCTATGGCAATCACTTCACAGTCGATCCAACCAGCCAGCTGATCGCGCAGACGTCGCAGTAAGCTGTCTAAATCCAACGCAGAATTTACCGTCATCGCGATACGATTCACAGCCTGCAACAGCGCATTACTCTCCGCCAGTATCTGATTATTCTTTTTATGCTGATCGATTTGTTTACGCAATGTTTGGTGCGCCTCGTCGGCACGATACCGAGCCCATTGCTGACTCACTTCACTCTCACGGATAGCCGAGGCAATCTGTTCGGCCGCTTGATAATGTTCTGTCGCCAGTTCGTGGCTGAGATGCGCTACAAAGAAATGCGCGAGGGAAAAGTGAATCTGTTGTTGCAGCGACAACGGGATATTGTCTTCGTCCAGCAACAGCGACAACCAGTGAATGCCACGCTGCGGATAATCTGAGTGCAAAAGATCCAGCGCCGCTTCGTATGCTAAATAGAATACGTTGACGTCAGATTTATCCGTATTCAACCACAACTGCTGCAGTTCCGCTTCGCCAATCTTAAGTTTTTCAAATTTAGCGACATAGCGTGAAGAGTAATAATTCAGCGCCAAAATGGCGGGTTTTAGGTCAAGCCCCAACACTATTTCACGACACAGCTGTATCTGCTCTTTGATGCTGCGCTGATCGCCACGGTAGAACGCCAGGCGTAATACCAGCAACTGATATTCGGCCAGCTCCACGTCATCCATTTCGGCGGTCAACCCGGTGCTTAACAGCTCTTGTTCCGCATCGGACCAATAACCGATATTCATCAACGCGCGCGCCAGCCGTAACCGAACGGTCATTGCCAACGCCTGCTCTTCTTCGAGCCGGTTCAACCAGGAAATGGCTTTACGCAAATGCTCGATCGCCTGTGAGTATTCACCAATTTTCAGATATACACTGCCCAAACCATGATAGCCCTGAGCCACCATCTCGGGCTCGGCCACATCTTTAAACAGCGTATTGGCCCGTTGAAAATGTTCGACAGCGGTATCGTGTAAATGCTGATTCAGGTTTGCCCAACCGGCCACCAGGTTCGCCATCGCGAGAATATTGAGCCAACCATTGCGGCTAGCCCACAGTATCGCTTTTTCCGCGACCATTTGTGCACTTTGCGGATCTTCGTGAACACGATCGAGTAATTCGGAAAGCTCTTTGTGCAGTTGTTGTTGATTCATTCGGCTCTCTTCCAGGTTGCCGTCACATATTACGTTTTAACCAGTCAGCGACGTCGCGCCCATGCAGGGGCTTGGCGTAATAGTACCCCTGTATCATGTCACATCCCAGTCGCATCATTTTCAGCAACGTCGCCTCATCTTCTACACCCTCTGCCACGGTTAACAGACCGAGACTGTGCGCCATCTGAACGGTGGATTGCACAATCACTTCGTTTTGGCTGTCCTGCAGAATATCGGTTACGAAAGAGCGATCAATTTTGAGCGCCGTAATCGGCAAACTCTTCAGATACGACAACGATGAGTAACCGGTGCCGAAATCATCGATTTCCACTTTAACGCCCATATCACCGAGCTGGTTGATGATTTCCACTGCTCGAATCGGGTCCACCAACAACGTGGATTCGGTCAATTCCATAATGATGGAATCACCGGGCAAATTGTACTCCGCGAGCATCTCGCCGATATGGATGGGAAATTGATGATTCAACAGCACTCTGGGCGAAATGTTTACCGCCACGTGCAGATCCGGCATCAGCTGACGCCAAGTTTGCAGGTAGGTTAAGGTTTGGTGCAGGACAAAATCGGTTATTTTCCGGATGCCCTCCCCCATCTCGGCAATGGGAATAAAATCAGCCGGCGACAACGGTCCGAAAGTGGGGTGCGTCCAGCGGATTAAGGCCTCAAAACCGCCGGTTTGTCCCGTGGCGGTCGACATTAGTGGCTGATACGCGACCCACAATTGGCCTTCCGCCAAGGCAGTGTCCAATTCCGATAAAACAGCGATACGCAGCGGCGTGGTGTTGTCGAGTTCGGCGTTAAACTCGACAACCGGACGGTTACTGCTTTTGGCCTGGTACATGGCGACATCGGCGCAACGCAACAGTTCGTGGCCATCCTGACCGTGCTCCGGGAAATGGGCCACACCAACGCTAGCTTCAACTTGAAACCGAAGCCCTTCAATTAAATAACTTTCCGCCAAGGCAGCATGCAGTTCATTTGCCAGACTCAAGGCTTCTGTTGTATCGGTATCTGGAAAGAAAACCGCGAATTCATCGCCGCCCAAGCGCGACAAATAGTGTTTTTTATTGTGCAGACGTTGGGAGATACGCGGACCGATTTCACGCAGTAATTTGTCTCCGAACTGATGTCCGAAACTGTCGTTGATTTCTTTGAAGCGATTCAAGTCAAATAAAATGAGGCTGGCGTACTGTTGCGCAGGCAACTGAGCTTTCATCCAAGCGTGCAGCTGCACCCGATTCCCCAGATCCGTTAAAGAGTCTCTTGTTGCCTGGTAACGCAAATTTTCACGCTGCAACAAGCCTTGTTTAGCGAGCGCCAAAGCATTTTGAGTAAAATGCATCAATTCAGCGTCCGGCATATTGGCGTGAAACGTTAATGCGACAACCAGATAACCTGCCTCAGATTGCCCCAATGGCCAAAAAACCCTGAGACGTCCGCGGTAAAGAGTAAGCTCTCCGGTGCGCCGGCAACTTTCTAAAAACCGCAACCAGTAATTTTTCACCACAGGTAAAGCATCAGCGTACCAGGGTTGTTGCTCCATTCCGGGCAGTTGGTTTACGTAGCGCCATTCTCCGGATTCCCAGAAGACCCAGTCAACACACTTCAGATTAAACGCAGCGCGAAAATGTGTTTCCATGGTCTGGAGGAACTCATGTTCGTCACCGGCGGCGTCCAACTGACCAAGCAGTGTCACCATATTGGTCAGCTGTTGCTTTTGCCTGACCAACAGCTCATTTTGCTCGCGTTGCGCATCCGCAATTTGTAACTGCTTTATTTCGCGAACAATACGCACACCAAAAATGCGCACCAGTTGACTGATCGCTTCCATGTTGCGCAGCGGGATCTGACTGCCTAAAACGAGCGCTGCGGTTACCGACTCACCTTCAAAAAAGAGAGGAATAATCGACTGATAAGCGCTACAGCCGAACAACAAGTCATTCAAGACAGAGTCCATAGCGACGGCATCAACACGATTCCAGCAGGCCTGGGATAAGATCACATCGCCGGAGATGTTAACGTGAAAATTGGCTGTTTGTTGACTATCTCGGGTCACAAACCAGCTTTCCCACCACGTACTTCGTGTGTTTGTCAGTAGTGTGATGGCCTCAATGCTTTCAATCGTCGCTAGCTGTTGGCAAAACCGCCGAATAAAGGTTCGGCCGGATTCCAGCGAAATATCCTTGCTGAAGTTCTCGATATCCCGAAATAACTTATACTGCAGTTGGCTGTCCATTTGGTCCAGCTGGCGATGCCACACCACAGACAGGCTTTGCTTAATGTCGCTCGACAGTGCGTATTCAACATGCTCTGTAACCGTCACGTAGTCGCCCATGGCATTGCGTAACCGATACTGCAAGGTCATTTGTCGCGACGTTGTGCGCGTAAAATCATAGGCGTTCATCAGTTTCGCCAGATCGTCCGGATGAACAAAATCGACCACCAACTTCGCGGCATCTTTCCCAATAAAACTTTCTTTCGGCTCACCGGTAAACTCTGCCAGTGCGGCATTGGCCTGCGTCAGCACCCAACGACCCTCCAGCTCAGCGGCCTGCCACATTATCACCGGGGATTGAACAAATGCCTGAGCGCCAAGCAGGCGCGGATGTATAGCCTGCAGTTGTCTAAGTTTTGGTAACAGCCGGTTGGCGAATGCTTGACACTCGGAATCGGCAACAGACCCGTATAGGGTCACCACATATTGCGCTGTGTCGGCTTCATTGAATCGAACAGAGTGTCTCGCACCGGTGTTATCCCCAACAGACACCACCGGCTCCAGGACAGCACGGACATAATTGAATAACTCAATGTCGATACCCGTCAGATGATGCGAGACGCGCCATTGGTCGAGCTCAGCACGGAGCATCATGTCGGCAATATTACACAACTCATCCCAACATAAGCTGGGACTGAAATTTGTTTTAGAATCAAAAGGTTGAGACATCAATGGCAAGAATCAACAGAACGTAGGTTCAGTTTAGCCAGTTTGGTAAAAATTGCAGCATTTGATCCGAAAGACGGCGTGGAACGGGTCGATAGTCAGCAAATCAGCTTTAAAACGAACAAAACCGAGAAATAAAAAAAAACGCGGCAAATGCCGCGTATGAAAAGCCTGTTACGAGTGAAAACAGGCACCTGGTCAGCTCACGCTTCGCCGGTGACAACTCCCAGAATATGGGCTACCAGCACTCTCCACTTACAACCACTGTCAGATTCGGCCAGGAAGCGCCAAATCCGACAACGGGTACAACTTCTTAAATTCGCGCTTCTGTTTCTGAATCGAAGAAAACCGCTTTTTCCATGTTAAACAGGATATCCATCATTTCGCCGGGCTTGCCCGCTTCTGCAGGATGTACACGACACTCGCACTCTTCATCATTTATGCGCGTCAACACCAGCGTATCCGCACCGGTAGGCTCCGTTACCTCAACTTTAACCGCGACTTTGGTGACAAACGGACCGCTTTCCAAATGTGGCATCACATGAGTCAACTGCTCTGGGCGAATACCCAGAATGACCTGTTTGCCAACATAAGCGGATAGGTCAGCCTGGGTTGGCGGCGAAGGTAATTTGTAGGTGTGTCCTTCGGATGCAACCAAGACGTGGTATTGACCGTCTGCCCCGCCCACTTCAACTCGCAGGAAGTTCATTGAAGGCGAGCCCATGAAACCGGCAACAAAAATATTGGCGGGTTCATCGTACACTTCCTGAGGTGTACCGAACTGTTGTACTTCACCGCCGCGCATGATGGCGATACGGTCTGCTAACGTCATGGCTTCGATCTGATCGTGCGTGACGTAAACAATGGTGGTGCCCAGGCGTTGGTGCAACTTTTTGATTTCGGTTCGCATCTCGACACGCAATTTCGCGTCCAGGTTCGATAAGGGTTCGTCGAACAAAAACACGGAAGGCTGTCGGGCGAGCGAACGACCCATTGCCACACGTTGACGCTGACCACCAGACAACTGAGATGGTTTGCGGTCCAGCAGATTTTCGATCTGCAACAGCTTGGCGACGCGATCAACAATTTCTTCGATTTCTTGCTTTGGCATTTTGCGGATTTCAAGACCAAAGGCGATGTTCTTGCGAACATTCATATTGGGATAGAGCGCGTAGCTCTGAAACACCATGGCGATATCACGATCTTTTGGTGCCGCAAAGGTCATGTCAGTATCACCCATCAGGATTCGACCTTCAGTCACTTCCTCAAGACCGGCAATACAGTTGAGCAAAGTTGACTTACCGCAGCCGGAAGGTCCCACCAGGATCACAAATTCACCATCTGGGATTTCCAGATCAATGCCTTTTAAAATGTGTGTCTGGCCAAAGCTCTTTTTAACGTTTTGAATTGATAAACCCGACATAGATCTAACTCCTATTAACCTTTCACTGAACCGGCGGTTAGGCCGCGAACAAAATATTTACCAGCGACGACATACACGAGAACCGTAGGCAACGCGGCAATAATCGCGCCAGCCATGTCTACGTTGTAGCGTTTTTCGCCTGTTGTTGAGTTCACCATATTGTTCAAGCCTACGGTGACCGGCTGTGAATTTGGATCTGAGAACACCACGCCAAACAGGAAGTCGTTCCAGATTTGCGTAAACTGCCAGATGATGGATACCACCAGAATCGGCGTCGATAACGGCAGAATAATGCGGTAGAAAATCATCCAGAAGCCTGCACCATCCAACTTGGCGGCTTTAATCAATTCACCCGGCAGGTTTACGTAGTAATTTCGGAAGAACAACGTTGTAAACGCAACACCATAAACAACGTGGGTAAACACCAATCCTAACGTGGTACCGCTGATGCCCATTTTGCCCAACACAATGGAGTGTGGCAGCAAGATAGCCTGGAAAGGCAAAAAGCAACCAGCGAGCAAGAACGCAAAGAACAATTCACTGCCGCGGAACTTCCAGAAGCTCAGGACATAACCATTCAGGGCACCAAAGGCGGTGGACAGCAATACCGATGGTATGACCATGCGAATGGAATTCATAAAATACGGCTTCAGGCCGAGGTCTTCACGGGCACCGATCTGAACCTGATTCCACGCGGCAGCCCAGGCATCAAAGGTGAACGTTTTCGGCCATTCAATCAATTGACCGATACGAATCTCTTCCATCGAACGGAACGAGGTGACGATCATAAGAAACAGGGGCGCCAGGTAGTAGAGTGCGACAATAACCAACACAGCGTACAAGATGGCTCGGCCTGTAATTGCCTTATAACGAGCGTCATTTACTTTAGTCTGGCTCATTGTTTTTCACCTCGTAACTCGGAATACAGGTATGGAATGAGGATAGCGGTAACGCCCATCAGCATAATTACTGCCGATGATGCCCCGATGCCCAACTGGCCACGGGTAAACGAAAACTGGTACATGAAAATAGCCGGTACATCGGTCGCGTTACCGGGACCGCCACCGGTCAGGGCCATAATCAAGTCAAAACTCTTGATCGCAATGTGCGCCAACATAATAAAGGCGGAGAAAAATACCGGACGCATGGACGGAATGATCACGCGGGTATAAACGGCGAATAAGCTGGCACCATCAAGTTGCGCTGCCTTAATAATTGACGTATCGATACCGCGCAAGCCCGCCAGGAAAATCGCCATCACGAAACCGGAGGACTGCCATATGCCGGCAATAACCACGGTGTAAATCGCCATATCCGGGTCGACAATCCAATCGAAGGAGAAACCCGAAAAGCCAATATCGTGCATGAATTTCTCAATACCCACCGTAGGGTTCATGATCCATTTCCACACGGTACCGGTCACGATGAACGACAGTGCCATCGGGTACAGGTAAATGGTGCGTAATGCGCCTTCGGCACGGATGTTCTGATCGAGCAGAATCGCAAAGACCAGACCGACCACCATACAGATACCGATAAACAGAATACCGAAGATGGCCAGGTTCGCTAACGCCCCCATCCAGCGGTCATTCAGGAATAACTTAACATACTGCTCAAAACCAACGAATTCGTATTGAGGCAGAATTCGGGACTTAGTGAAGGACAAAATTGTTGTCCAGATAATAAAGCCATAGATAAACACAATGGTTATGGCAACGGTGGGCGAAAGTACGAGCTTTGGCAGCCAGTAGTCTATCCCTTTGGATCGTTTTGAAGTCGACATGCGATTACCGTCTAGTTTGTTTTCGTTAAGGACTGAAGCCTGCGCATTATGCGTTGTCATCAGTTGGACCTCTTTCATTGTAGTACTGCTTTTGCGATAAACAGACGTTACCCATTATGTTTGGCAAAATTGCGTAAACATTCGCTCAGGGGTTACCTGATAAGTTCTGGGAAAGGGGCGACGAAATCGCCCCTGCATAAAGCGTATAACAGACGTTATACGCTTAGCTGTTGCAGCTTATTGCGCAGCGCGTACCGCACGAGATAGCTTCATAACTGCTTCATCAGAGCTCATGTCAGAGTTGAAGAATTCAGTCGCTACGTCGTAGATTGCACCTTGAATAGCAGATGTTGTAGACATACCGTGTGCCATTGAAGGTACTAAGCCCTTGCCAGCAGCAGAAGTAGCCTTAAAGGTTTCCATTGACGCTTGAGCACAGCTGTCGAAGCCGCTCATGTCTTGGTCAAGACGAACTGGGATAGAGCCCTTGTTCATGTTGAACACGTCCTGGAACTTAGGTGACAGAATCAATTCAGCCATTTTCATCTGAGCTGCTTTGTTAGCATCGTTACGCTGTTCGAACATTGCTAAAGAGTCAATGTTGAATGTGAACGTGCCATCTGTTCCTGGGAAGGCCAAGCAGTAGTAGTCAGTACCAGGCTTCTTACCAGCCGCAGAGAACTCACCTTTCGCCCAGTCACCCATGAATTGGAAAGCTGCTTCACCTTTGATAACCATGCTGGTAGCAACGTTCCAGTCACGACCTGGCGCACCTTTGTCGATGTAAGATTTAACTTTCTTGAACTCGTCAAACGATTCTTTCATCGTACTACTTTCCAGCGCTTTCTGATCATGCTCAACGAATACATCGTTGAAGAAGTCAGCACCACCGACAGACAATACGATGCTTTCGAAAGTTGTTGCATCCTGCCATGGCTGTCCACCGTGTGCGATTGGCGTAATACCTTTCGCTTTCAGCTTCTCAGAAGCAGCCCACAACTCTTTCATGTTCTTAGGCGGCTTGATGCCATTGTCATCGAGAACTTTTTTGTTTGCCCACATCCAGTTAACACGGTGTACGTTTACTGGTGCAGCAACGTATTTGCCGTCGTGCTTCATCACGTCTGACACAACGCTTGGTAGGATACCATCCCAGTTGTTTGCAGTCGCAACAGGCGTTAAGTCAGCCAGGAAGCCGAGATCACCCCATTCCTGAATTTCCAGACCTTTGATCTGCGCAGAAGCAGGTGCGTTTCCGGAAACCGCGCGTGAACGCAGAACGGTATAGGCATTTTCACCACCGCCACCGGCTACGGCGAAATCTTTCCAGCTGTGACCAGCATCATTAACCATTTCTTTCAGGACTGCGATGGACTTCGCCTCTCCGCCTGAAGTCCACCAGTGCAGAACTTCAACTTCGCCAGCTTGTGCAGTCGCTGCGATCGTGCCACCCAGGGCAATTGCAAGCAGTGTCTTTTTAAACATCTTTGCTTCCTTCTTTTTTGTTTTTGTAAACAGGTCGAGCCTGTATTTCTGGATTGCTAAGTTTTGACCCGCTTCATTACCGAAGCCATCACTGTGAATGTCTTGGATAAATTAAGCGTGTCGATTTAGACCACTTCACTGTAGACCCAAGGCCAAACTTAGTAACGTCTCTAAGCGCAACGTAACGTAACAAAGTATAACAAGCAGCACTTTTTAGACACGGATCAAAGAATTTCAACAGCGGCACAAAAAACCGAAACGAACGGCAAGTTGGCTTGCGGCGGGAATATGGGCCAGGAATAAAGAAGACAGGCGGTTATGAAAGTGAGAATCGGTTTGTTAGCTTTGTAACATCCGTGTTACAAAAAAAATAACCCGCAGGTAACCTTGGCGTTTCACCATGGTTAAAAAATTGAACGGCCTAACCACTGGCAGATGGCTTCAACACCTTCCACATCGTCCTGAGAAAAATCATCAAGCCGATCGCTGTCGATATCCAAAACGGCCACGACGGTTTCGTCTTTCAGAATGGGTACGACGATTTCGGAACGAGATGCACTGCTGCAGGCGATATGTCCGGGGAAGGCATCCACGTCGGCCACCAACTGCGTACGGGATTCTGCCCACGCAGTGCCACATACGCCTTTGCCCTTTGGTATTCGCGTACAGGCGATATCACCCTGAAAAGGGCCGAGTACTAACTCCTCGCCTTCAACCAGATAGAAACCCACCCAAAAAAAACCAAAGGTCTGCCGCAAAGCAGCCGCGACATTCGCCAGGTTAGCGACCTGATTTGGCTCTCCGGCCGTCAACCCTTGCAATTGCGGTAGCAGTTCGCGGTAACCTGTGAGTCGGTCGTCATGCTCCGACACCGTTAATTCTTCAACCATCTTTCTGCCTTATGTTTTAGTCTTCGAACGATTGGCGAGTTCACGATACAGGCGGGTAGCCTGCTCCATCATATTGCGTTGTTCAAACAGCTCTGCCAGGTAAAAACCGCTGAGTGAATCTCCCTGCTTCCAGCCCTGCTCCAGCCAACTTTGCGCATTACCCCAGAGCTGCTGCCTGAGATTAATAACACCTGCGGTACGACAATACTCCGGACCCGGATTCAATGGCTCGATAGATTCAATGAAATTAACTTTCTGTAAATTGTCTATTTTGATATCCAACAAGGCTGCGCAACGTTCCACATTCGCGTCCTGGCTGAGCAAGAATTTCAGTCGTTTAAAGGCCTGCTCATGCTCACCGACAGACACCCGGTATCGTACTTCTGCCTGGACAAAGTCTGGCAAGTTACGTTGATGTTTCGACAGCGACTTGAAAATCACGTTTCCAGCGTCAACGTCACCTTCCATTTCTGCCAAGGCAGCGACCGCGGCTTTCAACAACCAGGCCTGTCGATATTCCGGTTGAAGGTTGGCAGCTTCATTAACCATAGTGACCAGCTCTGCGGATTTTTTTTGCAGTAGCATGGCTTGCCAGAAACGGTCACGCAACCAGGCAACCTGTCTCAGGTCAAACCGACTGCGCATCAAATCTATAAAGTCATCATGTTTGTTCAACTGCCACAAACGTTCAGCCTGCAGCGCGTCCGCAAATAACTTGAGTTCCGGATCCTGTTCAATGAATTTCGCGTAACGCTCTAACCAATCGCCATGATGCATACCGACGGCCAGTGAAACAGCCGCCGGCAACCGACCCGAACCACCTGCAGCCACAATACGGTCAATCGCCTGTAATGTTCGGTCGTCCGAACCTTTCAACCAGCTGTGTACGGCGATGGCGGTTTCTTTTTTTGCCACTTTCTGATCGCGACGGTTACGGTAGTTTGACCAAACCCGTGTTGGCGCAAATTTGCGGAACAGCGCTACGAAAACCAGGATAAGCAAGACTGTCGACACGATGAACCCAATTCCGGTCCAGAACGTAGTTTCAACCATCCATCCGTTGTATGTCAGCATCATCACGCCGGGGTCTTTGGTCATCATCAGAGCGAAGACACCGCCCAGTAACAGAACAACAACCGCGCCAATCAGCCAAAAAATGAGTCGGGTCATTGGGCACCCTCCGCATCGGCCTGAGTTTGCTGCTCCGCAAGATATTGCTCGATGATGTCGACGCTTTGACCAATGTCCGGCCACTGAGGATTCAATGTCGCACCCTGCAGCTCCGCCACGCTGGTGATCAGCGCTGCTAATTTGAGTTGATTCTGTATAAACACCAATTGCTCTAAGGATTGTTCAAGTGCAGCGTCATAAAGCGGTTGATTGCGTGCCAGCAACGCCAGCTGAGCCTGTTCCAACAGCAACAGAGTATGCTGTCGCCAACGTTCAAAGTCGGACTGTAATGGCACGGGCTGCATCGGGAGGTCCAATCGGGACACCACTACGATCTGTTTCAACCCATGCCAAAAACCGGTCAAGGGGTCCGCTTCGTCCGGTATTGGGCTTTGGGAGACAGGCTTTGGCAGCCAAGCAAGATTTCGGACCTGATTTGCCACGGCATCTAAGGCAAAATAATGGCCATTAATGTCAGCAGCGCTGGTGTTTTGCAGCGCCAGTATATCTTGAGCCAGTTGACGTCTGAGCGGAAGCACGGCCGCCTGATCCATCCCTGAGAAAATGGTATCGGCCGATTTCAACAGACCGATGGCGACTTGCGCGCTGGCATCCAACTGCAGACGCTGCTGAGCCAAGCGGGTCAGCGTGAGCGCTTCTTCCAGCGGCCATCGATCATTGGTGCGGTTCGCCTGACGATTCATGCGTTGTGCCGACTCAATGACCATAGACTCCAATGATTTAACGCCAGCTTGCCAGGCCGCATTGGTTTGATCATTCAACTGCTCAAATCCAGCTATTTTCCGTTGACTGCTCTGCAACTCTTCAAGCAGGGTTTGCTGTTGCTGTTGCAATGCGATGAAATCATGTTGATAGGCCGTCCAGAACCACCAGCCCGCGCCGCCAAGTAAACCAGCAATCATGAGCGTGAGCAGCAGAAGTATCAGCGGCAGTCGGCTGATCAAACGCTTTTTGGCTGACACTTCCGGTAGAGTAGCCGTCTCAGAACGCTCCGTCGCCGACACTTCATTAGCGTCGGAATCCTCAGCAGCGGCCTGAGCCGTGGACGAGTTTTCGTCTGTCGATACCAACGTCGATTCTTCCTTATCGTGTTCGGTCATAGTTCACCTATTTGCGTACCTGAATCAGGTGCGGGTTTGATTAATCATAGTTGCCAAGGCTTCTGGCGTAGCCCCAGGAGCCGTTGATATCCGGTTTAGTCGCTGGGCTTGGGCCCATTGCTGCAAACGGGAAGACGATACCCATATCTGGCCCGGCCAGTTACGCCAGAAATCAGCGTGCTCCGTCAGGAGCTGCTCACCCAGGAACGCTGAACTCAGCCAAAGAACATCACAGGTTTCGGCCGCCTGTACCATTTTCGCTATGGCTGCCCGATTAACTTCACGTTGATATACCATGACTTCCGTTGCCAGTGCCCCTCTTGCCGCCAGGGTATCACGCAAGGTTACACGGCCTCCTTCACCTTTCACAATCAGCCATTTGTCATCTGATGCAACTTGGGTTTCCGGCATGCACAGCACGTCTTCGGCCGTATACCCACTAGGCGGATAGCGGGGCTTCAGGCCAGCAGACTCAAGAACAGACGCGGTGCGGGGACCATTACACAGCCAATGTATACCGACTGGCGGCATGGGCCAATAGCGATCCAGTGCATCAATGAGCACTCGGGCAGCGCTGGGACTAACCGAGATTACGCCTTTGTACTGATCGATATTCAGCCAAATCGTTTTTTGCTCTGGCGTTTCCGGCATGACAGTCATTTGCCAAGGATCGACAAACGACAGTTGAGCGCTGCTGCCGCCGACCAAAGAACGCCAACGAGTCTGTTCACTTTTAGCTTTGGGAACCAAAACGGTCAACATTACAGTGCCGCTAACAGAGTGCCGGCCCCTTGCGCAAGCAATTGCTCAGCAATGGATTGACCCAGTGCTTCAACTTGCTCGACCTGATTCGCATAATCGCCAGTTAAGCTGACTTGCCCGGCAGCCCGCAGCAGGGTTTGCCCATCGACCGAGCCAACCCGACCTTCAAGCATGAGTTCCTGATTGTCGAGCGTCGCATACCCTGCGATGGGCACCTGGCACCCACCGTTGAGCGCGCGGTTCATGGCGCGTTCTGCTATGACTCGAAGTGCTGTGTCATTGTGCTGTAACGGTTGTAAAAGAGCCTGAACATGAGCATCACCGGCACGGGTTTCGATCCCCACCGCGCCTTGTCCCACCGCCGGCAAACACCATTCCGCGGAAAGTGAATGCCGAATCCGATTGGACAGTTCCAGGCGAATGAGACCTGCGCTGGCGAGGATAATGGCCTGATATTGACCAGAGTCCAGCTTACTCAACCGGGTGCCAACATTGCCACGTAAGAATTCAACCTTTATATCCGGGCGACGGGCAAGAATCTGGGCTTGCCGACGCAGACTGGAAGTTCCCAATATGGCTCCCTTGGGCAACTGATCAATGTGTTCAAACTCATTGCTGACGAATGCATCAAACGGATTCTCGCGTTCGCAAATAACTGACAAATCAAAACCAGGCGGCATGTCCATGGGAACATCTTTCATCGAATGGACTGCAATATCTGCCAGCCCCTGCGCCATGGCAACTTCCAGCTCTTTGACAAACAACCCCTTACCACCAACCTTTGACAAAGCCACATCCAGGATTTTATCGCCCTGGGTGCTAATGGGCACCAACTCAACGGTTAAGCCAGAGTGAAAGGATTCGAGTTCGGCTTTTACGAATTCAGCTTGCCATAGGGCTAAAGGGCTTTTGCGCGTTGCAATTCTCAGTATTTCAGTCATGGGATCTATCTTGGTCAGTAACGTTTGGGTGCAGTGTACCATTGCTCAAGAATGCTGTAGACACGCAATGCGGCGATGTCAGCCGATCCACTGGCAAATATTAGGTCAATCTGCCCTCGTCAACCGCCCTGAAAACAAGCACTTGTTCAAACTTTGATCGATTGACTTTATTTACTGTCTTACCGTTTCACAATTACACGGTTTAAGGTCTACGATTAACAGACGTTAACCTGTTGTATGGCACTATTCCTTACAGGTAATCCACGAAAAACGACGTGATCCAGACTCAGGTGCTGTACAAGCCCTCTATAAATGGGCGAACACTGTGTATTGGAAACTGCCTTTTGACCACCAGCACACATTTGCGTGGTAGTTAAACACACTTTGATACATTAGGTTACAGACGGTTGAAGTATGCTTAGTCAATTCTGAGGGATTTCAGATTTTCCTGAAGGATTAGGCGAATAAAATAATAAGAGAGATGATTCGATGCCTAAACTAGTGAACAAATTATTACTGATGTTGTTAGCCACCCCGGTTGCGTATGCCGGTAATGTAGAGGTTCTGCACTACTGGACCTCTGGCGGTGAAGCTGCCGCATTAGACGTGCTCAAAAAGCAGATGGCGGATGAGGGTCATCAGTGGCAAGACTTCGTTATCGCAGGCGGCGGTGGCGGTAACGCCATGGCAGAACTGCAAACCCGTGTTCTTAAAGGGCTGCCACCGGCGGCGGCTCAGATTAAAGGCCTCGATATTCAACGTTGGGCGAGACTGGGGTTTTTGGCAAATCTGAACAACATCGCACAAGCCGATAAGTGGGATGACAAACTGCCATCGGTGGTTTCGGATGTCATGAAGCACAACGACCAATATGTCGCGGTTCCGGTCAACGTACACCGAACTAACTGGCTCTGGATCAATAAACCACTCCTGGACGCACTGAATCTCAAAGCACCCAAAACCTGGGAAGAATTTGATGCTGCGGCCAAAGTTATTCAGGACGCGGGTTATCAGGTCATCGCACAAGGCGATCAAGCCTGGCAACATGCCACGCTGTTCGAAGCGGTTGCTTTATCTGTAGGCGGGCCAGACTACTACAAAAAAGCCTTTGTCGAACATGAGTTTTCAGCCATTAAAAGCGCCGAAACCGATGCGGTATTCGAGCGCTATTACAAGCTGGTTAAACTCATGAAATTTGACAGCGACGCCGAATGGCATCAGGCCACCAACAAAGTCATCGAAGGTAAAGCTGCGTTTCAGTTCATGGGGGACTGGGCTAAAGGTGAATTTATCAAAGCCGGCAAAAAACCGAACAAAGATTTCATGTGTGTTCCAGCTCCTGGAACAGCCAATGAATTCTTATTCAACATCGACAGCTTTGCTATTTTTAACCTGCGCAATGTTGAGGCCAGCGAAATTGAAGCCCAAACGGCACTCGTCCGCAACATCATGAGCGACTCATTCCAGAGTGCGTTTAACCAGAACAAAGGCTCTATTCCAGCACGAACAGATATGTCCATGGCGACCTTTGATTTGTGTGCACAATACTCAATGTCTGAGTTTTTAAACGCAAATGACAACGGCGCTCTGCTTCCCAGTATCGCGCATGGTATGGCCACAACGGGGACGGTGCAGCAGTACTTCTATGAAAAAATTGCCGAGCTGACGAAAACGCCGGACACACCAGCAGAATCGTCCAAGCAATTAGCGAAAGCCATTCGTTATGGTCAGTACATCTTAAAATAACCCAGACCGGCGCAGCCTTGGCTGCGCCAAGTCCCACCGATTACCCCATCAGTTTCGACTGCTGCGGCTGCGGACAAACGAAATGGCGTACTCGACTGCCTTGGTGACATCGTCTTCCATTTTCTGCATTTCCGAGGCAGGCAAGTAAAACGCCATGTCCACCGAGTAGCGGTAGTATCGGGCGGGCAATTGATTTAAAGCCACGCAGGCCATATCGATCAACATGTCATCCCCCTCATCCGCCAACTCCGATCGATGCCCCAATTCATCTACGACCAATTTTTCATAGAAATTTGAAATCTGACTGTCAAAACTCATAGAGCCTCCGTTTGCCCTGTTGCAAAAATCGTTGCCTGCGATGCACTCATCGGCCGGCCGTAAAAATAACCTTGCAGTTGGTCACACCCCAACGAGATCAGTGCCTGTCGCTCACTGTCCTGCTCGACACCTTCCGCGATCACCTCTATGTCCAATTGGTGAGCCACATCGACCATGGCTGCGACAACCGCCAGATCACGTGCGCCGTTTTTTAAATTCACGATGAAGGATCGATCGATTTTCAGCTTGTCGATGGGAAAGCGGGAAAGATAACTGAATGAAGAATAGCCAGTGCCAAAATCGTCGATAGCCAAAGAAAAACCCAGTGCTTTCAACTCATGCATACGCTCTATCGCAATGGATTCATCTTCAATCAGCAAGCTTTCGGTCAATTCAATTTGGATTTTCTGCGGATTCACCGGGTAATCATTTAAGGCACTCTTAACATCCGCAATAAAACTGCGGCGTGTAAATTCCGATGCTGAGACATTGACCGCAATAACCGTATTGTCGATCGCGGGCAAGGCGTCCCAATCGATCGCTTGTTTAAACACGTCCCGCAATGCCCAATTGCCCATGCTGTGTATCAAACCGGTTCTTTCTGCAATTGGAATGAACTCCACGGGCGAAATGACTTGGCCTTTCAGGTGCCAGCGCATCAATGCTTCAAAACCCACCAACTTTCCGGTCCGTAAATCCTGTTGCGGCTGATACAGCATTTGCAGTTCATCCAGTTCTACAGCCCGGCGCAGGGACTGCTCCATGCGTTGCTGCTGCTGAATATCGGCTTCAATTCGGTGGTCGTAAACCCGGTATACGGCTTCACACCCATTTATGGAATGCAATGCCAAGTTCACCCTTTGAATAAGCTGACGCGCTGACACGGACGCGGGCGCAGACGCGGCACCACTTTGAATCTGAAAAAAATAATCTCGTTTGCCAAAACTAAAGGGCGCTAGCACGGTTTGGTCCAGGGCTTTCTCCAAACGGCGATGAACCTCTGTCGACAGCTCGCCTTGATACAGGCAACCAAACAGATTGGCATCAAAGCGAAAGACCAGCGGCTTACTGTCCTGTTCCGTCAACACCGAAACATAGGCACTGCGCAAACGGATGGAAAACTCACGCGCAAACCGATCCGCGACGGCCAGGCCCTGAGTAGACAGCACACCTGACATACCGGAAACAAAGGTCATCACTAGCGTTAAGGGTTGTGCTGGATCGTCCGACTGATCAATCACCTGCTCCAGCTTCTGCCGATTCGCCAACATGCAAACCGGGTCGTGGTAGGCAATAAATGCGTTTCGAGCCCTTATTTCTTCCTGCTCAGTGATGTCTTCGGCGTAAATATGGATGCGATCATATTTGGGCAACAACTGCAGCTGCAGTTGAAAAATATGCTCGTGCACGTTGTGTACCCATACCTCATGCAACTGGTGGCGGTTCACCAATTCCTGCAATTGCGTAACATAACCCTCCGGCAGTAATTGAGTGGGTTCCCCACCGGAGCCCAGATACGTGGCGACAGCCTTGTGCACGGCATCGTTGGTGTAGATCAGTTCGCCCCGATAGTTCAGCCCGAAGACCGGGTTAGGATTGGCTTCAGGAAAGGGGGCCAGACGGTAATCCTGAGCGCGTCGTCCCATGAAATAACTTAACACGCCGATACAGAGGATTAAAATCGACAGCCCCACCTGGCTGAGACTCACCAGCCGACTGTATTGTGTTTGCAAACGATGGCAGTCAAACAGATCCCAAACCAACATCTCTTTCAGTTCCGCGGCGTTGGCCTGTGCGGTTTCGTCGGTCTGATACTGGCGCAGAAAATGAATAAAGGAGGCAGAATCCCGTTTGGCTTCACCAATAACGGAAGGAAGAGAGTTCACAACTATATTGGCGTTGCGCACAACAGCCTGCTGATCAACCGGCGTTTGCTGCGTTGCGACCTGCCATCGGTCAAGGGCATCATAGGACTCAATGAGACCGTTGGTGATGGCGACCACCTGTTGCAACCGAAGGGTTACCGTCGCGGAAAACACCACCATCGCAATGGACAACGCAACCAACACAAACAGCCCACGTCTTGCCGTCATTCATCCTGTCCTGCCGTTCTGATACATTCAGTCTAGACGGGATCTGAACAGACACAAAAAAGGCGGGAATAAGCCTCAACCTGGACAGTAAAGAATTGAAGTCAAACCCGATTCATTCAAATCACCGCGGTCTAACTAGTCCATATGCGGAGCGAATCGAGCATTGTAGAAAACAGCGAGCCCTTTTCAGAACCTAAAAACATGCTCTGCCATTAATTTGAAAAAACGAAAGGAGGGGCAGAAACCGCCAATTTCTGCCCCGGTGCAGTTACTAGTGATTATTCAGAGGTAACTTAATTATCTTCAATGCCAAGCCCGGTGACGTTCTGGAAACCACGCGGTAGTTTATTACCCCGACGACCACGCTCGCCAAGGTAATGCTCTAAGTCAGCACCCTTTAACTTCAGTTTTCGTTTTCCGGCAAAAACCAACAACGTGTCATCAGCACCCAACACCACAGCGCCGGCCATCAACTCTTCTCGTGCAGCAGAACGTGAGGACGGTATATTAATAATCTTATTGCCCTTACCTTTGGCCAACTCTGGCAAATCCCGAACTGGGAATACCAACAAGCGGCCTTCATTGGTGACTGAAGCCAGATAATCAGTCGACAGTTGCTTCACCGGCTGAGGCGCTATCACTTCGGCGTTTTTCGGCAACGACAATAAGGCTTTACCGGCCTTATTCTTACTGACCATATCCGACAGCTTGGCGATAAACCCATAGCCGGCATCAGAGCTGAGCAGATACTGATCATCCGGGTTCCCCAACAACAAACCTTTCATGACCGCACCCGGTTGCGGATTCAGCTTGGTGGTAATCGGCTCACCTTGACCGCGGGCCGATGGCAATAAATGCGTCGTCAGGGAATAAGATCGACCGGTCGAGTCAATGAGCACTGTGGCTTGATTACTCTTTCCGCGCACAGCGAAAGCAAAGCTGTCTCCGGATTTGTAGCTCAATCCTTCCGGTTCAAGGTCGTGCCCTTTGCCGGAACGGATCCAGCCTCGCTCGGAAAGCACAACGGTGACGGCTTCTGAAGGCAAAATTTCAGTTTCGCTGAAGGCGCTGGCCTCACTGCGGGTAACTAACTGAGTCCGGCGGTCGTCACCAAAGGTGTCCGCATCCGCCAGAATCTCTTTCTTCACCAGGGTTCGCATTCGGGCTTTGGAACTGAGGATCTTTTCGAGCTTCTCGCGCTCAGCAGACAATTCATCTTGTTCGCCTCGAATCTTGATTTCTTCAAGTTTGGCCAGTTGCCGCAACTTGATTTCAAGAATGGCTTCAGCCTGAATATCGCTGAGCCCGAAGCGCTCCATCATCACCTGCTTCGGTTTGTCTTCGGTGCGGATGATTTCAATCACTTCATCAATATTCAGGTACGCAATTAATAAACCATCGAGAATATGCAAGCGGGCAAGTACTTTGTCGAGCCGATACTGCAAACGACGGCGAACCGTCTCAGTGCGGAACTCCAACCATTCACTGAGAATCCTGTTCAGCGCTTTCACTTGTGGCCGACCGTCAATACCAATCATGTTCAGGTTTACCCGAACGGTTTTTTCAAGATCCGTTGTGGCAAACAGGTGGTTCATCAGGGCATCCACATCGATCCGGTTACTGCGCGGCTCGATCACCAATCGTGTTGGGTTTTCGTGGTCAGATTCATCACGCAGATCGGCGACCATCGGCAACTTTTTCGCCTGCATTTGCGCCGCAATCTGCTCCAGAATTTTCGACCCCGACACCTGATGCGGCAACTCAGTGATGATGATATCGGTACCTTCCTGAATAAATTTAGATCGCAATCGCAATGTACCGCGTCCGCTTTCATATATTTTCTGAATGTCATCACGTGTTGAGATCAACTCAGCACCGGTCGGAAAATCCGGGCCGCGTACATGCATCATGAGTTCTTTAACACTGGCTTCGGGTTGATCAATAAGGTGTACACAGGCTGCAGCCAACTCTCGCAGATTGTGGGGCGGAATGTCGGTGGCCATACCCACCGCAATACCGGTGGTCCCATTCAACAGCACATGGGGTAAACGCGCGGGCAACACAGATGGTTCGTCCAGCGTTCCGTCGAAATTAGGGACCCAATCAACCGTCCCCTGACCCAATTCTTCCAACAGTAACTGTGCATGCTTGTGAAGACGCGACTCGGTATATCGCATCGCCGCAAAGGATTTCGGATCGTCCGGTGAACCCCAGTTACCCTGACCGTCGACCAATGGGTAACGATAGGAAAACGGCTGAGCCATCAACACCATGGCTTCATAACAGGCACTGTCGCCATGTGGATGATACTTACCGAGTACATCACCGACTGTACGGGCTGACTTCTTGAACTTTGCCGTATTGCGCAACCCCAGCTCGCTCATCGCGTAAATGATGCGTCGCTGTACGGGCTTCAGACCATCGCCGACATGAGGCAAGGCACGGTCAAGAATGACGTACATGGAATAATCCAGGTAGGCTTTCTCGGTGAACTTGCTGAGGGAGATCGTTTCGGAGTATTCCTGTTGATCAGTCATGCTGAGAACCTGTTATAAATCAATCAATTACCGATTCGTTAGTGTCGCAATTAACGCTGCCGAACACAATGCATGGATTGAGAGATTACACGGCTTTGTGCCACACTGAAGACAAATTATCCGCTATCAAACCGGAGCCACCTGTTGAGAATACCCCGCCCCTTCAAATTCGTGATAGTCACCCTGTTATCACTGGCGATACTGGCCATGGCTGGACTGGCCTTTTTATGGTGGGTATTCACCGGCAGTCTGGCGCAACTTGAAGGTCCGGTGAGCGCTCAGGCCGTGTCAGCACCAACGTTCATACGACGCGATGCGCAGGGTTTGGTGACTATTGAAGGCGACAACCGCGAAGACATTGCCTACAGCCTGGGCTTTGTCCATGCCCAGGAACGATTCTTCCAGATGGATTTATTACGGCGTAACAGCGCCGGTGAACTCAGTGAGTTATTTGGAGACGTAGGGGTGGAAGTCGACAAACGAATCCGTGTGCACCAATTCCGCAAACGGGCGGTGATAGTGCAATCGCGCCTAAATGCTCAACAACTAGCGCTGCTGGAGGCCTACACCCAGGGCGTCAACGCAGGACTGGCCCAATTACGCAATAAGCCATTCGAATATTACGTACTTAATACTGACCCAGAACCCTGGCGGACAGAGGACTCGCTGTTGGTGGTTTACAGCATGTACATGGATCTACAAGATGAATGGGGCGATACCGAACGTTCACTGGCTGCTCTTTACGAGTTTTTACCCACCGATTGGGTGAATTACCTGGTACCTATGGGCGGAGAGTGGGATGCGACCATCGACGACGGAGACACACGTTTTAGCGCGCCCTTACCACAGCGCCCGCTGGCGGATTTTCAGAACCACCAGGTTGCCACCAACTCAACTTCAACCTTAGACAGACCTTTGCCGGGTTCAAATAACTGGTCTGTCAGCGGCGCATTAACCCGTCACGGCGCGGCGATGGTGGCCGATGATATGCACCTTGGTCTGGACGTACCGAATATTTGGTTCCGGGCGTCCTGGCTGTTACCGGAGTCCGCTCGGCGCATCACCGGGGCGACGCTGCCCGGTACACCGCTGATGATTGTCGGTTCCACCGAAAACATCGCCTGGGGCTTCACCAATGCTTATGGCGATTTCAGCGACATTATCCGGTTACAAACCAATGCCGAAACAACGGAATACTTAACCCCGGAAGGCTGGCAGCCCTTTGCACTGGACACTGAGGTCGTCAATGTTAAAGGACAGGCTTCGCAGCAGACAACAGTCAAAAACACGCGCTGGGGTCCGGTCATAGGTGAAGATTATTACGGTAATGCGCTGGTATTACGTTGGGTCGCGCATGACCCTGGTGGCATCAACCTTAACCTGATTGAGCTGGAGCAGGCGGAAAACGTCGGTCAGGCTCTGGACATTGCAACGCGCACCGCGATTCCCGGGCAGAATTTCAACGTTGGCGATCGAGACGGCAATATTGGTTGGACGCTGATAGGGCTGCTGCCAAAGCGATTTGGCTACACATCCTCTTTGGCAGAGCGGTTACCCGCTGACTGGTCAACCGGCAATATCAACTGGACAGGTTATATGACACCTGACGCTCACCCCCGCATTGAAAATCCGGCGAACAACCGTCTGTGGACCGCAAACGCCCGCGTCGTCAGTGGTGACTCCTATAAAGTGATGGGTGACGGACTGGGCGCACTTGGCGCGCGTCAACAACAGATCCGCGACCGACTATTCGCTCGGGATACGTTTACGGAAGCAGATTTCCTGGCGATTCATCTGGATGATGAGGCTGTGTTCCTGTCCCGTTGGCAGGCACTGTTGGTGGCGACATTACAAGCGGAAGAGAGTGCCAATGACCCGGGTGTCATAGCATTAAGTGAGGCTGTTCAGTCCTGGCAAGGGCACGCCAGTGCAAATTCTGTGGCTTACTTATTGGTCAAACGCTTTCGCGAACGGGTCATTGATCAAAGTGTTGGGCATCTGTTCCGATATGTGGATAGTAAAGTTACCGATTTCTGGCCAAGAACCGTGGACAACAAGGTGGAATATGCAGTTTGGCAACTGATTAATGACCGGCCGCCCCGCCATATCCCGCATCCTTATGACTCCTGGGATGCGTTTCTCCACGCTCAGGCTTTAGCCGTGTACTCGCAATACCAGGAAAACAACGAAGGTTTACGCCAACAAACCTGGGGGCGACACAATCAACTGAGCATTCAACACCCGCTAAGCCGAGCGCTGCCTTTTTTATCCTTCCTGTTAGACATGGAACCCGTAGCCATGCCTGGAGATACCTTCATGCCCAGAGTACAAAGCCCCGACTTTGGTGCGTCTCAACGCATGGCTGTGGCCCCGGGTCAGGAAGAGACCGGTTATTTTCATATGGCCACGGGACAAAGCGGCCATCCTCTGTCGCCTTTTTATCGGGCCGGACATAACGACTGGGTTATTGGCGCGCCCTCTCCTTTTTTACCCGGAAAGGATGCTTATGTGCTGCAACTGATTCCAAAGCCTTAGCCAGGGTAAGAGCAATCAGCAATGCAAACCAACAAAAAAAACGGAACCGAGGCTCCGTTTTTTTAATGACTTAGGACGTGCAGCTGCATCGCCGAGTGGCGTTAACGATGATATTTAGGTGACAACTCAACCACTGCTTCGACGAACGCCCCCGCATTTGCCGGATCCACAAACTGATGAATCCCATGACCCAGATTGAAGACATGACCCGTGCCCTGACCATATTCACTCAAAATTCGCTCAACCTCGTCACGAATCCGGTCAGGAGAGGCATAAAGTACACTTGGGTCCATATTACCCTGTAAAGCGACTTTGTTGCCCACGCGACGGCGTGCATCCGTCAGAGATGTTGTCCAATCCAAACCCAACGCATCTGCACCAGACTCAGCCATCGGCTCCAACCACTGACCACCGCCTTTCGTAAACAGTATCACCGGTACCTGTCGACCATCATGCTCACGCTTCAGTCCGCCGATGATCTGCTGCATATATTTTAGTGAAAACTCAAGATACGCCGCATGGCTCAGCGCGCCACCCCAGGAGTCAAAAATCTGCACCGCCTGTGCGCCTGCTTCAATCTGTGCGTTCAGGTAGTCGGTGACCACTAACGCTAAGCGATTCAGCAATTCATGCATGACGTCAGGCTCGTTGTAAATCATGGCTTTGGCATGGCGAAACTCTTTGCTGCTGCCACCTTCGATCATGTAAGTGGCCAAGGTCCACGGGCTGCCGGTAAAACCAATCAAGGGTACGCGACCATTCAGCTCGCGACGAATGGTCCGCACGGCATTCATCACGTATCCCAATTCATCATCCATTTTAGGGGTCGACAACAGATCTAGATCTTTTTCCGAACGGATGGTCTGCTTGAATTTCGGACCTTCACCTTCTTCAAAATACAGACCTAAACCCATCGCGTCGGGTACTGTTAAAATATCGGAAAACAGAATGGCCGCGTCCAGTGGATAACGGTCCAGAGGCTGGATGGTAACTTCACAGGCAAGGTCGGCGTTTTTACACAAGCTGAGAAAGTCCCCGGCCTGAGCGCGCGTTGCCCGATATTCTGGCAAATAACGACCGGCCTGACGCATCATCCAAATGGGTGTACGATCGACGGGCTGTTTCAGCAACGCTTTCAGAAATCGGTCATTCTTTAATTCGGTCACAATCTTACCTCTGATGATTTGCGTGGCCGGCATTATACTGTCAGTTTCCAACACTGACGATCTTCTTGACCAGAACGGGACAATTTGATGAATTTTCTGGGCCACTGCTTGTTTTCTGAGCCAACACCATCGGCGATGGCGGGCAGTCTATGGCCTGATTTTGCGCCGAAACCCAAGATCCCGGTATCAACTGAGTTTATTGAGCATTTTGATCGCCACCAGCAGATCGATAAACTGACCGATTCGACGCCCATACTCGAACCCTTGCGGGTTGAGTTACGGCCAATTTTCCGAAAAACCACGCCCGTTGTCATCGACATGCTGCTCGATCACCATCTGGCGAGTCAATGGTCCGTTTTTCACCAACTACCGCTCGCTGAATTCGCACGGGACACGTATCAGTCGCTGCACGCGTTCGATGAACTGCCCATGCCAGAGCGATTACAAAAAACGCTGTTCTGGATGCGCGCGCACAATTGGTTTGTCAGCTATACGACGACTGAGGGGCTTGAAAATGCCATGATGGGCATTGCCCGCCGCCTCCGTTTTGCCAATCCGATGCATGAACACCGTGCGCAAGCGGCAGATATTGCACGGCAACATCAACAGGCAATGACGGAATTCATTGAGGATCTGTCTGCGCAGTTTCGAAAATAAAAAAGCCCGGCAATGCCGGGCTGGGAATATCAAATAGGTATATTGACCGTTAAACGTTCAGATAGTCCAAAATACCTTCACCCGCTTGCCGCCCTTCATAAATGGCGGTAACCACCAAGTCGGAACCGCGGACCATGTCTCCGCCAGCAAAAACCTTTTCGTTACTGGTCTGGAATTTGTAGCGTTGATTTTCTTCAGCTACGACGCCCTGCCAGTCGTTCAATTGAATTCCGTATAGTTCAAACCAAGGAGCCGGACTGGGTTGAAAGCCGAAAGCGACCAAAACTGCGTCCGCGGGCAGGATTTCTTCACTGCCTTCTATCACCTGTGGGCGACGACGACCGTTTTCATCCGGTTCACCCAACTGGGTCGACACTACCTTAACGCCTTCAACTTTATCGGTACCAACAATTTCAACCGGTTGTCGGTTAAACAGGAATTGCACACCCTCTTCTTTTGCGTTGGCAACTTCCCGTCGTGAGCCCGGCATGTTTTCTTCATCTCGACGATAGGCACAGGTCACGGATGCAGCCTGCTGGCGGATCGAGGTTCGGTTACAGTCCATGGCCGTATCACCACCACCCAGAACGACCACCTTTTTACCCTGCAAACTGATGAACTCGGATGCATCCTGTTCCCAGCCATTGTTATGGTTGACGTTGGATATTAAAAACGGGAGCGCATCGTAAACGCCAGGCAGGTCTTCACCAGGGAAACCACCTTTCATATATTTGTAGGTACCCATACCCAAAAATACCGCATCGTACTCATCCAGAATGCTCTGAAACTCAATGTCTTTACCGACCTCGGTATTCAGGCGGAACTCAACCCCCATCTCGGTAAACACCTCTCGGCGCTTACTCATGATTTTCTTCTCCAACTTAAATTCCGGGATCCCGAAAGTCAGAAGACCACCAATCTCTGGGTATCGGTCAAACACCACCGGCTTCACCCCATTGCGAATCAGCACGTCAGCGGCGCCCAAGCCCGCCGGACCCGCGCCGATAATGGCAACCTTTTTGTCTGTCATGGTGACTTTAGACATATCCGGTTTCCAGCCCATCGCAAAGGCAGTATCAGTGATGTATTTTTCCGTGTTGCCAATAGTGACCGCACCGAACTCGTCGTTGAGCGTACAGGCTCCTTCGCACAGACGATCCTGTGGGCAAACCCGACCACATACTTCGGGCAGGGTGTTGGTCTGATGACTCAGTTCCACTGCTTCCAGAATATTGCCTTCACTGACCAGTTTCAGCCAATTCGGAATGTAGTTGTGTACCGGACATTTCCATTCACAATAGGGATTTCCGCATTCCAGACAACGGTGGGACTGCTCTGCAGCCTGCCGCTGGCCCATAGGTTCATAAATTTCGATGAACTCCGTTTTACGGGCATTAAGATCTTTCTTTGCCGGTTCGCGACGGCCGACATCCAAAAATTGAAAATCGTTGTTTAAACGTTGGGTCATTTTAAGAATCTCCGTCGATTATTCAGGTCTGGCACGAGTGCTGGACAGTAAGTCTGACAAGCTCGCAGCCTTCGGTTTTACGAGCCAGAACTTGCCAACATAGTCGTCAAAGTTATCCAGCAACTCCGCACCCCAGGCACTGTGCGTTTCGTTGACAAAGGCGTCTATCGTGCGAGCCAGATGATCACGATACCCTTCCATTGCTTCGGTACTAATGCGGTGAATATCGACCAGCTCCCGGTTGTATTTGTCAGCAAAGCTGTTTTCCAGATCGAGTACAAAGGCAAACCCACCGGTCATACCCGCGCCAAAGTTACCGCCAACCTTGCCTAATACGGCAACGGAGCCTCCGGTCATGTATTCGCAACAATGATCGCCAGCCCCTTCAATGACCGCGTGGGCCCCTGAGTTACGCACGGCAAATCGCTCACCTGCGGCACCGGCAGCGTATATGTGTCCACCAGTAGCACCATACAAACAGGTGTTACCCATGATCGAAGTTTTCTGCGTTTCAAAGGCACTGCCTTTAGGAGGTCGAATGACAATTTTTCCGCCACTCATGCCTTTGCCGACGTAATCGTTCGCATCACCGTCCAAGATCATATTCAAACCACCGGCATTCCAGACACCGAATGACTGACCGGCAATACCAGACAGTTTCAAGGTGATCGGCATATCGCTCATACCGGTATTGCCATATTTCTGGGCAATGGCACCGGACAACAGGGCACCAATGGATCGGTCGCAGTTGCCAATGCTAAATTCGAACTCGCCACCGGATTTACTTTCAATCGCGTCTTTCACGGCCGCAAAAATAGCTTTTTGCTTGGTCCCTTTGTCAAACGGTTCGTTGCGTTCAACCCGACAAGTTTGCGGCTTATCGGCCGGAACGGCGTCACTGTACAGAATAGGCGTCAAATCCAACGCCGCTCGACGACCCGTCAGATCAGTACGAACACTAAACAATTCGGTTTTGCCGATAATTTCTTCAATAGAGCGGTAACCCAACAGCGCCAGATGTTCTCGTACTTCTTCGGCGACAAAACGGAAATAGTTTTTCACCATTTCAACAGTCCCTCGGAAGTATTGTTCGCGCAGGGTTTCATCCTGCGTCGCAACACCGGTCGCACAATTATTGAGGTGGCAAATGCGCAGGATTTTACACCCCAAAGAGACCATCGGCGCCGTACCGAATCCGAAACTTTCCGCGCCTAAAATCGCAGCCTTGACGACATCCAGGCCAGTCTTTAAACCACCGTCGGTTTGCAAGCGAACTTTATCGCGCAGGTCGTTGCCACGCAGTGTTTGCTGCACTTCGGCCAACCCGAGCTCCCAAGGTGAGCCGGCATGTTTAATGGATGTTAGCGGGCTAGCCGCAGTACCGCCGTCATAGCCAGAAATGGTAATCAGATCCGCATAGGCTTTGGCGACCCCGGCGGCGATTGTGCCAACACCAGGCTCTGAGACCAGTTTTACTGAAATCAACGCGGTCGGGTTTATCTCCTTCAAGTCAAAAATCAGCTGCGCCAAATCTTCGATAGAATAGATGTCGTGATGCGGTGGTGGTGAAATCAGCGTGACGCCAGGAACGGAATACCGTAACTCAGCGATGAGCTTGTTAACCTTACCACCGGGCAACTGCCCACCCTCGCCAGGTTTTGCACCCTGCGCAACCTTAATCTGGATGACTTCGGCGCTCATCAGGTAAGCGGGGGTCACACCAAAGCGACCGGAAGCGACCTGCTTAATTTTGGAGCGACGAATGGTGCCATGGCGTTTCGGATCTTCACCACCTTCACCGGAATTCGATCGACCACCCAACTCATTCATAGCCACAGCCAGCGCTTCGTGAGCCTCAGGAGACAGAGCACCCAGTGACATTGCGGCGGAATCAAAACGAGGGAAAATGGCCTCGATGGGCTCAACTTCAGAAATAGGGATCGACTTGCGATCACTTTTTAACTGAAACAGGTCTCGGATAGTCGCCGGTGTCCGCTCGTTAACCAAAGCGGCATAGTCCCGGTAACTGGCCTGATCACCTTTTTGCACGGCATCCTGAATGGCTTTCACCACATCCGGGTTATAGGCGTGGTACTCACCACCATGAACATATTTCAGCTTGCCGCCCTGCTCTAACTTTTTCCGTGGTTTCCACGCATTGGCGGCCAATTCAATCATTTCCTCATGAAAATGCTGGAAGGTTGCTCCCTGAATGCGACTGGTCACCCCAGAGAAACACAGATTGACCACTTCCTCCGCCAAACCGACGGCTTCAAACAGTTGCGCTCCACGATAGGAGGCTATGGTTGAAATGCCCATCTTGGACATGATCTTCAATAAACCTTTGTTGATCCCTTTGCGGTAATTTTTATGCAGCAGATGATGGTCGCCGACCAACTCACCGGTGCGGATCATGTCATCAATGATCTCATAGACCACGTAAGGATAAACTGCCGTAGCACCAAAGCCGATGGCGACGGCGAACTGGTGCGGATCACGAACCGCGCCAGAATCAAGCACGATGTTGGTATCGCACCGCAAGCTGTTATTGACCAGTCGATGATGGACGGCGCCGGTTGCCATGACCGCAGGGATCACAAGTTGACCTGGTTGCAGATTACGATCGGACAGCACCAGTATTTTGATGCCTTCGCGGCTGGCTTGCTCCGCTTTGTCGGTCAATTGGCGAATCGCGCCTTCCAGACTGTCTTTTTCGTCATAACCCAGATGCAGAATCCGGTGTTTAAACTCCGGCGCTTCCTGATGCAACATGCTTTGAAATTTCAGTGGCGACAATACCGGAGAAGCCAAAATCAAGCGCGTGGCGTCTTTGGCCTTCGGTTCAAACAGGTTGGCTTCCGGCCCCAGACACGTTTCCAGCGACATGACGATAGACTCACGCAGCGGATCGATTGGCGGGTTGGTTACCTGAGCAAACTGCTGTCGGAAGTAATCTGTTACAGGTCGTATTTTGTGCGACAGCACGGCCATCGGGGTATCGTCCCCCATAGAACCGACCGCTTCCTGACCCGTTTCAGCTAAAGGGCGAATAACCTGATCGCGCTCTTCAAAGCTGACCTGAAACAGTTTTTGGTAAGCCTGAACCTGATCGGGGTTTAGCGAAGCTCCTTCGCCTTCTTCGGCCAACTCCAAACGCGAGCGTAAGCGCACAGCGTTCTGTTTAAGCCAATCTTTGTAGGGGTGGGCTTTTTTCAATCGATTGTCGATGGTTTCGGTTTCAAGGAACTCACCGGTTTCCGTGTCTATTGCCACAATACGGCCTGGACCGACCCGACCTTTCGCAACAACATCTTGCGGTTCGTAAGCAAAGGTCCCGATTTCCGACGCTAAGGTGATGTAGCCGTTCTTGGTGATCACCCAACGCGCTGGGCGCAAACCATTACGGTCGAGCATACAGACGGCATAGCGACCATCGGTCAAGACGATACCCGCCGGACCGTCCCAAGGTTCCATATGCATCGAATTGAACTCATAGAAAGCCTTCAAATCGGCATCCATGTGTTCGACATTATGCCAGGCAGGCGGAATCATGGTTCGGCAAGCACGGAACATATCCATACCACCTAAGAGCATAAGTTCCAGCATGTTGTCCATGCTTGAGGAATCGGAACCGGTGGTGTTCACGACCGGCTGCAATTCCTCCAGATGCGGAATATTGTCGTTAGCAAATTTACTGGCACGCGCACGAGCCCAGTTGCGATTTCCGGCAATGGTATTAATCTCACCGTTATGAGCCAACAAACGGAAAGGCTGTGCCAGCGGCCACTTCGGCATGGTATTAGTTGAAAAACGCTGATGGAAAACGCAAATGGCCGTTTCTAAAGCTTCGTTTCCCAAGTCCTGATAAAACTTAGGTAAGTCGACCGGCATTACCAGGCCTTTGTAAGACACGACCTTGTCAGACAACGAGCAAATGTAAAACTCACTGTCTTCACTCATGGCTTGTTCCGTCCGACGACGGGCAGTATAGAGCTTGACCGCTAGCTCCGCGTCCGATTCGGCTTTCACAAAGACCTGCTGGATAGTTGGAAGGCAATCAAGCGCCATAGGTCCACAGAATTGCGTGTCGACAGGAACATCACGCCACCCGACGACCTGTAATCCTTCTGCTTCAAGGGCCCGCGTCATCGTTTGACGGCCATACTCACTTTTGGATTGCTCCGGGTTCAGAAACACCATACCAACAGCGAAATGTTCGCCAAGATCAACATTAAACAGAGATTTCACTTCTGCCGCGAAAAAGGACGTCGGCATTTTCAATAACAGACCGCAGCCGTCGCCCGTCTTACCGTCCGCGGCAATACCGCCGCGATGGGTCATACAGGTCAAAGATTCTATGGCTGTTTGCAACAGATGATGGCTTGCTTCGCCTTCCATATGGGCGATTAACCCAAAACCACAGTTATCGCGAAATTCGGCTGGATTGTATAAACCGGTACTCATATCGACTCTCTCTCATTCGACCGACATTTAATGGTCGAGCGATTGCACCAATACGGGGCAGCGCTCAGACAATGTGATTCAACTGCGCATGAGTCTATGCCTAAGCAGCGCCCAGACAACAAATAACGGTATATTATGAGGATAAATATTAAAAAACCGACCGATAAAGGCCTAAATAGAATCTCTTAGCGATTTAAATGAGCGAATCCAAGGCTCTTTTACACCGACTTCTGCTGGAATTTTCGACACAGAAGCCTGAGCGCTGGCTCTGTCGGGAAACTGACCATAAATCAACACAAACCAGGGTTTGCCCTGGTAGGTGGTTTGCACGATATCCACCATTTTGGGATCACTAAAAGCGGGTATCAACTGCTGCAGCTTTTCGCGTTCACGCACGCCAATAAGCTGAATGGTAAACTCAGTGTCCGCTCCATTTGCCAGTAAACCCGCTACTGGGCTATTGGTAGCAACAGGATCTGGCGCACTTTCTATAGCTTCGAGCACACTCTCTTCACTGTTTGGCTGCGTCGCCGGTTCAACTGCAACCTGGCCACTTGACGGCACCATTACCGAGGCCTGACTTTCAGATCCAGTCGTTGTTGCCACCTCGACTGGCGACGGATTTGCACTTTCAACGGTCTGCTTCGCTTCAACCTTGGCAATCGCTTCCGCCAATTTCTTTTCAACTTCAGTCATGTCCTGGACCGGTTTTTCAGTCAACAACGGAACTGATTCTGTTTTATTTTCATTGGTTTGATACAGAATGGCGATTACGACCAGAGACAATGCAGCTATGCCGGCAATGGCGTGAGGTAAAGGGAATGAGAACTTACGTTCCGTTGTTTTAAACGTCGAGCCGATCAGATAATCCCGTGCCGCTTCATTCAGATTAGCGGGATTACCGTCGGACAATTGGTTGAGCCGGGCCACGTCCTTTTGAGCAAACAGAGATTCGCCAACATTGCCAGCGGCAACAAGACGATCTTTCAAATATTGCTCCGCATCGGTATCCGAAAACGGCTCTAAAGGATGAACATACCAATCACTTTCATCAATAAATGACCCTAACTGAGCCCAATTATCAGACAACCAGAGCTGACGAACTCGATAATCCACCGGGTCGGCCAGTTCGCGGATTTGCTGCAAGACTTCCAGCGACTCGACCGGTAGTAAATCAGCAAACTGCACGACGATAAGAAAGGATTCTTCATCTTGATAACGTGAACTGACCACGTCGGCAATCTGTGGTAATAAAGACTCGTTGCTCTCACTTACCTTCAGACCCAGACCCAACTGGCCAATGATCTCTTTAATCAATTCCGTACTGGATTGATTTTCAGAACCGTCTATCCAGGCCACCCGCCACTGATCTTCTAATAGCTTGAGGACTTGCAATGCCAACGTACGCTTACCGGCTCCGGCATGCCCCACCAGTAAGCTATCTTGATGGGAGTAATTCAGCAAATGCCGAATAGTCTCCGCGGTTTCGTAGCGTCCACCCGCGCCACTGAATACCATTGCATCCACGACAGAGCCAAATGGATCATGTTTCAGATTATAGAAGGATTGCATGCGTTCTGATTGTTCTGACAAATCCATCGATCACGCCTCGGCCAAACGGTTTTCACCATTTAAACGACTATTAGCACAACTGTCCAGAGCTGTAAAAATAAAAGAACTTCAAAACGGAAAGGATCTTATGAACTGCCTGGCAACTGATTATCCGTACAGACACTTGACAGGATTCCCAAAAATCTCTCCGCGATAGTTGCACGGCTAATTCCTAGCCACACAATCCATTATTAATGATATATATTAAAGTGATAACCAGAATGCGACGTAGGAATCACTATGCAATTCTGAATCTGTTCAGCTTCAGATACATATAGAATTTTTTAGGGGCTGCTCAACCAGAATGAAGTTTTATTCAGAGCAAAACGCAGTCAGCGTTTCTGACAACTTAGCCGGACTAAAATCTGCCGTAACAAATCCTTGCCCTATTCCGCGCAATAAAATGAGACGCAAAGTGCCTGCATCCACCTTCTTATCCCGCGCCATGGCTGTCATAAATTGTTCTGATGTCATGGATGAAGGAACCGCGACCGGCAGTTTGGCTTTATTCACCAGCGCACTTATCCGATCGACACTTCTCTTGTCGACTAAACCCAAACGATGAGAAAGATCCGCGGCCATGACCATTCCAACCCCGACGGCTTCACCATGCAACCACTCACCGTAACCTAACGTCGTCTCAATGGCGTGCCCAAAGGTATGCCCTAGATTCAAGGTCGCTCGCAATCCTTGTTCTGTCTCATCTTTTGAAACGACATCAGCTTTGATTTCGCAGGAACGGGCAATGACGGAAACCAAAATCTCGTCGTTCAAACTGAAAATTTGCTCAATATGGGATTCCAAAAATTTAAAATAGTCAGCGTCTTGAATGATTCCATGCTTCATTACCTCAGCAAAACCTGCCGAAAATTCTCTGCCGGGAAGCGTGCGTAAGGTTGAGGGATCGATAAACACAGCAAGAGGCTGCTTAAAAGCTCCGATCATGTTTTTCCCAAGCGGATGATTAACACCTGTTTTGCCGCCAACAGATGAGTCAACCTGAGACAACAACGTTGTTGGAATCTGATAGAAATCAACCCCGCGCTGATAACTGGCCGCAGCAAACCCAGTCATATCACCAATAACACCACCGCCCAGAGCTACCAGACCAACCTTTCTACTGATGTTCTTTTCCAGCAAAAAGCTAAAAATACGATTTACGGTTTCTAGTGTTTTAAACGATTCGCCATCAGGTAATACAAGGGAATGAACAATACGGCGCTCATTGGTCAGTAGTTCCTGTACCTTGCTCAAATAAAGCGGCGCAATAGTCTCATTGGTAACAATAACCACTTCTTTATTCTGAATGGTCGTGTCGAACAGAGCACGATCGTTAAAACAGTTCCCGATATAAATCGGGTATGAACGGGAACCTAATTCTACTGGGATAATTTTCATTTAAATTGTCTGTGTGAAATGAATGATGTCTTGGACGACCAGTTTCGGAGGTTTGCCATTGGTATCGATAACTAAATCGGCGATAGACTCATAAAGAGGGTTTCGAACTTTGGCCATGTCAATGAGAACCTGCTCAGGGTTTCCCGTTTGCAGCAAGGGCCGATTCTTGTCTTTCGCCGTCCGGATTAGCTGCTGTTCTACCGATGTTGACAAATATACGACCAGACCACCTGTTGTCAGTTTCGTTCTGTTTTCTAATTTCAGTACGCAACCACCACCAGTCGCCACTACTTTAGCCGGTTCAGCCAAAACTTCTTCCAACGCCATTGATTCGCGTTCTCTAAAACCCGCCTCACCTTCGATATCGAAAATCCACGGAATTGTCGCGCCAGATCGTTGCTCAATTTCCTTATCTAAATCAACAAAGTCCATTTGCAATTGGTCAGACAGCAAACGGCCAATGGTGCTTTTTCCAGCGCCCATTGGCCCGACTAAAATTAAATGTTGTAACAACGGCATCAGTTTGAAACGAGACCTTCTTGTATCAACTTAGGTGTAATGAAGATCAATAATTCAGATTTTTCTTCACTATTGGTTGTGCGTTTAAACAGATTTCCGATCACAGGCAAATCACCAAGAATTGGGGTTTTCTCAATTAACTTGGTGTTTTCTGTCCGATATACACCACCCAAGACCAACGTTACTCCGTCTTCCACTAACACCTGCGTGGATACGGTGTTGGTATCGATGGCGCCACCACCGGCCGCCAAAGAATCCTGGTTCACGGTTAATGTCAGAATAACCTTATCATCCGGAGTCACCTGAGGTGTAACATTTAAGTTCAAGCCAGCTTGAACAAATCGGGTACCACCCCCTTCATCTGGGAACGCAACCGATTGACCGGAGAAGATGCTTGCCGCTTGTCCATCTGAAGTAACGATTTTTGGCTGAGACACCACTTCAGCTTGGCCTACACTTTCCAGTGCAGATATTTCTAAGGCTAAGTTAATGTTATTACCAACAGTACCTATTGCAAGAGAACTCGCATCACCTTGCGCTGGCAGACCAACAATAAAAGACTCAGGGAAGGAAGTCGTACCACTATTAACCAACCCAGTCATACCTTCCACTGAGCCACTCAACATTGCCGCATTATTTCCAGAACTTATATTCCCCCCCCAACGCACACCTAACTGATCACCTACAGAGGTACGCGCCGACACAATGCGAGCTTCAATTAATACCTGTTGCACAGGCACATCAAAAAAAGTAATAGCACGACGTATGCCATCTAGATTGATTGATGTGTCCGTAATAATTAAAGTATTGGTTCGATCATCGACGGACACGGAGCCGCGACTGGATAAGAATCCACCATCACTTTGCGTAGATGCTGCAGCGGAGTCACTGCCTTCAGAATCAGATTCTGACGCGGTTGCTGCACCGTTGGAAGAACTAATAATTGCTGCAATGTCCGAAGCGCGAGCATAATTAATTTGAACATATTCGGTTCGCAATGGAGCCAGTTGAACTGCCTGCTTACGAGATTCGAGTTCCAATCGCTCTTGCTCAGCAAGCTCTGCTGCCGGTGCGACCATCAGCACATTGCCTGATTGGCGCTTATCCAAACCGTTGGTTTTCAGAACCAACTCAAGCGCCTGATCCCATGGCACATTATTCAAACGCAGCGTAATGGTTCCTGAAATGGAATCGGAAGCGACTAAGTTAAAGCCAATATAGTTGGCAATAATCTGCAATACATCCCGCACCTCGATATCCTGAAAGTTCAAGGATAGTTTTTCTCCGGTGTATGGGAACTTTTCTTTCAGGCGAGCTTCGGCTTCATCTTCGGTAAGCGTATTCACTTCCAGTGTCATACGATTATCTGCCTGATAAGCTAGGTAATCGTAAGCCCCGTCTACCTCCAGTCGAATCAACGCGTTTTTGTCTTCATTGTATACATTGATAAAATGTACCGCAGTTGCAAAATCTACTACATCCAATCGACGGCGCAATTCTGCAGGTACCTGGAAGCCATCGACTTTGATTACAATATCGCCACCTTCTTCAAAGACGGAAGCATTTGCATTTGGGTTGGCAAATTCAACCACGACTTGCCCGGCTCCGCTTTCCGTCCGACGAAAATCAACGTTCTGAACTTCGTTCTTGTTCGTTTTGATGCCCGCATTGGACGCTTGTGTTTGTACTTGAGTTGAAACGCCAGAGTTACGATTCGACCCAACCAGTGTCTCTACTCCATCACCTATATAAACGGACACAACGTTGCCTTGAACTTCTGTCACATAAGAGACCAATTTGGTCAAGCTGAATACAATTCGGGTGCGATCACCTGCATCTAAAATGGCGGCGTTTCGAGTATTCCCACTACCAATTTGAATATATTTTTCATCCAACACACTGGTCACACCGGAAAAATCCAATGAAATCCGTGCAGGATCTTCGATGCTATAACCAATAGGCTCAGAGACAGATCCGTCGAAGGTTAATACGATTTGTGTTCGGTCGCCTGACAGTGACAAAACTTCAAAATCAGTCAAACTTGCTGCAAACGTCGCGTTTACAGAAAGGAAAGTGAACAACAAGGCGATTGCACGTTTCATGTTGAATTGCACCTTAACTTTATTCATCCAATATCCCATGTCTATTGCTCCAATCCATCTAGGATAATTATTCGTGGACGTTCAACCCAGTTATCTTGACCAGACGGAACAATTTCAATTAGATCTATTTGAGTTTCGCTGATTTCGACAATTTTGCCGAAATTACGTCCTAAATAGTTACCTGTTTTAACCCGATGCACTTCACCTTGGCCATCTCGAATCAAAGCCCAGAGAATGCCATCTCCTTCCAGGCCTGTTAACGTTCCGACCATAGCTATGTTTTCAATTCGGAAGGATTCAAGATACTCTTTTACCCGGGTTAAGTCCGGTTTAACGTTACTTTTAGGTGTCTCTTTTTCCTGTTGCACCAATTCTACAGGGCGTGGAATTTCAAAAGGGGATCGACGCCCACTGGCGGTATAAGAAACAAAGTCGGGTGCGACAAACTCAGGGGGTGGCGGTATGGTTCCCTTAGGTCTTGAATCCTGTTCTTGAACGAAGACACGCAAATCGGTCAACGGGTCTTGCTGAACACATCCCATGAGACCTCCGGTTACCAAAACAAGACCTATCAAATATTTCAACTTCATTGCGCATCACCCTTATAACGATAGGTTTTTGCCTGAATTGTCATTTGCAATGGTGCTTCGCTTTCATTTGACCCGTTACGCGACCCTATACCGCGCATGGAAAAATCATGCAGTGTTACAATTCTTGATATAGCCGCCATCGAGCTGACAAAGTTCCCCATCTCATGATAAGAACCTCTCACATCGATGGTGATAGGTGTTTCTATATAGAATTCCTTAGCCACATCGCCCCTAGGCGTAATTTTGTCTATTTCCAATCCGCTCTGGGAGCCTGTCGTACTGATATCATCCAAAAGACCGGGAATCTCTGTTTCATCAGGAAGCTGATCTAATAGAACACCAAAATCTTCCTCCATTTTTGCTAACTGCTCTTTAAAAGCATCAAGGTTCGCAGCTTGGAAAGATTTGGTCTGATACTGTTGTTTTAACGTGGGTTCCTTGGCAATCACCCCCTGATATCGAAGCTTGGAGTCCTTTACCGCAAACCAGTAAAACCCAAAGACAATAAGAGCTGAGATTAAAACCAATGTCGAAAGCTTAATCGCCAGTGGCCATGATCCCATATTATTGAAATCAGGATTTTGATAGTCAAAATTCTCTTGTTTAAACCCATCCAAAAATTCTTTCATATTCATGAGTTTTCCTCCTCTGCCTTCAGAGGATTAGCCCGAGTTACCCGAACTCTAAACTTGTGCCCTACAACTTCTTGCCCACTCTTAATTGATTCCATAACTTCTAAAAATGCGTTATCGAACCAATCTGAATTGTCAAGATTGCGCAGAAAGTCTGAAACACTAAGTGCCTTGTCTGCTTGTGCAGAAATTTGGATGTTGGTTCCACTGACCGAGAGACTGTCAAAAAATACGCCTTCCGGCGTAGCTTTCACCAACTCTTCAAAAACATGCACAATAATAGGACGATCACCCTGCAAGCTGGCAATCACATTCATGCGATCGATCAGTTCTTCACGCTGCTGTCGCAGGGACTGGATTTCTTTAATCCTGACATCCAAATCTTTGATCTTATTTTCAAGATAGGTATTACGAGCGTTCTGGAAATTTATCTGGTTTTGTACAGATTGATTCCAAGCCCATCCCGCACCCGCTGCTAAAGCGGCAACAATAGCTAAGATAGTGACAAACTGATTTTGCCGTGCTTTGCGCCGCTCTTCCCGCCAGGGGCGTAAATCAATATTTGCCATCTTCAAAGCTCCTCATGGCCAAACCACAAGCAATCATCATGGCGGGCGCGTCATTCGTCAGATTCGCTGCGTTAACTTTATTCGAAAGAGTCATGTTGGCGAACGGGTTGGCAATTAGAGTATTGGTACCGATCTTCTCTTGCACACGTTGCGCAAGACCAGGGATAGAAGCAGTTCCGCCGGCCAACACGATATAATCAACATCATTGTATTGAGAGGCGGCAAAAAAGAACTGTAATGAGCGGCTCACTTGCTGAACCACAGCCTCTTTAAAGGGCTCCAATACTTCACTGGGATAGTCATCTGGCAATCCGCCCTGTTTTTTGGCAAGACCGGCTTCAGCTTGGGTCATACCATAACGACGCATGATTTCTTCAGTAAGCTGTTTTCCACCGAATAGCTGTTCGCGGGTATAAATGGTTTTACCATCGTTGAGTACACTTAAGGTAGTCATGGTGTGACCTACATCGACAATAGCGACGGTAATGCCTTCTTCAGTTTGTTCCAGTTGTTCCGCGATAAGCCGATAGGCGCGCTCAAGAGCAAAGGCTTCAACGTCAACTGCTTTGCAAGTTAAGCTGGCGATCCCTAATGCGGTTTCGCGGTACTCGACATTTTCTTTGCGGCAAGCAGCCAACAGAACATCAACCTGGTTATCACCTTTTGAAGAGGGACCAATCACTTCAAAGTCAATCGCCACTTCGTCAAGTGGGTATGGGATATATTGGTCTGCCTGAACCTGAATGTCGGTTTCCATCTGATCGTCAGTGAGACCTGCATTCATTTCAATGGTTTTCGTGATGACGGAAGACCCGGCCACAGCCACGGCCGCATCGGTCAGCTTCGTACGTGATTTGGACTTCAGCTTTTCTATGGCTTCACCAACGCTGGTTTCATCATTGATGTTTTTTTCCACTACCGCATTATCCGGCAATGGTTCAACAGCATAGGCTTCAACACGATAACCGTCGCCAGTACGACTCAGCTCCATCAGCTTCACTGAAGTGGAACTGATATCAATGCCGAGTAACCTTTTTTGCTTCTTTTTGAATAAGGAGGCCACCGATGTTTCCCTTCAACAACACGCACTTACGTGCGTTTTTTAGTATTTACATTAACTATTACATAATACAATAGACCAATCCGCAATGTATAAAAAGAGCTATTTCAGCTTATAATCGGCACTTAATGTCGAAAACGTGACGTAACTCCTTAATTTTCTTGGAAAAACATGAAATTTGTAGCTAAATCAATTCGTTTCCTATTTTGGTCCGCCTTTGCCGCGATTTGTGGCTTAGTTCTCATTTCTGCCAGCATGTACCTTTATCTATCGCCTGCGCTGCCAGATGTACAGACTTTAAAGGACTTCAAGTTACAAACACCTATGCGGGTTATGAGCGCTGACAACAAGCTTATCTGGGAGTATGGAGAGAAGCGTAGAGCACCTTTACATTATGAACAAATTCCCACCCACTTTATTCAGGCGCTTATTGCCATTGAAGATAAACGATTCGAATTTCACCACGGTGTGGACCCAATCCGCTTTACCCGCGTTGTGTTAGATTTGTTAATCACGGGTGACAAAGAGGGAGCCGGAGGTTCAACCCTGACTCAACAGGTCGCACGAAATTACTTTTTGTCCCAACAAAAGACCTTTACCCGAAAGTTCACTGAAATCTTGTTAGCACTGAAAATGGAAAGTGAACTGTCAAAGCAAGAGATTTTCGAACTCTATATCAACAAGCATTTCCTTGGTTACAGTTCTTATGGCATCCAGGCAGCGGCGACTGTTTATTACGGCAAAGATATCAATGATCTGACGCTTCCTCAGCTGGCCATGATTGCCGGATTACATCAAGCGCCCTCTGCCGCCAATCCAATCGCGAATAAAACCAGAGCAAAGCGACGAAGGAATGGCGTTCTGCTGGCCATGCGCACGAACAACTATATTACCGAGACTGAGTACCAGCAGGCGATCGCTGCGCCAATCACAGCCAGCTATCACGGCAAAAATCCAGATTTTGAAGCCTTCTACCTGGCGGAAATGGTACGCGCACACATGTACGAGCTCTATGGTGATGACGCCTACACTCGTGGTTTCACGGTCTACACAACGGTTAACAGTGAACTGCAGTTGGCAGCAGAACGTGGCGTCCGAAAAACACTCATCGACTACTCAAAACGACACGGTTTTATAGGACCAGAAGCCTTCCTTAAAGCTGAAGGTCATGACCCACACACACAGCTGAACTCACAACTACAGCAACTGAACAAAACACCTGAGTTTGGCGGCCTAACGCCAGCACTGGTAGTTTCTGGAAACCGGGAGAAAATGCAAGTGATCCCCAAGGGCGAACAATACCCAATCACCCTGCCCCTCGAAAGCTTCAGCTGGGCTCGCAAACGCATCTCGGTTGATGAGCTGGGTCCCGAATTGACACATGCCTATCAGGTTGCCGTCCCTGGTCAACTGGTCCGCCTTGAGCAAACAGAAGAGGGATGGGCCTTAGCACAAATTCCGCGGGTACAGGGTGCACTTGTTGCTCTATCGCCTCAGGATGGTAGTGTTCAGGCTCTCGTCGGTGGATTTGACTACCTCCTGTCAAAATACAATCGCGTAGTGCAAGCCAGTCGACAACCGGGTTCAAACTTCAAACCATTTATCTATACCGCTGCATTGGATAAAGGCTATACACCGGCAACCATTGTCAATGATGCGCCAATCGTGCGAGCGGATTCCGCACTGGAAGACATTTGGGCACCCAAAAACTCCGGTGACCGATATCTGGGTCCGATACCCCTGCGGCAGGCATTGTATCAATCGAGGAATCTTTCGAGCATTCGGGTACTGGACAGCATTGGGATCAAGTATGCCCGTGATTACGTCAGTCGTTTCGGTTTCGACCCAAACCGACTTTCCAATGATATGACGTTAATCCTTGGCACATCGGTTATGTCACCCATGGAAATTGCTAAAGGTTACGCCGTATTTGCAAACGGCGGTTACGTTGTCGAGCCTTTCTATATCAACCGGATTGAAGATATCGACGGCAATATTCTGTTTGAAGCAAATCCGGCTGTTGTCTGCCGAGGCTGCCCTGAAGCGCCCAGTATCTTCAAGCCCGTACAAACGGCAGCAACGACGGCAATCGATATCCAGCCGCTGGCTTTGAATATTGATGAAGGCAACAACGGTGACGATGTCAACGCCTCAACAAAACCTACAACATATGCAACACAGGTTCTGTCTCCACAGACAGCCTTCCTAATTGACAATATGCTGAAAGACGTTGTGAAAAAAGGCACAGGAACAGCAGCCAGACGCGCTCTACCTCGCGAAGATCTTGCCGGAAAAACAGGCACTACGAACGATGCTGTCGACGCTTGGTTTACCGGCTACAACGGAGATATGGTTGCCTCAACTTGGGTTGGCTATGATTCTAACAGTCCGTTAGGCATTATCGAATTCGGCGGCAAGGCCGCACTTCCGGCTTGGGTTGAATTCATGAAGACCGCATTAAACAACAAGCCCTTAAACAGCTTGCCGCAACCGGTTGGAATCGTTCAGGTCAGAATCGACCCGAAAACGGGTTTGTTGGCAAACCCCGGCACAGAAGGGGCACGTTTTGAATTTTTCAGAGAAGACAATGTACCGACAACGTTCAGCGACACAACGTTAACCATTGATTTCAGCGCCGAAGAAAATATACCAACGCCTGCAATCTCAGGCGACACAGAAGACGAAACGGAAACCAGTGTCGAATCATTGTTCTGACATTAAATCCCGCCATCAGGTCAGCCAAAACGCATCCATGAGATGCGTTTTTTTTGCGATTGTATTTCTCATAAAAAAAGGCCGCACAGATATGCGGCCTTTCAAAACTACTCAAGAAATCAGGCGTTTAAGTTCGCCTTTTCCTCATCCGTTACTTCTTTCATGGACAGTTTCACACGACCGCGGTTATCAACGTCGAGTACCTTCACGACAACCTCGTCACCTTCACTGATCTTGTCAGCAACTTTCTCAATTCGCTCAGCAGCAATCTGAGAAATGTGAACCAGGCCATCTTTACCCGGCAAGAACGTAACAAACGCGCCGAAATCCGCTAATCGAGCCACTTTGCCTTTGTAAACGGCACCAATTTCAGGTTCAGCCGTAATACCCAAAATCATATCTTTGGCTGCATTAGCGGCTTCTTTCGTCGACGCGTACAGACGAACTGAACCATCATCAGAAATATCAACCTCAGCACCGGTCTGCTCAATAATAGAACGAATGGTTGCACCGCCTTTACCGATCACGTCACGGATCTTGTCGGTATCGATCTTCATGACTTCCATCGTCGGTGCGTTGTCAGGCAGTTCTGGGCGGGCATAACCAATTACTTTCGCCATTTCACGAAGAATATGCAGACGCGCATCCATGGCTTGCTCAAGCGCAATCTCCATGATTTCTTAAGTAATGCCTTCAATCTTGATGTCCATCTGCAATGCAGTTACGCCTTGCTCTGTACCAGCAACTTTAAAGTCCATGTCACCCAGATGATCTTCGTCACCCAGAATATCGGTTAATACCGCGAATTTTTCGCCTTCTTTAACCAGACCCATCGCGATACCGGCAACTGGATGCTTAACCGGCACACCGGCGTCCATCATGGCCAGTGAAGCACCACATACGGAAGCCATCGAAGAAGAACCGTTCGATTCGGTAATTTCGGATACGACTCGAACCGTATAAGGGAAGTCTTCCTGGTTTGGCATCATCGCCAACACACCACGTTTTGCGAGACGACCGTGACCGATTTCACGACGACCGACACCACCCATTCGACCGGCTTCACCGACGCTGAACGGAGGGAAATTGTAGTGCAACATGAAGTTATCTGTTTCAGTCCCCTGCAACATATCTTCCATTTTGCCATCACGCAGTGTGCCCAAGGTCGCAGTGACCAATGCTTGAGTTTCACCACGAGTAAACAAAGCTGAACCATGCGCACCGGGAAGAACATCGATCTCAACCTTGATCGGACGTACAGTTTTGCCATCACGACCGTCAATTCGCGGATGTCCATCGATGATTCGCTGACGCACCGTTGATTTTTCGATTTTTCCGAACATAGCGGATACGTCGTCGGCAGAAATTCCTGTCTCTTCGTTGGTAAATTCAGCAACGGCTTGAGCACGCAGGTCATTCAACGCGGCATGGCGCTGCATCTTGTCTGAAACCTGATAGGCATCGGAAATCTTCGCGGCAAAACTTCCACTCACTGCTGATTTTAACTCTTCATTAACTGTTTCGGGTGTCCAATCCCAAGCCGGTTTGCCATGCTCTGCACTGAACGCTTTAATAGCTTCAACCGCTACCTGGAACTCTTGGTGAGCAAACAAAACAGCGCCCAGCATTTGATCTTCAGTCAATTCTTGCGCTTCAGATTCAACCATCAATACGGCATCTGCGGTACCGGCAACCACCATGTTCAAACGCGACGTTTTCAACTGCTCATAGGTTGGGTTTAACTGATAGCCTTCTGCATCGGTGTAGGCGACGCGAGCCGCGCCGATTGGACCATTAAATGGGATGCCTGAAATGGCCAAGGCTGCCGAGGTAGCCAACATTGCACAAATATCAGGATCATCTGTCTTATTCGCAGACAATACGTTAATGACAACCTGAACTTCGTTCATGAAGCCTTTTGGAAACAATGGACGAATTGGACGGTCAATCAATCGCGACGTCAGTGTTTCTTTCTCAGAAGGCCGGCCTTCACGCTTTAAGTAACCGCCAGGTATACGACCAACGGCATAGAACTTTTCTTGGTAATGTACAGAAAGTGGGAAGAAGTCCTGCCCTGGTGACACACTGTCTTTACCTACGACTGTGGCTAAGACGACGATATCACCCATCGTACAAACAACGGCCCCGGTCGCCTGACGAGCAACACGCCCCGTTTCTAAGGTAACGGTCTGTCCACCGAATTCAAAACTGATCGTTTTTGGAGTTAAGTCTAACACTCAATATTCCTCATTTTTGCGGTGCAACGATGCTTCTATGCATGAACTCAAAGATTAAGCTCATGAATAGAAGCCCCAACCATAAGCGGGAAATTATCGTTGCGAACCGACTGATTAATGTAAAAGTTCGGGAGTTGGAACCATAGCAGCAGAATGAATCTACCGTCAGAAATGACAAAGGGCTCCGTGCATGGGAGCCCTTTTGGGAAACCGTGATCTTAACGACGCAGACCGAGTCGCTTAATCAATGTTGCATAACGAGCAACATCTTTACGCTTCAGGTAATCCAGCAACTTACGACGCTGGTTAACCATACGAATCAAACCACGACGAGAGTGGTGATCTTTCGCATGATCTTTAAAGTGAGACTGCAACGTTTCAATGTTTGCAGTCAGCAGAGCGACTTGTACTTCAGGAGAACCTGAATCTGTTTCACTCTGACCAAACTCTTTAATGATTTCCGCTTTCTTTTCGACGCTTAATGCCATCGTATCTTTCTCCAATAATGTGCTATTCAAAGTAGAGTGCCTGCCGTGCACATTAACAGCAGCATTCCGATTTCAGCCCGACAAGGCCGGAATCGCGCGGATTATACACAAGGGAGATCATCGAACCAAGCGAATTATGGCTCTTGTCTGGATATCAACCGCTCCGGGAATAAGCGTCCTTGCGCGTTGAGACGCCCAACCCCCAAAAATTCGCCTCGACCACCGTAAACTCGCGCCTTACCGGGTACGCCTTCAAAGGCGATGTCATTGCCATGGCTGAAAAAACGGGCTTGATGATCATTCAGAGATACCGGTGTTAACTCTGACAACAACTCATCAATGCTTATCAATAGCTCATCTAACTGCGTCAGATCTCCCGATTCCTGCACAGCGATCAGAGCGTCTAACGTAACGGCATCTGCAATGTTAAATTTGCCATGTTCCGTTCGACGAAGCGACTGCACGTGCGCACCACATCCAAGTGCCGTTCCTATATCGGCGACCAGCGTTCGAATATAGGTTCCCTTAGAGCAGGAGACATCCAACGTGAATTGCGGTGTTTCAAATGACTGTAATACATTCTGGAAAATGGTGACTGGTCTAGAATCCAGTTCAATATGTTTTCCTTCCCGGGCAAGCTCATATAGCTTCTTGCCATCGCGCTTCAAGGCTGAATACATGGGCGGAACTTGCTCAATGTCGCCGGTAAACCGTTCTTGCACCAATCTTTCAATATCGTTGAATTGAACATCTGGAACAGTCGCAGTCGAAACGACGACCCCTTCGGCATCCAGCGTATCCGTCTCAACACCTAAAACCCCAGTGGTCAGGTAACGCTTGTTCGCGTCCAACAGAAACTGGGTGAATTTAGTGGCTTCACCCAAGCAAACAGGCAATAACCCCGTTGCAGCAGGATCTAAAGCCCCGGTATGGCCGGCTTTTTGCGCCTGATACAGCCAGCGTACTTTCTGCAACAACCCATTGGATGAGTACCCTGCCGGTTTATCTACAAGCAAAACTCCATCTATGGCGCGACCTTTACGTCGTCTTGCCATCAGTCGCTATCCTGATCCGTATCAGAAGACCGTTTAGCGTCTTCATTAACGGCCTTTTCAATCAGCGCAGATACCTTGGATCCGGTTTCAATGATCTCATCGTAATGGAAACGCAATTGCGGCATCACCCTGAGATTCAGTCCCTGGGCTAAACGGCTGCGCATGAACCCTGCTGCCTTGTTCAGCAGAACTTCCTGTTCATGATGAATTTTTTTCTGTTCTTGCTCCGCTTCCTGCGGTCCAAAGGCCATGCAGGTAAAATAGACATCAGCGTACGATAAGTCTGTAGACACTTTGACGTCGTTTATGGTCACCATTCCGACGCGAGGGTCTTTGACTTCCTGTTGGATTATCATCGACAAATCGCGCTGTATCTGATCACCAATTTTTCGAATTCGACTTGAATTACTGGCCATAATAGCCTCCAAAAAAGAAAAAATAGCGGACTGTTTAGTCACCGCCATTCAGACAAAAAAAAACCGGCTATCCTCAGCTCGCTCACGCGCTAAAGTATGGCCGGCTTTCAATTGTCTATCGATTAATCATCAATGGTACGGGCAACTTCTTTTACATCAAAGACTTCGATCTTGTCGCCGACTTTAACGTCAGTGTAATTCTTCACACCAATACCACATTCCATATTTTGACGAACTTCCTGAACGTCATCTTTAAAGCGACGCAAAGATTCCAGTTCGCCTTCGTAAATAACGACTGAGTCACGCAGAACACGGATCTTCTTGTTGCGGTAAACCGTCCCTTCAACCACCATACAACCAGCAATTTGGCCGAACTTAGGTGAGTTAAAGACGTCACGAACATCCGCTAAACCGACAATTTCTTCACGCAGATCAGGCGACAACATACCACTTAGTGCGGCTTTCACATCGTCGATCAAATCATAAATAACGTTGTAGTAGCGTAGGTCCAAACCACCGCGTTCGATTGTTTCCCGTGCCTGACCGGTCGCACGAACATTGAAACCAAACACAACAGCGCCAGCGGTAATCGCGAGGTTTGCATCCGACTCAGAAATTGCGCCCACACCGCCAGTGACGATGTTAACTTTCACTTCCTCATTGCCCAGCTTCAACAAGGCCCCGGTAATAGCTTCCAGAGAACCACGGACGTCAGTTTTCAGAACAACGTTCAGTACTTTCTTCTCTGAATCGCCCATATTTGAGAACAGCGCATCCAACTTGGCAGCTTGTTGCTGTGCTTGTATGGCGTCTTTACTGCGCGAGAAACGAAGATCCGCAACATCACGAGCTGCACGTTCGCTTTCTGCAACGACGAACTCGTCCCCTGCCGCAGGTGTACCATTCAAACCCAATATCTCAACGGGGATAGACGGACCGGCCTCTTCAATCGGTTTACCGGCTTCATCCAGCAAAGCACGGACACGACCGTAGAATGAACCCGCAAGAACGATATCGCCGCGCTTCAACATACCGGATTGAACCAATACGGTGGCAACAGCTCCACGGCCTTTATCCAAACTGGATTCAATAACCACACCTTTACCCGGACCCGAGTGATGTGCAGTTAATTCCAGCAGTTCAGCCTGCAGAGAAACAGCTTCCAGCAACTCTTCAATGCCCTGGCCCGTATGTGCGGACACTTGTATAAACTGAGTATCACCACCCCAAGACTCAGGGATGACGTCGTGCTGTGACAATTCATTGGTCACCCGATCAGGATCCGCAGATTCTTTGTCAATTTTGTTGATAGCAACCACAATTGGAACATCCGCTGCTTTCGCGTGCTGAATCGCTTCCAAAGTTTGCGGCATAACACCATCGTCGGCGGCAACCACAAGAATGACGACATCCGTCGCTTTGGCCCCTCGGGCTCGCATGGCGGTGAACGCTGCGTGTCCTGGTGTATCCAGGAATGTAATCATTCCGCGAGAGGATTCAACGTGGTAAGCACCGATATGCTGTGTAATACCACCAGATTCACCAGCGGTCACACGTGACTTACGAATAAAATCGAGCAAGCTGGTTTTACCGTGGTCAACGTGACCCATGACGGTAACAACCGGGGCACGAGGTCCCAACTCACCGTCATAAGAGACTTCCATCATCGTATCTTCGAGCGCGTTCTCATTAACAATCCGGTACTTGTGACCCATCTCTTCAATGACCAGAATAGCGGTATCCTGATCCAATATCTGGTTAACCGTTGCCATAACACCCATCTTAAACAGGATTTTGACAACTTCAGCAGACTTGGCAGACATCTTCGATGCCAGATCCGCTACGGTAATGGTCTGACCAAGTTCAACTTCACGAACTACCGGTGCTGTCGGCTTCTCAAACTGATGTTCCAATGGTTTTTTGGATTTCTTCGGTCGACGACGACGGCCAAAACTATCGTCATCTAACGCGTCCAACATTTGCTGATGCTTGTTGCCGGTGCGATGCGTTGAAGTACGCTGCACTTCACTTTTCTTACCCACCTTCTTGTGACCGGCTTTACGACCAGTCTCTGCAACGCCATCTTCAACACGACGAACAGGTTCACGTTCTTTTGCCGCGTATTTTTTCTTGTCTGAGGTTCGGTCTTCTTTTGCCATCTTCGCTTCAGCGTCGGCAACATCAGCTGGAGCGCTGGTGTCGACATCTTTCTTCACGGGCTTGGCAGGTTTCTCAACAGGCTGTTCAGCTTTCTTCGCTTCCGCTTGTGCTTCTTTTGCCTGCTTTTCTTGAGCGGCCTTCAAACGGGCCGCCTCCAATTTCGCATCTTCTTCCGCGCGACGAGTTGCTCGATCATCTTCAACGGCAGCAACTGGGGCAGCAACAGCCGGACTGACTTCAGCAGTTTCAATGGCATCCCGCTTCACGTACGTGCGCTTTTTACGGACTTCAATACTGACCGTTTTACCTTTCGCGCCACCACTGGATTTCAATGTCGTGGTCACTTTACGCTTCAGCGTGATTTTTTTTGGCTCAGAGCTGCTTTCACCGTGGCTGCTCTTTAAATGCGACAACAATGTTTGCTTCTGATTGTCACTAACCGTGTCGGATTCTTTTTTATGCGGCAAACCCGCTGCACTCATCTGAGTGAGTAATTTGTCGACGGGAGTGCCGACTGATTCGGCTAACTCTTTAACTGTAACTTCTGACATTAAGGTCCCCTTCCCGCTTATTCATTTTCAAACCACGGCGCACGCGCGGCCATGATTAATTTACCTGACATCTCTTCATCCAGGCCACTAAACTCCATCAATTCATCGATGCTCAGTTCTGCGACGTCTTCCATAGAGACGATACCGTTGCTGGCCAGCACAAGTGCAAGGTGTTCATTCATACCCTCAAGCGTTAACAAATCTTCTTGAGGTTCGGCTGAATCCAGCTGTTCTTCCGTTGCCAACTCTTGCGTCAACAACACATCTTTTGCCCGCTGACGAAGCTCGTTTACCAGATCTTCATCAAAACCTTCTATTTCGAGCATTTCGTTAATTGGCACATAAGCCACTTCTTCGAGGGTCGTGAACCCTTCTTCTACCAAAGCGACAGCCAAATCTTCTTCGATATCCATTTTCTCGATGAAGTTTGTTACTAACTGGCCAACTTCCTGTTCTGCACGCTCACCAGCTTCGTCTTCGGTCATGACATTGATTGTCCAACCCGTTAATTCAGCAGCCAGGCGAACATTCTGTCCACTGCGGCCAATAGCAATTGCCAGGTTGTCTGCAGCAACAGCCACTTCCATGGTGTTGGTGTCTTCATCCATAACAATTGACGCGACTTCGGCAGGCGCCATCGCATTGATCACCAGTTGCGCCGGATTGTCATCCCATAAGATGATGTCGACACGTTCATTCGCCAACTCATTGGACACCGCCTGGACTCGAGATCCACGCATACCAACACACGCACCCACAGGATCAATGCGCCCGTCATTGGTTTTCACCGCAATCTTGGCTCTGGAACCAGGGTCACGGGCACAAGAGCGGATTTCGATCAGCTCTTCCTGAATCTCAGGCACTTCAATACGGAACAACTCCACCAGCATCTCGCTGCTGATCCGGCTCAAAACCAGCTGTGGGCCGCGACCTTCGCTTTTGATTGACTGCAATACAGCACGAACTCGATCCGCCAGCCGAAACATTTCCCGACCGATCATCTGATCGCGTGGCAATACCGCTTCAGCGTTATTTCCTAAGTCAATAATCAACGCATCACGGGTCACTTTTTTAACGGTACCGGAGACCATTTCTCCAATTCGCTCACGGTAAGCGTCCACAATACGAGCCCGCTCTGCGTCTCGTACTTTCTGCACAATAATCTGCTTCGCCGCCTGCGCGCCAATACGGCCAAAATCTTCATTCTCGATCTGTACTTCGTAGAAATCGCCGGGCTTCAGGTTCTTATCGACTTCGTGCGCTTCCTGAGTTGTCCACTGAGAACCCAACAATGCCATTTCACTGTCATCGGTCACTTCCCAACGACGGAAGGTTTCGTATTCGCCGGTTTTACGGTCGATTACTACGTAAACGTCGGCCTCTCCTTCGTCATCCAATCGCTTCTTTGCAGCAGTTGCTAATGCCAGTTCCATCGCATCGAAAATAACTTCGCGTGATACACCTTTTTCATTTGCTACCGCATCTACGACCAGGAGAATTTCTTTACTCATCGTTTCAGCCCCTTCCATTCATTGCGAGCGAACTTTGCTCTAGTGCTTAATTTATTTTTCAAATTATTTGAAGTTCGGAATAATCCGACCCTTATCAATACTCTCTAGCGGCAACAAAAACTCTTCGTTATCAGCCACAATCGTTACATCGCCATCTTCGATACCGGTAATCACGCCTTTAAAGTTTCGACGACCCTCAAAGGCATATCGCAATTTTATCTCGACCCACTCACCTATGTAGGCAGCATATTGCTCAAGATTAAACAACGGTCTATCCATACCGGGTGAGGACACTTCGAGGTTATAGTTGCCTGAAATCGGATCCTCAACATCCATAACGGCGCTGATTTGACGACTTACCTCGGCACAATGATCGACGTTAATACCATCTTCATGGTCGATATAAACCCTCAGGGTCGAAAACTTACCACTCGGTAAATATTCCAAGCCCCAAAAAATGAAACCCATACCAACGACAACGGGTTCTATTAAATCTGTTAATTCGTTTACTTTTGCCACAATTCTTTGCTCAATTTGTTCATTTAAGCCACTGCTGATTTTTGCAATGACAAAAAATGGGCATCTCAGACACGACCTGAAGAACTCAAACCATGCCTTAGCCCATCTCAGCGCACTCTTTCGCGAGCACCAATACGAAAAAACCCCTGCAAGAGGGGCTTTAAAATAATTCTTTTGCCAACAATCCCCTCAGGAGAGCTGGTGCACATCCGGAGACGTGCAGACAAAAGCACAAAACCCACTTTTGCCCCAGGGTCAAACACCCGTTAATTGCCATACATCGACTTATTTACGACGACGCCTGACCAAAAAACGCGCGAATTATAAAGGCAGCAACACTGTCATGCAACCAATGCCCCTGACTAAAAAAGACAAAGGCCTGTAAACAGGCCTTTTTAATTGGTGCCGACGACTAGACTCGAACTAGCACGGGCTAAAGCCCACCACCCCCTCAAGATGGCGTGTCTACCAATTTCACCACGTCGGCAATTCTGTATATGATTACTCAGTCGGCAGTGCGCTGTCCGCTGGATCACCGGAGACCGGCACATCTAGCTCAGACGCAGTTTCCTCTACCACTGGAATCTTAATTTCATTCAAACCATCTGCTTTCTGCCTTGCGATAAGCGCAAGAGCCAGACTGGTAACAAAAAATCCAGCTACCAATATTGCAGTGGTTCGAGTCAAAAAGTTGCCACTTCCTGACGATCCAAAAACAGTTTGCGAAGCACCTCCACCAAAGGAAGCTCCTGCTTCCGCACCTTTGCCACGCTGCAACAGGACAAAGGTAATAACACCAATTGCCAACAGAACGTGGACCAACAGTACGAGATTCTCATATACCATTTTAAAAATTACCCTTGAGCAGCGTTACAGATTGCAACAAATTCATCTGCAATCAGCGAAGCCCCACCAACCAAGCCACCATCAATATCAGGCTGGCCAAACAGCGCTTCAGCACTGGCAGCTTTTACGCTACCACCGTATAAAATTCGAGTTTTCGCGGCAACAGCAGCGTCTTCGGCAACCAATAACTGACGTATAAAGGCATGCACTTCCTGAGCTTGTTCAGGGCTTGCAGTTTTACCTGTTCCGATAGCCCAAACTGGCTCGTACGCAATCACAATTGTTTCAAATGCGGCGATACCCACTTTAGCCAACACAGCATCAATCTGTGTTTTAACGACTGTTTCAGTCACGCCGGATTCACGTTCGGCTAATGTTTCACCGACACATAGCATCGGAATCAAGCCAGCCGCTAAAGTTGCTGCAACTTTGTCGGCGATCAACGCATCGGTTTCACCGAATATTTCTCGACGCTCGGAATGACCAATTAACACATACTGACAGCCAAACTCTTTTACCATGGAAAGCGCTAGCTCACCGGTAAAAGCACCACTCTCCTGGAAGTAAGCATTCTGTACACCAAAGGCAATATCAGTACCTTTCAGACTTTCAGCCAACTGTGGAATATAGAGAGCAGGCGGAAATATCGCCGTATCGGCGGATCCGTCAAAGCCTTTTTTAAAGGCATCCAACAAAGCTTCATTCGATGCTTTGTTACCGTTCATTTTCCAGTTAGCCGCAACTAATGTACGTCGCATAATTATTTCGCCTCCTTCGAGCGGGCGCAGAGTGTACTTAACTTACCGGGACGGAGCAAGCTCTCTACCGTAAAAAAGCACACAGATTCATTAAAAAATATCTATCAAATCAACCAATTAGATAAATCACGTATTGGCAACAGCCTGTTCAACCTGTTTAGCGAGGGCGCTACAAACCGACTTCACCTGAGCGACATCCTCCCCTTCAACCATCACCCGTACGACGGGTTCGGTACCTGAAGGACGCAGAAGTATCCGGCCAGATTCGGCCAGCTCAAGCTCGGCTCGGGCAACCGCCTCCTGAACAGCGGGCAAGGCTAACACATCAAGCTTCTTCGCCAACTTGACGTTAATCATAACCTGGGGGAATTTGCGCATACCGGTCTTGGCCTGCGCCAAAGTCTGGTCTGTTTCACGTAAAGCGCACAATACCTGCAGTGCTGCGACAATGCCGTCGCCGGTAGATGTCACATGCTTGCAGACCAGGTGACCTGAATTCTCGCCACCAACGATCCAATTGCGTTCGTTAAGCTGCTCCATGACATAACGGTCACCGACGTTTGCTCGCACCAACTCAAGCCCCAGCTTTTTGAGGGACACCTCCAATCCAAGGTTAGTCATCAAGGTGCCAACAATGCCACCCTCCAACTTGCCCTTCTGTTTAAGATGCTTCGCCAATATGAAAAGCAATTCATCACCATCAACAGCCTGCCCCTGATGATCAACCATCAAAAGCCGATCGCCGTCTCCGTCGAACGCAATACCAAGATCAGCGTTATGCTCCAACACTGCCTTTTGCAGAGCGGCCGGATGTGTTGAACCGACTTGCTCGTTGATGTTCTGACCATTAGGGGAAACACCGATGACCTGAACAGTGGCGCCTAATTCACGAAACACTTTCGGCGCGACATCGTAGGTGGCTCCGTGAGCACAATCCAAAACAATATTGAGCCCCTCGAGGTTCAGGTATCCCGATGTTGATTTACAGAATTCGACATAGCGGCCGTGAGCGTCGTCAATTCTGCGGGCCTTACCCAACAATTCGCTGGAGGCCGTTACGATCTGCTTATCGAGTTCGGCTTCAATGGCGAATTCGATCTCATCGGGCAATTTCGTGCCGTCTGCTGAAAAGAACTTAATGCCATTGTCGTAAAACGGGTTATGTGACGCGGAAATAACAATACCCGCATCACAATGAAACGCGCGGGTCAGATAGGCGACTGCGGGGGTAGGTATCACCCCGACCATCAAACTATCGCAACCCGCTGCGGCCAGCCCGGCCTCTAGCACGGACTCAAACATGTAACCGGATATGCGCGTATCCTTGCCAATTAAGATTTTACCGCGCCCTTGCTTGCTAAATACCCGACCGGCAGCCCAACCTAAGCGAAGTACGAACTCAGGCGTTATGACACCCTGACCTACTTCACCACGAATGCCATCGGTTCCAAAATATTTCTTTCCATTTGCCACGCTTACTTACTCCTGATTTCCATATATATTTCGTTCATGCTTCACTGCGTTCATCATTCTTACGGCATCCACTGACTCAGCCACATCGTGCACCCGAACTATGAATGCTCCTTTCAACGTTGCCGCTGAGGCAAGTGCAATACTGGCGGACAAACGGCGATCTACTGGACGTTGCAACACATGATCAATCATGCTTTTACGTGACATACCGACCAGTAGAGGCAAGCCTTCCAATGCTGTTTCTGGCAGGCGATTCAGTAATATCAGATTATGTTCGATAGTTTTACCAAATCCAAAACCGGGATCAAGCAATAAACTTGAAGAATCCAGACCCATAGCAACACTTTGTTCAATGCGTCTTTTAAAAAATCGTTGTACGTCGGTAATCACATCGTCATAGTCAGGATTATCCTGCATGGTTTCTGGTTGACCCTGCATATGCATTAAACAGGCGGGTATGCCCGATCTTACCACTGCCTGGACGGCACCGTCGCGTTGCAGCGCCCGCACATCATTAATCAGATGCGCCCCCAGAGAAGCTGCCTCCAGCATCAACTCAGGGGAACTGGTATCGACAGAAATGATAACGTCGACTTGGCGGGCAAGCGCTTCTACGACGGGTAACACTCGATCCATTTCTTCTGCCAATGAAACAGGCGCTGCTCCAGGCCGGGTACTTTCACCACCGATATCGATAATCGCGGCACCGTCGTTAACCATAACCTGCGCTTGCTGCAATGCCTGCTCTTTGCGCAGAAACTGCCCACCATCTGAAAAAGAGTCTGGCGTTACATTCAAAATACCCATAACGTGAGTCTGATCTAAGGCGAGTTGCCGATCACGAAATGAAAAAAAATCCGTCATTAATACCTCAACAACCGGCCGACCCCGACCATTGAACACCCCCGAAATAACGGGCGGTACCATACCATAAAACCAATAAAAAAGTCGGCACAATGGCCGACTCTTCCAAGACAGTCCGCTGATTAATTACTCAGCCGAACCATCTGTCTGGGTGTCTGACGAGACATCTTTAGTATCATCAGTCACTTTTTTCTCTGTGGCAGACTCAGCTGTTGGACCGTTCCGATCATCCCAACCTTTTGGCTTACGAGGTTTTTGCCCAGCCATAATGTCATCAATCTGAGCCGCATCAATAGTCTCATATTCCATCAGCGCGTCTTTCATCAGATCCAGCGCAGCACGATGCTCCTTGAGGATTTTAGTCGCCGTAGCATAGGCTTCATCGATAATATCGCGGATGGCCTTGTCCAGTTGCTGAGACGTTTCATCAGAAATATGACTGCGACTGGACTGACTGCCGAGGTAAGACTGTTCCTCTTCTTCAAACTGAATGGGTCCCATCGGCGACAAGCCCCATTTAGTGACCATGTTACGAGCCATATTTGTCGCTTGCATAATGTCGTTTGAGGCACCGGTACTAACCTGATCTTCACCATAAACCAGTTCTTCAGCTATACGCCCGCCATAGGCAGAAGCGATTCGGCCCTTCAGATACTGTTTACTGTAGCTGACCTTATCTTCTTCCGGTAAGTACATGGTGACACCAAGAGCCCGACCACGCGGAATAATGGTCACCTTGTAAACCGGATCGTGCTCAGGCATGAGTCGACCGACAATGGCATGGCCAGCTTCATGGTAAGCCGTCATTTCTTTGTCCTTTTCACTCATCACCATGGACTTCCGTTCAGCACCCATCATGATCTTATCTTTCGCTTTATCGAACTCTTCTTGCGTCACCGTTCGTCGGTTGATGCGCGCAGCAAATAAAGCCGCTTCGTTCACCAGGTTAGCCAAGTCCGCCCCTGAAAAACCAGGTGTGCCGCGGGCAATGACTTTCGGGTTAACATCGTCCGAAACCGGAACTTTCCGCATATGCACTTTGAGAATCTGCTCGCGACCGCGAATATCCGGCAAGGAAACCACGACCTGTCGGTCAAAACGGCCTGGGCGAAGCAAAGCTGGGTCCAATACGTCTGGTCGGTTAGTTGCCGCGATGACGATGATGCCATCATTCACCTCAAAGCCGTCCATTTCCACCAGCAATTGGTTTAACGTCTGCTCTCGCTCGTCATTTCCGCCACCGATGCCAACGCCACGAGAGCGACCAACCGCGTCTATTTCGTCGATAAAAATAATACAAGGTGCCTGTTTTTTAGCCTGATCGAACATATCACGAACACGCGACGCACCAACACCGACAAACATTTCGACAAAGTCAGAACCGGAAATCGAAAAGAAAGGTACCTTGGCTTCACCAGCTATCGCCTTCGCCAGCAAGGTTTTACCGGTACCCGGTGGGCCAACCATCAACACACCACGGGGAATTTTGCCGCCTAAGCGCTGGTATTTACCAGGGTCACGCAAGAACTCCACCAGTTCCTGAACGTCTTCTTTGGCTTCTTCAACGCCTGCTACATCTTTAAACGTTGTGTTTATCTGATCTTCGCTGAGCAGCCGGGCCTTACTCTTACCAAAACTCATCGGGCCTTTACTGCCACCGCCACCACCTTGCATCTGGCGCATGAAAAACATGAAAACGCCGAGAATAATCAAAATTGGGAACGCCGCGACAAACAATTGAGTCCAGATACTGGGTTGCTCTGGCTTCTGCGCAAACACTTCAACATTGTGCGACATCAGAACGTCGTTCAATTCAGAGGTATCGACTCCGGCTGGTGCTTGCGTCTCAAAGCGGGCGTTATCCCGGCGCTCACCATAGATGGTAGAGTCCCCGACAAAGGTCACCGACTTTATCTGATCTTGCTCGACTTGCTGGACAAACCGGGAATAGCTGATGTTATCCGCGCTGGCCGACATATCGAAATTTTGGAACACCGCGAGTAACACAACGGCGATGATTAACCAGAGAATTAAATTCTTTGCCATATCGTTCAATTTTCACCTTCTTACGCAGACGCGCTGCGAGCCTGCTTAACCTTTAAAACCAGTTGCAACGATGTATGTTTCACGTGAGCGGGCTCTTGAAGCTTCCGGCTTACGCATAACAACCTTACTATACTGTTGTCTCACAGTCTTAACATACTCGTCAAAACCTTCTCCGTGAAACAATTTGGCAACGAACGCGCCACCGGGTTTCAATATCGAGTGGGCCATATCGAGCGCCAACTCAACCAAATACATGGCCGCTGGCTGATCAATAACCGCATTACCGCTCATATTGGGGGCCATATCGGAGATTACAAGGTCGACCGGACTGTCACCGATACAGTCCAACAACGCCTGATAGACGCCCTCATCGGTAAAATCCCCGTGAATGAACTCCACGCCGGCAATGGAATCCATTTCCAGTATATCGGAAGCCACTACCCGACCGTGATCCCCAACCATCCTAACGGCCACTTGTGACCAACCACCTGGCGCCGAACCGAGATCCAGCACGGTCATGCCTGGTTTGATCAAGCGGTCCTTTTCACAGATTTCGATTAACTTATAGCTTGCCCGGCTACGGTACCCGTCCTGCTTTGCCTGATGAACATATTTGTCATCAAAGTGTTCTTTCAACCAGTCTTTACTATTCTTGGGGCGAGCCACCTGAATTCCTCTTTAGTGATTTTGTTCGTTCTAAAGTACAATTTAGATCAATGCAACGAAATAAACATGAGATTTACCCTATATGAAGCTTAGTCAGGACCAGAAAAAACGTTTCCGCACCATCGGCCACCAACTCAATCCTATTGTGACGATTGGTGATAAAGGCCTGTCAGATACAGTACTCGCGGAAATAGACAGAGCATTGAATGACCATGAGTTAATCAAGGTTAAGATCGTTACGGAAGATCGCGAAGATAAAAAAGCGCTGTTGGCCGACATGATTGCCGCCACCAAAGCGACATTGGTACAGAGTATTGGCCATGTTGCGCTAATCCTGCGAACAGTAGAGAAACCCAACCCCAAACTGTCGAATCTGAAACGCCACGACCATATCTGACCGCACCGGTAACATGACGCTCCGCCGTCATGTTACCTCAGCGTGAAAACCGGTCATTAAACCTTGGTCAACCAGCCGTGCTTGTCTTCAGCCTTACCCCATTGAATGTCATTGAGCAATTGGCGCAGTTTCAATGTCGTTTTACCTGCCTCGCCTGACCCCACCGGGTATTCTTTGCCGTTATGAATCAGGGTCCCCACAGGTGTCAGCACCGCTGCAGTGCCCGACAGCGCAGCCTCTGTGCCGGGCTTTGCCGCCCGTTTCAGCAATTCGGTCACGCTCAAGTCGCGCTCAGAGACGGTCATACCCAGATCCCGCGCAATAGTCAGTACAGAATCACGCGTAATACCATGCAGAAAAGAGCTGTCCAACCCCTTAGTAATAACTTCGTTACCGTCAATTAATATGAAGTTCGCGGCGCCGGTCTCCTGAACATCGCCATTTGGGCAGAACAAGACCTGATCAGCATCGGCTTTGGAACGGGCATCCGCGATCGGACCTAAGGCGCTGGCGTAGTTCCCGCCGCTTTTTACCATCCCCATGTGTGGCGCACAGCGCATACCGTTTTCCTCCAGTAACAACCGCAATGGCTTAGCGCCACCGGCAAAATAATCACCTACTGGGGATAACAGGACGTAAAGTAAGGACGAACTGGAAGGTGCCGCTGCTTTACCGATCGACGCTTCAGTACCGATATGCGTTGGGCGAATATACATCGAACCGGGTGGTTCAGGCACCTCAGAAGCAAATCGGCCCACGATATCGACGATCATCTTACTCAACTGATCCGCATCAAACGCTGGCAGACTCAGCAACTGAGTAGACTGGGCCAAGCGCTTGACATTGGCATCCATTCGAAAGATATACACACCACCATCGTCATGCCGAAATGCTTTCAAACCTTCGAAACAGGTACTGGAATAGTGCAGCACATGCGCACCTGGGTGGAACTGCAAACGATCGGACTTAACAATTTCAGTCTCACTCCATTGATCGTTCTCAAATGTTGCCAGTGCCATTTCGGGCATAAAAACGGTGCCAAATGCTGCCATGTTGTTTTCCTAACCTAACGGAGAATCCACGGATTCTCGATGAATGTAGTGCACAGGTATGCTGTTTTATTGTATGCGATATTAAAAGATGGATACCAGCCAGGTATCAAGCCTAATTCACGCAATGATTGCAATGGAATATTGCAGTGCTCAGTTCGGCGTCGGCAGCCGCCAGACTCACGAATCATGAAGATATTGCAACCAAGCGTCTTTGAGACGTTCGCGCACGGCCACCAGTTGCGGCGTCAGCTCGGCCAAGGGAATTTTGGTACTTTGCCCACTCAGGATAGCGTGGTGAACCTGCTCTCTCAACGCAAGATAAGCATCCAGCCATTGTTGCTTTTGGTCTTGCGAAATCACGCCAGCCGAAAACAACGTTTCTATAGAGCGGACGTTATCGGACCAGCGTGCCAGCTCTGGATTCTGGTGCGCATTCGCCAAAATCAGAAACTGAACCAAAAATTCGAGATCAACAATACCGCCTCTGTCGTGCTTCAGATGAAAGACTGGTGCATCTTTACTGCTGTCCGCCCCGGAAGACAGGTGATCCACCATCTTCTGACGCATGTCGATCACATCTTTGCGCAAAGCAGCGAGATCGCGTTGACGGCAGATGATACCTTCACGATAACGATCAAATGCCTCTTTAATAGTGGTATCACCGGCGATAAAACGAGCCCGTACCAGCGCTTGATGCTCCCAGGTCCAGGCTTGCTCCTGTTGATACTTTTCAAAAGCCGCCAAACTACTGACCAACAACCCGGAATTGCCCGATGGTCGCAATCGCGTATCGACTTCATAAAGCATTCCTGATGGCGTCACGGACGAGAGCAGATGAATAAGTTTTTGACCAAGTCGCGCCATAAAAACCACATTTTCGATCACTTTTGGCCCTTCGGTTGAGCCTTGCGACGTCGCGTTATGCAGAAACACCAAGTCCAAATCAGATTCGTAAGAAAGCTCCAAACCGCCCATCTTGCCATAGGCAATCACACCAAAGTCCGGATCGCACCAATCTCCCCCTTCTTTGCTGGGTCGGCCATGTCGTGTCACCATCTGGCGCCACACCAAGGCCAGTGACTGCTCTACGACAACTTCCGCAACCCAGGCCAGATAATCGGAAATTTTCATCAGAGGGAGATGATTGGACACTTCACAAGCCGCCGCCCGAAGCACACGCCCATGGCGAAAATGCCGCAGCAGCTCCATTTGACGCTCCAAATCATCTTCGGGCACCCGCAACAATTGCTGGTGCAGTTCATCCATCAGCTCACGCCGGTTAGGCAGTTCATACAGGCTGGACTTATCAGTGAGCTCATCCAGCAAAAACGGCTTGTCTTTGAGCGTTTGGGCAATCCATTCCGAGGCGGGTACCAGCTTAACCAACTCAACAATGGCAACTGGGTTTTCGGCTAATAGAGTAAAATAGGATGTTCTTCTGAGAATGGATTCCAAAATTGGTAGAATCGCCGTAAAACGCTGTGCGCCATCCGGATGTCGGGCCAATTCAGCCCAAAACTTAGGAATGAATTCGTCAAGATTATGCGCGGCAACACCGGTTAAGCGAGCTACAGAGGGCATCTGCTTGAAGGCGAAGAACTGTTCAGCCAGCGACTTGTCGAACTCCGCTCCCACTTTGCCGACTTGCCAGGCCAGTTGGAAAGGCCGATACCGGCTATCATCTGCGGGCTGATGCTGTTCAGAAATTAAATGGCTGAAATGTTCCTGCACTGTTGCCCGCACGGATGCCAGTTCAGTCATCATCTGCTCAACGTTGTCCAGGCCTTTTGACAAGACCAGTCGTTCAAGATCAATCTCATCGCTGGGCAAAGTCTGTGTTTGCTCATCGCGAATAGCCTGAATCCGGTGCTCAAGATCGCGTAAATAGTTGTAGGCGACGATCAACTCATTAACCACCGATTCGGGCAACAGTTCTAATGTTTTCAGAGCGTTCAGAACCGGCCAGGTTCCGCGGCTCTGGAGCTCTTCATCCTGCCCGCCACGAATTAATTGAAACACCTGCGCGACAAATTCGACTTCGCGGATACCTCCCGCCCCTAATTTAATGTTCCGGTCTAAGTTTTGTCGGCGGACTTCGGTTTGTATTTTGGTCTTCAGATCCCGTAAAGCACCCACGGCCTGATAATCAACATAGCGGCGATACACGAAAGGATGCAGTACATCAGTCAGCGCCTGTTGCGCCAACTTGTGCCCGGTAACCGGTCTCGCTTTCACCATGGCAAAACGTTCCCAAAATCGACCCTGCTGCAGATAGTAGTTTTCCATCGCTTTCAGATTGGAAACCAGTGCGCCGGATTGCCCCCAAGGACGTAAACGCATATCCACACGGAAGACAAAGCCATCACTGGTGCGAGCGTCGAGCAAATGATTCATTTTGCGCCCGACCCGGGTAAAAAATTCTTCGTGGGACCGACCTTTTGCGGTTACACCGGCACTGGGGAAGGCAAAAATGAGATCGATGTCGGACGATAGATTCAATTCGCGGGCACCGTGTTTCCCCATCGCGAGAATGATCAATTGCTGTGGCTCGCCCGAATAGGGGCACAGGGCAGGCTCGCCGTCTTTCGCGCGCCAGTATGCAGCGGACCAGTGCAATGCGACCTTCAGCGCCTGATCGGCCAGATCGCTGACCATTCGCGCCGTTTGCTGCACATCATTCAGCCCCATAATGTCCCGGGCAATCAGGCGGGCAATATGCCGGTTACGCCACAAACGCAAATCGCGCATGACCAAAGCTTCGTCATCCAATGACCAGTTGTCACAGCACGATTGAATATCTAAAACGTCAACGTCCTCGTTTTCGAAATAACCCAACACCTCGTTCCAGTCTTGCTGTAGCTTTAACCAATCACGCAGCCAAGGACTGGATAGCGCCAACCGAGTGACCAAGGCTTGCTGCTGCTCGTTGAGCGAGGCAAACTGCGCTTCGTTTTGCAAACGTTCCTGTTCTTTACGAAGGCTTTTTGGCAACATCATTGGCGTATCCTCTGGCAATCGGCGCTAAATTTCGAAAAACTAATATCGATCAGGCTTGGGAACTTTTAACGTCAACCAGTGTCTTCTAAGCCCGATCAGTGACATCATAAATCAATCTTGGCGACGTAAGTAAGGCCAGTCGTTTTCACTGGCGAGGTTTTTTTACCGACTCAAACACTTTTCAGCTCAGTTAATCAGCAAGGACAACCGAATGATTAAAACGCTTTACCCGCACATTCTGGCGCTTTCTCTCGCAACCGCAGCGACATGCTCACAGGCCGCCGACTGGTCTACTATTGTGAATCAAGCAAAAGGCCAAACAGTCTATTTTCACGCCTGGGGCGGCGACGAACATATTAACGATTATATTCAATGGGCCATTAATCGGGTTGATGAAGACTACGGAGTGACGGTGAAACACGTCAAAAACGTTGCGCCCAATGCTGTTAATCAGATTTTATCGGAAAAAACAGCCGGAAAAGATCAGGACGGCGCCGTCGATCTGATGTGGGTCAATGGCGAAAACTTCGCCAACATGAAAGCCAACGGTTTGTTGTACGGTGCGTTCACCCAAGACCTGCCAAACTATCAGTTAGTCGACATAGACAATAAACCCACAACGCTCTTTGACTTTACGGTTCCGGTAGACAATCTCGAAGCACCCTGGGGTATGGCGCAACTGGTTTTTCAGCACAACACAGAGTACGTGCAACAGCCACCACAATCCGCGCAGGAGTTGCTGACTTTTGCTCAAGAAAATCCCGGGCGCTTTACTTATCCGGCACCTCCGGCCTTTCATGGCACCACCTTTGTCAAACAGATCCTGCTTGAGTTAACGGCCGACAAAGACATACTGTATGCGCCCGTTTCATTGGCCAATTTCGACGAAGTGACACAACCGCTTTGGGATTATCTGGATGAGCTCCATCCGTTAATGTGGCAAAAAGGCAACGTTTTTACCGATGGCGCACCGAAGATGAAGCAACTGTTAAACGACAGTGAAATTTATCTGTCACTCAGTTTCAATCCATTCGATGCCAGCAACGCCATTGCTAACGGCGACTTGCCCGATACGGTGCGCACACACATTCACCGTTCCGGCACCATTGCCAACACCCATTTTGTTGCCATTCCATACAATTCAGGCAGCGCAGAGGGTGCCATGGTGTTTGCCAATTTCCTGATGTCTCCGGAAGCTCAGGCTCGAAAAGCCAATCCGGAAATCTGGGGTGACCCAACCGTGCTAGCGATGAACAAGCTGACAGCGCAACAGAAAGCCTTGTTCGATGCATTGCCGAACGGTGTCGCGACATTGCCCCCTGAAGACCTGGCCAACGTGCTGCTGGAACCACACGCAAGCTGGGTTGAGGCGATTGAAAAAGCCTGGTTGACCCGGTACAGCCAATAATCAATACAAAAAACAGCACGGCCTGGTAATGTCCGTGCTGCCTTTCATCGTGACACATGGGGCAAACGATCCTGCCATGGCAACACTGAAGCGAAGCTCCGTGCTGACGGCCATCCCGGCATTGACGACCGCGGTGTTCCTGATTCCGGTCGTCCTCGGGTTAATCGGTACTTGGTTACCCGCGTTCGGTTATTTCCCGGCCATCGGTCTGGATCAATTGTCGCTGACACCGTGGGCAGAATGGTTCGATCACCCCAGCTATAAATCAGCCTTTCTGAAAACACTGTTCAGCGGCATCGGCGCTTCAGTGCTGTCGCTTGTTATCACCTTTATTCTATTGATCGGGGCTTATCCATCCGTCATGTTCCAGAGGTTGGAGAGGCTGCTATCCCCTATTCTTAGCGTCCCTCACGCAGCCTTTGCGATTGGCCTTGGCTTTTTATTGTCGCCAAGTGGTTGGTTGATTCGCTGGGTTGAGTACATGACCGGATGGTTTCCGGTTCCGCCAAACTGGACAACCTTTCAGGACCCTATGGGCGTGAGCCTGATCATCACACTAGCACTGAAAGAAACCCCATTTCTCTTATTCATGTCCCTCGCAGTGCTGCCGTCTCTGAATGTCCAGAAAACGCGGTGGCTCGCTAACAGTATGGGTCGCTCAACCCGGTTTGCCTGGTACTGGTTATTGATCCCGCAGCTGTACCAGCAAATCAAATTACCCTTCTTTGCGGTGGTTGCATTTTCACTGACGGTTGTCGACATCGCTTTAATCGCCGGTCCCACAACGCCACCAACGCTCGCGGTGTTGATTACCCAACTATTCAATGACCCGGACCTGACAAATCGGACGGTCGGTGCGGCCGGCGCCACATGGTTGCTGATACTCGTTGCCACGGTCTTACTGATTATTCACCTGCTTGAGTCACCTTTACGCACGCTTCGTCAATGGGCTATTCAACGTCGGCCAGAGTCGCGACGAACGTTAAACTGGGAAGCCCCCGCTGCCCGTGCACTGACTCTATTGATGGCGCTGGCTTTTGTGGGGTCCGCAGCGGTCACATTCATTTGGAGCGTAACACTGCGCTGGCGCTATCCGGACGTTTTACCGAGTCAGTTTTCAACGCTACCTTGGTCGCGCATACTCAATCGGATCGGCGAACCGTTCTGGTGCACGGTTTGGCTAGCGTTACTGTCCGCTTTAATTGCATTGTTCCTGGTGATCCTCGCACTGGAAAACGAAGTGCGCCTGCGTTGGTCGCAAAAAAGACTGAATACTCAGCGCATTGCCTGGCTGATTTATCTCCCCCTGTTGATCCCACAAATCGCTTTTTTATTCGGTTTTCAGGTATTTCTGATCCAGACAGGTTGGGATGGGCAATTCACGGCATTACTCTGGTCGCATCTGGTGTTTGTGTTGCCCTATGTGTTTTTAACGCTCAGCGGTCCTTATCGAAACTTTGATGACCGCTACTTCTGGCTCGGGTTGACGTTGAAACAGCAACGGGGACCTGCCTATTGGCACATTAAATTTCCGATTTTAATGCGCCCTATACTTTACGCCTTTGCTACCGGCTTTGCGGTGTCTATTGCGCAGTATCTGCCCACCATCTTTATCGGGGCTGGTAAATATTCAACTATTACCACGGAAGCGGTGGCGATGGCGGCAGGCAGCGACCGCCGATTAATGGCAGTAATGGCGGTATGGCAGCAAAGCTTACCATTACTGATTTTTGCGCTGGCCACACTGTTGCCCGCCCTGCGTTTCCGTGAGCGCCAAAGCATGAGATGACACAGACATGAACTCAATATTCACATTAAAACAGTATCAGATTTTCTTAAACAATCAGCCGCTTTTTCAGCCGTTGAACACTCAACTGAGCGCCGGCGAATTGCTGGCAATCACCGGTGCCAGTGGGTCTGGCAAATCGACAATCATGGCAGATATTTCCGGCGTGTTGGCACCCGTCTTTACCAGCCAAGGGCAAATACACCTCAATGGCCGGAACTTAAGACCTTTGCCGGTCGAGCAGCGCAAAGTCGGCATTTTATTTCAAGACGATCTTCTGTTTCCGCATTTGAATGTTTACGAAAATCTGGTTTTCGGTTTACCTGGGAAATGGTCCAAAACCGAAAAAAAAGAGCGCATACATCAGGCGTTGCAACAAGCGACGCTCGCAGACTATCAAGACCGTGACATAGCCACCTTGTCCGGCGGGCAACGGGCGCGCATTGCCCTGCTCCGAACCCTGCTCTCAGAACCCGACCTGATTCTGCTCGACGAACCCTTTTCTAAATTGGACAAAGCGTTGCGAGAGCAATTCCGCCCCTGGGTTTACGATCAGATCCGGCAGCTTAATATTCCTGCGATTCTGGTGACTCACGATCACGACGATATCCCAGAAGGCAGCCAAACCCTTCAACTGGAGACCCAACATGCTTGACCGACGCGCGCTGAAAATTATCAAACCCACACTGGCGACTGCGGCACGCAGTCTTCACCGCGCCAACATCAAAGCAGACCAGATCACCGTTACCGGTTTTGCGATAGGAATGTTGGCATTGCCTGCAATTGCTCTGGAATATTATGCTCTCGGCGCGGTACTTACTCTGTTGAATCGTTTATGTGATGGTTTAGACGGGGAAGTCGCACGCTTATCCAAAGCGACCAATCGCGGAGCCTATCTCGATATCGTACTCGATTTCATTTTTTACTCGGCAATCGTCTTTGCGTTTGCGTTAGCAAACCCGGGTACCAATGCGTTGCCTGCGGCGGCGCTAATTTTTTCGTTTATGGGCACGGGCTCCAGCTTTCTTGCCTTCGCTATCCTGGCCGAACGCCTGCAGTTGAGCTCAATGAACTACCCGAATAAGGGGTTTTATTACCTGAATGGCATTACGGAAGGGACGGAAACAATTCTGTTTTTGCTCAGTTTTTGTCTGTTTCCCACTTGGTTTGCCCCATTAGCCTGGGTGTTTTTTACCTTATGTGTGGTAACCACCTTTACCCGAGTCATCGGCGGAGCTCATACCCTGAACCACGACTGAGCTGAGTCAGCTTTCGAGTTGAATAATTGAGTTGTTGAAATTTAAACGGTAATCGAGCGACGCGATTACCGTTTAATGACGAGGCCTGTATCAGGAAGAGAAGACCCGATTTTCCTGCTCCTGCACCCGAATAAAGGTCGTCCGCTTAGACAGTTCTTTCAATGCGGCTGCGCCAACGTAAGTACAGGTCGAACGAACACCGCCCTGAATATCCATCAGTGTGGTTGCTAAAGGACCGCGGTAAGGTACTTTGACCGTTTTTCCTTCACTGGCACGATAATTGGCAACGCCACCGTGGTATTTGCCCATTGCGGTTTCGGAACTCATCCCGTAGAACAGCTTGAATTGTTTACCCCCCTCTTCGATCAACTCACCACCGCTTTCATCGTGACCGGCCAGCATTCCACCAAGCATGACAAAATCGGCACCGGCGCCAAAGGCTTTCGATACATCACCAGGGCAAGAACAACCGCCATCTGAAATCACGTGACCATTTAACCCATGAGCAGCATCCGCACATTCAATGGTTGCAGATACCTGTGGGTAACCTACTCCGGTTTTTACCCGCGTCGTGCAGACTGAACCTGGTCCAATACCAACTTTGACGATATCAGCACCGGAAAGCAGCAGTTCTTCAGCCATCTCCCCGGTGACCACATTGCCCGCGACAATGGTGATCTGTTGATATTCGGCGCGTACCCGTCTTAAGAATTCAACAAAGTGTTCTGAATAACCATTGGCGACGTCTATGCAAACAAACTCGAGCCCGGCATCCAAACTTAAGATCTGTTTAAGCTTTTCGTAATCCGCTTCCGACGTTCCGGTCGAGACCATGACGTGAGGCAACAGACTTTTATCGATGTCGGTGAGAAATGACTGCCACTGTTCGACGCTGTAATGCTTATGCACGGCAGTCAGCATCTTGTATTCGGCCATCACCCGAGCCGCTTCAAACGTTCCCACGGTATCCATATTGGCAGCAATGATCGGGACTCCGGTCCAGGTGCGTTTGGAGTTGCGAAAGGTATAGGTTCGTTCGAGGGAGACTTGAGACCGGGACTTCAATGTCGACCGTTTGGGTCGAATCATGACATCTTTAAATCCCAGTTTTATTTCGTTTTCAACGTGCATGGAAAGCTCCGGTTAATTGAGAGTCGACTAAGCCGGTGCCTAAGGCTACCACGGCTTCATTTGTTCACCTACATCTTTTTTTGACTACATGGTCAAACTTTAAAAAACCAAAACTGACGGCTAAAAACAAACAACGTTTGATCCGTCTAGCCTGTCAAAAAACCAAGTTGCCAGACCGGCTGAATGAACTAAGTTGTTACATGTATATAGGAATAAGGCGTACCTGTGACACAGCTTCTGAGAATAGCAATGATCGCACTGCTAAGCGCTGTGTCTTTGGTCAGTGCTCAAACCTACCGCATGACATCTCTATCCTGGCCCCCCTACTCCGACCCCGATATTGCACAGCAGGGAGCTTCGGTTGCTGTGGCCAAGGCGGCTTTTCGAGCCATGGGACATGATCTTCACGTTGATTTTTTTCCTTGGTCCAGAGCGGTCAGACTCGCACAAGTCGATAGCAACTACATTGGTTATTTCCCGGAATATTTTTACCAGACCTCCCGCTTCCTGTTTTCCGACCCGATTGGAACAGGACCCTTAGGGTTAGTGCAAAACATTGAAACACCGATTCAGTGGACGGACGTGACGGATCTGAAGAAATACCGGCTCGGAGTGGTCCAGGATTACGTCAACACGGCTGAAATTGACCGGCTGATTGCCAATCGTGAGATTCTCGTCGAAAAGGTCATTACGGATGCACAGAACGTACTCAAAGTTGCCACAAATCGCATTGATACTGCAATTATCGACGCCAATGTTTTTCATTATTTAACCACCGAAAATGCGTTCGTCAGTCGTATCGCCGAGCGTGTCGAAATGAACCCGAAATACCTGGTCGATAAGCAGCTGTTCGTTGCATTTAGAAACAATACGATCGGCAAACAAGCCAGAGAAATTTTTAATGAAGGACTGACGAAAATTAATATAGAAGAGATAATGACCCGTTACATGACCGACGTCCGTAACGGGCAATAAACCTGCAGGCCAAGAAGCCACTGCCTGCGTGATTGACCATTGCTTAAGCCTGAGCGGCCATAATACGTTCGTACTTTTCCATCAGCTGCTCTTTATTCTCGACGTGCTCTGGATCATGAGGAATACAATCGACCGGGCACACTTGCTGGCACTGTGGTTCGTCATAATGCCCAACACATTCTGTACACAGATTTGGGTCGATCTCGTAAATTTCTTCACCTTCAGAAATCGCGCTGTTCGGGCACTCTGGCTCACATACATCGCAATTAATGCATTCATCGGTGATAAACAAAGCCATTTTACTATCCTCTAACGATCTTAAATTCGGTTGAACTACTTCGCAAAACGTTCATTCAGCGCTTGCTGAACAATAGGATGCACCATCTTGGACACATCACCTTTCAAATAGGCAATTTCACGGACAAAGGTAGACGATATAAACGAATATTGTTCTGACGGTGTTAAAAACAGGCTTTCCAGATCCGGAGCCAACACACGATTCATGTTGGCCAACTGAAACTCATATTCGAAATCGCTGACCACTCGCAGTCCGCGCAAAATGACCTGTGCTTTATGTTGACGAGCGAATTCCACCAGCAAATTGCTGAAACCGGCCACTTCAACATTACCAAAACCCTGTGTGACTTCACGCGCCAGAGAAACCCGTTTTTCCAGGCTGAACAGAGGTTTTTTCTTGGGGCTATCGGCAACCGCGACAATCACTTTGTCGAAATGGCGTAAACCACGCTCAATCAGGTCCATATGACCTAAGGTGATGGGATCAAAGGTGCCCGGGTAGATCGCTGTGCTCGACATACTGGTTGCTCATAGGTTTGAAAAAGCGCGCGCATGTTACCGTACACGCGCCAGATGGGCAATTACCGACCAAATAAACCCAGGATCGCGTTCATTAACCAGCTTTTGTAGGGTGGATAAATCAGCTTCAAGCTATTTAAACGCTGCTTGGAGACGATAGGCTTCATCTTGGAAAAGGTCTGGAAACCATAATAACCGTGATAATGCCCCATGCCACTGGCACCGACACCGCCAAACGGCAGACTATCCATTGCCACATGAATGAGCGCCTCGTTAAACAGCAGTGCGCCACTGTGGGTTTTTTCAGTAAAAGTCGGTCGCAGCGCGGCCTCGTAACCATAGACGTAAAGTGCCAATGGCCGTGGCCGGTCGTTAATGTAGTTCAGAGTTTCATCCAGCTGTTTATACGCCATGACCGGCAAGATAGGTCCAAAAATCTCATCTTGCATCACCTGCATGTCGTCGCTCACGTCCGTCAACACAATGGGCGGAAGTTTACTGCCATAGCCCGACAGGTCATCGCTTTCACCCGCAATGTAGACTTTGGCACCCTTCGCTTTCGCATCTTCGATATAACCGATCAAGCGGGCTCGCTGCCGCGCGTTGATGATGGATGAGTATTCTTTGTTGTTCACCGTATCGGCGAATTGGCGTTTGGCCTCGTTCAGAAAATGCTGAACAAAATTATCTACCTGCTCCTCCGGACAAAAGACATAATCCGGTGCGACACAGGTCTGGCCGGCATTCAAACATTTAGGGTACACCAAACGTTCAGCAGCCTCGCGTACGGGAATAGATCGATCGATCACGACCGGGCTTTTACCACCCAACTCCAGCGTTACGGGCGTCAGGTTGGCACTGGCGGCGCGCATGATGTGTTTACCGACGGCCGTTGATCCGGTAAATAACAGATGATCAAACGGCAATTCTGAGAAGGCCTGCGCGACGGCGACCTCACCATTGACCACAGTCACCACCTCTTTGCCAAAGGTTTGGGTGATCAACTCCGCAAACAACGCCCCAAAAGCAGGCGTAAACTCCGACATTTTGATCATCGCATGATTGCCCGCCGACAATGCGGCGATGAGCGGCCCAACAGCCAGAAACAACGGATAGTTCCAGGGCACAATAATACCCACCAAACCAAGCGGCTGAGGGACCACTCGGGCACTGGCCGGCTGGAATAACATCGGTGCAAAAGTCCAGCGCGTGCGGGTCCAGCGCTTTAAGTGCCGCAGAGCATCATTGATCCCCATGATGCTGGGCAAATATTCCGCGCTGAGCGTTTCCATGTGCGCGCGACCATTAAAATCGGCATCAATGGCGTCACAGATCGCTTGCTGATTGTCGATCAACATCTGCTTCAACTTACGCAATCGACGGCGCCGCTCGGCCAGGTCCGGATAGGGATTGGCACGGTAGGATTTTCTTTGCTTTTTAAACAAATCAGACAGCCATTGCGTGCTATCAGCGTCAAACTCGGGTTGCACGGACACGAATGGCCCTCCTGCTTACAACAAAACCAGTAACTTACTCTGCGCGACAGTCACGGTCAATTATGTCATCTGCAGCAAGCGAAACCGAACTTTACCACCGGTTTTATCTTTAACGGTCTGAAGTTCCGCGGGGATCGGGAAGTTTGCCTGCTTGGGCGATTCAACATAGACATAACTTCCAGAATGCAGATGACTGTCACTGACCAGCATGGCCAGGGTTTCCTGCCACAAATCCAGATCAAAGGGCGGATCGACAAACACCAGATCAAACGACTCATTGGCCGACTGCAGATATTGTTGCGCGGTCATCTGCCTGACCTGACCATTTTCGAGTTTCAAAGTGTTTAACGATTGCATCAATGCCCGTGCAGCGGCTCCCTGAGGCTCAACCATCACAGCGTGTTTCGCTTCACGCGATAACGCCTCAAGCCCGAGCGCACCCGTGCCGGCAAACAAATCAAGAACGGTCATACCGGGAATATCAAACTGCAGCCAGTTAAACAGGGTTTCGCGAATCCGATCCGCCGTAGGGCGTAAGCCGTCCAGCGCGGGAATCGGTAACTTACGACCGCGATGCACACCACCAATGATCCTCAGCGTGCTGGTTGCCGCTTTAGCGGGCGCTTTGCGTGATTTGTTCAAGGCTAAATTCTCTCATTCTATCCACAGCCTCAACCGTCACCTGTGACAGCCGGCGTGGTTGGTTCACAAAAAATTCAAACGGGATTTTATAGATCATTGCGGTCACCGCATACCGATGCAGTTGCACAGCGCTACGTTCGCGTTGCCCGGCAGACTGCAGGTAGGCCGCTAGCACAGGCTCCAATTCGTCAGCTTTAACCGGACTGAATGATTCACTGGAAAGCGTTTGGTTAAAAACGACGTAACTGGTTGAGCGGCGATGGTCCCATACCGCCTGTACGTCATAGCCGGCCAGACGTTGTTTCAGTATTTCAATCCACAACAGGAACGCGAGCTGATCCTCACCGCCCAACGCAGGCGCCTCCAAAGTCGTCAGGCCATTAACCGGTTCAGGCTCATTCACGATCCCGATACCGGAGAAAGGTCCGTTCTGAGCCGCGATCATATCAGCAACACCCTCTGGAATGGCGCCCGTCAACTGCCACCCCACTGGCGGCTGCGGCAACCATTGCTGCAAAAAAGACAGCAAAACCTGCACGTTGCCAGGGCTCGGCACCAGCGTTACAGTTCCAATCACAAAGCCGCCTTGTTGATGTATGTTCAGCGATAGAACATCCGGTACCGAAATCTGGCTCACCGGTATTTGGTTGAACGAAACGCTCAAATGCAGGTTCGGCGCCCCTGATAGTGGCAGTTGGCAGACAACGGCCTGGCAGGTTAGGTTTAAATGGTCGAGCGAGAAGCGTTGTGCTGGGGTTTCAGACACAGCAGTGTCCGGAGCGGGGCCCAAGCGGTTCAGGATAATCACTAATGGAATTGTTATATAAATGATGATCCAGAGTGTACGTCGTTTAAAGTGAAACATTCGTCCATCCATTTTCACGAGCCGTTATGCTAGCATAGCGCCCCGTTTATCAACCGCTTACCGGTAACCAGCCATCATGTTCGGATTTTCAAAACGTAAAGACAAGCAAGCCAGCGAAGAAAAGACAGAGAAAGCGCAAAGCACCCCCTGGTTAGAACGCGTCAAAGCAGGTCTCAGCAAGACCAGCGCCTCTTTCTCAAGCGGCATCGCCACTGCCCTGCTGGGCCGAAAAACCCTCGATGAAGACACGCTTGAAGAACTGGAAACGCTGTTATTGTCTTCTGATGTTGGCATTGAAGCGACCCAGACCATTCTCGACAATCTGGTGGAACGGGTGTCTCGCAAAGAATTAAAAGACAACAACGCGCTTATGACCGCGTTGCAGGATACGTTGGTCGACCTGCTTACCCCCATTGAACAATCGTTGATCATCGACGCCGAAAAAACACCGTATGTCATCCTGGTGGTCGGCGTGAATGGTGTCGGTAAAACGACCACTATCGGAAAAATGACCAAACGTTTTCAGGCAGAAGGTAAGTCCGTCATGTTGGCGGCAGGCGATACCTTCCGTGCTGCCGCGGTAGAACAGCTGCAAACCTGGGGTGAACGGAATCAGGTTCCGGTTATTGCTCAACATACCGGCGCCGACAGTGCTTCGGTGATTTTTGACGCCGTTCAGGCCGCCAAAAGCCGCAACGTGGATGTCCTGATTGCCGATACCGCAGGTCGATTGCACAACAAAGACAACCTGATGGCAGAACTGGAAAAAGTGTTGCGTGTCATGAAAAAAATTGATGACAGCGCGCCGCATGAAGTCCTGCTGGTACTGGACGCCGGCACCGGACAGAACGCCGTCAGCCAGGCAGAGTCTTTTACCAAGGTTGCGCCCCTGACGGGTATTGCCCTGACCAAGCTGGACGGTACCGCCAAAGGCGGCATTATCTTTGCGCTGGCGAGGAAGTTCGGCATTCCGGTTCGCTTTATCGGTGTCGGCGAACAGGTTGATGATTTAAATCGTTTCAATGCTCGCGAATTCGTCGATGCCTTATTAGGTTCTGACGCTTCATGATTCATTTTGATCAGGTCAGTAAGCGCTATGATGGGGGTTTCGAAGCCCTGTCTTCGTTGTCATTCAATATCGACAAAGGTGAATTTGTTTTTCTGACCGGTCATTCCGGAGCCGGAAAAAGCACGCTGCTGAAATTGATCACGGCTATTGAAAAGCCCTCATCGGGGCAAATTCGGGTCGATGGTATTCAACTGAAAACCATGAGCCGCCGAGATATTGCCTTTTATCGCCGAAAGCTGGGGATTGTTCACCAGGATCATCAATTACTGATGAATCATTCCGTGTTCGACAATGTCGCCCAGCCATTAATTGTTGCCGGTGAAAATCCAGCGGACATTAAACGCCGGGTACACGCCGCGCTGGACAAGGTAGGTCTGCTGAGCCGCGAAAAATTTAAACCAATTCAACTGTCTGGTGGGGAACAACAACGAGTCGGTATTGCCCGCGCCGTGGTCAAAAAACCCGATGTCATTTTGGCCGACGAACCCACGGGTAACCTCGACCCTGCGCTGTCACGGGACATTATGTCCCTGTTCGCTCAGTTCAATGACATAGGCACTACCGTACTCATTGCCAGTCACGATCTCGGTCTGATCGCACGCCTCAACTACCGCGTGTTATCGCTGAAGCAGGGACGCATGATCAGTTCACCGTTCGCCTCAGGAGCCGCTTAATGGCGAAAAACCGAGCTGCTACCAACCGTCGCCGCAATCGAGCACCGAAAGTCGACATCAAAGGCTGGTATCGCCATCACCTGATGTGCGCCAGATCGGCCCTCATGGGACTGATTCGCCAACCGATATCGAGTGCGCTGACCTGGCTAGTGATTGCTATCGCGCTGTTGTTGCCGACGCTCTTTTATATCGCTCTACAAGCCATCAACACGCAAACACAGGCCTGGCAGGAAGGCGGTCAGATCACGCTGTATTTGAGCAACACCACGACGATCGATCAAGGCCAGTCACTGGCCAACGAGCTGCGCGCCAGACCGGAAGTCAGCAGCGTGGAATACATCAGTAAACAACAGGCCTGGGACAGTTTTCGCAGTGTCCTGAGCCTGCAATCCGCATTGGAGCTGGATGAAAATCCGCTGCCCGCCAGCATCGTTGTGGTGCCGATCGAACAGAGTATGGCGGATCTGGAAGCCTTAATTTTAATGCTGACCGATCTGGCCGATGTTGAAGACATTCAGATCGATCTGGCCTGGATTGAACGCCTGAACAACGTTTTGGACTTAATTGAGTCCATCGTACAGGTACTCAGTATCATTCTGGCAACGGCCGTTTTATTAATCGTCGGGAACACCATCCGCCTGTCCATTGAATCACGCAAGGCCGAAATCCAGATTATCAAGTTGCTTGGCGCTACCGATAATTATGTGCGCAGACCGTTTTTATACCTCGGTTTCTGGTATGGTCTGTCCGGTGGCTTGGCTGCCTGGTTGCTGTTAACGCTGATCAGCCTCAATTTTCAGAACCAACTTGACACCTTTTTAGCCAGCTATGGGCTCACAGCCCCAGCCATATGGTTGAATGTCAGGGAATTCGGAATATTACTTTTGTCATCTATACTTGTGAGCCTGATGGGCGCCAGAATCGCGCTTTGGCGGCATCTGAAAGATACCGACCCGCAATAACCTTGCCGGCAACAGCGGCCAAGGTCAGTGATCTGCGGGCGTCAGTGTCACGTAAAATAGGTAGCAAATATCCCGTGACTGTTTTTAATGGTGTTCATGGGGTTTAAACATTCGGCCCAGCTTTCTATAATGCCCGGCTCGAGTGATTTTCACCGATCCTAATTTGGAGGAGAAAGAGTGAAGCTAAACCAAAGTGTTCCTGTACTCGCACTGGATACATTGTCACCAGGTCAGAACCTCGAAGCTTACATTACAACGGTTAATGGCTTTGAGTTACTCAGTGCTGAAGAAGAGAAAGAGCTGGCAGAGCGTCTGTATTACGATGAAGACCTCGAATCTGCCCGCCGCTTGGTTATGTCGCACCTTCGTTTCGTGGTGCACATTGCTAAAAGTTATTCAGGCTATGGTCTGAACCAGGGTGATTTAATTCAGGAAGGCAACGTCGGCCTGATGAAAGCCGTACGTCGCTTCAACCCTGAAGTCGGTGTCCGTCTGGTGTCCTTTGCTGTGCATTGGATCAAAGCTGAGATTCACGAATACATTCTGAAAAACTGGCGCATTGTCAAAATCGCCACCACCAAAGCGCAACGCAAGTTGTTTTTCAACCTGCGCAGCTCCAAAAAGCGTCTTGGCTGGTTGAATGAGAACGAGGCCCAGGCCATCGCCGATGACCTGGGAGTCAACAAAAAGACCGTTTACGATATGGAAGGTCGCCTGACCGCATCAGACGCCGCCTTTGACGGTTTTAATGACGATGACGACGACGGTATCGCGTTTCACCCATCCGACTATCTGATGAATGAAGCGGATGATCCGGCGCTGGCTGTCGAACGTGCCAATTACAGTGATGATGCACATGGCCAGCTGTTTGAAGCATTGGAAGACCTCGACGAACGCTCGCGAGATATTATTCAACAACGCTGGTTGAGCGATGAAAAAGCAACGCTGCACGAATTGGCCGATAAATACAGCGTGTCAGCTGAACGTATCCGTCAGCTCGAAAAGAATGCGATGAATAAAGTTAAAAAAGTAATGACAATCGAGTTCTGATTACTTTTGCTAATACACGAAAAGCCGCCCAGTGCGGCTTTTTTTATGAAATCAGGAGACGTTCATGAATCGTTTCGCCTTAACGGCCGGCGCCCTATTTTGTGGTTTATCTGTCGCCCTGGGGGCATTCGGTGCTCACGCCATTGCCGACCTGGTTAGTGCTGCCAGACTGGATACCTGGCACACGGCCAGTCGCTACCTCATGAGCCATGGTCTTGCGCTGCTGGTACTTGGCACTCTCTCCATCATAGCCAGAACCCCGTTCAAACGCCCGGTTTACTTGCTATTTGCCGGTACATCCGTATTCTGCGCCAGTCTTTTTTTACTGGTTATTCTGGATACCTCATGGTTGGGTGCTATCGCCCCACTAGGTGGCGTTCTGATGATAGCCGGTTGGGCGGATTCCGCCTTTCGCCTTTACTCTTTGACTGTAACCGAGAATTAACATGATCGACCAAGACCAACCCTTTCAGCGAAAAATCCGCAGCTTTGTCATGCGTGCCACCCGTATGACGGATGGCCAGAAAAAGAGTCTGGATCAAAACTGGGCGAAATTCGGTTTGCACATGGCGGATGGTCCGCTGTCAATTCCGGAAACCTTCGGTCGTGATGCGGACACCGTATTGGAAATCGGTTTCGGAATGGGCGACTCCTTTGTCGATATGGCCATTGCGGCCCCGGAAAAGAACTTTATCGGTATTGAAGTCCACTTGCCAGGTATCGGACGCATGCTCAACCGTGTTGAAACCGAGCAGGTTCCCAACATTCGCTGCTATAAAGAAGACGCCGTCGAAATTCTAAAAGACTGCATAGAAGACCAGGCGTTAAGCACCGTACAGCTGTTCTTTCCAGACCCCTGGCATAAGAAGAAACACCATAAACGCCGAATCGTTCAACCTGAGTTTGCCGAACTGCTGCGTCGCAAACTGAAAACAGGTGGAACCTTCCACATGGCGACCGACTGGGAAAACTATGCGGAACACATGTTGGAAGTCATGGAAGCGGCACCCGGATTCGAAAACGTCAACGGCGCCGGACAGTACACCAATGGGCGGCCAGCCCACCGCCCTGTCACAAAATTCGAAAAACGCGGCCAAAAATTAGGGCACGGCGTTTGGGACCTGATTTACCGGAAAGTTAACTAACACGGCATAGGTCGGTTCTCCTCGCCGGTACCTTCGTGGTAACCGGCGCAGCGATGCCACAAAGCCCATACTGTCCGCTTTATCATTAAGATGCTCGATAAGACCCCTTAAACTTCCATCTTTCAAACGACTACACCAAGCAATTGCCGTCTCACAGATTGGCCATGCAAATATGCTCAAACAAGTGAGTCCGCCTTGGATGGCCGTTGCGAACGACCAGGCGAGAGCTAATTTCATCCAATGAAACCAAGTCTCGGCATAAAGCAAATACCGAAGATATAAACGAAATACGCTTAAATGTAGCCCACTGAAGACCCATGACGAGAAAGACTCGCCACGGGTTTAACAGGTTAGACTGCGAGAAAATCCTTCATCAAATCGACCAGCGCCTGTGCATCGACTTCGTTATCGGCCTCGGCAAAGATACGCAGCAGGGGTTCTGTACCGGAGAAACGGGCAATCACCCAAGAGTCGTTTTCAAAGGTGATTTTCGCGCCATCGGCGTAGCTGACATTGGCAATTGGTTTCGGAAATACCGGCAACTTTTTGTCTTCGTATACCATGTCCCATATCCGCTGGCGATCCGCAGCACGGAATGTGCAATCGCCCGAGGCTGTTACAAAATTACCGTACCTGCCATATATCTCACTGAGCAGTTCAGACAATTTCTTACCCGTCACGCTGATCAATTCCACCAACAGCGACCCAGCAAAAATACCGTCTTTACCTTTGATGTGACCACGAATCGTCAAGCCACCAGAGCTTTCCCCGCCAATCAATGAATTGTCCGCTTCCATGGCTTCAGAGATATGCTTGAAACCCACCGGCACTTCAAAACACTTCTCACCGTGATCCGCCGCGATCTTGTCCAACAGATGAGTGGTGGCGACATTACGGACTACACTGCCCTTCAAGCCTTTGTACTCCAACAAGTAGTAATACAGCAACGCCAGCACTTCGTTCGGGTGCACAAACCGGCCGGTCTCATCGATGATGCCCAGTCGGTCCGCGTCTCCGTCGGTCCCGATGCCAAGGTCATAGCCTTTTTCCGGTACCAGGTGTGACAGCTTGAACAGCGTATGCGCCGTGGGCGACGGCAAACGGCCACCAAAGGTTGTATCGTGGCGATCGTTAATAACATCGACGTCACAGCGTGCCGATATCAGCACAGCCTGCAACGAGGTTTTTGCCACACCATACATTGGATCAAGCAAGATCTTCAGATTCGCGTTTTTGATCGCCTCGACATTAACACCCGCCAGAATGGCATCAATAAACTCATTCAACGGACGGATAATTTTGATTTTACCACTGGCAATGCCGTCTTCGAATTCCAGGCGTTTGATGTCGGTGGCTTGTAAGTCGGCTATCTCGGCCTCGATAACATCGGTTAATGTTTCGGTTGCATCACGACCACCATCGGCAAACAACTTAATCCCGTTATAGTCTGCGGGGTTGTGCGACGCCGTGATGCAGGCACCATAGGGCAGGTTATTGGTTTTTACGCAAAACATGACCACCGGTGTCGGTACCGGCTTGTCGATCAACTCCACCTGAATACTGTTTGCGGCCAAGACTTCGGCCAACCATTTTGACGCTTTGTCGGACAGGAAACGACGATCATAGCCAATCACAAAGGGCGCAAATGCGACACCTTGCTTGTGCATGAGATTTGCCATTGCCTGACCCACTTTACGGACGTTCTCAGCGGTAAACTCTTCACCGATAAAGGCACGCCAACCACCTGTTCCAAATTGAATCATGTTGTCACCTATATAGAGCTGTCATATTCAGGAATAAGTCGGGGATTCGCTGAAACCAGCAGGAACCCCCAGCATGTGCCGCATTAACCCATCACCACGATTACACTGTGCTCGGTACCCGCGGGTTGCACCGGAATTTCCCCGGTAATGAGCTCTCCATTCAATTCAATACTCTGGATGCCCTTGCTGACGTGATTCGGGTTACGTACCTCGATGTTGTAGACCGCACCACGCCATTCGCGTCGAACGGTAAACCCAGCCCAATCACTCGGAATACAGGGATCTACGGTAAGACCGTTGAAGCCCGGACGAACGCCATAAATGTAGTTGGTGGTAGCGACATAGGCCCAACCTGCGGAACCAGTCAACCAAGGATGATTCGCTCGTCCGTGATCTTCATGGTCGCGCCCCATGACGAACTGACAATAGGAATAAGGTTCAGCAACCCGTTTGTCAGCGGTATTGTTAAAGTTTGCCGGCAACAATCCATTGATGTGTTTCATCGCCCGGTCACCACGTCCCAACATCGCTTCGGCCACCCAAGCCCACGGGTTGGGGTGACTGAAAATAGCGCCGTTTTCTTTGACGCCCTGATACACCCTGGTAACGAATCCGATGTCGTCGTTCGGGGTGGCAAAAGACGGCGCATTCAAATGCAGCCCATAAGGCGAAGAGAGGTATTCATCGACAGAGTCCATTGCTTTTAGGGCTCGCTCTGTTTGAGCGGCACCTGAAATCACGGCCCAGGTATTGGACTCAAGATGCACTTTACCCTCCGCCTGGGTATGGGTACCAACCTTATCCCCTTTGGCGGTAATGCCGCGGATATACCAGTTACCATCCCACAATTGAGTCTCGCAGGCGTCTTTTACTTTATCGGCCATGGTCTGATAGGTCGCAGCATCGTCACGCCGTCCTAAGAAAGTGGCGGCCTCCACAAACGCGTTACAAGCCCAGAAATGCAGGAAACTGACCAACGCGGACTCACCGCCTCCCAGGTTCAAACAATCGTTCCAGTCAGCACGCAACCCTTGGCATATACCGGTTTGACCCACGTATTTGGCGCTGAAATCCAGCACCCGGGTCATGTGTTCGTATACCGTTCCTTCACCACCATCGGCGTAAGTAATCACTTCGTCGAAAAACGCCACATCTCCGGTTTCCTGAACGTAACGACAGATCGTCGGCACTAACCAAAGTGCATCGTCGGAACAGGTGTCTTCAATGCCATGAATCTTGTCATCGTCACTCGGGGTCGGGACCACCGTCGGCGATTTTGATGGTTCAACGTCTTCTTTTTCAGGGTCAAACCAATCCGGGTCGAACAGATGCAGACCATAACCGGCCTGAACTTGTCCGCGTAACAGGTCCACAATGCGCTTACGGGTCATCGGCTGGTTGGTATGGGGCACTGCCATGGCATCTTGCGCGGTGTCACGATAGCCCAGACCGGTACGACCACCGACTTCAATAAAGGACGCAAACCGGGACCAGACCACACAGGTTTCGGCCTGATACAACGTCCAGATATTGGTCATGGTGTCGAGTGCGGAATGAGGCGAGCTGACCTGGAATTTAGCCACACGCTCATCCCAGTGGCTGCGGATCTCAGCAAAGGCTTGGTCGACATTGGTGAAATCCTGGTATTTGGCGCGTTTTTTTGCCCCCAACCCTTTGCCCAACCCCAACAGTAAAACAAACCGTACCTCTTCCCCCGGCCCCAGTTCAAATGACTTGTGCAATGAACCACATTGGTTGTAACAGGTCTTGGCCGTGTTTGAGCAGCGCCCATTTTCAACGGCTATCGGGTTTGACTCATCACGATACGCGCCCAGAAACGCATCACGGGAACCATCGTAACTGTCAGGGTCAAAGCTGGAGGCCAGGTAATACCAACCTTCATATTCATTGGTGTTGTAATACAGATCGTATTCAATCACGCCGTCCTGATAGGACGTGCCAGAGGAATACAGACTCATCTGATGATTCTGGTTATCTGAAGCAATATGACTGAAGGAAAACTCAACAAAAGAGAAGGCACTGATTTTACGCGGCAGATCACCGTCGTTGCGGATACGGACATCCCAGATCTGCAAATCCTCGCCTTTCGGGACGAACAGTGTTTTTTCGGCGAAAATGCCGTTGTAGTCACACTGAAATTTGGAATAAGACAGGCCATGGCGAACCACATACTCGGCTTCATCCAGACTTTTCGCAACAGGCTGCCAGGACACCGACCAGTAATCACCACTGACATCGTCGCGCAGGTAAACATAGTGACCCGGTCGGTCGAAGGAGTGGTTAGGGCGGAATTTGGTGACCCGGTTGTATTCTGGTGAATTGTAAAAGGAATACCCACCAGCGTTATTGGAGATCACTGTGGCAAATTTTTCTGTGCCCAGGTAATTGGTCCACGGTGCCGGCGTATCCGGACGGGTAATGACGTATTCACGTTGATCGTTATCAAAGTAGCCGTATTGCATGGGAGTTGGCCTTTTCATGTTTAGCGAATTGGTATTGTTTTTTAAACCTAAATATAAGACCAATTGTAGACCAATTTATTTAATGGTTCTATTTTTTTGTGCTCGCGCTCGTGCTGGAAATGACACAAACCAAATGGGCTTAGGTGATCACACCATTGAGGGGCGTGGTCCAGTCTGGGCTTTGGCAAAGAGAAACAGCTCAGGACGAGCGAGGTTCATGCGGGATCGAAAATCGAGAGAAAAAAATGTAAATGCCCGACGGACGCCGGGCATTCATTAGAGCGTTACTCAGTACGAAAACGGGAAACCAGTGCTGTCAATTCATGGCTCAATTCGGCTTGCTGATCACTCAACATTTTAACTTCATCGGAATGCGCAGATACTTGGTTGGCGGATTCATTGATGTTGACCAGATTTTGGTTGATATCCTTCGTCACCAGGTGTTGCTCTTCTGTGGCACTGGCGGTTTGCGTCGTCATATCACGAATGCGTTCAACAACGGCTTCAATTTCTTCAAATGCATTCAACACTTCCGCAGAAAGAGAGACTGCCGTCTGTGATTCCTCAGAGCTTTTGGCCATGGTTTGTGACACAGATTGTGTTCTGTCCACCAGTTTGCCCAATATCGCACTGATTTCCTCTGTGGAGTCTTGAGTACGTTTGGCAAGGTTGCGAACTTCATCCGCTACCACCGCAAAACCTCGGCCCTGCTCACCAGCTCGCGCCGCTTCAATCGCCGCATTCAAGGCCAACAGATTGGTCTGCTCCGCAATCTGCTGAATAGTGGACAGTATATTGGTGATGTTATCGGTCTCCTGAGCTAACTGCTGAATAACTTTGTTCGAGGCGTCAATACTGTTGCCCAGATGTTCAACGCTTTGACTGCTGCGAATAATGATCGATTTACCCTCTTTGGTCGCCCCGAGACCCTGATCGGAAATGGAGGCTGTATCGACGCTGTTTGTTGCAACTTCGTTTGCCGCAGCGGACATTTGCGTGGTTGCCGTGACAATCTGATCTATCGACGCCAACTGCTGATTGGCCGACACAGTCATGTCATTTGCTTTAACGTTTGTATTGGCGGAAACGCCTTCCATGCTGAGCGCTTTGTCTTTTATCGCCAGTATTAGGGTTTGTGTGGATTCAATAAACTGGTTGAACCATTGGGCCAGCTCGCCGGTTTCGTCACTGGAACGGACTTGAATGCGGGTTGTTAAGTCACCCTCGCCTTCGGCGATTGTCCGTAAGTTGTCTTTCACCAGATTGATGGGCGTTACAATACGTCGTGCAATGTATGCTCCGGCAAAGACAAACAGTAAAACCAAGATCAAACTGACAATTATGGTCGTGTAAGCCATGTTGGTGGCGGCAGCGAAAATTTCTTTTTTGGGCATAAAGCCAACAAATTTCCAACCGAGTTCGCGGGATGCATAAACGTTGGCCATATAGGATTCACCGTCTATGTCAAATTCCAGGAGCCCTTCATCGGTTGCGTCAATCATGGCGAAGTAAGGTGCTTCAAGTTCTTGCAGTGATTTGAAGTTGTTGTCGACATTGCCACCGTCAACCAGAATATTGCCACTGCCTTCGACCACCATAATAAAACCGCCTTCGCCGAACTTGATGCGTTGCACCATATCTGTCAGCGACTTAAGCGATACGTCGATCGCCACAACGCCTTCGAATGCACCGGTTTCATTTTTATAGCCTTTCAAAACGGACACATAAACAGCGTCATCCGGCTCCCAGTAGTAGCCGTCGCGCCGAACAATTTCGTAATTGCCTTCTTTACCCATTGAAAACCAGGGACGCGTCCGTGGGTCCCAATCGCCGTAACCATAGGTACCCGGCCATTCCAAATAACCACCGTCTTTGTCACCCATATAGACGTATCCAAGCATCGGATTGTTTTCTCCGATAGCGCTGAACAGTTCAAACAAAGCCTGCTCACGCCCACCGTTCTTCATGGCGACTTCGGCGGGTGGCTGCGGTTCACCGAAATAAGTGGTCAGCTTGCCGGTCTTAGTTGCGCTGACGGCTTTGAAATCGGCCATGAAAGACACGTTAAACCCGATCACATCGAAAAAGTTTTTGAATGTCTGATCAATGATAGAAATATCCAACTGACTGGTTTCAAAAAACTGCTTTTCTGCTTGCACAACGACGTTACGAACCGTGATAAAAGACACGATCAAGACAGGGAGTAAAGTTGTCGTCATAAACGACAATAAGAGTTTGGTTTTAATTTTCACGGCGTACTGCTCCAGCAAAAAAGGCGGGTTTTTTTAAGCATAGTCACAACAATCTCAATGCTCAAAAAACAACCGTTTTTTTCTGAAGGGTTATCGTCTTTTTGAAAGGGACCGGGTGTATAAACGCATGGAAGAATTGGGACGTTGCCCTGCATCTTGCCAGCCATTCGCTGCGTAAAAAGCAAGGGCCTGTCGATTGGTAGGGCTAACACTGAGTTGCATCGACGTTTTCCCAGCCGCTATAAAGACATCCGCCAGGTAATCGACCATAAGACTTCCAAAGCCCTGGCGTTGATAATCAGGGCTGACGACCAGCAAGTTAATATAGCCAACGGTCGAGTCCGCTATCCATTTCGCTTCGGTCTGACCAACAACCTTATCGCCTAACCAAAGGTGGCAACAGCCTTGAGGCAGGTTGTCGATCTTTTGCTGCAACCGCACACGATAGCTGTCGCCATAGCCACGTTCAAACCCATCAAGGGACCCGTAGCTCGCCTGATAGCTGATGGCCCGCATCTGCTGGCAGATACCGAAATCGCGGTTGAGATTTATCGGCTTAAAATACGGAAACATCAAGCCGCCTTGCGCGCTTTCTGCACTTGTTCGTAGGCTTTCTGGATATCCTGGGTTTTTTCTTTGGCAATTGACATCATTTCTGGCGGCAGCCCTCGCGCTACCAATTTATCGGGATGATGTTGGCTCATGAGCCGGCGATAGGCTTTTTTCAATTCCGCATCGGAGACATCGGCACTGACACCTAACACCTGATAAGCATCGTTCAACTGGGCACTGCCCGAACGAGAGGCAGGCTCACGATGCCCCTGCGAGAAGTGCATTTGAGCCCGGATACGCTGATGAATTATTTCAAACTGCACCTTGTTAATACCCAGGTGTGTTGAAATGGTGTGCAAAACATCTCGCTCATTGACTGACAACTGGCCATCGGCATAGGCAGCCTGCAACTGAATTTCCAGAAAGATCTGCGCTAAGGTTGCGCGCCGCCCAATGACGTCGGCCAACTCCGTTAAACTGTTTTCGACGGAAAACTCGGGGGATTTACCCGTATTAAAGAGCCGCATGGCCTCCAACCGTTGCTGCTCGTTCAAGGCCATGCGCGCCATAATATGACGCGCCAGCTCGATTTCCTTCTCGCTCACCCGGCCATCGGCCTTGGCAATCTTACCCATAACCGAGAAGGTGGCTTCAAAAAATACGGTCTGTAAAACGCCTTGTGATTCGCTGTTGAATTCGTTCATCGTGCGTTTGGCCGTTGTCCGGTCAAAGGCGTTACCCAACAAGATACCCAGCGCCAGACCAACAAAATTACCTGTGTAGAAGCCAATGGCTCCGCCGATTATTTTACCTGTCCAATTTCTCATACTGCTTAACCATCGATCGATTGCGTCAGATTAACGGGAATTCTGACATTTTACTAACGGATTACAGCTTTTGACTGTGCGCTTAGTCCTGATTTTCGATATGATCGCGCCTTTCATATGACGTTTTTCATTGTGCATCGAATTCAGTTAACCACCACAACTTTAGTCGCTCTGCTGGCGCTGAACAGTCCCGTTGCTGCGGAATCCGTCGTTATCACGGATTGGCAACCCTGGCAGGATCTGCCAGACGCTGAGAAAGCCGGCATTGCCCCCTATTGCCCGGGTGGATTCGCGGCACAGCCGCTTGACCCCAACCAAGAAGATACCCAGTTTCGCTTTGATCAGGCCACCACCAATGGGGTGGAGTCCCGGTTCAGCGGTGACGTTAAGATCACGGCTAAGAACCTGAACGCCAATGCCGAACAGGTCGATTACAATCAGCAAAGCAATACCGGTGACCTGGCCGGCGACGTCACTCTGCGTACACCCGGTGCTGGCATCAGCAGTACGCAGGCCACCATTAGTCTGGAAAACTATTATGCGTTGCTAAAAAATGCGGAGTTTGTGCTGCATGACCAAGATTTACACGGTGATGCGGATCGGCTGGAACGCCAGTCCGAACAGGTTTTTACGGCCGAGAACGTCAGCTTCACCCGTTGCGCGCCCACCTCAAACGCTTGGCGCATAAAATCCTCAAAACTGATTATCGACAATGAAACCAATGTGGCCACAGCCTGGAACCCACGTCTTGAAGTACTGAACGTGCCGGTACTGTATTTTCCCTACGTCTCGTTTCCGTTGAATGACCAGGCACGCACCGGCCTTCTGATCCCCACGTTGGGCAGTCTTTACTCTGTTCCCTACTATCTCCATTTGGCGCCGAATTACGATGACACTGTCACGCTGCAATACGGCAAAGCGACAGGTTGGTTTGCCCGTAATGAGTTTCGTTTTTTAACGCAGAACCACAATGGGATCAATGAAGTGGACTATCAACTGCAGCCACCTGCGGCAGACGATAGCAAAACTGCGACGACCAATACGCCGATTCGCTGGGCCGTCAGTCACAAACAATCGGGGCAGCTGGCGGGCACAGGTTACGACTTCAATACCCGCTGGGTCAGCGACATAAATTTCGATATTGCGCTCAACCCCGGGGCCACGAAAGTTGTTGATTATCAGATTGTAAATTTCGCTCTCAACCGCCCCATTTTCGGATTTAAAAACAGCCTGAGCTGGAAATATGCGCAACCTGTTGTCGACAGCACAAAAACCATGGCGTCGCTAGCAACAACCTTTCAGACGTCTCGTCAGAACGTCACTCTGTCTGTGCTCAACCAGCAGCAGTGGGAGTTTGATGCGGATGAAAAACCCGCCAAAATCGGCGATTACAGCCTGATTAAAACGCCGGAAGTTGCGTTAACGGATAAAAAACGCGCCATGCCGCTGGGTATACAGGCCAATGAAACGGTTAAATACAGCCACTTCCAGCGGGACTTGACCACAGAAGTACGAGATAACCTGACGACCTCACAACTCGACTACGCCACGCAATTTGACCGTTTTCACGGGGCGGTGTCACTCAGCCGAGGATTCAAACAGGGCAACTGGTACGTAACGCCCTCGGTTGAAGCTTTCGCATCCAACTATCAACTGAGCAATTCGCTCGATTATGACCTTAACGATACCTACGGAACAGAGAAATTCACCCAACTGGCCTGGCGTGGCAGTGTCGATCAGGGTCTGACACTCACCGGCCAAAGTGAACAATGGCGTCACGAACTCAAACCCAGGCTCTACTATGCCTATGCCCCGTTGATTGAACAAAATGCGCCCATTTTAGAAGGGGCATTTGTTGACGACTTCAAGTTGTTCACTGCAAGCCGATTTTCCGGCACCGACCGCATTGCCGACCTGCAACGACTGTCCACCAGCCTGACCTATAACCTGAAAGACCAGCAACGGACCCGCGCCAGTTTTTCCCTCCAGAAAGGTGTCAAACTGACGGAAGAGCAGATGCAGAAGACGGCCGATTCACGATTCAGCCAGCTCGTCAGCACAACCAACTGGCAACCCGAATACAGCGACTGGATCGCTTCCGGGGCCTGGTACCCAAGCGAAACCCTATCGCTCACATCCAGCATCAGTTACCGCCATGACTGGCAACAGTTGACCGCATTCAACACCGAATTCAGCTATAAGCCCGCTAACTACCAATTCGCCACGCTCGAACTTGCCAAGTACAATGGCAAATTAACAGACAGTGACGACACGGAGATCGACGGTGTTTACCACGACATCAAAGTCGGCGCTTACCTGCCCATCCGGCAAAACATCGGGTTGATCGGTTACGGCAAAGCGCAGGCCTTTACCTCAGATGACAGCTTCACTGTTAATACCAGTGAGGTGTTGGCGTGGGATGATTTTAAGGTCAACGAACTGTTGGTCGGCGTTGATATTGACAGCTGTTGCTGGAATATTCGATTGGCCATGATGGACATCTCGGTCGAAGAGGTCATTAATCAACAGTCACTGTTTCCGGTGAACACGGACCGGCAGTATTTTTTTGAATTTACATTGAAAGGCATCGGTGCGGGCTTCGGCACCATAGAATCCATTTTACAACGGCTCGACTTCGGTTACTCGGGTCGCCTGTTTAATTACCGTTAATAACCCATAAGATGACAACTATGAATTTTTTGAAACACGCATTGATCGCCACCGCCCTACTGACCAGTGTCGGAAGCTTTGCGAAAACGCTGGATCGTATTGTTGTGGTTGCCAATAACGATGTCGTCACCGCAGCGGAACTGAACCAACGTGTCGCCATGATCAAACAGCAGTACAGCGCCAACCCGAGTGTGCTGCCGAACGATGCGGTGCTGCAAAAACAAATACTGGATGCCCTGATTCTTGAGTCACTGCAATTGCAACTGGCCGAGCGAGGCAATCTGCAGATACCCGATGCGCAGGTTGATAATGCCTTAAACACGCTGGCGCAAAATCAAGGGATGACATTGACACAATTTCTTGATGCGGTGAAAAACAGTGGCCGTGACCTTGCCCAGTTTCGCCAGCAAATAAAACGTGAACTGACCGTCAACGAAGTACAGAAACAAATTGTCGGTCGACAGGTCTTTATCTCTGACGCCGAAGTGGACCGTTTCCTCAGCAGTCAATCCGGTCAGTCGTTGAAAGATACTGAATACCAATTGAGTTATCTGCGTTTCGAAGCCGACCAGAAAGATCAGGCACAACAACTACTCACCCAACTGAACAACGGAACATCATTGCTCGACACAGATGGCAGCCGTGACCTGGGCATGCGTTCGCTGGAGGAAGTGCCCAGTTTATTCCGTACGCTGGTGCCGGTGTTAAAAGTAGGCGAAGCGGTTCTGTTGGAACGCGACAACGCCCTCCATATTGCACAATTGAGCAACAAAACAGACGTCCAGTCCGTCAACATTGAGGAATATAAAATTCGCCATATCCTGGTAAACACCAATGAATTGTTCGATGCCGATTCAGCTCAGGCGCTGCTTGCGGATTTAAAATCTCAAATTGAAATGGGTGCCTCTATGGCTGAACTGGCTGACACCTATTCGCAAGACAATGGATCGCGAGGCCGTGGAGGTGATTTGGACTGGAACAGTCTGGACACCTTTGTACCGGAGTTCGCGCAGGTTGCCAAAAACACCCCTGTTGGCAGCGTCTCCAAGGTGTTTGAATCACCCTATGGCTATCATATTTTGCGCGTTGAAGACGTTCGAACCAGCGATGTCGGTATCGATGTTTTACGTAAGCAGATTCGCAACCAGCTGTATCAGCGCCGATACAGCGAATCATTGCAACGCTGGCTAACAGAGTTGCGCGCTGAATCCTTTGTTGAGTTCCGTAACTGATGCCCAGTTTAGTCGTCACACCGGGAGAGCCAGCCGGCATCGGTCCGGATGTCCTGCTTACTCTTGCGGCATCAGGTTTCAGCGCACCGTTGGTGGCCATTGCCGATATTCAACTGTTACGCGAACGTGCCCAAACGCTCAAGGTTCCTGTCACTTGTGTCGACGTCAGCGAAGCCGATCTTGAAAACATACAGGTAAAACCTGGCGAGTTGCGTGTGCTGCATACGCCCTTGTTCGAATCGGTCCGCGCTGGAGAATTGAATGCCGCCAACGCCCCATACGTCATAAAAACTCTCGATAAAGCCATTGCACTTTGTCTGCAGGGCAAAGCCAGCGGTTTGGTCACAGGCCCCGTACACAAAGGCATTATTAACGACAGCGGCATGGCCTTTACCGGTCATACGGAATATCTGCGCGATCAAAGCCAGACTCAGGAAGTCGTGATGATGCTGGCAACCGAAGGCTTGCGCGTGGCACTGGTGACCACCCACCTGCCCTTAAAGGACGTCAGTGAAGCCATAACCCAGGACAAGATAATACGGGTCACCCGCATTCTACACACGGCGTTGCAGCGTGACTTCGGCTGCGCAACACCGCGCATTCTTGTCACCGGTTTGAACCCCCATGCGGGCGAAGACGGTCACCTGGGACATGAAGAAATCGATACCATCAAACCCGCCTTAGCCACATTGGATGCTGAAGGCATCCGCACCCAAGGACCATTGCCTGCGGATACCTTGTTCCAACCCCATTACCTGGACAAGACCGACGCCGTGTTAGCGATGTATCACGATCAAGGTCTGCCGGTACTGAAATACAAAGGCTTCGGTAACGCGGTGAACATCACTCTGGGGTTGCCCTTTATCCGAACCTCGGTAGACCATGGCACCGCACTCGATCTGGCTGGGTCCGGCAAGGCGGATACTGGCTCCATGCTCGTCGCCCTGAACACCGCCTGGGAAATGGCAAAACACAAAGAGAATTATCATGCATAAAGCCCGCAAACGTTTTGGACAGAACTTTCTCCACGACTCAAACGTTATTGACCGTATTGTCGGCAGCATTGGACCAAAACCGGACCAACACCTGGTGGAAATTGGCCCGGGTCGTGGCGCTATTACTGAACCGCTGCTGGACGCGTTAGGTGGCCATTTGGATGTGGTCGAGCTGGATCGGGACCTGATTCCAATTCTGAAAGCTCAGTTTTTTCGTCACGACGGTTTGCACATTCACGAAGCAGATGCCCTACAGTTCGATTTCCGAGCCCTGGCCGCAGACGGTCGACCTCTGCGCATGGTGGGTAACCTGCCCTACAACATTTCCACACCGCTGATGTTTCACTTATTGAGCTATGCCGACATCATTCAGGACATGCATTTCATGTTACAAAAGGAAGTGGTGCAGCGCTTGTGTGCTGCCCCCGGCGACAACGCATACGGCCGCTTGGGCATCATGATGCAGTATCAATGTGAAACCCGATACATGTTTACCGTACCACCGGGTGCCTTCAATCCACCACCTAAGGTCGAGTCGGCCATTGTCAGACTGACACCACGTAAAACCCCCAAATACCAGGCAAACGATTTTGCGACCTTTGAAAAAGTCGTTAAAGCCGCGTTTGCGCAACGACGCAAAACATTGAAAAACAATCTCAAAGGATTGCTCGATGAAGACGGCTTTGCCGCGTTGGGCATTAAACCCAGTGCACGAGCGGAAACGTTGCCGATCGAAAGCTTTGTCTCTATCGCCAACCACATCAGCGGTTAATCCACATGACGTTATACGCCGTCGGCGATTTACAAGGTTGCCTGCACCCTTTGCAGCGGCTGTTGGATCACGTCAATTTTGATCCTGCCGTCGACAAACTGTGGCTGACGGGAGATCTGGTCAACCGGGGGCCGGACTCCATCGGCTGTCTGGCATTCGTCAAAAACCTAGGCGAAAGTGCGCAAACCGTGTTGGGCAATCATGACCTGCACCTGCTGGCCATTCATGAGTTAAAACTGAAAACCAAAGACGACGACATAAAGCAAACCTTGGCGCATGAAGACGCCAAAAAACTCATGAAGTGGCTGGCAAAACAACCTCTGTTGGTGCGCGACAAAGAACGAAAATTAATCATGACGCATGCCGGTATACCACCGGTCTGGTCTGACAAACAGGCACGCATACTGGCTAACGAAGTGGAAGCCATCTTGGCCGACAAAAAAAGTCGTCGCGAATTTTTTGCAGCCATGTATGGCAATCAACCGGACCGCTGGCGCGACGACCTGCAAGGTGTTGACCGTTTGCGATTTGTCGTAAACGCCTACACACGCATGCGTTTTTGCGCGAAAGACGCCACATTGGACTTTAAGTTCAAATCCTCTCCCAATAACGGCCCGAAAGGCATGAAGCCGTGGTTCCAATGGAAGCATAAGCGTAAACATCGTATTGTGTTTGGCCATTGGGCGGCTCTGATGGGACACACGCATCGGGGCGATATTATTGGACTCGACACCGGTTATGTCTGGGGAAATCACATGACCTTGATGGACATGGACAATAACGTCCGCTATTGCTGCGACACAGAAGGCGCCATCACAGAATTCAGTGAGCTGGAATTTGAGTGCCTGAAGTGACCTACCAGGCCATGACCAGGTCATCCACCTGCAAGTTCAAACGCTCAACACCAATCGCCATTTCTGCAACGGCGTAATAAGGCTGAACCTGCTTTACTTCAGCGGCCAATCGGGTATCGATAATTTGCCAAAAGCTATCCCCCTGCCGGTCAAACTTCTGACTGGTTCGGTACACCGACAGAAAATCCCCAGGACGCAAACCACTTTCCGCACCGCTGGACACGAATATCCGATTACCATCCACCTGTGCAATGGTGGCCATAAAAGGCTGGCACTGCACGGTGGTTTGAATATCTGACACTGCCTGGTTCAGCAACACACGAACCTGTTGACCGTAATCTGTGGAAAAATACTTCGCGGTCCCAAAGCCCACTTCGGTATTGTTGCGCTCGTTCCACAAACCGTAAGTGCGGTACCGGCTCTGAAACACCAACGCGCCGGAATACCCATCGTGTACGAAAACGTCAAAAACAAAATGTCGGGTTCGCTTGGCTTTGGTCACGCCAACCCGCTTGAGCCATTTATCCCAATTACTGGCGCGCGGTGCTTCTGGGTTTTCCATGGCCATATCGCGGATGACACCCGAAACCACAAATTGAACGCCCAGATCTTTTGCCGCACTTACGGCCCGGGTCAGGGTCATTCGCGGTGAAATCTGGGTCGGCGCATTCGGCGTATTCGGGTACAAAGTCATGTAGTTTGCACTGAGCGCCCGGATACCCTGGCGACCATTCAGATCGTTGACCAATAACGCGGCCAATGAACGGTCGACGGCACCAAGATGCCCCAGCGTCGCATGCTCAGGGTGTTCCATCGAGAACCCCGTAATCGCGACCGACTTTCGGTAATGATTGGCCATGACATTGGCACAGATCTGATCCGGCGATACCTTCGCCATAATCCGAATACGATATAGGTCGCCATCTCTGCCTTCGGAAATAATGCGGATATCGGTAACCTTTGCCGCAGAATTAATACGCAAATAATCAACGGTTAAATTTCCGTTTTCCATCACCTGTGTCGACTGCACATTTGCACTGACTTGCATGGAGGCATTTTCAATGGCGTTGCGCATGGCCCGCAACCGGGCACTGTTTTCATCGTTGTATTCGATTGGCGCAATCCCTTCAGCGTCGACTTGAACTAAATTCATGTCGGCAGCGAAACCAAACGAAGCATAGGACACGCAGAACAGCAACCACGCGCAAACGGTAGAGCGAATGAAGCGGATCATAGCGATTCTCCTGTCCTGAGTTGTTGATTATTCGATGAAATACAGGCCAGAACCGGCCGCTTCGACCCCCTGACTGGACAGACTGCTGCGAGTGAGAGAGTCCAAATCGTGCACCGCATCGGATGCACAGGTATTGTTACGCTTACCGTTGTTCTGATTCGCCAGACAGTTGCGGAAGCCCTCATCGATCACCATTTCAACCATGGTTTCATAACTGCCGTCTGCCATCACTTCCGAATAGACCACCTTGGCACCCAGTATGTGAGCATCCACAAAGGCGCGGTATTGATCATTTTGCACGACCAGGTTTTCAACCGTCGAATTACCGATAATTTGTGTACCATAAACGCGCTCTGCCAGAGTTCGGTAAGCATCCAGCTTGGACGAGCGCATCGCCAGAAGTCGCTTCTGTACCTCAGTCAGCCCACGAGCAGTCGGGTTTATCGCACCATATCCGGTCACACGTAAAACCATGGGTTCCATCGGTGGCAGTTTTTCATTGATCTGCTGCACCTGAGACACGATCTCATCCACTTTTTTGGACTTACTGTTGAATGGCCAAATGCTGCAACTGCTGGCCATGAGCATCACCAGGATGCTGATAATAAGATTGCGGACTGTCATAAATAACTCCATTGGTGCTGTGCAATTGGCTGTATTAACTGAGTTATCGGCGCTGGTTTTGAAAGCCTTAGCAAATTTGAAAACAAATTCAGTTCGAGAGAAAAAGGGCTGTTTGAAAGACATGCCCGATCTGCAAGCCATTAAATATCATCAGTGTTATAGCTCAAAAAGCGTTTGCGACAGTAAACAGGGCGGCAACTCGCAACAGGAAACTCAAGATTGACACCCCGTATCACAGAAACCGCTAATTTTTTGAATCCATCACAATTTCAGCCATTTTTTTGGCTTACCCGCCAACACCGACTAAACTCTCCACACTGACTATGTATGAATTAACAGGCAACCCTATGAAGAAAACGATTCTGTCTATCTCTATCGCACTGGCTGGCAGCGCTATGGCGACCCCTTTTACTGGCAATGACGCGCCGTCTAATGCCATGGGCAACACCGGCGTTGCCTCTTCACGCCCCCAGGGAGCGTTTCAGTTTAACCCGGGCTTATTGGCCGACTATCAGGACAGCAAAGATTTTGGCTTAACACTCCCCACCGTTAAGTTTTTTATTGATGATTCACTGGGCTTGATCAAAGCCGGGGAAGATTTTTTTACTGGCGGCACATTGGATGATTTCCAGAATATTGATGTGGATGCGTTTAACGTCGCGGTAAATGGGGATGGTGGTGCAGAAGCTTCGATGACTGATGTCTTCAGCAACCTGCTCGGAAATATCACAACGTTGACTGAAGAAGTTACGGACATTCAAGCAGATATCGCCGACGACAACGAAATTAATGACTCTGTCAACAATAACAATAACGGCACGGGGAATATTGCGGCCCTAACCGGCGCGTCCTCAGATTTGACCACAAACACCAACCTACTCGATAGCAAAGTAGGCGTTGCACAGACTCAATCAGTCAACCTTTCCACTGCCGTTTCCGGTGCGGTCGACGGCATCGAATCATTAAACGATAAACCGCTTCAGTTAGGACTTGGAATAGACATTTTGAATGTAGCGCTTCCGGGGCAGAAACTGGGAATGGCACTAAGTTTGTCGACCAGCTCAACTGTGGGCTTTAACTTGTCACTAAGTAGTGCAGATGCAAGCTTGCTCACTGGTGTATCTAACGATCTCGTTGCTCTAACCGGCAACGCTTCTAACACAACCACGCAGTTAGGTGAACTTGCCGTTGCAAACCAAAATTTGACAGATCACTTAATTACAAGACCCGACCCTAATGATTATGTCGGAGGAGTAACCAATCCAACCTATCAAACTGATATTCAAGCTTGGGGTAACCAACTCCAAGTTCTGTCTACTGCCGTAGATAACGAACAGGCGGATGTGAACACAGAGCTGGATACGGTGACCAGTTTCAATGGCGAAGTGTTGTCCACATCCGGCAGTGCCGACATCGACGTACCAACGACTGATGATCTCGAAACCACAATGGATGTTGTGGGTGCAAATATTTCCGAAATCGGGATTTCGTTGGCACGGCAATTCACCATTCAAGGGGAGTATGTCGCCGTTGGTGTTACACCTAAACTGCAGTCGGTCAATATTTTTGAAAAAACATTTGGCTTAGCTACGTTTGAAGATGATCTTGGCACAATACAATCAGACCCAATGAGCTTGTTGCAGGAGAATTCCACCTCTACTCTGATTGCCAATATCGACGTGGGTGCGGCTAAATCTTGGGATTTCTACGGCAGGCTCCGTGCCGGTGTGGCGTTGAAAGATATCATTCCATGGACGCTGGAAAGCAAGTCAGGTACAGAGTTGCTCATTCGTCCGAAGTTACGCGTAGGCGGTGCTCACGAAACCCGGTTCACCAAAGTTGCCATTGATCTGGACATTACCGAAAACAAACCATTGAAGTATGGCGTACCCACTCGTTACCTCGGTATCGGTGGTGAGTTAAACGCCTTTGGTTGGGCCGCGTTGCGGGCCGGTTACCGCGCTAACTTGAGCGTGGCAGACAGCTCTGTAATCTCCGGCGGCATCGGCTTAACTCCTTTCGGTACCGGTTTAGATCTGTCAGCCTGGGTCAAACCGAAGTTCGATGACCCAACAACCTTAATTCAGGATGTTGGCGCGGTGGTGCAATTCTCCGTGAACTTCTAACTTTAGGGTTCAGCGAAACAAACGCCCCGAAATTCGGGGCGTTTTTGTTTATACTGGTCGCTCACTACTTTTTAAAACTAAAAACGGACTATGCAAACATATCTCGTCGGCGGAGCAGTACGCGACAAACTGTTGAATCTACCCGTGAAAGATAAAGACTGGGTCATTGTCGGTGGAAACCCTGAGCAACTCATTGCGCTGGGCTATCAACAGGTTGGTGCCGACTTCCCGGTGTTTCTACACCCGAACACCAAAGAAGAATACGCGTTGGCAAGAACCGAACGAAAATCCGGCCATGGCTATACCGGATTCGACGTCGTATTCGATGACACCGTCACTCTGGAAGATGATCTGCTGCGCCGAGACCTCACCATTAACGCCATCGCCATGGACGAGAATGGTGAGTTAATCGATCCGTTCCAGGGCCAGCGGGATATTGCAGACCGCAAGCTGCGACACGTGTCCGACGCATTCCGAGAAGATCCATTAAGGGTATTGCGTATCGCCCGTTTCAGCGCCCGTTTCTGCCATCTTGGTTTTACCATTGCCGATGAAACAGAACAGCTGCTGCGCGAGATGGTTCACAGTGGCGAGTTAGAACATCTGGTCGCCGAACGTGTCTGGTCGGAGACGTCGAGAGCCTTGTCCAGCCCATCACCCAGTGAGTATTTCCGGGTATTGAAGCGAATCGGCGCGTTAACCATTATTTTTCCGGAATTGGATGCTCTCTTCGGCGTTCCACAACCTTTTCGCTGGCATCCGGAAATCGATACCGGCATTCACACCTTGAAAGCACTCGACATCGCCAGACAACTCACCGACGACGTCGATGTGTTAATGGCAACCCTCTGCCATGACCTCGGCAAAGGCCTAACGCCGGAAGACATTTTGCCGTCGCATCATGGTCATGAAGGTGCCGGAGCGGATCTCATTAAGCGCGTTGCCAAAACCTATAAATGGCCGGTAAAAACCGCCACCCTATGTGAGCAAGTGGCTCGTTACCATACTCATTGCCATAATATTTTTGCGTTGAAAGCGTCGAGTGTTGTGAAGCTACTCAACAACCTGAATGGATTCCGGCAACCGGAACGGATTGCACAATTCGCTATAGCCTGCCAGGCAGATGCCCAAGGACGTTCAGGATTAGAACGTACGCCATATCCGCAAGCAGCGTTTCTTGCCCGCTGCCTTGAGCAATGCCAAGGGGTATCCGCACAGACGTTCGTTGAACAGGGGTTGGAAGGAAAAGCCATTGGCGATGCGATGCACCAACAGCGCGTCGGGCTGATAAAACAACTGCAAAAATCAGATTATTGATCTGCCCCCCAGGGCTTTAGCAACGATTGTTCAATACCCGCTGACTTCAGTATGCGGGCAACAATAAAATCGACCAGATCAGAGATCTGTGTCGGTTGATGATAGAACCCGGGTGAAGCGGGTAAAATAATTGCCCCGGCTTTTTTTGCGGTCAGCATGTTCTGTATATGTATTTCGCTTAACGGGGTTTCCCGGACAACCAAAATTAATTTCCCAGACTCCTTCAACACCACGTCGGCGGCGCGCTCGATAAGATTGTCACTTTGTCCGGTGGCAATGCTCGCTAACGACCCTGTTGAGCACGGACAAACGATCATCGTCTGAGGCGCTCCGGACCCGGAGGCAACGGGACTCATCCAATCCTCTTTGCCGTAAACGGATAACGCCCCCCCTACTGATATCGTCTGCCGAATATGGGCGATCAGTTTTTCATGATGCGCGGGCCAGGCTTCGCCATCCTCCACAGCCATCACCATCTGTGCCGCTTTGGAAATCAATAAATGGACATGAAAATCTCCGTCAAGCAATACCTGCAATAACCGGCGAGCATAGGGAGCGCCGGAAGCGCCGGTGATGGCGAGCGTTATTGGCGTCATGAATGCTCATCCTGCAAGCGAATGAGGCCTTCCTGTGTCGTACTCGCGACCAAACGGCCTTGCTGATCAAAGATCTGGCCACGAACAAAACCGCGCGCGCCACCGGTGGTCGGACTGTCCGCGACATAAAGCAGCCAATCGTCCAAACGGAAAGAACGGTGGAACCAGATCGCGTGATCCAAACTGGCAATCGTCAACCCCGGGTGTGCAATCGATATCCCGTGCGGCATCAGTGCAGTCTCGAGAAAACCGTAATCGGTGGTGTAGGCGAGCATCGATTGATGAATCAGTGGATTATCCGGCAAGCGAGATGTCGACCGGATCCACATGTGACGCTTGGCAATGCCATGACGAGGGCGAAACGGGTTCTGCGCTTCGACAATACGATATTCAATGGGGCGGTCCGCGGTAAATTGACTGCGCACCCGCTCAGGAATCTCATTGGCGTGATCACGGAACAGTTTCAGTTCCGGTTCCAACACATCCGGCCCGGGTACATTCGGCATGGCAACCTGATGCTCAATCCCTGCTTCTTCTTTCTGAAATGAGGCGGTCAACGCCAAAATCGGTTTGCCGAATTGGCTGGCAATAACGCGGCGAACACTGAAAGATCGTCCATCGCGCACGTTTTCCACATCAAACTCGATGGGGTGTTGAGCATCGCCAGGTCGGATAAAATACGCGTGTAAGGAATGAGCGGAGCGCTCAGATTGAGTCTGAGAAGCGGCTGAGAGTGCTTGACCAATGACCTGCCCTCCAAATAACTTGGCATAGCCCAAATCCTGGGAATGGCCACGAAACTTATTTTCGCCAATTGACTCTAATTCCAGAAGCTTAATTAAATTCTTTACTACATCTGCCATCTGAACTCCGGTAAACTTACTAACACTGTTTAAAATTGCATAAAAAATTGACAAAAACCAAATATTGACCAAAAACCGGTAATAAGCGTCGGAATACTGTCAATATGATCTAAGAACGCCGTTTGACATGTTGACCACTTCACATAAATACGATTATGAATCGCAAATAAGCTGTCAAATCACGTCAGAAGCACTATATTAACGTTGGTGCAAGAATGGAGTAAACCGATGACTGCCGCACACAACACACAACAGGCCAATAATGATCTGGTCTGGAGCCTTGAAAACTTCAATCAACGCGACTTGGCGAAAAACTTTGTCACGCGGTTTGAATCACGCCTGTGTGTTTATTCGCCATCCGTCGAGCAAGTGTATACCAACTACACCATTAACTTCCCGAATTCTGAAAACGGCAAGATGGTTGTTTTGCCAAACCCCTATGCCTTTCACGACACCTTTCACAATGTTACATCGAATGCAGTGCGCGATACCGGACTGTTTATTGTACCGGGCGCGTTGATCGGTAAAAGTGGGTTATTCGTCATTGTTAAATACAAAAACCAAACGGTAAAACCCGTTCCTTTACCTATTCGCCATGCCCTGAAAAAGATGGTACGAACTGGTGATGACTCAGATCCCTTCCTGCCGATATTGATAAAAGGCGACCTGCGAGAATTTGACTCAAATACGCCGTGCCTGCACCTGCATCGCATCAAGTTATCTGAGCTGCACACGCGATCTGACTTTGAGAAACAAAACATCAAAAACGCCATTTTTGATAAAATGTCAGATCTTTATCGTGACGCTGATGAGATTGCCGCGGGCATCTGATTACGGCTCACGAATCCGCATTTTCAGCTAATAATTTTCCGGAATGTAACACTGATCCGCTCTTCACTGCGTGCTCGTTTTGGTAGTGCATGCTGCCAATGATGCTGCACCGAACCGTGCATCCACAATAAGCTACTCGGGGTCAGGTTAACGCTTAGTTTTTGACTTGGGTTCTCAATGTTGCGCAATTGCATTTGCCGCGAAGCGCCTAACGAAAGAATCGCAAGCGAAGGATTAGGGCCAAGCTCAGGCTCATCGTCGCTATGCCATCCCATACTGTCGCTGCCATTACGGTAATAGTTCAACAACGCACCGTTGGCTTGCCAACCAAACTGACGTCTGAGCGACTCAACAACCGGCAGCAAAATATCTGGCCACCCAGACGCAACATAGGTTTGTCCACTGTAGACATAACAGACCCCTTGATCACCTACCCAACTTTCCAGCCGAGGGATTGGATGAGTTTTACCAAACAAACGAATTGTACGCCTCTGCCACACAGCCTGCTGCTTCAATGAGTCGAACAGTCCTGAATTCTGGTTCCAATCGGGATACAATTCCACCAAGCCTGTTTGATCATTGTTAATTTGTATTGGAGTCACCATGTCTACATCTGCCGAAAGCGCTCGAAGCTGGGTTGAAGAAAAAAAGCCCAGTGTCGAAGAAATTCAGAGTGTAATCGATAAACTAGTCTCCCGGATTGAAAACTGGCAGGGAGATGATGAAAAAATCCAGGGATCCATTGAAGCTGTTGACTATCTTGAGTCTCAACTCATGCCTCAGCCTTTAGCGACAGCCCCATCGAGCGATGAAGCGCCGACGCTGGACTCATCAACTTTAATACCGGACGCACAACCTATTGAGCTTGAACAGGAAGTCAAACAGGCGACCTTTGAAGCGCTGAAGGCGCAATTGGGTAAATCGCTGAACACTAAGCCATAAAAAATAGTAGTTAACAGGACCTTCATGGCTAATTTTGGGGGACAACAGAGTCGCCTGCCCCCCCATCTTAAACTTAGTGAAATCGGATAAAAACCGCGCAAAAACAGCATTTGAACGTCGATCAGTTGATTTTTTTTCTTATCCGCAATGCCATTCCAAAACAAGAAACCACAAACTTTCCTTTATATAACAACAACTTACCGCAGAATCCTGACACTTCCGCAGGATAATATGGTGCGTAAAATTAAAAAATAGTACTAAAAATTTTCTCAGGATCCTGTAAACTACCGCGCCTATTTAATCCGACTAATAAGTTAGGCAGCCATGGCAGATTTATCACATTACAGAAATATTGGTATCTTCGCTCACGTAGACGCGGGTAAGACAACCACTACTGAACGTATTTTGAAATTAACCGGTAAAATTCATAAAACCGGTGAAGTACATGATGGTGAGTCAACAACTGACTTCATGGAACAGGAAGCAGAACGCGGCATTACGATTCAATCGGCTGCCACAACCTGTTTCTGGAAAGATCACCGTATGAACATCATTGATACACCGGGGCACGTTGACTTCACTGTTGAAGTTTACCGTTCTCTGAAAGTATTGGATGGTGGTATCGGCGTGTTCTGTGGATCTGGCGGTGTTGAGCCTCAGTCAGAAACTAACTGGCGTTATGCGAACG
>JBNKNI010000009.1:0-141719 GCA_050293765.1 Reinekea sp.
CGAACAGAGCGGATTCTTGTGAAACCACCGCTACATCCTGGCGAAGATCCAATAAATCGATGTCGGCCAGGTTATCCTCGCCAATAAAAATATCTCCGCTGGACTGCAACTCCAGTTGGGTCAAAACATTGAACAACGTTGATTTGCCCGCGCCACTGGGGCCGACAAAGGCGGTAGTTTTGCCACCGGGCGCAACAAAGCTCAGATTGTTCAGAACAACATTATTACCGTAGGAAAAATTGACCTGTTCGAAGCGGATATCTCCGTTAGGATTGGCCAGCTTGCGAACAGAATTGGGGCGCTCGGTTGGTTGCTGGTCGAAAACAAAAAATATTCTTTCCAGATTGGCCAGTGCCATTTGCAGACCACTGGTTACATTGGTCAGCCGGCGAAGAGGGTCAAGAACCAATGCGATGGCGAAGAAAAATGTAATGAAAGATCCCGCTGTTTTTTCTCCCGCTAATATTTCCTGTCCCCCGTAAAAGATAACGGCGACAAAACCCAACCCCGCAACAATGTCGATAATGGATGGCATGGCGGCGCGGCCGTATTCGGATTTCAAATTGTTTTTTACAAAGGCGCCAACATCCTGTTTGAAACGGTCTTCTTCGTGTGTGAGCAAGTTATTGAGTTTAATGGCCTTAATGCCATGAAAAATCTCATCTAATCGAGTCGATAAACTGGCAGAAGACTCTCTTGCCCGGCGAGTTAAGCGACGGATTGCTTTTTGAAGCCAGGCCATTGGAAACAATAGTACGGGTAGGCCGACAAAAATGATTAACGTCCACGCGATATCCTCTTGCATAGCCGCAATAATCATGGCGACAAGTGTTGCTGTATCCCGACCGAATGTGAGCAACGTACCGCTGGCAAACGATTGCAGGGCTTGCGTATCCCCGCGCACCCGTTCAATGAGTTCACCCGGTGCATGACGGTTAAAAAATGCTATATCCAGACGCAACAGGTGGTTGGTCAGGTCTTGTTGCAACTCACCGACAATTGACATCCCTGTTTTTACGGTCAGTGCTCGATGAGCAAAAGAGCCGAACCCTTTAACCAGAAAAACGCCAAGGAAGGCTAAGGTGACGGGTAGAACAGCCGTTGAGTCAGCCTGAACAAATATTTTGTCTACCATGGGCTGCAGTTGTTTGACGAGAACAAATATTGAACCGCTCTCGAGTAGCATAAAACCGATGGCGACAATCAGCTTGCCAATGTGATTCTTGATATACCCAGACCACATTTTACTCAACAGGTATTTACCGGAATGCTTACTCACGATTCAGCACCTTGTCGACCAGCAGGTCATACCATTTGTTGGAATGGAATTGCGCGGTAAGGGTGTCCCGGTCGTAATGATCTTTGGCCCAAGTCATGAAATCGATCGGCGTTTTTTCATTAAACTGACGGTAGGTTTCCAGAAAGTAATCCAACCGGCCAGTATTTGAATGCTTGATGTGCAGGTAGCGCAGGCTCAGTTGTTTTTGCGCTTCTTCAATCGGGGCTTTTTTAACTAGCAGCAAATATAACGCAGAGCAGATACCTGCGCGGTCAGCGCCCGACTTACAATGGAACAGTACCGGTTTCTGTAATTGTTCGAACATGGTCTGCGTTTTCAGCAGTTCTTCGTAGGTGGGCATGCGTCGGGAATACATTTTATGATTGATCATTTCAATGCCGTATTCGTCGCAGGCTTCCTTTTCGAGGATATAAGAACCCCAACGGCTCACGCCACGCAGATTAACAATGGTTTTAATGCCCTGGCTGGCGAGCTTTTTGATATGTCGAGGCGACGGCTGATTGCTGCGCCACACACCTTCATCGAGCTGGTGTCGGTTAGTCCAGAAGAATCTCAGGAAAGAATGGTCACCCATGACGGCGTCGAAACGCGCAAAGGCGCGCTGGCCGGGCGTTTTTAGGCCATCTGCCCATTGTTCCTGTGCGTTGATGTATTTCTGTTTCAGATAGGATTGCTTTTTGCTCATTGCGTGGCTGTTGCTGACTGTTCGGGGGCGTATTCTAAGGTGATTGGCCGGTTCATGATAGCGCAAGAGGTCGTTTTAGGCTGGATTTGACCAAAAAACCGGGTCTGTAACGATACTTTTACTGAATACTGAAAGGTCTGCAAATATAAGCCTGTCGAGCACCGCTTGGTGCCAAGGTTGTTTTGTCCTTAACATGCTCTTAGAGTCAAAAAACAAGAAACCAACAACAGGAACTGACCATGAAGCAGGAATATGCGCCCATCCCCTATGAATTTAACACCCTCACAGAGGCGGAAATGCAGGCCCAGGCAGAGGCTTTTTATCAGGCGATCAAGACACGGCGAACTGTGCGGGATTTCTCCGATAAGCCGATTCCTGCCAGTGTGATCGAACAGGCCATATTGTCGGCGGGTACCGCCCCTAATGGCGCCAACATGCAGCCTTGGCATTTCGTGGCGATCTCTAACGCAGACATCAAGAAGCAAATACGGTTGGCTGCGGAACAGGAAGAGCGCGAGTTCTATGAGCAACGAGCGTCTGAGGAGTGGTTGGACGCACTCAGCCACCTTGGGACCGACGCAGAAAAGCCCTTCTTAGAAACGGCGTCCCATTTGATTGTGATTTTTTTGAAGAAGTTTTCCTACGATGCGCAGGGTAACAAGCTTAAAAACTACTACACATCCGAAAGCGTCGGCATCGCGACTGGTTTTCTGATAAACGCGCTGCACACCAGCGGAGTCGCCACGCTGACTCATACGCCAAGCCCGATGAAGTTTTTAAACACCATTCTGAAACGACCGGCCGATGAACGCCCCTATATGATTTTAGTGGCTGGCTACCCGGCAGACGGATGTCAGGTGCCGACCATCGACAAGAAGCCGCTGGCCGACATTGCCACCTTTCTGGACTAATCCGGATGCTGTCAGGGTTCCCTCAGCGGCCGCTCAGTTTAAACACCTGCCCGGCGAAGCCCGGGCAGTTGATGGGGATCGTCAGATCGCCATGATCCGCAGCGTGCACTTTTTTCTGTAACCATTCTTCGCCGATGCATTCCACCAATACGCTGCCAGAGGAGAGCCCCTCGCAGGCGGCAACCACATCCGGAGGCAGTATCAGGTCGCAATAGCTGTCGCGGAAATCAAAATTGACAAACACCAGAATCCAATGCGCTTGGTGTTTGCGAATGAAGGCATATTGCCGCTCGCCATAGTTCAGCGAGTACTGACAGTTATGTGCGTGCAGTGACATGAATTCGCCATGAAGTGTTGGCTCTTGCGCTGAAAAACTCAAAAGACGCTGGTACGCGGCATCCAGTTCTGCCTGGCTTTGGGTCAGGCCGCCACCGTCAAATCGACCTTGGTTCATCCAGGCTTGGTGGGCGGGAACGCCCGCGTAGTCAAAAATCGTGGTGCGGCTGGCGCGACCGAAACCCAAGTCTTGATCCGCCTTTTCGCCTTGCGCCTGGCCGAAATACAGCATGGTTGGGCCTTTTCCCAGTAACGCGGTGACGACCATCGCTGGCCAGCCGCGTTCTGCAGAACCCGCGAATTCTGGATGCGCGATGCGTTGTTCATCGTGATTTTCCAGAAAGCGCAACAGGTGGGGTTCTATGTCGGCAAGCCGTCGTTGATCATCGTCCAACCGGGAGGTTCCGGCTGATTCGCGTACGATCTCTTTGAGCGTGTCATAGACATCTACTTTGTCGTAGAGATAGTCCATCTTGCCGTTGAAAATGTAGTCTCGATATAAATCGGGTTGGTAGACCTCAGCAATCACCTCGGCTTCTGGGTTGTGCATTTTTATGCTTGCGTTCATGAAGCTCCAGAACTCGACCGGCACCATTTCTGCCATGTCGAAGCGGAAGCCATCTACGCCCTTATCCAGCCAATACAGTGCAATGTCGCGGAATTTGGTCCAGCTGTCCGGCAGCGATTTGTCAGCCCAGAATTCTGCGTGCGCGACGAAATCCTGCTGATCGTAACCGGGCGGTAATTCCGGAAAGTCTTTGATGCCGTCCGGTATAACGCCATAGTTTATTTTGGCGGTTTCGAACCAGTCATCCCAATGCGGCTTGGCGTGGCGACCACCGTTGCCCGTCCATTTGGCCGGTGATTCCTGATAATGAGCGCCCTGATATTCGCCGCCTAACGGTGCGAAGCCTTCTGGGTAATCCGGGGTTTGAAAGTCTTCTCCGGGTAGGTAGTAGAAGTTGTTGTTCCGATCGTAACCCAGCTCGGTGTTATCGCCTGCACCAAAGTCATCCACACCCGGCGGAGCACTGACGCTCTGATACTGGCGCGCGACGTGATTCGGTACGATATCAATAATAACCTTCATACCGTGTCTGTGGGTTCGTTCGATCAGGGCCTCAAATTCTTCCAACCGTTGCGCCGGGTTCAGGGCGAGATCTGGATTCACGTTGTAATAGTCCTTCACGGCGTAAGGCGAGCCGGCACGACCTTTCACGACTTCAGGGTGGTCGTCACGGATGCCCGGGTATGAGCCGATCAGGGCATGGTGCGGTACGCCGGTGTACCAGATGTGGCTCACGCCATAATTTTTGATAGCGCGCAGTGCGGTATCATCAAAATCCGCAAACCTGCCGACTCCGTTTTCCTCTTTGGTGCCCCACGGTTTATTGGTGGTGTTTTGGTTACCAAACAGGCGTGTGAACACTTGATAAATGACGGGCTTACCGGATCGGTCACTGGACACGGCGAGAATCCTTATTGAAATTGATGTTATGCAAAGCATTGTACAAAAACGCTGGCAGACTACCGGGTTGAACTCGTCAACCGGTTGATAAAAGCTAAAACGCGATACTTATCTCGTGCTGAATAAGGACGTCATCTATGCCGACACTCAAAACGCAATTCATTCATTTTTTGTTACAACACCGTCATTGGTTTCGGGGGCGGCTAAGACCGGAGACGGTCACCGAGCGGACTGATATGGTTGCCTTGCGTGCCCGAACGGAAAAGATGGCAGCCAGGTTGGGGCAATTGGATACCTCATTCAAGCTGATATCCGAAGAACATCGGGGTGTGCACGCGGAGCGGCTGATGGTAAATGCTCACGGGCAGGCCTTATTGCTGTATTTTCACGGGGGTGGCTACACCACCGGCTCAGCTTCCTCGCATCGAGGGATTGTGTCTAAGTTTGTCAAAGCGTCTGGAGTCAATGCGTTATGTTTCGACTACCGCCTGGCACCAGAACATCCGTTTCCCGCAGCCTTGGATGACAGTATAGCGGTGTATCAGAACCTGTTAGCGACCGGTTGGTTGCCTGAGAGCATCGTTTTTTGTGGTGACTCAGCCGGAGGTGGATTGGCGTTAGCCACACTGTTGAAGTTGAAAAGTCTGGCGATGCCTTTGCCCAAAGCGGCAGTGTTACTGTCCCCTTGGGTGGACCTTACGTTACAACAGGCGTCTTATTTGACTGATGATCCGCTGGCGCCACCCGGTTCTTGGCAGGTATATGGCAAATGGTACGCGAGGACGCACGACAAAAAAAATCCACTGATATCACCCTTATATGGTGATATGCAGGGGTTGCCCCCCATGTTTATTTCGGTGGGTACCCGCGAAAACATTCATGACGAAGCGGTGGCACTCATGGTGAAAGCGGAACAAGCCGGTGTAGAAGTGCATCGCCAAATCGGCCAAGGGATGATGCACTGTTATCCGGCTATGGCGCCTATTCTGCCTGAGGCAGTTGAGGCATTAGCGGACATTGCGGGCTTTATCCGGCAGCAACTTATAGAAAATCCACCCGCGCATTAAACGCGATGACGATTCGATCCTTGTCGCCGAAGTAAGGCAAAGCAGAATGCTTCAGATAAGACGGGAAGATCACAATCTGACCGTTCTTGGGTTCTATGTCCCAAATGCCCGTGCCATTCAGGTACTGGCTCCCGGCATCGAGGTAATGGTCGGCATTCACTCTCGGGTCATAGAAACGATTCAGTCCATTGCGCCGGGTAAAATCTGAATCGCCAATATCGAGGTAGTAAATTCCGCACCAGGAACAGTTTGGGTGACTGTGTGCATCGTGATAACCGCCATTGCGCGTGACGTGATACCAGCTTTCAACGATAGTGGCATACGCCTCAGCATCTTCTGGCCAAAAGGGTTGATTGACGTCGGTGGCGATGGTGGTGATCAGGTCGCTGAGGAATACATTGAGCGTTTGTATGTCGGCATTGTCCCGATCCAGAAAGTCCAGTTCGCTTTCCGCCAGATTGGCTTTGGCGGTAACAGCAACTTCACTTTGAACCGTCGCATTAAGTTCACCAATATCGTCGTAAATACTGTTGCGCAGCGCTTCTTGCAGCATGGTGTGGTAGGGGTTTTCGGTAATAAAGCATTGGCTGTTCCAAAGCTCTATTGCTTCAATGTCAGGGCTGTCGGTGATGTAGTCTTTCTGCATGCGGGTATCGGTTGAGTGAGGGTGGGCCATGGTAACCCATTTCGTATTTGAGCGTCATGCAGACGAAAAAAAGCCCGCTCAAGGCGGGCCAAAAAACGAGTGTATAAATCGTTCCAGAAATCAGGCTTTACGAGTGCGTGGTGCTGCAGTCAGCAGGCCGCGCGATGTTTTTGAGACCCATTGAAACGCGGCTTTGGTGGCGTCGTTTACGGCCTGGCTGCGCATGGCGCGGGCTCGTCGCAGATGACGCTCAACATCAGACGGCTCATAAGCGTTTACGGCGATCTGTTCAAAGCTTTGCATGGGTGAATCTCAACAACAGTAAATAAGATGCGCGCAGTCTAGGGTGTTGACCTTGCGGTCACAAACGATTATTTTTGCGATTATAAGTTAGTTAAATTCATCTATAGGCTCGCATGATCCGTTTACCACCACTCAAGGCATTACAGGCGTTTGAAGCTGCAGGCCGCACGGGCAGCTTTCAGGCAGCTGCAAAAGAACTTTACGTGACGCCATCGGCAATCAGCCATCAGGTGAAATCACTTGAGGAATTTTTAGGTATTGAATTGTTTGAACGGCGTACGCGCAAAGTTGTTCTGACATTGACCGGCGCCGCTTATCTGGAGTCTATCAGCAGTGCGTTCATGCACATGGAAGTCGCCACACAGCGCGCATCGTCAGCGCATTCCGGTGGCGAGTTAAAATTGGCCGTGGCACCGGCTTTTCTGGATCGCTGGTTATTGCCCCGGTTTCACGATTTTACGAATCGGCATCCGGATATTGAGTTGGATATTCACAGTTCCATTGGTGAGATCGATTTTAAACAATCAAATATTGATATGGCGGTCTATTTCGGTGAAGGGCAGTGGGAGGGCGTGGAATGTCAGTTGCTGAGGCCTTCCTACTTGGTACCGGTATGCGCCCCGATACTGTTAGAGCAGGAAAAAGTCATGGAGCCTGCCGACCTGCTCAAGTTTCGTTTGTTGCAGGTGAAAAAGAGGCCGGACGAATGGACCAGTTGGTTCCAGTTGACAGAAACGCCGTTCCATCCATCACAGGGAACCATCAGTTTTTCTAATGGCATGAACACCGCGAACGCGGCCGCAAAAGGCTTAGGGATAGCGTTGACAGACCCAAGCTTGGTCAGTGAGGAGATTGAACAGGGCGATTTGATGATACCGATCGACGTGATCATGCAGTTGTCCAAATCTTTTTACCTGGTATCGCAGAAAAACCGACCGTTGACCCCAGCGATGACCGTATTCCGCGACTGGATCACACAGCGAATGGCGGCAGAAATCAGTGCTGCTGAAACACTGGCCGGTTAAGTGGTTTTTTTACCCATTGACTGACTTCGGACAATTTACCGCTTAAAAGGGTTCGTTAGGCTGCGAAAGTTGATTGTTTATTGATCAACTCACAGACGAGGGTCCGAATAATGAATAAGAAAAGCAAAGAGTTATTCACCGAGTCAATTAAGCAGGCAATTTTGCAGCATGTCGGCCTTTTTGAAAGCCCGTGTGAACCTCTCGATGGATTTGAAAGTTTCATTTTTAAAGTTCGATACAAAGGAGAACCCTGCGCTTTGCGCATCTCTCATTCGATGCACCGCAGCCCGGTGCAGATTCGTGGCGAAATAGAATGGCTGCAACATCTGGCGAGCCATCAACTGAATGTCCCCTCAGTGTTGCCATTCCCCAATGGTGAATACCTGGCGTCGATAAGTGACGGTAATGGCGGGGCTTTTACAGCGGTTTGTTTCTCCTGGGCAGAAGGACAGCACGTTTGGGCATTTGAGTCATCGCCCTGGTCTTCCCCCTTGTTTGAGCAGATGGGCCAAATGTGCGGCAAAATGCATCTTTTGGCCGAGAGCTTTGAATTTGAGCACAGTTGCAGTCAACGACCGCATTGGTATGAAGAGCCAGGCCAGAATATTCGCCAGTTTTTGCCGTCCTCCGATGAAGCTATCGCTGAGAAATTCGACCGCCTGAACCATCAGATTCGACAGGTCCATCAGGATAAACACGACTATGGTTTAATCCATGCAGACTTTCATCGCGGTAATTTCTTTGTTCACGGCAAAGACATTACACTGTTTGATTTTGACGATTGCCAATACCACCTGTTTGTCGCCGATATTGCCATTGCTGTGTTTTACGCCATTCCATTTGATCGACCGGAAGGTTTGCAGCAAAGCGCGGTCAGTTTGTTTTTTCAAAGCTTCATGCGGGGCTATTTACAGGAACGACCGTTGGACCGGCAATGGTGTCGCTGGATTCCTGCTCTGCTGAAGCAGCGGGAAATCGAACTCTACGCGCAGCTTCACCAGAACTTTGACCTGAGTGATCCTGATGCTATGGATCGCTGGTCGCAGAACTTTCTGTACCAACGGCGCCAGCGGATATTACAGGGCAAACCCGTGATTTCGCTGAACTGGGCTCAGCTCTTCGATGAGATAGCCGATCAGGTTGTGACGCTGTAAACACAAAGGCCTCTGCTCAGAGGCCTTGACCCATGGCTTTACGCCGTTTTCGCATTGACTGTTTTTCCACAAGCCCGGTTGCTTGTGACGAGTTTTGGCCGCTACTATCCCACGGCCGCATTGTCTGTCATTCGACTTCATTCAGGTGGCTTTGAAAGCCTGCCTGAGATGACTTGATCTTCAAATTGACAGGCGCATAAATGGCGACTTTGGGTATTAAATTAGTAATCTTTTTTGAAAGATGTATTATCTTTGGATATTGTGAATAATCTTTATCGTCATCCAGTGCAGAAGTGAGCGACCTATGGACACCGGCCAATTATTGATAAATATGTTGTTGTATCTGTTTTTACCCCTCTGGGGCATTGCGGGTTTCGTAGACTGGTGTTGTCACCGGGCCACCCACATTGAGTCGACATCCGGTTTAACCGAATCTCTTATGCATTCGGTCATGGGCATACAAGTGGGCATTCCCATTATCTTGTGCCTCACTTATCGCGTAAATGTGCTTATTCTCTTACTTTGCCTATTTGCTTGGGCACTGCATGAATTCATTGCACATATGGATGTTCACTTTGCTTCGCCGCGAAGGAAAATTTCCATTTGGGAAATGCACGCTCACAGCTATCTGGCAACGTTACCGCTGTACATGTTGTCGATCATTGCCGTCATTAATTGGCCGGTGGTTATCGACTTAGTGCAATTCAACTGGGTAGGTCAGTTAACCTTAACGCGCATGGAATATGCGCACGGCTTTGACGGATATTTACCGGCCTACCTCATATTCATGGGCATTGTTTGCGTGTTTCCTTACATGGAAGAAAACCTGCGATGCTTACGATACCGGCTGAAGCATAAGGGAGTCTCAGCATGAATGTTTTTATAAATAGTACCGGTCACTACTTACCTGGTGAACCGATTGATAACGACAACATCGAACGTATTCTGGGTTTGGTGAATGGTAAACCCAGCCGTTTGAAGTCGAAAATTTTGCAAGCCAATGGTATTCGAACGCGTCACTATGCAATAGACGAATCGCATACAACGACCTTATCCAACGCTCAGATGGCTGCCCAGGCGGGTGAAGACTGTTTAGCAAACGTAGGGTTTAACAAACGCAAATTGGGCATGCTCAGTGCTGCAACCAGCCAGGGCGATTTCGTTTTACCCGGCTTTGGCAGCATGGTACAGGCGGAGCTGCAGTTACCGGATATTGAATTGCATACGAGTCACGGTATTTGCTCCAGTTCGATGATGGCACTGAAAACCGCATACACCTTTTTAAAATCAGGCGAACACGACAGCGCATTGGTCATTGCCAGTGAACTTTCTTCGCGTCTGTTCAAGGCCAGCCGTTACGAAGCTGCGGGCAATGTTGTTGATTTTAACGCTGAGTTTTTGCGTTGGATGTTGTCCGATGGTGCCGGTGCCTTGCTGTTGGAAACTCAACCGCGCAAGAACAGTTTGCGCATCGACTGGATCCGTGGTTTTTCCCATGCGGATGCTTATCCTGTGTGCATGACCGTAGGACAACCACGTACCGGCAGCGCACAAAAAAGTTGGCAGGATTATCCAACCTATGCGGAGGCCGAAGCAGACGGCGCGTTATTGATACGGCAGGATGTGCGTCTGCTCGACAACATTGTCAAACTGGGTGTCGACGGATATCTTCGATTAATGGATGAAAAACAACTCAACGTGAATGACATTGACCACGTCTTGTGCCATTACTCTTCTGATCATTTCCGCAGCAAAATTTTCGACATGCTCGACCAAGCGGGCATGATGATTCCGGAAGAGCGTTGGTATACTAATCTCTACGAACGCGGCAACACGGGATGTGCCAGCATTTTCATCATGTTGGATGAGTTTCTGCGAACCCAGACCTACCATCCGGGTGAAAAAATTCTGTGCATGGTCCCGGAAAGCGGTCGATTCAATAACGTCTATATGCAACTTACGGTGGTGGAATCATGAACGGACGCAAAAAACTGTCTTCGCTGCTCGCGCAGCAATGTTTGCAGCAACTGATGCGCATCTGGTTTGAATTTGAGCGGGATCTCGGTCGGGTACCGATCATTGCAAGACTGGAAAACGGACAATTCACTGCCGACGACTATCGCAACCTGTTGTTGCATTTACGCCAACAGGTGATTGAAGGCGGGCGCTGGATTACGCGCTGTGCGTCCAGTTTCGAACGCGAGTATGTCGACGTTCGGAATGTGGTGATTCAACACGCCAAAGATGAACATCAGGACTATCGGGTTCTGGAAGCGGACTTCATCGCCGCCGGTGGCCAAAGCGAGCAACTCAATCAGCAGGGGCGAAACCTGGGAACGGAAGCTCTCCATGCGTTTTTAATGTATCGCGCCAGCAAACCCAATCCTGTCGATATGATTGGTGCTATGTGGATGATTGAAGGATTGGGTCAGAAAATGGCCGCCAACTGGGCTGAGCGGGTCGATGAGGTGATGGGTTCAGAGACAAAGTGCACCGCCTTTATGCATTATCACGCGGAAAATGACGATAACCACATCGACAAGCTGTATGAAATGATGGATCGGGTTTGTCAAACAGAGCAAGACGTCGCGGCTATCTGTAAAACGGCTCGCGTCGTGGGTCGACTCTACGCATTGCAACTGGAAGAAATTGATCATGACTAAAGCTTACAGTGCCTTTTTGCAGGCTGTTGCCAAAGACGATGCCATTCCGATTGATCCCGCTGCGACCGAGCTGTGGATGAAAGACCTGCATAACCCGGGTCGCTGGATTTTAAGACCGTTGCTACAGTTGTTTTTCGGCGCACTGTTGCATCTGATCTGGTTTTTTAAACGACTGCCTTTACCGCAATTCAGCGCTCACACGCTGCTGCAGAAATTGATCTGCTGGTTTTGTACGCACTGGGTATCGATGGAGGCCAACGTTCTGATCCTGCGTCATTTTGCAACGGAATCGAATATCCTGAATTTTTTGAATGATAACGAAGAACAGCCTTCAAAGCCGATTAAGCTGTACCCGAAAACCATCGCAGACATGCTTAAGGATTCATTCGTCGAACACGATCAGGAATTATTTCGTCTGGTCGGTGCGTTCAGTTCAGCGCAAAAACGATCCGCGGTACAAGCGCCCAAATGGACTCACTGGCAACCGATTGATCATGCGACGTTTGACATTAAAGCAAAACGGACCCAGGTGATCGACTTTGAAACTGCTCACGTGTTGTTTATGTGCCTGTTCTGTATGTTGTTGAAACGTGATGAATACCGAGACGCGATTAACGGTTTCAGTCTGGATCAATCCATTGCGATTCGCGTGGGTAAACTTATTTCAGATCCATCGGTTGTGGAGTATGCCTACAACAAATACCCGCACTACCTGTTGGGCCCTTGGAACCTCACCCATCGATTTTTTATGCACGGATTCTTTACCGAATACCTGTATGCCCGGCTGGAACTGGAGCGGCAGAACACGCAGTGAATAGTCATCTGAAGCTGATCAACGAGCTGATAATCCACATAGAGAACAATCTGGCGGAAGAGGTGAATGTTCTGGATTTGGCGCGGCAGGTGGGGTTATCTCCGTGGCATTTTCAGCGGTTGTTTAAAAGTCTGATCGGTGATTCTCTGGGCGCCTATTTACGAGGGCGACGGTTAACAAAGGGCGCTCAACTGCTGTTGGAAACCAATCATTCCATTATTCAGATCGCGGTATCGGTTGGCTTTGGTTCACACGAATCGTTTACCCGATCGTTCAAATCTTTTTTCAAATTGTCTCCTAAGCAATTTCGGTTGAGTCGGCCGTCTTTTTCCCTGTATGAAAAGCCCGTGCTGACCCCGGAACTGATCCATCACATAACGCAAGGCATGTCGTTATCTCCAACATTCATGACTTTGCCCGAGCAACGCATTGTGGGGTTGTCGACCGAAGTCACGTCACCGTTTACGACCATCGAACCTATATGCAACATGGTGGGGGAGACCTGGTTTAAGTTATTCGAGCGCCAAGCGCAAAATCCGGTTTTAAGCTCGGATGAAATGGTGGCGTTGACCATCAGCCCTTCCGGGACCTTTACTGAAGACCTTCTGCAATACTTGGCAGGCGTGCCGGTGTCGACAGAAGCGACGCTGTCACCGGATATGAGTGAGTACCTTTTACCTGAACGTCATGTCGCCGTGTTTGAGACGCAAACCAATGTTGATGCCGAAGTCGCTAAGCGAACCATCGACTATGTCTACGGCTTTTGGTTTGCGAATCAATCTGTCCAGCGAGGCAATGGCATCGATTACGAATGGTTTGTGGACATTGACGATGCCATGGCCGGGAAATTCAAGTCCCGATACGTCGTGCCGCTGAAAAATTAGGGCGTTGGTCCACAACGGGCTTGGGCTGGTACACGCGCAGAGGTCGACGGACTTTTTAGAGGCGCCCCATAGCACAAATTATCAAATCTCAGTCGATAACGGTCAGTATGCTGTACGAGTCTATTTAATGAGAGATTCGATTATGTTGTCCGACCGCAATACCGCACGGTGCTTTGGTGCCTTTTTTATTTTCACATTTTTAACCTATGGCCTTGGCTCGGGGCTGATGGCTTCCTTGACCGGTGCTGATAACCCGTTAACGGCTATTCATCAGCACACCACTCAGCTGGTTTTCGCGCTCGTGTTGACGAGTGTTCTGCATACCATTGCCAATATTGCTCTGCCGATATTGATGTGGGGGCGTTTCAGTGCCGTCAGCGCCCGGCTAACGGTGGGCTATCTGGCGTTCGCTATTGCCGCTACGGTAACGTTGATCGTCGGCACCGTGCTCAATGCCATGCAAATTCCGCTGGCTGACGCCTATGCCAAAAACCCGGAAAGCTGGCACCTTCAGGCCGGGCAATCACTTACCTATGGTGCCGTTGTCTGTTATCAACTGGGTATGGCCATTTGGGGTGTCGGCGGTTTGTTGATGACCGTGGTGTTGTTTCGTTCGGGTTTAGTGCCTGGGTTTCTACCCATTTGGGGTGGGATCGGTTATGTGGTTTTTATCGCGGGCACTCAGCTGGAATTATTTGGCTATCCGTTCGGTGTGGTGCTGTCTTTGCCTGGTGGATTGTTTGAAATCACCTTGAGTGTTTGGTTGATTGTCAAAGGTTTCAAAACCACGTCCTAATGCTGGCTTCTCTGCGTCAGTCATGGTTTTAAAACGGTCATGGTTTAAAAACGGCAATACATTACCGACAGCTGTATTGCCCCACCTTATTGATTTGTCGGTGACCGGGGTGCTGGTTGCGGTGATAAACCAAACACAAACGCCTGTGTCTTACAGCGACAACAACGCGGACCGGGAAAAACGACAGCGTCACTGAAAAACTTGTCCACGCTGGTGGTTTGAAATCGTTTTTTCCCCTGTTTGAGCGGTGCACCGCACAGGAGTGAAGTGCCGTCCCTTGCCAATAGATGCCAATCAATCAGTCTGGCCGGTTCGCTTCGTAAAGCATCGATAATCGCTGTCTGCGCTTCCTCTATGGTATGAAATTGTACGTGCCCGACACGTTTCACGGTTACTCCGCAAATACCCTGATCCGAGCTGATGATCTCCGCCTTGATTTCATAACCAAGGTTGGAAGGCTGGATTGCCAGTGAATAAAGCTCGCCGGAGCGAATAATGGTCAGTAAGCGGGATAAATCGATTTGTTCGCCCAAACGTCCAGAGTAAAACCGCACTTTAAAACTCAAATTAACTGTATGGATGTACAGTATAGTTATTTGAATGTCGTTGAAAATATAAAAATGTAACCGAACGGTGGTTAAGTTTTTAGCCTGCCTTGTCAAGCGTATAGAGCGTGGCGTGGCTAGCGCTGTAATGAGACCACTCCAGCCCGTAAAGCAGACGTTGCACATTGCCGGAAAGAGTCAAAAGCGGGATGCTGTTCAGTGCTGGAGTCCATCCGCTACATTGGTCTGGATGGCCGCATCCAATGGGCCTGATAACAACAAGAACAAAAGGAACACAGCATGCCGATTTCCGGTAAGAAATATCATCGCCGTTCATTGGGCGAAAATCACGACATGAGACCTGAAACTCTGATGATGGGCTATGGCTATGACCCGTCGTTGTCTGAAGGTTCGCTCAAACCTCCCGTGTTTTTAACCTCCACTTTTGTGTTTGATAACGCACAACACGGCAAAGAGTTCTTTGAACTCGCTTACGGCAAACGGGAGCCTAACGCAGGTGAAGAAAGCGGGCTCATCTACAGCCGGATTAACAACCCAGATCTGGAAGTTTTGGAGGACCGGTTGGCGTTGTGGGAGTCCGCTGACAAAGCACTGTCGTTTTCCAGTGGCATGGCCGCCATTGCCACAACATTGCTGGCCCATTTGAGACCAGGGGATGTGATTGTGCATTCTGCGCCGATATACGGCGGAACCGAGTATCTGATTCGTAATATCCTGCCTGCGTATGGCATCAGCAGTGTTGAATTTGAATCTGGCATCGAACACTACACCTTAGAGCCCGCATTAAATGAGGCACAGGGCAAAGGCAAGGTCGGAATGATTTATGTTGAAACTCCGGCCAACCCCACCAATGGCCTGGTGGATTTGCAAGAATGCGCGCGTTTGGCAGATGCATTGGCGGGGAAGCAGGGGCATCGCCCACTCATTGTGGTCGACAACACCTTTTTAGGCCCGGTTTGGCAGCAAGCACTGGCGCATGGCGCGGATATTTCCATTTACAGCCTGACGAAATATGTTGGCGGTCACAGCGATTTAATTGCAGGCAGTGCCATGGGGCGCGCTGAGGTGATGGCCCCGATTGCAGGGTTTCGTACCATTTTAGGCACCATGTGTTCCGCACATACGTGCTGGTTGCTCATGCGCAGTTTGGAAACCTTAAAAATTCGCATGGAACGCTCCGCTGAAAACGCAAAGGTGATTGCTGAGTTTCTGCAACAGCACCCGAAGGTCGCCAAAGTGCATTACCTTGGGTTTCTTCCCAAAGGATCTGATGCCGAAGCCATCTTTAAGCGGCAATCAACGTCCGCCGGTTCTACCTTTGCGTTTGATGTTGTCGGAGGGGAAAAAGAAGCCTTTGCGCTGCTTGATAACCTTCAATTAATTAAACTGGCTGTGAGCTTGGGTGGCACCGAAAGCCTGATGGAGCATCCGTACAGCATGACGCATTCCGATGTGCCGGATGATGTAAAAAATCGGTTAGGGATGGGCGAAAGCATGGTGCGCATTTCGGTGGGCATTGAACACGTGGAGGATCTCATTGCGGATCTATCGCATGCGTTGGATTGCATGTAAGGGCATCAACAGAAAGCCTTTAAAAAAGCGCGACGGATTGCGAAATGTAAAACAAGGAACTCAGGTCTCCGCCGGAAAAATCAGCTTCAACTTTACGGCGCTTAAGAGGCGAAAAAGATAAGGTCATGTGGTCGCATTCTGTTACGGCTTTGGTGTTGATGGTAATTGGTGTGGTGTCTTTATTATCAACATTACAAAGCCGTTTTGCTGCCCTAGCTTAAGAACGTTCTGCATGACTGTGACATTCCTTTAATTAACAAATTGCCAATCTATAACGGTTATAAACAGTAAAAAGTGAGCGTTTGATTGGTCATGGCCACCGTCAACGGCAGTTCGTCGGCCAGGTCGCCATCCAGAATGCAGGCACAACGTTTATTCGCGCGCAGATGAACGCGTTTAACCATTTGGCTGGTCACAAAGCTTTCTTCTACATGCGATCCATTAAATAATTTGGGAAAGGTTTTCAGCAGTAAACGTCGCGTCAGCACCGGTACCGAAATCAGCTGAAACTGGCGGTCATCTAATTTAATGTTCGGTGCCATACGCATATCGCCACCCGTGTATTGTGAGTTGCAGATATCAAGAAACAACACATCGCGTGATTCGTGTTGCCCGTCGATGGTTAATGACAACCTCAGTGACGGTAAACGAATCAGTTTGATTAGCGTCGCAATCACATAACTTAACGCACCGATTGGCCGCATTTTACTGGCCAGACGGGTGATGTCATAAACCAATCCGACACCAAAATTATTGATAAAAAAACGCCGACCACCTTCGGTGATTATCTCACCCACATCCACCTGCTGAGTTTTTCCCTGCTTTATTGCTTCGATGGTATCCATGGGTGTTTTTATGTTCAGATCCAGTGCGAAGGAATTGCCGGTACCGTTGGGGATAAGCGCCAAGGCGAGTTCCCGATAGTCCGAGTGAGAAAGCAATGCATTCACCGTGCGGTTCAGTGTGCCATCGCCGCCAGAAATGATTAATGTATGAGCGTCGGAACCTAATACGTCCGTCAACGCGGTGTGTAAACCCTTCAGGCTGTCGACAGGGTAGGGCAGGATTGTATCGTCCAGTTCGTGCTGCAATTGCGTTAAAAGCTTTTCGTTCCAGTGCCGTGAGCGATGCCCGGAAAACGTATTGAATACAACCGCGTAAGACATAATGCCCCGTCGAAAATGTGTTAATCGCCAGACTATCGCACAAAGCGTGACAGGCCGCCAAGCGCAATATTCGATAAGTTTGGCGTGTTTGATTTGAGTGGTAAAAACCTTCCCGGCAATCGGTGTGTGAGTTGATAGTGCCACCCTACGGCACACTTCACGGTCGGGTCTCCGAAAGGCCAGGATAGTCAGCTGAAAGTTTTGCGGAACTCCCTGGGCGTCATGTTTTTAAGTTCGCGGAAGGTTTTATTAAACTGCGCCAGGCTTTTGTAGCCGACGCGATCGGCGATGACCGCAATTGGCGTATGGCTGCTACTTAGCATTGAGCATGCTTGGCCAATGCGCAATCGTGCAATGTATTGGCTGGGTGTCATTCGGGTGTGTTTTTGAAACAAACGCTGAAAAGAGGATACGCTCAAATTGGCCAGGCTCGCCATGCCGCTGGCAGACGGAGGCGAGACAAAATTAGTGTTCAGTTCCTGAATGACTTTCTCCAACCGGGGTTCGGCTGCCTGCTGCAGAAATTGCTCACACAAGCTGGTGGCGGTGTTGTCTTTCACCAGTTCCTGGAGAATCGCAATGAACATCAGCAAGCGTTCTGCGTCTGCCGCCCCAGGAAGCGCCATCATATCGGTACGGATTCTTTCGGAGGTTTGAGTGCTGAAGGCCAACGCCCCACGCGCGCGCAGCAATAGAACTTCCAGTGATCGCCATTCCGGACATAATTCGATCAAAGCACGCAACCAGGCTTCGGTAAACCACACCACAATGGCGTGGTGTGGCGTGTCAACATTGTCTTTCGTATTGGAATGCCAAGTGTGGGGCGTGTTCGGCCCGACCAACACCAGATCGCCGTCACGGTAAGGTCCAATATGATCACCCACATAGCGGTATCCCTCACTGTTTAACGTCAGGGTTAATTCAAATTGCGGATGGTGGTGCCATTCAAACGGAATACCGTCATCCAATTGCCGATCCAGCCAACCCAAACTCTGAATGGGCGACTGAACGATACGTTCCAGAAAGGGGCGCACAGGTCAGATCCTTATGTGACTGTATTCTCGCAAGAATAGCATTAGTTTATGCTTAAATCGCATCACTTTTTGCAGTTGTGATACATACACTGAGCCTATTCCAACGCAGAAAGAACCGGAGAGAACCAATGCAAATGCCCGCTTATGCTCAACCCAAACACCCCGGTGCCGTGGCCGGATCGCAACCGTTAAAAGATACTCAGAAGCAATTGCCCAAACGGGTCATGACCGAAGAAGACTGGACACAATGGACCCGCTTTGGCTATGTGGTGATCCGTAACCTGATCCCCAGAGATATGGTAAACGAAGTCGTGCGGGCTATTTGGGCATTTGAAGAAAAAGATGCGAATGATCCGCTAACCTGGAATCGACCGGAGCGCCGGGCGCACAAAATGCTGGAATTGAATAACACCGGTATGGTGGAAATGTATCATCACCCGGCCATGTGGCAGGTGCGCCAACACCAACGGCTGTATGACCTGTTTGTGGATATCTGGGACCGTGAAGATTTATGGGTATCCATCGACCGGGCAAATCTCAACACCCCAAACAGTGGCAACCGGCAATTGACGAACCCGAATGGGTTTATCCATTTTGATGTGGACAGCTCAGCGCGCCCGTTGCCCGTTTCAGTGCAGGGTGTGCTGGCATTGAGTCAACAGGATGAGACGACCGGCGGCTTTCAATGTGTGCCTGGTTTGTTTCAGGACCTTGAGTGGTGGTCCGCCCGGCAACCGGCGAACGCAAACCCCTTTCAACCGGACATCAGCGGGTACGACATTGCCCCCGTGCCTTTAAACCCCGGCGACATGCTCGTGTTCAACGCATTGTTACCCCACGGTGTTCGGCCCAATCACTCACCGGATAAAGTACGCATGGCGCAATACGTCTCTATGTTTCCCGCCCAACCGGATAACGTTGCACTGAAGTCTGAACGCATCGCATTATGGCGTAACCGGCAAGCACCTGCAGGCGATGCGTTTCCCGGCGACCCGCGCGGGTTAGAAGCAAAACAGTATGGTCCTGCGCCGCTGTCTGAGCTCGGGCGAAAACTGTTGGGGTTGGATCACTGGGCTTAGAGAGAGATGAGTTAGATTCGGCGAAGGATAAGGTGAGGTTGCCGCTATTCATGTATAAAGCTGTGAGTGTTGTACAGATTAATTGAGAATACTTTACTGTTGGCGGACTGGCGGACTGGCGGACTGGCGGACTGGCGGACTGGCGGACTGGCGGACCCAAGGTAACCCATTTACTTTCACAACACATCGAATGTAAACAGGTCCTGGTCATTTGATCATACTATGTAGGATTGTTAGTTCTGGTTAATACTCTCTTCTAACAGCTCAATAAAATCATTGTTAGTGAAACTTCCTGAAATTAAAGCATTTTTACTAAGATCACGCTTTTCACTAAGTAATCTATTTAGGTTCGCGTCGAAAGATTTTTGTTTATATATAGGATGAATTGCTATTGGGTAATAAACATGAACATCATTTTTTTGCCCTATTCGAAATACACGATCCGTGCTCTGATCCTCAACGGCTGGATTCCACCAACGAGACAAGTGAATCACATGGTTAGCTGCCGTTATTGTGAGTCCAACTCCCCCAGCTTTGGGTGACAGTAGCATCACATTGAAATCTTCTTCTTTCGAAGTCTGGAAAATATCGACATATTTTTTTCGCGTCGCCCCGTCAATTTTACCATTGATAATCATGGGGCGTTTTGGTAGTTGATATCGAGCTTGAAGATAGGTAGCAAGATGTTCTTGAATATCGAGTTGCTCAACAAAAATAAGTGCCTTTTGTTTTTCCTCATTAATAGTGTCTAGTAGTTGAATAAGACCGCTTAATCTAGCCGAACGATGGACTATGCCGTCGGTAATTCCGGTTTCGTCTAAGTCTTCGGCTATTAAGGATGCCCTACGCATTTGTTGAATTATTTTTAACATTCCTCCAGCAGTGCCTTTCAATAGCTGGCCGTCTTTGATAATGCCCTCATATGCATCAGCTTGATGTTTAGGCATATTAATTTTTATTTCATGGGAATGTTTTTGGGGTAATCCTTTTAAATGCTCTTCTTTCATTCGTCTTAGCATCAACGGTGGGTTCGAACCCTCAACGAGTATATCTTTTAACTTTCTAGCCTCCATTGGGTTTGACTCCGAAGGCACAACATATTTATTGTGAAACTCTCGAAGAGAGCCAAATAAACCTGGCTGAACTGTATCTATAAGGCACCATAGGTCTTTTAATTCATTTTCTACGGGTGTACCAGTCATCACCACGGTGAAATCAGACGACAACGATTTTGCCATTTCCGTATTTCGGGAATCGGGATTTTTTATTTTTTGGGCTTCGTCAAATATGACAACTGCCCAGTCAATTGAAATAAAATACTTTATTTTATCTCGCAAAGTTTCATATGTAGTCATTACCCATGCTGATTGGGCGATAATTGTATTTCTCTCCAGCATACTTCGCTTCGAAAAGGTACGCAGGGAAGGACCATATGCTTCAAATAGTGCACCTAGACCTGGGCGATGAAAATGGATTTTCTCTTCATCTATCCAGTTTCTTAATAGACCGGATGGTGCCACTACTAATATTGGTTTTGTGGGGTAATTACCAGTTTGCATAGATTCGCGTAATGATGCTAAAAAGCTTAGTGCCTGTAGCGTTTTACCAAGGCCCATATCATCAGCTAGAAGGGCTCCCATAGAGCCTGTTTCCCAATGTCGAGCGAGCCAATTAACGCCGATATCCTGATGAGGGTAGAGTGGTGTCGTTTTTAGTGCCTTTGGAATCCTATTTAGAGTAGGCCGCTGCTCACCAGCAATGAGATTAAACTCTACATCTTCGATATTGCCACTGACTATTGGTGCGAGCACACTCCCAGTCGGCTTTTCCTCAATCAGTTCTTCAAAGGGTCTCAGGAAACGTATGAGATAATTTTTGTTTTCGAGGGTTGCATCAATGTTTTGCTCCTCAAAGGTCACCTGAGAGGCGTTGTTGTCTAGAGCATCGTTGATTAGCTTGAGTAGTTTCCGAGCACCATCAACCGATAATTGAACTAAAATATCACCGAGGGGAATATATACACGCTGGTCATCCTCTGGAAGCCAATCTCCATTTCGCTGGGCTACATAGGCACAGATCTTTGGCTCCCAAACACCGATACATTCAATACGTTGACTAATGAACTCTGGAGTTTCCACAAAGAGCGAGCTGAGCTCCTCTTCGGTATCCCAGGTATCTTGTAGTTGATCAGATATGTATTGTTCAGGGTTAGCAACGAAAGCTAGTCGAGCGTCTTTATCCTTTTGTTGGTAGTTACGAACTACCGCTAAGGCTTTCACAACTCGTTCTGGCATTACAACGTATGTATTGTTTCCTATTGCATAGTTGGAGCGAGCCATATGGCGATTACTAAACTGTTTCTCAAATTCACGTTGCTTGACTGCTGGTATGGCATACTCAATATCTGATTGGCCTTGAACATCGATCTCTTTGTCTATGCGCGGCTTGATTAATATTGGTTCGAAGCGCCCGTTTGGTTTGATATCTAATGTAAATCTATCAGCCCTACATATAGATATACTCTCGAGAATGCCGTCGACGATGCTATCTGACGGTAGCAGCGCTTGTATCTTTCCCCAACGTACGAAGCGTTCATCTCTATCTGTTGCTGGTGCAGATCTATAGTGATCAATCTTTTCGATAAGTGTATAGATTGGATCGAGAACCAAAAACTGCTCACCACCAGCGCTAAGGACGACACCATCTCGTTTAATGCCCATATAGGGGCGGCCGTCAGGCCTCAGCAGCTTGTAGTCAAGACTAAATGAAGGATGAGTAATGAGACCGCTACTCTTGATTTTAAGTCTACATTGAGACGGTTTTGGTAGGGCTAAATTCAAGACCTCTACTTCTGTTAGGCTTGCTATGTAGTGGTCAGTACAAACAAGTTGATTGCCGACTTCTTTTACCAACCCCATATCGAGGCCTCTAAAGAGGCTGGTGACGTTCGCGTGCCCACCCTCATGCTCAATTTTGTACTTACACCATTCTTCAGCTACAAGGGCTTGTGATCCTTTACTTACCGAAAAAGCAAAGCTTGACCCGGTTCTTTCCCATTGTAAGAGCGCTTTATTAGTCATACATGTACTCATCTCTTGATATGCTCAGACCCGTATTATCTTGGATGATATTAGATAATTTCTTCTGCCAGCCACCGCGTCTACTGCTGTGGTGCGTACCAGTAATATCTGGTTTTCTCATCAAATCCCATTTCTTGTACACAGTGCGATAGAGGTCTGGTGGATTGTTAGAATCTCGCCATAACCTGTAACTACCTGAGTGGCTCCACTCAGTAATGACTACGTCGTCGATCTTTATTATTAGAGAGCTATGTTTTTTGTTTGCACCTAGGAGGGATGCGTAGTTCGAGCTTTTTTCTCCTAGTATTGCAGGGGCTTCAGCTCGCGCCTCCGGACCGAGCGCTACCCAGGCCTCACTGATAACACCATTTCTTAGATAGGCTTGCCAAAATCGTTTACGGTACTTCCAGTGTTTATCCGCCGTTGGGTCTGTTGCAGCTACATGTGACAATATGGTGAAAAAATGATCAAGAGTCTCTTCGACCAGCCACTTCCTAATCGTGATAAGTGCTGCTTCGGAAGCGCCTAGCCAGCGAGAGGGGCTTAGTCGAGGGTCACCATAGTGAGTAATAAAAAAATCTTTGAGTTGTTCCTGTATTCGTTTGCTAGCGCTTTTGTATGAATATCCCTCTAGGATGCAATTTACCAACAGAGTCTTAAGCTTTGGAAAGTGCAGCCCATCGTCGTCGCTGAAGAACTCAATGAGATCACCTGTTACATTATATTGAACCTCTTCAGACATAGATGATAGATGATCTCTCAGGTAGCTTAGATAGTGTTCTAAAACAAATTGGGAAAATCCTCCGCATTCCAAGGTCCCTGAGAGATTGAATCGTACTAATGTGCTGGATATCTGGTTTCGTTCGATTAAGTCTTCAACTAGGAGGCTGTGGGCGTTTTTATTAATAATTCCCGAAGATGTCACCTGGTCACGGAGCCTGTCCACTCTTAATGAGCTAATGCTGCTGAACAAAGAGATTATTCCAAGCCTGAGCTTTTCAAAAAGAGGGCTATCAAAAGGGTAGTAAAGGAGAAAAACATGCAGCAATGGCGGAAGCACAGCTCGTGGTTTACGCTCTAAAAGTAGTTCTATGTACTGGTCCAAGAAGTTAGGCCGGGCTATAAGTTCTTCCTGGCCGTCTTCGAATTCAGTAAATATGGCCCAAGGAGAAATCGAAAGAAACTTTGAAGGAAAGAAACTTAGTCCGTTGCCTTCCTTATAGAGTTTACTGAGAAGAATATATACTTCGTTAATGCTAGCCTTAGAAGGCTCCTTTAGTTCTGTGTATGACAACTGATGGGAAACTTTCTCAACGGTCTTAGCTAATATCGAATTTCTTAAACTTGGTGTTTCATTAAGTGAGATTAAGTTGAAGTTATTGATCGCGCGAAGTGTTTTCATTAATTTGCGCCTTTATCCATTACATCTCTTTGGGCTCTGGTTAACGACGGCGGGCTCATAAGGAAGCGTATATCAATGCGCCTGTTAGCCACATCATTGGTTGGCCATTCGTGATCATGACCTTCAACTGGACGCCCCTCTCCATAGCCGCTTACTGAAAAAATGGGCTGCCCATTAGTATTTAACATAGAATTCAATAATGGCTTTGGGGGTACTAGCAATCTGAATGTTTGAATTGCACGTTGAACGGAAAGGTCCCAGTTATCGGCATACAACTTAGATGAAATGGGGACGTTGTCAGTGTGTCCTTCTATGAAGACCGCATCGAGTTGACCTCGGAGTCCTTCCTTATTTTTGCAAGTCCCATCTTGTGGAGGTTGCTCACCATAACAAGGTAATACGCTAGTAAATACTCCCGCAATTATATTAAGGTTTAGTTGATTTGCTTCATCTAACGTAGCCTTCGACGACTGAAACCTTATTGCATTCTCTGTTAGTCGAAGTACGCCGTGTTCGGCATCGATATCTACAATTATGTTGACCGCACTTAATCTTTCCTGAAGGTCCAGGAGGAGTTCTGTTCGCAGTTCGTTTGATGCTGTCAATTTCCCTGTTACTGCATTTTGCTGTGAAATGGCGTCCTGGAAATGAATAATGAAGGAGACCAGCGTTATGATAAACACGAAGAGCAAGCCAGACATCATGTCGCTGACCGATATAAGGTAGCCTGCGCCCTCGTCTTCGATTAAATCGTGATCAAAGCTCATCTTACATTACCTAGTTTGTTTGCAGGGCCGATCGTTGTTCAATCATTGACTCGCTTATTGCTTCTACAGTCTCAGAAAGCTCACTTGTAGCGGAAGCTAATTCCTGAACAACCTTTGCTGCGTGTTTGTCGAGACCCAATACATAGTCTGTTGTGGTTTTGGAATAGTTAGATAGCCCATCTTGTAAATTCCTGAATAATCCAGCAACTGATTCATCAATATTATCGAATCGGTCACCATAGGCTTCCCAAGTCGATTTAATGTCGCTATTCATCGATTCAAGCTTTACAACGAGAGAGGCGACCTGATCACTAGCATCAAGTACCTTATCCGTGGACTGTAAAATATTGTCTGATGTGGATTCCATTTTGATCGTAGTGGCAGCGAGTTGGTCACCTATGTGCTTGGTCGTATCTATGGCTGTATTGGTACCAGAAAGAGCCATATTCAGACCTTCAAGGAGATCCTTAGTGGCTGTTTCAATATCCCCGATTTGGTCTACAGTGCTAGTTAGCTTGGTAATTACTGCATCGAATTCGGATGTAACTTGGCGGATTTGATTCGTTGAGGTTTCAGTGGCAGAGACCATTTCACTGACAACACCGGTAACTGTTTCGTGAATACCGTTAATAAGTGACTCTAAGTTCTTGGTCATCACATCGATAGTCGACGCAAAAGCTTTCATTTCCTCCCCGGCAGCGTCCGAAATAGACTCCGTGAACTCACCTATTAATCTAGTTAGAGTTTCGTCACTCGCTGATTGTTGTGAGCTCGTTAGGTCGTTTACGGCGTCGACAACGGGCTTTGCTACTTTTTCTGCAATTAGGTCCGACAGTGAAACAGCAAGGTCATTGGCAAATGTTTCAAGCGCGAAGGATTGTTTTTTTGATTCTTGAAGCGCTTTGTTTGCCAAGCGCTCAGCTGAAAAGTATTCAACCCTTGCGTCGATATCGCTAACCAGTACAAAGCAGTTAATTTCGAATTCATGTACCAGCTTCTTTTCTGCCCAAGAAAACAACAAAGATGAACCAAGGCCGCAGATGGAGGTAATAAATGCGAGTGATGCACCGTTTAACAGGAGCTCCAGTGCTGTTTTAGCATCGGCCATGCTATCAGAATTTAGACCTGGCGCGGCTAATGAAATACCAATCACTAAACCTACAAAAGTTCCAAGAATACCGGCGCCAGTCAATATATTAGGGAAGGCACTGTAGAAGCGCATGTTGATTTTGTGCCAGAGGATGTTTCGAGTATTGAAGAAGGTATTCGTTTGCCGGGTATTGAGTATGATTTCACGATCATCATCATAGTCTGTACCAGGTAGTAGCAAAGTCTCTTCAAACTCACGCCAGCTGTCTTTTAGGTACTTAGAACCATCCATCCATTCTTTTAACTCATAGAAGTGAGCAGGGAATGCATCTTTGTCACGATCAGACTTGTTGATTTCAATGATTCCACGCCTGAGTTCTTGAATTAGGGGCTCTATTCGGTTGAAAAAGCGGACGTAAGTGAAAATAGCGGCTATTAACAGTACGCCACAATAGATCGCTATGCCTTCAAACGAGATTAAGGCTTCCATATGGTAATTCCCCATATTTATCTTGCATTTATTAAGGGGCTAATACGGCGTAACGGTATAGCTATTAGCGACTACTAGCTTGATTATGTGACTAAGTTCACAATGGCAGATAATGTATGAGGGTTTTTGACGGTTGTCAATTTGGAGATAAATGGGTGGTGACAATTGTTAACTAAAAACTGTTCTACTCAATGAACGCTAGAGTTGGATAATGTGTGGCAATTCAAAGTCCTTTATCTTTGGGGTTTCTGCTGCAGGCACTAGATCTCCGAAGCTTTTAAGTTTAGGCTTTAAGAATTTCTAGGCTTCAGCCATGGTTTTAGATTTAATAATAACATCGATAGAGCTCAATATATTTTTATTCGCAAGGTGAATGATGTTTTTGGCAATTTGAGCTTACGAACCTCATGGACTAAGTGTGTAACTAGCTTATTTGATTCTTTCCCATCAAATCCAAATGATTTGAAATCGTCAAGTGCATCGCCGTGCAATTGATTAATGATATTCTTTTTAATCAACGTGTTAATTTTCAGCGTAAAGCCTTCTGGTTATGCTTTCAGCAACGATAGCATTCGTTGGTAAGCGACGAAGAATTGGCACTTCGATGCCTATAACCAACCTCGAAGTGCCATAGAGATCGGGCGTAATGCTACGGTGTTTACAAGTTTTCTTTATTGAGTTGTTCGCGCTTCCAGTCAGCGAGGTCTTTCGGGTAATACATATTGTCGCGAAAGTCGGTGTCGTCCCAGCCTATGGCGACGGCGATGGCCGCTAACTCAAAGACCCAGTAGCCAGTGTGGAAGTTGTATTCGGGGTCTTTTTCTTTGTGGCTGTCGTACCAGGTGACGTCGTGCTTTTTTAAACTGGGGTAATACTTTTTCAGAAACAGCTGTACTAAAACATCGCGCGCGTCTTTGTCATATACGCCCATGGCATCGCAGATGGGCTTGTAAACGTCGGGGAACGCAATGTCTTGTGAAACCGGGTGTTCTGGAACAATGGCGGCAATCAAACGATCGATGAGTTTATCCTTACCAGTGTAGGGTATGTGTGGAATGATTTTTTCGATATCGTTTCTTTCAGCGTTGAAGAAATAAGCAAAGGAAAGAATCCATGTGCACTGAATGTATTGTTCTAAGATATTGTCCGGAGCGAAGCCCTCTTGATCGAGTTCTCCATATTGAGCAATGCTATCAAAAACGTTCTTTGCTAAAGGCGCCAATTCAGACACTTTGTAACCAAGAGTGTAAGAAATGATGATTGCTTCTATGTCGCCATCAACCAACCCGCTATAAGCTTGAGACTGGTATACAGCAGCTCTGTTTTCTTTCAGTTTTTCGATGAACTTGTCACGGTATTCTAAACTTAAACTGAGAAGACTTTTAAAATGTTCTTTACTCAAATTATTTTGACGCATTACCAACTGATTCCTTCTTTTACGCTCTTTCCGATGTCTGGGATATAGCGAAGCCCAAATTTGTCAAAGCCTTCAGCTAGAATATCTTTGAGTAAACGTGGGTTTACCTGTTTGCGCAACTTAGATCTTATCCAAGTATCACTCATCTGTTTCCCATCACTCTTGGTCCAGCCATAACTACTTTTATGGTACTTGGCTTCCATGACGATGTATTTTGGTGGTGGCCGACCGTTAAAGTACAAACCATCCACACCGTGATGTCCATAGAGTGGGTGTTTGAAACCGGGGACGGGGGTATGTCCGTCGGCAATCATGTATTCGTGTGCTTTCAGTTCTCCGAGTTCTGCTTTGGCCCGATTGGTACCTTTAGTCGTGGTGTTACTGGTGACGTAAAAGTAGCCTTCGTCCGCATTGTACGCTTTGCGCGGCCCGTCGTAGTTAGGGTTGCGTTTGGTATTGTAGCTTCCATCGGCTTGTTTAAACCAATGGTGCTCTTTCGGAGGGCTGGGTAGCGCTTGTTGGGGTGTTTTGCCAATGTGCAGTTGTTTGACCTTGCCGACGCCCCCGTCCAAGCCGATATTGCTGGGTGAGTTGACGGCTTTGTACAGAATCCCGTAATTCTCGGCTTGTTCACGCAGCACCTTTGAGGCGGTTAGGCGAATGGCACCTTTGGCCGCGCTGATACTCGGCATTTTGTACTTGCCCGCCTCGGCATCACCGGAATACAACAATGCTCCGGCGGCTGCAGTCCCAACAAAATACTTGTGCCGTAAAATCGCCAGAATCGCTTGTCCACCACCGATGGCCCACTTTTCTACCGGCACAAAAAAGGTCGCGAGACCAAACAGCAGTGCGTTGGTCCACTCCAAAAACTCATTAAAAGTTTGCCGATACGGAATGAGGCCGGCATCCTTTTGTTGTTCGTACAGGAAATCCAGTCGTTCTTTCAATTCAGACTGTGTTAGCCCGAGTTTTAGCCGGTGTTCTTCTTCCTCACTCGGCTGAAAGTTGGGGCTCGCGTAAGCAAATAAACGGTACCAAGGGTCCTTAGGAACATCAGGTTCCTGTTCGACTAACTCAGTAAGTTTTTTGACGTGCAATTGCACCTGAGGGTCGTCGTATCGTTCAGCGGCAGCGCGAAATACGATGTCGGCATACAGCCATGTTAAATCCAGCAAAATAGGGTGTGAGTTCGATGTATGCGCAAGTTGGTCTTCAACCAATTGCCAGTCCTCTTCGCTCAAAGCGTTGCCGAAGTGGTGGTACACCGTCTGTTTAATATCGTCCGTGTTGGTGTATGGTGCGGCAAGAATGACATAGCTGTTGGGTAAGACCAGGCCACGTTCATCCACCGGGAGGTTTAACGCGGCAATGGCTTGTTGCAACTGAGCAACTTCCCTTGGTCTTAACACGACGTTTTGGCCGGTACTGGAAGGGTAAGTGAATGAGAGTCCCGGTTCGCGATCCATCAACGGGCTGACGTCGAAGAGCTGCACGATGGGTTGTCCAAATCGAGCAATGACCTGTTCAAATAATGTAGGGTCCAGGTTCGCCGCAAAGTGATAGCTCACTTCAGTGACAGTATTGGGCAGCAAAAACCGTTTGGGGACATTAGGGGTGAGGTCATCGCCTTCATAGAGTAATTCATCGGCCTCGTCGTATAGCCAATAGCTTAACTGCGTACCCAAGGGGAAAGGGCTGGCAGCATCATCGTAGTTGAGTTCCATCCAATTGGGTTCAGGTACGGGTTGCCACGCGATGAGTGGTGGTGGCAGTTGTGCTGTTGCATTTATCGGGTAAGAATCTTGTTCGGTGACTGACAAAAATAAGCATTGTTGCTCGGTCAGTTGAGCAAGTGCTCTGAGAGCTTTTCCAAGGTCACGACACTGAGTAAACAATGGGTTTTGGTTGCCGCTTTTCGTGGTGCTGGATGTTGACCCCGCTGTGATCAGGCACAACAAAGTCAATTCTAGTAATGCACCTTCCGCATCGGCGGCATCTTCAAACCGTTTGTGCAAATGCGGTTCTAAAATAGTTATGAAGCTTTGCTGTGATGCCAAAAGCAGGGTGTCGAAATAGGCTTTTGCTGCCGTTTCCCGGTTTGCGTTTATTTCATTTAAACCGAAGCTGAGTGCCAGGTGTTCGTGGTAAGCCTCTGGGTGTCTTGCTCGAAAACGCTCAGCAAATATATGAGGCTTGTGGTGCTCGGCTTCAAAGAGTTCCGTTGCCGTTTTCGCCAGCTCAAGGACCGGGTATCCCTCAGTGTAAAGGCGGGTTGGCATGGTGCTCGGGTTCGCAGGGGTCAGTAAGCCCAATTGAATGGAAAACAGGTTTTGAACCCGTTTTGGAACTTCCGCAATAGTCGGTTGCGCTGCTAATGCTTTAAACAAAGCATCGGCCTGTATTTCTATGGCCTCTACTGTTTTTTGCCAATGCTCCTGTTGTACGGGTTCGCCGATCTGGTAGCTGATTTTGCTCGCACTGTGCAAGGGCAAACAGCCAGTATCGCCTGCGACTAAGTTTCCAGTCAGGGTTCCGTTGGTTTTGGTCTCAATGCGATAGGGCAGCGACACCGACGAGCCATCGCCATAACGGTAACTGAGCTCAGCGAAATGTTTGGGGCGGGTATCGTCTACAGACTGTGTTGTTTGCGTGTACTCATCAACAGGCTGAACGTGTGCCCGCCTCAGTTCTATTCGAGGCGCGGCTGGCGTTGGTCCGCCACTGCCTTCGCGTCTTCGTAACTCATAGACTTCCCCAGATAGATTTTTGTCCGCACTTTTAATGAAGCGGAACTGCGACGGTGAGGTTCTAAGTACAAACAGTGTCCGTTTTCCAGACACCAGATTGACGTCATCATAGTCTTCAGGCAATTGCCAAGTGGCATGCCAGGATAAAGGATTCAGCGAAACGCCTTGTTTGCGCAAAAAGTCCTTCACAGGCTGATGCAGAAGTTGAATATCCTTCGACTGCGCCATTGATAGATCCTTATCAAATGGAGGAGGGCGTATTCAACCGTTATTGGCATTGGTCTTCAATCAAAAGCCTCGCAAAGAGGGTTGCCGATGTTTCTATTTGCAAAGTTGATCACAAACTATGACAAGCCTCGTAATTGGCCGTGCTCATCCACCAGGGTTCAAGTCGACTACTTGGTTAGTAAGTGGGTGTTGAGGTTGAAGACTGGTTCTGCATGCGGAGAGTACACTTGAGATTATCGATTTTACAGGCACAAAAAAGCCCGCATTTCTGCAGGCTTTCTCGTTTTGAATAAGTGGTGCCCAGACGCGGAATCGAACCACGGACACGGGGATTTTCAGTCCCCTGCTCTACCGACTGAGCTATCTGGGCATGTTGTTCAGAGCAGTTGCCCCGTCAACGGATGCGTATTAAACGGATTTTGCTTTTGGTCGTCAACACCTTTTTTGCTAAATCTTTGATTTTTTTAACAAAATAATCAGATCGGTTGAATATTGATCGGCTCTGGATGCGTTTTGACCGCTATTTTTGCGACTTCGGTTAAGGCTTGTACAGACGTCAATGCGCCATAAAGCCGGGCGGACATGGTTTTGACATCACTTTTGGGCATTCTGTCCAAAACACCCAGACGAGGCTGCTGCCATGAAGCTTTTTATTTGTTCCGATTTGCATATTGATGCCTTAACCCCAGCCCAATACCGGAATTTCACTTTACCGCCGGCCGATGTATACCTGATTGCCGGTGACCACATGAATGGGGTGGTGGAATCGCATTATCGCTGGCTGATACAGAAAACCAACGGTATTCCAACTTACCTGACGATGGGCAATCACGATTATTACGGCCTGACCCGAGAGGATGCGATTAAACGGATTCGTCAATTGGTCTGGGGGTCGTCAATTCAACTGGTGTTCAACGAGTCCGTTTTATTGGCACCAGGCCTTCAGCTCTGGGCATCGGATTTTTGGACGGATCTGGCGTTGACCGGGAATCGCGAGCGGGTGGTCGCCGCTTCCAGAGCGGTGTGGGATGATTTTGATGAAATTCATGTGCGGGAAGGTGTCGAGTTTCGATGCATGCGGACAGATGACATGGTGGCTTGGCATCAGGCCGCGTTGGCGCAGTTCGTCGAATTTCAGGCGCAAACGGACGACGATATCCTGCTGATGAGTCACCACGGGTTATGCCCAGAAGCGCTGGCCAGAAATCTCATGGACGAACCGCTGACTGAGGTCGATGCGTTTTTTACCAGCGATGCGCGTGACCGTTTGTTGGGGCTGACCAATGCGCCATTGTTATTGATACATGGGCATGTGCATCGATATCACCGGACGCCATTAACAGCACGGACGACGGCATTCTGCAACCCGCGGGGCACCCACGGCACACTGCGTCAGACGCTCGTTGAACTGGAATATACCGGTTCCCGTTGGCGGCTTATCGGCGAGCCAGATTACTGACAGGGCAGAGGGGGTCTGGTATCGTGGCGCGCAAATTATTTGCATGGTTAAGGGACTTTTTTCATGCGCTATCGTCTGACCTCTGTTTTTTTTCTCGCGCTCAGCAGTTCACTCATGAGTGCAGAGCACCCCACCACCGATGCTCACTATGAACAAGTGATCCGGGAAATGTGTGCCGCCAATCGCACACCGGTTGCCCGAACCAAAGGTACCCAGATATTCAGTTGGACCGATGAACATGGTCAGGTCCATTTTGGCGATCGGCCGCCAGCCAATACCGGTGTTCAACGTGAAACTCTGCAGGGGCGAAAAGACTATTTCGAGATGACGGTATCCTTTCCGTCCGGTGCCACGAACAGCGAGATAGGCGACGCGCTTCAGGTGAATGGTCACGCGATCGCCCAAGCCCTGAGTCGGCTCATACCAGCCGAGCGCATGACTAAGTCCAGTATTGAAATGAAGGTGTTCAATAATCGCGTTGCGTTTATGAGGCATAAGCAGACCCAGGCTCCGGGGCTGTCGAATAATGTGGATGGTTTTTATTCCGCGCTGGATAACACGGTCGCGGTTTGGCATAACGGTAACGATGATTACGCCCAGCAAATTGCGCTGCACGAAGCCACACACGTTTTCCAGTACAAAAACATTGGCATGATGCCGGGATGGCTGACCGAGGGCATGGCGGATTATTTTGCCAGTCTGAGAGTGCAGGGCAGTGCGAAGGTTGTGCCGGTTAATCCCTATTGGCTCTGGTACCTGCAACAGCGCCGGCAGATCATTCCTGTGCAGACATTGATGTCAGCCCATTACAGTCAGTTTCAGGGCAATGCTGGTGCTACCTATTATGCGAACTCCTGGGCATTGGTTTATTTTCTGATGCGACCGGAAAACAGACCATTGATGGAACGCTATCTGGCGGACGTGTCGCAAGATAAGTGTGACGATATGCCTGACACGCACAGCGTGTCGTTCTTTGAACAGCATTACTCTGGTGGTATTGAAAAACTGCAACAGGACTGGATGCACTGGTTGGCTTCAAGTCACGACGTTCCTAATTATCATTAACATTATAACCAACATCTGCAAGGTACCCTTTGCCATGAACGAACCCCAAGACGCGTCAGTTGCTTACGACGATCAGCCCATTTATGTGAAACCACCATTGCAATTAACGGCCTATGTTTTTTGTACTGCAACCCTGTTGGCGGTGTTTGGCTATTGGGTGATGAATGGGCACCAGCTTGCACTGGGCAAGACATTGTGGTTTTACAGTCTATTGGGCGCGGTGTATTGGTTTTCAGCGCAACGTAATAAAGTGTTGTTCGGTCTGGGTCTTTTGTTTGCGACGTTGATCAGTTTCAGGGCATCGGAAGTGCTGAATGTCATCAACAGTTGGGCGGTCATTCTGGTGTTGTTTTATATGGCAGCACAGCCAACATCTCTGGTTTTACGAAACAGTTCGTTGATCGCTTTCCTGGCCAATATTCGGATTTTTTCCTGGATAGCCGCCCCGATCTTGTTTGTATTCAGCGATGTGAACTGGAGTGCGCTTCGGGAAAATAAGGGGCGAATGTCCTGGTTGCCTGCGGTGTTTCGCATCCTGGTTATCGGTATACCGGTGCTTTTTGTTTTTCTGATGTTATTCATGTCTGCGGATGCGCTGTACGCAAAAATGGTGTCTGACATAGCCAGCCATTTGTTCGATATTTCGTGGATCTTAGAAACCGGTGTGCAAGTGGGTTTTTATGGTTTTTTGAGCTTGGCGTTTTTACGGATGACCGCGTTTGGGAGCCGCTGGCATCAATCTGATTTGCCGGTTCCCAGTGTCCTGCGATTCGGTTTGATTGAAGTGATTGTTCTTTATGGTTTGCTGATTGCGTTGTTTGTCAGTTTTATCGTTGTGCAATTTGAATATTATTTTGGTGGCAAAGACATTATCAACACGGTGAAGAATCTGACCTATTCGGAATACGCGCGCAGCGGTTTCTTTGAACTCGTGTTAGTGGTGGTTTTATTGCAAATGACGTTGCTGGTGGGATTTTGGATATGCCGGCGAGCGGAGCCAAAAGTAGAGTACGCATTTCGCATACTGGGCTTGTGCTTAATCGCGCTGTCCTCTGTCGTATTTTATTCAGCCCTTATGCGCATGGCGTTGTACGTGGAAACCTATGGGCTGACCGAACTGCGGTTCTATGCCACCGCGTTTATGCTTTGGTTGATCGTGAGTATGCTGGTGTTTGCCGCTCATGTATGGGTTCGCAACAGCGACTGGTTCCCGTCGGTGTATGCCGGTTCCTTTGTCGTCTTTCTGGTTTTGCTCAATGTGGTAAATCCCGATGGCTGGATTGCAAAACGGAATGTGAGTCTGGATATACCGGTTACCTATAGAGACTATGAGTACACTACGCAATTGAGCAGCGATGCATTCCCGCAGATGAGTAAAGTGTTCGATCAGCTCACTGTCTCTGAGCAAACCTCAATTTTGAATGCGAAAAAGGTCATCATGACCGACTACGCGAACGCCGGTTGGCGCGCCTGGAATGTCAGCCGTTGGCGCGCGTCGAGTTTGTTCCAGAGCAATTCTGAATAATTGCCATCTACCTCAGCGGGAATGAGCATCCGCAAATTTCGAGGCTAGTTCGGCAAGTGATTGTCATTGTCTTGGCAAGCACCTAAGCAAACCCGCAATAGTTTGTTGCGGGTTTCACCACCTGACACCGCATCTCTAAAACCCTATACTACGCCCCGTTATTTTTTAACTCAGGAACCTGCTGTGACCCATTTCCGACCCTGTATCGACTTACACCAAGGCAGTGTTAAACAAATTGTTGGCGGCAGCCTGAATGACTCCGGGGCAACCACCAATTTTGTCAGCGAGTACGACGCCGCTTACTACGCCGAGTTGTATCGCAAACACAGTCTCACCGGCGGGCATGTTATTGCCTTGGGACCAGGCAATGAGGCTGAGGTTACGAAAGCGCTGCAGGCGTGGCCACAGGGTTTGCAGTACGGTGGCGGTGTTCAGGTTGAAAATGCTGCCGACTTTCTGAGCATGGGGGCCAGTCATGTGATTGTCACCTCGGCGCTGTTTGACGGTGCGGAGTTCAGTTTTAAAAAGCTCGAAGCCTTTAAGGCCGAGGTGGGTGCAGATCGTTTGGTGTTGGATCTCAGTTGCCGTAAACAGGGCGACAGTTGGTTTATTGCCACCAATCGTTGGCAAACGGTCACGACCATGGAAGTTAACGAAGAAAACCTTCGCGAGCTGGCCAGTCATTGCGCGGAGTTTCTGATCCATGCGGCGGACGTCGAAGGCCTGCAAAGCGGTATCGATGAAAACCTGGTCTCGTTACTTGGCAACGTTGCAACATTACCGGTCACTTACGCCGGCGGCGCGCGTCATTTGGCCGATCTGAAACGCGTACATGAACTCTCCAATGGTAAGGTCGATTTAACCATCGGCAGTGCACTGGATATCTTCGGCGGCAAGGGTGTGACTCTGAATGAATGTATTCAATGGAATCAGCAAGGTAAGTGCTGAACGAAAAAGCCGGGTGCCATACACCTCATAGAAATATCAGTGCAACCATGTCACAGAGTGGGGCAAATGCCACAGTTGCAATTGACCTTCGCATAACTCTTTGCCGCACGGTAAAACAACGTGTGGGTTGTGTCACCAAAAAAGGTGAGCCTGATGCTCACCTTTGTTTGTTTCTGGCCCTTGGGTTTTTAATCGATGGCTGCCGGTAAACTTAAGTCACCCGATGCCACATCAAAAACATTCACAACGCACAGTAAAGGGTCGTGCGCACTGGCGTTTACCCGCAGTCCCGCTGTCACGGCGTCGTAACGGCCATCTACTGTGTCTGCGGACCCCATCAGCGGTACCGTCACTTCGACGGTTTGCTCGGTGAGCACCGGTGAGTAGCCTGGGCTGTCCAGTAAAATAGGCAGGCCGGGCCAGGTAAGCGGCAAAGTCGGCGTTGCGTCGGGTGGAATGTCTTTCACTTTCAGGGCGCCTGCTCCGCATTGTTCGTCCGGCACTAACACGACCCAATGTGAATGCCACAAGGCACCATCGTTAGTCAGGTTGCCATCTGCGTTCTCATCAAACAGCGGGGTATCGTCGAAATCCGGATGTGCCGTGACCGCCATAGCCAGAATCCCCTGATCCGCGTCAAACCCCACCATGGCAGTGTTCAGCGTGGTTGGCCAAACATAGGAAAAAACATCACTGCCCGCCAGGGCTCCTGTCGCTGACGGGACTTGGCGGCCCGCCTGACCGGAAACACGCATGTGAAAGGTCAGCGTATTGTTTTGCCGGGTAATGTTGGCGTGAACGATGTCAAAAGCAGCGTCAATCTGATCATCCGTTGCGGCAGTTAAGTCATGGGCACCCGCCGGTAGGGAAAGCGCGGTTAGGCAGCAGGCCGTTAATCGACCGAGTAAGGTTACTGATTTCATGGTATTTCTTCCCTTGGTTATGGTTTCGTATCGAAACCATTTGCATTATCAACGGTTTTTTTGTGTTGTCAAATTAGTTTTGATTCGATACTGTTCTGCCATGACAAACGAAACGACACTCTGGATAGAAAGACTGGCATTGCTGCACAAGAGTCAAATGCGCAAAGCGGCGAGTCAGGAAGGGCTGCAATTAGTGCATGTTGATGCGCTGCAATACTTTGCGCTCTGTAACCGATACTCGAATACGGCTCAGGCGCTGACGCTCTATTTGGGGCAAACCAAGGGCAGCATTTCCCAAAGCTTGAAATTAATGACAGAGCTGGGTTTTTTGGAACGTCGGAATGATGTGAACGATAAACGAGTCACGCGGTTGTTTCTGACGCCTGCGGGCCAGCAGTGTCTTGAGCGCATTCGACAAAACTTTGCGCCGAATGTCAGTGATGATCGGTCCACGGCCCAGGTGTTGGCCAACTTATTGAAAGACCTGCAGTACACGCATGCGTTGGTGGGTTTCGGGATGTGCAAAAGCTGCCGTCATAATCGCACACTCGATGACGGTCGGTTTCAGTGTGGTTTGACTCAGGAACCCTTAACCGAGAGTGATGTGCAACTGATCTGTGTGGAACACGAGTTCGCTGGCTAACGAAGTGGGCGGCGGTTGCCGTTTGCCTTTCGTGTTAGCAACAGTGCTATGCGTTGCGTTCCCACAGTTTGTGCTCTTGTACGAAGCTTTGCCAGGCGTCTGGGAAGTCGCTTCGCACCAGTTCAATTTTCGCCTTTTCAGTGTCACCCATCGTTAACCCGAGTTGACAAGCGACCAACAGATGGTGCGCGGTTTGTAACCGCCTGATGTCGCTTTCTGAGATGTTGTCGTCCAGACGATTCAGAAAAAACTCACCGTTATGTGCATAGATTTTGTCACCGACAATCGGGTGACCCAAGTGGGCTAACTGCGCACGAAGCTGATGTTTTCGGCCCGTGAACAGCTCGCATTCAATAACGGAGTACTCGCCACTGCTGCTTAAAACCCGAAATCTGGTGGTGCTGAGTTTGCCGTTTTCGTTTTCGTCTACAACGTACATCTTGCATCGGATCGCGCTGTCAGCCTGGGTATTCAATCGGCAACTGAAGGTGAGGTCGGCCCAGTCTGGCTGCCCATACACGATTGCCTGATAGACCTTGGTTTCCAGTAACGCCTGAAATCTGGGTTGCCAGAGTTGGGCATCGTGCCGGTTTTTTGCAAAGACCATTAAACCAGCGGTTTCCTGATCCAGCCGATGCAACGGTTGCGCGTCTGGCCACGGGCTGCCGCGCCGAATTAACGCCGTGAGTGTGTTGTGAATATTGCGGGTGGTTCGGTGCACGGGCAGTTGCGCGGGTTTATTGACGACGAGTAACTGATCGTTCTCCCAGCAGATACGCCAGTTCAGGTTGACGGGTTCCTCCTGATAATCCCGCACTACAATGCGCAACTCTGTGCCAGGCGTGAGTTCGGGGTTCCCGTTTACCGGTTGGTTATCAACCAAAATCGGAAAGACCAGGGCGTCGTTCCAGGACAGCACGTTCAGAAAAGGAAACTGTGCACTCAGAAACGTGTGTAAATCCATGCCGAGGTGTTTTTCAGAAACACGAAAAGAAAAGGTGGTGTCCAAGAGGTGTCTACTGTTGTCAGATGCGCCGCCAGAGTTTGGCACAATTGGGCGTCAGTTGCATGGGCTTTGATTGATTTGAGGGTTTTTGAATCTTCTGGTGTGCGGTATTCTCGGGGCTTCTGATGTCATGAAAGGAATGCGCCAGTGGCGGTAGCTAAAATTAATCTGTACAGCGAAAGTCTCGGTACCGTGCAAGACGTGAACGTGATTTTACCCAAACCTGAGCACATTCGGCATAGTGCGGTACTGTATCTGTTGCATGGCTTACTGGATGGGCACGAAACCTGGCTGCAACGTACCCGATTACTCGATTATGCAGAGCGTTATAAGCTGGTCGTGGTGATGCCCAACGCCCAGCGCAGCTTTTACACTGATCAGGCCTCCGGTTATGCGTGGCGCACCTGGATCGAATCCGAATTACCTCAGATGATCGAGCAGTGGCTGGCCGTCGGTGACAAGGTGCCCCGGCACATTGCCGGGTTATCCATGGGCGGATACGGCGCTATGAAACTGGGCTTGTCGCAACCGTCTCGGTTCATCAGTGTGGCCAGCTTCTCCGGCGTGCTGGATCTCGCCGGTATTGCACCCTATGCGGAGTTGAATGGCGTATTGAATGATCTGGAACTGTCTTTCGGTGAGCTGGCGGCGATTCCGCAGTCAAAAGACGATCTGCTAACCTTGCTGGACCAGCCAACACTGCCGTACCTGTATGTCTCTTGTGGTTTGCAAGATTCGTTGTTAATGGGCAATCGGACTTTTCATGAGGCATTAAAGCAACGACATAAAAAATTTGATTATCTGGAAATGCCCGGAGATCACAGTTGGTCACTTTGGGACGTCAATATCGAAGCCTATCTGTCGAAACTGGAATCTTTAGCGTTGCTAAATTCGGTTGAGGGTTAACCACGCACATCTGATTGACACATTTCTGCAACAGCCTTGTCATACAAGGCTGATTTAATCCTTCCGTCACTGAGAACGACATCTAAAAAAACGGATGTCCATAACAACAGAATCAGGAAGGAAAAATCATGATCAAACAAACTTTGGGAACATTGGCGTTGTCTGCCATGGCTCTGCAATCTTTCGCGACGACCGACATTGAATGGTGGCACGCTATGGGCGGTGCGCTGGGTGAAACGGTGAACACCATGGCGGAAGAATTTAATGCCTCACAAACGGATTACCGTATTACGCCGGTGTTTAAAGGCAGCTACGAAGAAACCATGACCGCCGGTATTTCAGCTTTCCGTGCCGGTGAAGCGCCTCACATTATTCAGATATTCGACGCCGGTGCCGCGACCATTATTAATGCCAAAGGCGCGGCTGTTCCCGTTCAGACGGTCATGGAAAAAGCGGGTTACGATTTCGATATAAATGATTACATATCCGGGGTCCGGTATTTCTATGCCGACGCCAACGACACCATGGTCGGTATGCCGTTTAATGCCTCGACTCCGGTCTTGTATTACAACAAGGCCCTGTTGGCCGAAGCCGGCGTTGAGCCTCCGGCGACATGGGAAGAGTTTGAAACAGTCGCCAGCAAACTTAAAGCCAATGGTCACGCAGCGCTATCGCAATCGCACACACCTTGGATCTTTTTCGAGAATTTCCATTCTCGTCACAACCTGCAGTTAACCGATGCCGACAATGGTTTCAGTGGTCTACCTACGAAGCTGATGTACAACAATAAAGACCTGAGTATGCACTTGAGTAAAGTGAAAGAATGGAAAGACAAAGGTTTTTATAACTACTACGGCAGCGCATGGGGGGATAATCAGATGCCTTTTGAAAAGCAGGAAGTGGCCATGTGGTTAGGTTCGTCCGGTTCTTTTGGTGGTCTGAAACAAGCGGCGGATTTCGACTTCGGAACCACCTACCTGCCTTATTGGAAAAGTGTGAATGACAATGCCGGTTCAACCTTCATTGGCGGCGCTGCGTTGTTTGCCATGAACGGACATACCGACGAAGAATACAAAGCGGTCGCAGCATTCTTCCATTATTTGACGCTGCCGGAAACACAGTATTTTTGGCATGAACAAACCGGTTATGTCCCTATCACCGAAGCGGCTTACGAGTTGGCGAAAGAAGACGGATACTACATTGCCAATCCGGATGCAGAAGTGGGCGTTAAGCAATTGAGTCTTGCCTCTGGTGAATGGACGAAGGGGTATCGTATGGGCTTCTATGTGCAAACACGTGAAACCATCTACCGGGAAATGGACCGTCTTATGGCTGGCGAAACCACCGTTAAAAAAGCCTTGCAAGCAATCGTGAAAGACGGCAACGACAATCTGAAACGATTTGCACGTACGGTAAAGTGAACGTTTGAATCTGGGTGGGGTTACCCACCCAGAATGTGGTAAGGAACAGATTGTGTTGTTAAAACGAGTTCATTTTTCCGGGAGCCCGATTCCCTATATTTTTATTGTGCCGCAATTGTTGATTATTGCGGTTTTTTTCTTTTGGCCTGCCTGTCAGGCTGTTTATCTCAGCTTTATGTTGGAGGACCCTTGGGGTCTGTCCAGCACGTTTGTCTGGTTTGAAAACTATCAGGTTTTATTCAGCTCTGCCGAGTATCTGTCGACTACGTTGTTTACGTTGGTCTATTGCGCGCTGGTTGTGTTTTTCTCGCTTGGGCTGGCTCTGTTACTGGCGGTCAAGGCCAATTCGGTTATTCACGGGCAGTCGGCTTACCGATTGTTACTGACCTGGGTGTACGCCGTTGCACCAGCCGTGGCAGGTATTACCGCGTACTTTCTGTTTAACCGGCACATAGGGGTTCTGTTTCAGTGGATCACGCAAACCGGTTGGGCGTTCGCACCGGAAACCAATGCCTTCGATGCCAGTGTCATGTTGGTCTTGGTGTCGGTTTGGAAACAGGTGCCAGTTAACTTTGTGTTTTTTCTCGCAGGCTTGCAGGGAATTTCAAAGTCCGTTCGAGAAGCCGCGCAGCTCGACTGTGCCAGCGGTATCCGACGCTTTTGGACAATCACCTTTCCATTGCTGGCGCCAACGGCATTTTTCCTGATGGTGATTAACATCACCTACGCCTTTTTTGACACCTTTGGGCTGATCGACACGCTGACACAAGGGCGACCCGGAGGCGCGACCACCACGATGGTCTACAAGGTGTTTCAGGATGGCTTTTTAGGGGCTGACCTGGGGTTGAGTTCCGCACAGTCGGTGGTCCTGATGGTTCTGGTGTTGCTGTTGACGGTCTTTCAATTTCGTTTTGTTGAACGACGCGTTCACTACTGAGAGGTTTTTATGCAACGAGCATCTGTATTCGATCACCTGATTTTGTGGGCGGGTGTGATTTTTCTCTTGTTTCCGGTTTGGATGTTGTTTGCCAGTTCGACGCATTCAGTTGAAAACATCGTTCGTGACGGGTTGCAGTTTTTTCCGGGCGGGAACGGTTTTGAGGCGTATAAAACAGCGCTGACATCGGCATCGGGTTTTACCGACACCGCCACTGGGCTGCGTATGATGATGAACTCGCTGATCATGGGGTTGGGTTTTGCCATCGGTAAAATAGCCATATCCATGTGTGCTGCCTATGCCTTGGTGTATTTCCGTTTACCCTTTGCCACGTTTTGGTTTTGGCTGATTTTCAGCACGCTGCTGTTGCCATTGGAAGTACGTATTGTGCCGTCCTATGAGGTGGTCAGCCAGTTGGGATTGTTGAATTCCTATACCGGGTTGATATTGCCACTTATCGCTTCGGCCACCGCGACGTTTTATTTTCAGCAGTTTTATAAAACGGTACCGGATGAACTTCTGGAAGCGGCGCAGTTAGATAACGCCAACGCTTGGCGATTTTTTAAAGATATTCTGGTGCCGTTGTCCAGAACCATGATGGCGGCCATGTTTATCATTATGTTTGTCGTGGGTTGGAATCAGTATCTGTGGCCTTTGATGATGACCACAGAAGAATCCTATTACACCATTGTGATGGGTATAAAAAATATTTTAAGCGTGGTTCGCGAAGGTCGCGTACCGCAATACAACGTCGCGTTTGCCATGGTGATGTTGGCGATGCTACCCCCGGTTGCTGTGGTGGTATTTTTTCAGCGTTGGTTTATCCAGGGCTTAGTCGAAAGTGAAAAATAAGGTGTCAACATGGGTGCATTGCGCTTAACCAATATTCATAAAACTTACGCGAACGGTCATCAGGCTGTGCGTGGTATTAACATAGAAATCGAAAAAGGCGAGTTTCTGGTGTTGGTCGGTCCTTCCGGCTGCGGAAAATCGACTTTGTTGCGGACAATTGCCGGCCTGGAAGCCATCAGCGAAGGCGAGATTCATATTGCCGGGCAACGCGTGGATGCTGAAGCGCCTGCGAAACGCGATATCGCGATGGTGTTCCAAAATTATGCGCTGTATCCGCATATGACGGTGTACAAGAACATGGCGTATGGGTTACATAACCGAGGCGTGGACAAACAAACCATTGATCAGAAAGTGAAACATGCCGCCGGGCTCTTGAAGCTGACGGATTATCTGCACCGAAAACCCAGTCAGTTGTCGGGTGGTCAACGCCAGCGAGTCGCAATGGGCCGCGCTATCGTGCGTGATCCACAGGCGTTTTTATTCGACGAACCCCTGTCAAACTTAGATGCGAAGTTGCGGGTACAAATGCGCAATGAAATTAAAACATTGCAGCGCTCGTTGGGCACAACATCGGTGTATGTTACTCACGACCAAACGGAAGCCATGACCCTGGCTGATCGTCTGGCGGTGGTTAATGCCGGGGTGATTGAACAAATGGGCTCGCCGATGGAAATCTATGAACGGCCGCAGACGGTTTTCGTGGCAGGGTTTATTGGATCACCGGCGATGAATTTCTTAACCGGTCGTTTGCATAACGGGCGCCTGGAAATCGGCGAACTGAGCATTGTGTTACAACAGCCGCCGAATTTCGAAGGGGAGGTTATTGTGGGTTTGCGTCCAGAGCATCTCTACCGCCAAGCCGAACATGCGTTTTCCTTGCCCTTTCAGATTGATGTGCTGGAACCGTTGGGTGCAGATACTCTGGTGTATGGTCATGTATCAGGCGTGCAAGAAACAGTGGTGGCGCGATTGAGCCGAGCTTACCCAGCAGATGCACCAAGGACATTAACGCTGTACTTCAATGAAGCTGAATTGCATCTGTTTGATGCCGCAACCGAACAGCGTCTGAGTTGATCGATGGCCATGTCGATGAATTTAATGCTAACGGAACGTCAGTAACCGGACGAATTCCAGTTTGCGGAAATAGTCCAGTTCAACCAGATCGGTTGGCTGGACTAGTTCGGGACGCTTTTCAAAATAGGCCACGCCCGTTTTTTTGAGCAAACTGTAGACAAACTGAGAACAGAACATGATGTTAGGGCGGTGAGAATATTTAAACACCAGACCGATCAGATTGTAGGCAGAACCTTCGCTGTTTATGTCGCGCACAATGTCCAGCATGGCCTGCTTCTGCTTTCGGGTCACACTCAGGCGGTATACACCGATACTGGCGTCTTCTTTCTTGTTGAAAAACTCAATCATCTCCGCATTCAAACCGGGCGGGTACACTTTTTCACCGCCGTTGTAAGAAATGATGGTGTCCAACTGTTCATCGAATGAAATCGATACATGGTTGAATTGTTTGCGGGTAAATACGCCGATAAGTTCACTGGCTGCACTTCCGGTGTTGGACACAACGATATAAATATAGGGGTCTTCGAGAGCTTTCTCTGCCTGCGCAAAATAGGCCTCCGTTAAACTGCCGTTATTGATGTATTCGAAGGAGTTGTTACGTGGCAGGTCGTTTGCGAGCTCGCGAATATTGTCACTGGACAGTGTGCCTTTTAACTTACTGACCGCATTATGAATGCTTTGTGCGGTTTCTCGGGTTTGGTTAAATCGCGCGTAACTTAAGGTGCCTGCTTCCTGAACTGAGGGCACGGCAAATACAGTATGGTTGGTGACGGTGGTTATCCGCTCCAGAATGAACGGCGACAGGATCAACACAATGCCACTTATGCGGGCCAGCCAGTATTTCAGCCCTTGGTCGTCGGCGCTGAAAATAACCAATTCGAAACTGGTGAACTCCAGCACAAACAGCAGGACGTAAGTAATTATGAGTCCGGTCTTCAAGCGTTTACGGGAGTAGATATTGAGTGCTCGTACAACCGCAAAACAGAAGACTGTTAATGAGGCCAGCGCATAGAGTTCGTAAGTTCCGAACACCAGCAGGTAGACGCCAATAAAAAGTATGAACAGAACAGAAAGCGAAGAGTAGTGTAACCAGTTAGTCAGTCGGTTCATGTTGGCCTGTCAGTCAATTGGAAACCAACAAGGTTACTGTTTTTTCAACAAGCGGTCGAGCGCTGGGTTTTAATCATCTTCGCGTTGCAGAAACACATCCCCATTCACTTCCACTTGCACAATCATCGGCCGACAACAGACTTCACAGTCCTCAGTGTAGGTTTGGGGTTCATCAAAGGGCTCGATGATGAGGCGAATGTGTTCACCACAATAAGGACAATATTGTTTGCTGGTTTCAGTCGACAGGTCTTCTTGCATGATGATGTACTCCGTTACGGTCAGGCGTGTGTTCAAGGTTGCAACAGGGCGAGAACATTTCCCCGATTCTGGTTTGCCTGGGCTTGCACGGCGATACCCACCTGTTCACGAATCTGATTGGCACTGAGTTGACTGGCTTCTTTAGCAATGTCGGCGTCTTCGATTCGCGAACGGGCGGTTTCAGAAGCAATTCTGTCCTGTTCCAAATTTCCGATGCGCGATTCAAAGCGATTTTGCAAGGCGCCGTTTTCGGCTGCCGTTTGCGATAAGCGAGCCAGAATGTTATCGGCTATGGCAATGGTGTTGCTGGCGCGGTCTGCGGATTCAACAGAGATATTCGCCAGACCCAGTGCCGATGCGTCGTCCGCCAGGTTGTCAGCGGGAATGTTAATTTGGTCGCCCGCGTCAGGTCCTACCTGAAAGGCTTGCTCTTGCGTGCCACTGAATAAGGATTTGCCGTTAAAGTTAGTCTGTTCCAGTGTTGTGTTGATCTGCTCGGTTAACGCAGCGACTTCTTTGCCAATTAGCCGGCGATCGTCATCGGTGTAAATACCATTGGCGGCTTGCACAGAAAGCTCTCGGATACGTTGCACATTGTCGGTCAGGTTTTTCAGCGCACCATTGGCCGTCTGCAGCAGGGAGATACCATCACCGGCATTGCGTATGGCCTGGGTTTGGCCGCGACTCTGCGCGCTGAAGGCCGTGCTGATGGTCAGACCGGCGGCGTCGTCTGCAGCGGAGTTGATCTGTTTGCCTGAACCTATACGCTGCAGACTTTGATCCACCGATCGGGATGCTTGGTTCAAACCGGTTGCACCGGGTCCGATGGTATTGTTCATGGTGTTTACCGACATCGTTAAGGTTGGTCAACAGTATAGTCGGGTTTCATCCGGCCCGGAGTTGTGAACGGCGTTGGAATTATTCCCGAAGCACAATGCGTCCGGTTTGCACTGCTTGCTTGCGGACCTTACCACGGCCATTCAGTACAAACAGATCTCCGTTGCTGCCGGTCAGTTGTTGTTGCACGCCTTGTTGTTTGGCAATGGCGGCGTTGGCTTGCATATGTTCAGCCTCGCCGTGTACCGGCACCGCGATGCGCGGCTGCACCCAACGGTAGAGGTCAGCGACTTCGTCAGCGCAGGGATGGCCAGACGCGTGTATCGGCCACTCACTGTCGGCCACCGTAATGACGTTGATTTTTTTTCGTTTGAGGTTGGCGATTAACCGGTCAACCGCGACTTCATTCCCCGGAATTTTAATCGCACTGAAGATGACGGTATCGCCGGGGTCCAGTTCCATGTCGTAATGACTGTCTGTCGCTAAGCGGGTTAACGCTGTGCGCGGTTCGCCCTGGCTGCCCGTGGCGATACAAAGAACTTCGTGTTTTGGCAGATAGGGCAGGTGGTTGGTTTCTGCAAAACTGTATTGTGACGGCCAGACGCCAGTGGCCTGTGCCGTACCGACCATGTTCAGCAGTGAACGGCCCATCAGTCCAACATAACGGCCGGTCTCGGCAGCAATTTTACTGAGTGTGACCAGGCGGGCGATGTTACTGCCAAAGCACGCGACCACTACGCGTCCTTCGGCTTGCTCAACATGGTGTTTTAAACCCGCGTAGCAGTCTCCTTCGGACAAAGAACGGCCAGGTCGGTTGGCGTTGGTGGAGTCACAGACCATGGCATCGATGGATGCACTGGCCAGCGCTTTAAACGGGGCCGGGTCGAATGGCTCCCCCATGACGGGTTTTGGGTCTATTTTCCAATCACCGGTGTGAAACACATTTCCGGCTTTGGTGCGGATAACCAGCGCATGAGGCTCCGGCAAAGAATGTGTCAGTGGTAACCATTCCACGTTGAAGCTGCCAATATCAATGCAGTCGCCGGAGTCGACCACGATAATCGGCACAGAGCCAACCAGACCTTTTTCCGCCAGTTTGCGACGTAAAAATTCAGCGGTGAATGCGGTGGTATATACCGGACATTGCAGACGCGGCCAGAGATCCGCCACCGCGCCGACATGGTCTTCATGCGCGTGCGTCACCACCAGGCCGACCAGGTTTTCTTTCTGTTTGGTAATGAAAGCGGGGTCGGCGCTGACAACATCGTGCTCAACAGTACTTTCTGGAGTCAGCGGTGCCTTAAAGGTGACCCCGCAATCGACCATCAGCCACTGGTCGTCGTGACCATAGAGATTCATGTTCATACCAATTTCGCCGGTACCACCGAGTGGCAGGAACCAAAGATCTTTTGCGCCGGGTTGCAGAGTAAAAATAATCGTTACCTTTTATTGCGACGGGTGTTTATTGCTGAGCCTGGCTGTGCAGCAACGACCAGTTGATGTCGACGTCACCCTGTTCGGTATGAACGGACGCCGAATTGTCGTTTATTGTGACAAACCACTTCATGGTACGGGCAACCCGTGCGGCCAGATTGCTGATTTCATCATAATTGAACTGAATGAAGTCGGCTTCGAGTCGTTTGAACTTGCCAGACTCCTGTTGCCACCAAACGTCTGACTTACTGTTGAAACTGTAGACCTTAACCTGCTCCGCCATCCGTGAGGCTTTTTTCACCCGCTCAACAGACGGTTCCCCAAGTTCGATCCACAGGCTGATTTGGTCATCTAAAGACTTCGCCCACAAGTCAGGTTCCTCAACGGTACTTAAACCTTTGGTTAAGGTCAGATTGTCACTGGCGTTCAGTGCGAACGCCATTAACCGAGCGACCATCCGTTCGAGTGTTTCCGACGGATGCAACGCAACGGTCAAGTGATAATCCTGATAATGCTGGCGATTCAGATCGGACAGATTCAGGTTCAATTTGTAAATGACGGGTTTTAAGGCCACAGAGATGCTTCCTGGAATTTGGTGCAAGCATAGCAGGTTTCGACCGGTGGTAAGAGTAACATCCTTGATGACGATCAATGGAGTATCTTTCTGCAGGGTGGCTTTTCTTAAGCTATGTTTCGTAAGGAGCCTGGCGGCAATGGTCGGGCTTTTACAATCAATAACCCAAGTGTCGCCCGCAGAGCTGCTGGCTTCGTAGCGGAGGTTAGGCAAAATTATGGCGAAGCTATCGCAACCCTACACCAAAGAGCGCCTGCAGAAAGTGTTGGAAGGCACCCGGTTGGGTATGTGGGATTGGAACCCGCAGACCAATGAGGTGGTGTTTGATCACAATTGGGCCGAGATGCTTGGGGTGACCCTCGACGATTTAACCATGACACTGGACGATTGGTCTTCACGGGTACATCCGGATGACATCGATAGCTGTTTCGCGGATATTCAGGCGCATATGGAGGGCAAAACAGACTATTACGAAAACCTACATCGGATGAAACACGCGGATGGTCATTGGCGATATATCCTCGATCGCGGAGCTGTCGTTGAGCGGGATGCCGATGGCAATGTGACTCGTTTCACTGGCACGCACACGGACATCACACCTCTGAAAAAAGCTGAGTTTCAGGCCACGCAGGCGCTGCAGCAACGTGAACGGTTTTTTTCTTCTATGTCACATGAATTACGGGCGCCCGTGCACGCCATGATGGGTATTGTTGAAATGGTATCCAAAAAGCTGACCGATCCGGAACTAACCGCACAGTTGGATATTGTGCGTAACAGTGGTCAGCATTTGTTAATGGTTATCAAAGATATTCTGGACGCTGCAAAATTACAGGAAGCCAATCTGTCCTTGTCACCCAGTGTATTTAATGTTGCGGATCTGATGAGTTATGTAGTTCAGTTGTACATGATTAATGCTGCGCAAAAAGACCTAATGTTATTTACATCTGTTTCCGAAGCCATGTCGACGGAGGTCGTGGAAATGGATCGGTCGAGGTTGGCGCAGATCTTAATTAACCTGGTTTCCAACAGCATAAAATACACCGAACACGGGGAGGTTGAACTGTCACTGACGGAAGAAGAAGGGCAGTTGGCGATAACCGTGTGCGACACGGGTGTCGGTATAGCCGACGTGAATCGGATCTTTGAACCTTATGAACAGGAAATGAGTGCTCGTGAAGACGACGTAAATTCAACGGGATTGGGTTTGCATATTTGTCAGGTTATTTCGGCAATGCTGGGTATTGAACTGACGGTAATATCCTCCTTGGGTAAAGGCTCTGAGTTTCGGTTAACGCTGCCCGCGAGTTGCCGACGCACGCCGGACGATGTCGTCGAATTGAACGAGCAATACGCAGTCGTGGATATCAGCCAGTGGCCGCCACTGACGCTCTTGATCGTCGATGACACCGCCATAAACATCAGTGTTGCCGTAACCATGCTGTCGGAAACGCCGTGTCGTATTCTGGTGGCTAAAAATGGCCTCAAAGCACTGGAGATTCTGAAAAAAACAGACGTTGATGTGGTATTCACCGACTTGCACATGCCCGAAATGGGTGGTCTGGGATTAACCGCTGCCATTCGTGGCGATTCTTCGATCAAACCGCCCAAGATCATTGGTCAGTCTGCCGATGCACAGCAAGAAATGCAGAACAAATGCTTGGCGGCGGGCATGGACGGGTATCTGGCAAAACCCTTCAGTCAACAAGATTTGTTTCGGGTTATTCAACGTATTGCGGTAGATGCCTGAAGCCAAAATGCGGTGAGCAACTATCGGCAAGTGTGGCAGGGAATAGCAAGTCCTTTTCAAAATACACAACAATAATCAAATCATCGATCTGAAGGACGCGATGGGCGGGCCTGAATTGGCAAATTTCATTGTTAAGACATTTGCCAAAATAGTGAATACTGCCTGCAGAACTTGCCTCAAAAAATTTGCGCATATCTGCACCCGCTGAGGTAGATAGCTAGCAGAGCCATTGACTTATGGACTGCCAGATACGGGCATCGCGTAGTAGTTCAATGTGACCAACGTTTGTTAGCATTACTTTTTCTGTCGCCTGTTTTAAACTTAATGCACTGGTCGTCGTGACCAGCCCATCGCCAAGTGCCTTTTTAACGTGTGCCTGTGTTACGGCTAATTCGCCCGCTACGAGGTAAATGCGCGTTGCCGCAAGAGGTGTGTTCGGGTTGTAGCCATGATTCAAATCGTGAATGCCAGCACTGCGCATCCGGGTCAGGTAAGTCAGCGGTAGGGTAAAGGATATCTGACTCAATTGTTCTTCCAGCCAATGCCCGAGTTGCGCCATGGGTGCGCCCTGGTGTGGTGAACCAACACAAATGAGGGTTTTGACAGCCCCCTCCAGTGTTGATTTATTCTGCCGTGCCCTTTGCAGAGCGATATGCGCAATCAGCCCACCCATACTGTGACCAATAAAGGCGTATTCATCTCCAGGTTGGTGTTGCTGCTCAAGTGATTGCAGCAACAGGTTTGCGTTGCGCAGTAATGGCAGACCGCTGTTGTAATCGACAAACATTGGCTGCCAGCCGAGTTCGGTGATGTTATTGAGCATCTGTGGCGATTGCCAGGCAAGCTGGTCCATACACAGGCCGTGTAAAAAAATGGCTTTCTTTTGAGTGGCAGGGCCTTGACCGGTCAGCAGACGAAATGGTTTTGCCAGAGGGTTGTGGCTATCGGCTAACTGGTCGCCCAGCACGCCATTTAACACTGCAATGGTTTGACGACGAGTGTTACTTTTATCATCGCTGATTTCCTGCACAGCGACTTTTCGCGCTAACGGGTGCAATACCGCTTCGGCTGTGATGGGCGCAAATTTTATGCCGGTGTAAACCCATTTGGTGCCGGTGTATAACCAACGCAACGGGCTGGATTCTGTGATGCCAACTGCGCGTAACACGGCAAAATGCAGTTGTTCGCTGGCTGTAATAACGTGGTGGGTGCTGCGCGCAGCCAGTTGTGCTGCCGCCAGGGTATCGGTCAGCCGAAAATGGGATTGCCAATTCAGTTTCTTTTTTTCAACCATGAGCGATTGCTCCTGACGCACGCGAGGCGGTGCGATATGCTGTGCGGTAATGAATTATAGCCACTGTACGCCTAACACTTTATGAATCCATTGATCAATGACACCTTTATCGCGCCACCTTGTCAGGAATCGTTAGGCATTGTGTATGAAGACGAAAGCCTGCTGGTGATCAACAAGCCGAGTGGCTTGCTGAGTTTATCCGGTAAAAACCCGGCCAATCTGGATTCGGTTCATCACCGTCTGGTGCAGCAATGGCCAACCGCGCAGTTGATTCACCGTCTGGATTTCGGAACGTCTGGGTTGCTGGTAGTGGCGTTGTCGCAAGACATCGCCAAGGCTTTGAATCGACAGTTTCAGCAACGGCAGGTCACTAAACGTTATTTTGCGATGTTACAGGGGTTAGTTGACGCCGATTGCGGGTTGATTGACGCACCCATTGGCAAAGACCCTTTGCATTTTCCTAAAGTAAAAATCTGCTCGGTTACAGGCAAGCCCGCGCTGACAGAATATGCCGTTATCGAGCGCTTTCCTGAGCAAGAAACAACGCTCGTAGCCTATACACCGTTAACCGGCCGAACTCATCAGTTGCGCATCCACAGCGCCCATATCGGTCACCCGATCCTGGGTTGTGACCTTTATGGCACGACCGAGACCAAAACCAGAGCGAGTCGATTACTGCTGCAAGCCTGCGATTTGAGCTTTATCCATCCGGTCAGCGGCGAAGCTCTGTCCTTCCGTCAAGCGCTGGAGGGCGCTTTTGATTCATGTTGATGACCGTAACCCTGTCAGATCATGGCGTGAGAGTGGTGTGGGTTGAAGAGAATGGACTCAGGGGGCAGGGTTGCAATAGCCAATTTCTGCCCCTTAAGGTGGATAACCGTTGCACAGACGTGTCTTAAACTTCCAGAATCGCCAGTACATCGGTGCCGTCTTCCGCCGTAATAGTGGAAATGGATACAATGGGTTCCGCCTGGATCTCACTGGCCGCAGTTTGCGCGGTTTCCTGTGCTTGTTCTGGTGTGATTATGGGTTCTTGCCCGGCGCTCAGTTGAGTGCTCTGTCCGGCGTTAAATTCATCCGTGATTTCTGAAATGCGAGATTCAGTCAACGCCGCCTGTCGTTCCAAAGCGCTGATGGCGCTATCCAATCGAGCGACGGGATTGTCGGTCACAAAATAGGAATCAGTCAGTAGCGGACCTGCGTCTTCCGCACCGGAACCAAAACGCGCCTCCAGTGCAGCCGCCCGGATACGTTGCAACGCCTCTTGAGGTGTTTCACCGGTATCCTTTTGGGCGTCTTTGAGCAATTGATCGCGCTGTGTCTGCAGTTGGACCAGCTTTTCCTGATCGGCGCGCAGTTGGTCGGCCAATCGATTGCTTTCGTCCACCAGCGGCGCCCGTTCAGTGTCTCGTGTCAGGGTTCTCTGTGACAGCCGTAACTCTTGTTGATCGGGTTCAGATGTCAACTTTGCTCTAGATTCAGTCGAATCCGCTCGGTTTACCGGAAAGCTTTGCGTGTCGCGCGTCGTACGTTGTACGGGCAATGAACTGCTGATGGCATTGATATCTGCGGACATGGGTCACCTCCACGCATGAAGCGTTATAACTCATAATGCGCTTTGATTAATCTTTAATCAATTTACGGGCGAGATTGGCATTAGATCACCTGATCTGGCTCATCTATTTGCCGGTTATTCCTCTATCGATGTATGGTTGGACCTGGGCGCAGCCGCAGCCGCTGACCGTATAGACCACTTCAGGACCGCAAAACATGGCAAAAAAACAGGTTTCACAGGAAACGATTGACGAAGCTCTTAAAATAGCCAAAGGGACCGCTCGTCCAGGGCAGACCAAAGAGCAGACCAAGCTGATCGCGCAAGGTATCGAAAAGGGTATTGCTGAGTACAAAAAACGAGAGAAAGCCAAAGCTCGCGAACGGGACAAAGCGCGAAAAAAATCCCACGCGCAAACCGATTCGACGGCAGAGGCTACCGAGTCCGCATCAACTGAGTCCACATCAGCATTCATGCAATGGCTCCCCTGGATTTTATTGTCCGTCAGCTATGTTGGTTTTTTAATCTATGCGCTGAAGGGAACTAATTAGTTTTTCGCCCATCCAAGCATCCGAAAAAATAATGGAATACCTGAGATGGGTTGGTTAAGACTATTTCTGGCACTGTTTGGATTGCCTGTTTTTGGAGCATGCATGGATTTTTCAATGGCACTGCCGGATAACCGGACATTGAGTTATGCGATTTATGGTGACCCGATGGGGCAACCGGTTTTCTATTTTCATGGTGGTCAGGAAAGCCGACTTTCTGCAGCTTTTCTGCACGAGACCGCGTTGAATCTGAGAATACGACTCATTGCACCGGACCGGCCAGGCGTCGGTCAGTCAGATTTTCAACCCGAACGACGGTTTATTGATTGGTCTCAGGATATTGCCTGGCTTGCGCAAGAACTCGATGTTCAACAGTTTTCGGTGATGGGTCTTTCTGGCGGAGCGCCTCATGTGTTGGCCGTATTGCAGGCCATGCCGGATCGAGTGCATCGAGCGTCGATTGTTTCCGGCGCCATTCCCTACGACGTGAAAGGATCGACCAAGGGCATGTGGTTTCCCGTGAAAATGATCCATTACTTTGCCAGTCGAAAAAACGACAAAACCCTACGAAAAATTATGCAGGGTGAACGAGATCAATTGTTTAACGCGCCGGATAAAAAAATTCGTCAGTTTCAAAAATACCTTCCAAAACCAGATCGCGAACTTATGCTGGAACAACCCGAGGTAGCGACGGAGTTCATCCGTGGCAGCCAGGAGGCGTTCAGTAATGGGATTGATGGCGTGGTGCAAGAGTGGCGTCTTTATGTACAACCTTGGAATATTGACCTTGCCCAAATACACGTTCCGGTTTCGCTCTGGTACGGTGGCAAGGACAAAATGGCGCCCCCACAGAGAGGGCTCTATCTTGAAAAAAACCTACCAAGAGCGACGTTGCATGAGATGAGCGACGAAGGACATTTCTCGCTCATTCATCGGTATCAGTATGACATTCTGTCTGATTTGTTACATCCGGATACGGTGTCGGCGACAGAGACTGAGCGGGAGCTTTAGCCCGGAAATTTCACTTTGAGGTTTGGAGATAAAGATGAAGAAGCGAATGCTGTTGGTCTTGTTCATACTGTCGTCTTGGGTTAGTGCGGCAGAACCGGTGAGCAAACACTTCTTTACCGGTGTGGCTATTGGCGGCCAGGACACTGTCGCTTACCACGAACAGAAAAGCGGCGCGGCGGTGGACGGAAATTCTGCGTTTACCTTTGAATGGCAGGGCGCGAAATGGCGTTTTGCGTCGCAGGCGTCTTTGGATAAATTTGCAGAGAACCCTGCCCAATGGGTTCCGGAGTTTAATGGGCATTGCGCCAACGCGCTTAGCCTGGGAGAAGGGCTGGTGAAAACCGACGGCTCGGTTTGGCAGTTTTTCGATGACAAGCTTTATTTGTTTTATGCCCGAAAGGGTTTAGCGCGCTGGCAACAGGGCGACTATGCGCGCTACCGGGAGGACGCGGAAGCGGCTTGGAATTCGATTCTCAGCGCACCCTAAACCGGTCGATTTTTCATGCTGATAAACCGAAGCCTCACCTGCGTTGCACGCCTGTTTGACGGTCATTCACTTTGCGTGTTTTCATCGGGCCACCAACAAAGGCTGCATTCGCGTTCCGCAATCGTAAAACCTAAACTGCGGTATAAATTACTGGCGTGGTAATGCTCATCGGCGAGAATGACCATGGTTTCGATGTGTTGCGGCGCGCGTTCAATCAGATGACTAAGCAGCCCTTTGGCAATCCCCGTGTTTTGGAATGCGGGCGTGACCAATACATGTTGAAATCGTGCTAATGAGGCTTGATGGAATAAACCGGCAAACCCGATAAGCTCAGCGCCTCGAAAAGCCCCCAGATACTCCCCCATCTGTTGCTCATGTAGTTGTCGATAGTTGGCGACCTGGCCAGCTAAAAACATGCGATAGTCGCTTTCGCTATGATTACCACTTCGTTCGTTCCATGATATTTCCGTCCATTGCTGCCAATCCTCGTCGGAGAGGAGCGGTCGGTAGACAACGGTTTCATTCACCTGACCCGGACGGACGAAATCAGACCGGGTCTGGGTGAGGACATGCATCTCTTCGTATTGAAACCCCGCGTCTGTAAACGCCTGCACGCTGGTGTCATCTTCCTGTTCACGTGTCCAACTGAAGGTATAGTGTCGGATGCCTGGCTGCTCTCGAAACTCAGTGTCGAAAAGTGAGAGCCACTCAGGCTTGGTGTGATGATTTAACGGCTTTTTCAAGGCCAGTAGATTGCCAAAATAGTAAAAAGGCTTGCTGGGTGTGCGTACGACAATGTAGTCGTCGCGTTCCTCTAACTGGCTTTGCAGTTGGCCGATAACAACTTCGCTGCGCATACCGATATTGCGGATGGTTGACATACGGAATCCAGATTAGGTTTAGCGGCAGTGTGCCGCTGTGGTGGCTTGAAATCAACGTCGCTGCTGCGAAATATTCTAAGGCGGTGTGGCATAAATTGGCAGGCGGCCTATGCTTTACGGTATGTGAACTACGTTATGCCGTCTATGTTCAAACGCTTGTTTCTCATCATAGGTTTACTGACTCTGCTTGGCTCTGCCTGGTGGAGTTCGGACATTCAGCAAATTGGTGCTGGTGTGGCTATTTTTCTGTTCGGTATGTTGTCGATGGATGAAGGTTTTAAGACCTTCACCGGCGGTACTTTGGAAAAATTACTGAGTGTCAGTACCAACAAGGTATGGAAGTCATTGGGCTTTGGTGTGCTGGCAACAACGCTCGTGCAATCCAGCTCCTTGGTATCGGTGATTACCATCTCTTTTTTAAGCTCTGGTTTACTGGAGCTGGTGCAGGGGATCGGCATCATTTTTGGCGCCAACATAGGGACCACGACGGGAGCCTGGCTGGTTTCTGCCTTCGGTCTCAAAGTAAATATCAGTGCCTATGCTATGCCCATGCTGATGGTCGGTGTGGTTTTGGTGATGCAGAGCCGAAAAAGCCTGAAAGGGATAGGTCATATTCTGACCGGTCTGGGTTTTTTGTTTCTGGGTATTCATTTCATGAAGGAAGGGTTTGATGCCTTCCGTGGCGCGATTGATTTAAGCGCCTATGCCGTTTCAGGATGGCAGGGTCTGTTGCTGTTTACGTTATTTGGCGTCGTGGCCACCGTGATTATGCAGTCGAGCCACGCGACATTGGTCTTGATTATTACGGCATTAGCGTCAGGTCAGGTGACCTATGAAAACGCCATTGCGCTGGCCATTGGCGCGAATATCGGGACCACCATTACCGCCATTATCGGTGCCCTTGGCGCGAATGCACCCGGCAAACAGTTAGCAGCTGCGCATCTGGTATTTAATGGACTGACAGCCATCGTGGCGTTAACGCTGATCACCCCGCTGATTCAATTGGTTGAAGTATTGTCCGGCTGGTTAGGGTTTGGCGCTGAGGATTACACGCTGAAACTGAGTTTGTTTCATACGCTTTTTAACGTGCTGGGTGTGGCAATAATGTTGCCGTTTATTCGTGGACTGGCCTCCGTGTTGAAAAAACTGATCGTGGATGATCGCCGACAGCAGCTGAACCTTCCGGCCAGTCAACCGGACCGGCGTACCGAAACAGTTGCGCCCAAATTTATTTCCGATGTGGTGATGCACCACCCGGATATTGCGCTGAGTGCGATCATAGAAGAAATTACCCGTATGTGGGATAACGCAGTGGCGGTGATGAGTTACGCGCTGTACTTGAATCGAAAAGATCTGGAGTCGGAAATGCCGCTGGATCTGGCGTTGGTAAATTCTGAGATTCATGAAAATACCACCGATGTCGACGAATTGTATTTGCGTTATATTCGGCCATTGAACACCGCCATTATTAAGGCAACCAGTAATATCCCCAAACCGATGAGTAAAACTCAGGACGAAACGGTCTTTGCACTCAAGTTGGCGTGCCGGGATCTGGTGAATGCGGTGAAAGATGTCAAACATCTGCAAAAGAATGTGTTGAAGTATCACGATCACACCAACGATGATTTGGCCGAACAATACCGGACCTTTCGTTTTCAGCTCGCCAGTCTGTTACACAATTTGCAGAACATTCTGAACTACCCAGATCGCGAAGAAGCGCTGTTGGCGTTCAGTGAACAACAGCAGAAGCTGCTGAACAGTGATATTGTCCGTAATGGTCATCTCGATGATTTGATTGCCGGACACAAAATCCCGGCTGATACCATTACCTCGTTAATGAACGACAGCCAGTACTGTTTGGATATCGGTCACCGGGTGCTGCAGATGGCACAGACGTTGTACTGGGCGCATTCGGGGACGCCGACTACCGCGACCAGAGAATTGGTTTTAGATAACGACGAATTGAGTGAGTTGACTCATGGCTGAACAACACGACAAACCCAAGTGGTTGAAACGGTTAAAAAAACTGATGCGTTCGAGCGATGAGAAAGATCGGGAGAAGCTGAAGGAAACGCTGGAAAAGTTGAAATACAAAGCCAATGAATTGAAGGCACAAATCGACGTTGCCGACACCGAGGAAGAAAAAGAACGACTCACAAAAAAATGGGCTTTGGTGAATAAGCACCGGAAAAAAGGTATGAAAAAACTGTTGGGTGATGACTAGTCCGGAAATTTTACGATATCCCTCAACAAAAAACAGGAACTGCCCGTTCCTGTTTTTTTCATTTAAAAGCTCAGCAGACCCACGGTAATTTCGTGGGTCTGGGGCTGGCATTAACGATTTCGTCTAAGACGAGTTGCAACCAACACTAAGCCAATCAGCAGAGGTACACCCGCGCCTCCGCGACGTTTCTGATGATTATTGTCCTCATCTTCGTCATTCTCGTTTTCATCTTGATCGTCTTCATCGTTTACCTGACACAGAGACTCTGATGCTAAACCAAAGTCACTGTACTCATCCAGATACGCCGCTACCCAGGCAAAAGGTGAGTTCCAGTTAATGGTGATTTCGTTGGTAGACCATGAACCAATATTATCGACATAACAGGTTTCGGCTGGGCAGTCCGCGGCTACACGTGCAATGGACACCGGATCACCTGTAGTAGCGTGCGAACTGTTTGGACCACCTGACAAGACACCGGGTGGTGGCTTCGGGTAATCAGCATTTTCTGCGTTTGCCCAGAACCGATGATGCGGTTGTTCCAATGGATTTTCGCCGTAGCCGGTCACATAGGATTTACCCAGAGGGTTGTTACCCATTAGGTAAGCAAAGCCATTTGCCATGGCATCGACATACCGGGTGTCCTGTGCGCAAGTGATGTCGTTGGCAACGCCAAGTACCATCATGTTGTTTACCACGCCGGAGTTTGAACCCCAATCCAGTTCGGTGGAATCCATCGGCATGTTGTACCCAGGCTGGTTTGCATAATCGACAAAATTGTCAGCCAATGTGAGCACCAAATTTCTTGCCGACGCCACCAGGTCATCGTCCAGTTCAGTGTCTCTCGAACGCGTCAGAATACTCATCAAGCCCAAACCGTTGGTGTTACCCCAGTGATAGAGCGACGTAGGTAAGGTTTCAATTGGCGTCGGGTCGTCTGGTGCATAGCGGTTGTAAAGTGCTGAATTTTTCAGTGCTTGCAGATACGTTTGCTTGCCCGTTGAAATGTACAACTCTGATGACGCCCAGAAAAACTCGTCGCGAACTTCATCATCGCCATACATACCGCCACCATCACCATTGGTCATGGAGTAGCGCTCTGGGTTTGGATCGCCCTCTTCAGGAACACCAGCGTACATTTCAGGGTGATCGAGTGCAGCCTGGTAAGCGGTTTCTGCCGCAGACAAACAGCGGTTGGCGAGATCTGCATCAAAGGCTTCATAGACGCGGGCGCATTGAGCGGCGACGGCAGCCAGGTTGAGCGTTGCTGCGGTAGTAGGTGCCTGGATGTAGCGCGTTTTTGTGTCTTCATGAGGAGCTGTGCCGACGCCAGTCCAACCGTCGTCATGCATTTTGTGATACGCCATGCCAGCGAACGTTTCGCCTGCTGGAATTTGCATCTTCAGCAACCACTCCACTTGCCAACGTGCCTCGTCCAACAGGTCTGGCATTGCGTTACCGGTCTCGGATTCTGGCAAGGCCATGGTGCCCTGAGCAAAGTCGTTGGCGTTACGCCCCAACGATGTGCTGCGCTCATATTGATTCAGAAGCGTCCAGGCGCTGATACCACCATTCACCACGTACTTACCGTGGTCACCCGCGTCGTACCATCCGCCACTGACGTCCGCTGTGCGGCAGGTATCCGCCATGGGATCCTCTTTGCAGACAAAGGTTTCTACTGCGTTATCATCGAGATGACCTGCAGGGCGCGCCCATTTTTCATCGCCCACGACAGACGCGAGAATCTCAATTCCACTGCGATTGTGATAGAAGTAGCTCAGTGCTTCGTATTTCAGCAGTTCGTACAGATCGGCACGAATGTCAAATGGGTGACTGACCACCGGGTCGCTGCCTTCAATGACGCGCAGGGTATAGTCAGTGCCCTGTGTTGTGACCGATGAAAAGTCGATTTGATGAATAACGTCGCCCGAGTTGGCGTCTTCCCCAATGACGGTCGTTTGCCCACTGGCGATAACGACATCTTCGGCATTCACCAACTGCCAGTCGCGCGCGGTTGTATAGTCCTCTGCGATCACTTTATAAGTGGCAACTTTGGCAAGGTTGGGCAGGTAACCATGCTGGTTAACGTGGACGGCGGCAACCTCGGGTTCTTCCGGTTGAATCACGGAATTGCCTTCGGGGTCGAGCAGTTTAACGTTGTCGACACAAATCGTTTCGCCTTCTGGTACCAGACCACCACCAAACATGAACCGGAAGTTGGCTTCGTTCGAATCTTGCTGAACTTCATGCTCAACAGTGAAGTGAACGGGCGCTTCGTCGAGACGAGCGGTCACACTCACATCTTTGTTTTCGAGCAGGATCTGATATCCCGCCGGTTCGTCAATGACGTCATAAACAACGGTCATGTCCGCACTGGACCAAGCGTCAAAGTCGACCGTATAGGTGCGTCCGGCAACGAGTTTTTTGCCAACTTGACGCAATTGCGCCCCCCAATCATTGGTACCTGCTTTAGTCACGGTTGTGCACATGCGTCCGTCACCATCGATGGCCGATGTGCCGGCGCCACCAGCCCACCAACCTGGAACTTCCCAACCCGCGCCGTCGTCATTGAATTCGCTGTTGTTGAGAATGTTTTTTGCCGGTGGTTCAACGACGATATCGTCCAGACACAGTGTTTCATTGAGCGGGATAATTCCTGCGCCCATCATGAAGCGGAATCGCGCTTTTTCGGTATCGGCGGCAGCGACAAAATCATACGAAATGAGCTGGCCTTCTGCGGCATCCAGCCCAGTTGTTATCAACTGGTTCGGTTCACTGGTGCTGTCGAATATGACCAACGGGGTGGCCAACGTCTCATCGATAGCACCAACGACGACTGAGGTTTGTGCGCTGCTCCAGGCTCGAAAACGAACTTTGTAGGTCGCACCCTGTTCAAAGCGAATATTGCTTTGTCTCAGCTGAACACCCCAATCATTTGTTCCCAGAGCGGTCACGGAGGTACAGAATCGGCCACGCTCATCAACGCCGCTGGTCCCGGCGCCTCCGGACCACCATCCAGGCGTTTCCCAGGGAATAGCGCTGTTATTTTCGAAACTGCCGTTTTCAACCAGCGTGGCCTGCGCAAATGAAAGCGTTGACCCGAGCATACAGGCAGCTGTGACCAGTGCGGTCATCGGTTTAAAATGTTTCACCATCGTAAGTCCTGTTTTTGTCTTTTATTGTTATGGAAACGTGCAGGTGTCGCGAGATTGCCGACCCCATACGCATGAAGCAGCCCGCTGTTACCAGCGGGCTGGAATTGCAAAACACCTTAGGGAAGCGGAACCAATTTGATCCAGTTCAGGTTCCAGCCACCACCGGGTGCGCCGATGCCAAAGTTCTGCGAACCTTGCGACAGCTGCACATCCAACGACAGGGTTTGCCAGTTTTGCCATCCACCTGTTGATGGAATGTTGAGCGTACCGTACTGCACAGCACCCCCGGCCTGTTCAAAGCTCAAGCTTCCGCCGCCGTTCAGGCTCGCAACACGAAACTCAACCCGATAGCGACCGCTGGTGGGCACGGATATGTTGTGGAAGGCCATCCAGTCACCCGCATCGACCCAGCCGACATTCTGGCCACCGCCTGTGTCGCTGGTTGACTCTGTTTGAATTCCTGACATGTAGGTGTAGTCTTCAGCCTGAATGACAATCGGATCACCCGCTGGCGGACAGTTGTTACCGCAACCGTTGTCATCAACGGGCGTCATCGAAAAATAATTCAGATTAGCGCCGCCAACTTCAAAGTTGATTCCGATTTGTTGAGTGCCTGCGTTGGGAAGCGTAATGACATGTTCCACCGTGACCCAGTTTTGCCAGCCACCGGTATTGGGAACATTGACTTTGCCGAACGTCGCGCCATTCGCTCCTGCCTCTTCAAGTCGCAAGACTGCACCGCCTATATTCGACGCCACGCGATAAGCGACTTTGTATTGTCCGGCACGAGGGGCTGTTATTTCGAATGTGGCCCAGTCGTTGTTATCCGCCCAACCGAAGTTTTCACCGCCGCCGGTATCGCTGGTGGATTCCGCTTGCAAGCCTGACATGTGACAGAAATCACTTTCCTGAATGGTGGCAGGCAGTGTTCTGGTAATGCACGGACCGACGCTGACATCGCCATTGCCGTTATCATTGCCGCCAGCCAGAATGTCTTTCAGTATTTGGCCAGAAGGGGTCAGGCCGCCGTCGCCATAAAAGAACGACGCGCCTTCATTCTTATCATGCCAGGCCCAGCCTGCATGACTGATGTTATTGGCGCGGAAAAAATCGATCCACGCCCAGGTCTCTGCGCTGTTGACTGCACCGTCACCATTCGCGTTTACCGATCCCCATTCTGTTGCAAACAGGGCGATGCCATTATTCAACGCTTCCTGTGCTTTATTTCGCAGACCTTGGCCATGAGAACCCGCGTAAAAGTGGATGGTGTAGGCGATATTCGGTCGGTTGATTGGATTGTAGGACGCGAGGTTGACATCCTGTGACCAGTTCGGCGTACCCATGATGATCAGGTTGTCGGGGTCAATCGCTCGGATGTTATCGATCAGGTGTTCAGCGTAAGGCTTAAGGTTGGAGTCCCATGATACGTTCAAGGGTTCGTTAAACAGCTCATAAATGACGTTGTCGTAGTTACCCCATTTTGCGGCGACTTCTTTAAAAAAAGCGGTTGCCATTGTCCAGTCTTCGCTGGCGTGGTGACTGTGGTAGTCGACGATGACATACATATTGTTATCAATGGCAGCCTGCACAACGGTATCCAAGCGCTGCATGTTGCCTGCCCAGTCGTCCTGAATACCACCGTCAGCACCATGACCGATGGCAGCCCGGACGAGGTCTGCACCAAATTCATTCTTCATGCGCGCTACATTGGCAGCCGTATACCATTTTTCTGCACCCCAACCGGTGTTGCTCCAGAACAGCGAAATGCCATCCAGGCTCTGCGGCGTTCCGCCGACCAGTACCTGATTGCCCTGGACACTGAGTGGGGCGATTGCGGCGGCTTGGGCTGCTAAGCCAATGGCCGCGCTGAGTAATGACCATTGCGTTGCCTTGCGCAACACGGCCAATCGATTTGCGTGGAAAGTCATACTGTGTCTTGCCTCTTGTTTTTATTTGAATAATTAAGAGCGGAATACTTCGATATAGACTGCCTTCTTGCTTTTATATTCTATGTTGGAATATGTAAGCGGTTACATAATATAGGAAAAGAATCCCTTCGCCGCAAGCCCTGAACGCCTGAATTAGTGGGATGGAGATCATAAAAATGAAGGTGAAAACGGTGCAAAATGATCGGCTTTCTGGACTGGAAAAGTCTCATTTTTTAGTAAGTGATTGTTTTAAATGGCAAAAAAGATCGATGCGATGTTTCTTGCATTGCACCAATGTTCACTAGCCCGAATCGTTTTTTTTCACGCAGATGAGGGTTGGTGGGTGGCAATTGGGGGTGAAGGAAGGGCGCTTTTTGACAAAGTATGCAGTCAGGTCTGCGGTCCCCGGAACTATGTCGATCTTTGCAAATTAAGCACGTGTGAACGCTCCACCATTGCGCTGATGGGAAACGAAAAGGGTAGATAGCTTCTATGACGCTGGGTACATTAGAAGAGTCGGGTGTACGACCAAATACTCACCTGGTTGTGAGCAGACTCGCGACGCGGTACAAAAACAACAGGCCCTTACGAGCAACGATTACAGGAAAATAAGGATTTCAAGTGGACTATATTCAATTTATACGCTCTCGAGTGGGTCATGAAAAAATATTTCTGAATTTCGCCGGACTCTGGATTGAAAATGAAAACGGGATTTTGTTAGAACGCAGAAAAGACAATGATGCTTGGGGTCTTATTGGTTGTGCGATGGAGCTGGGGGAAACAGCTGCCATGGCGGCAAAACGAGAATGCTACGAAGAGACTGGTCTTGTTGTAGACGTTGGTGACCTCATTGGCGTATACACCGGTTATGAACGAACTCTCCACAATGGTGACTCGTTTCAGGCGATTGCTTTTTGTTTCTACGGAGCCGTCGATCCGCGAGCAATACCGAAAATCTCTGCCGAGAGCTTTGAAATTGCCTATTTTCCCCGTAGTGATTTACCCGTCCTCGGAATAGATCAGCATCGCGATATAGCGAAAGATGCTTTGGCTGGGAGGGTGGGTGTGGCCCGATGACTTACGAGAAATTGAATGGGTCGTATTGTTAATAGAGATTTTTCAAACCGAACTTTGGCTGACGATCAACTATTGACTCGGCGATTGTGTCGCGACGTTTGCCGCGACACGCAAAAAAATTTCGCCAACGTTATTCTTTGGTATCGGGAACATAACCTTCGGCCTGTTCAAAGTCTTCTCCGGCGAGAAATTTGTCCATCTGTTCCATCAAAAACTTGCGAGCTGCAGGGTCAGTCATCACCAATTGTTTTTCATTAATTAATCGTGTTTGGTGCTCTTGCCATTCGTGCCAGGCTTTAGCCGATACCTGATCAAAAATTTTCTGACCTTTGGGGCCAGGGAAGGGTGGCTTGGTTAATCCTTCCAATTCTTCATTGTATTTCGTGCACAAGACGGTGCGGGACATTAGTGGTCCTCCTGCAAGGTTAAATTCTTCAGCCATAGGCGTTTACGAATGCGCCATTGAAACCAGCCAACTTTACCAGCTTCCTCGAGCATAGTGACCGTTACAACCATCCACAAGGGAAGACCGATGATCAAACCGGCAACGGCCGCCAACGGTACGGTTAAAAACCAGATAGAAACGATTTCGGTACGCATGACAAAACTGTTATCACCGCCTGCGCGCAGTACCCCAAGTACGGCGATGACATTGTGAATACGTAGCGCCAGTGCTAAGGAATAAACCCACCAAGCATAAAGTAAATGGCGTCGTACTTCTTCACTGACGGTGGTGAACATGGGCACAATCAACGGCGCCACGCACGCTAAGACCACACCGACGATAAAGGCGGCAGCCGGGAACCGAATCAGCATATATTGGCTGAGTGACCAGGCTTCCTCAAACTGACTTCGTCCCAGCCGTTGCCCAACGAGTATGGATGCCGCAATGCCAAAACCGATGAACAGGTCGATCATAATGCTGTCGATGGGCGACAGTAAGCTCATAGCCGCCAATTCGTTTTCGCCCATGTAGGAGTAGATGACGAAAAAGGTAAAGATCCCACTGCTCCACAACGTTTCGTGCGCGACCAGTAAACGGCCATGTCGCCATACCCGCCAAAACATGGTGCGTTGCCAGTGAAAAACCGGTTTTAAATGGCGAATCAGGACGAAGGCCAGTAACCCCACTTCGAGCAGCCGTGACAGGTTTGTTGCCATGGCAACTCCGGGCATACCAACATGGAGCGCCTCAAAGGGACCAAACAGCACCAGATAGTTCATCAGGGTGTTGCTGAGCAACGCTGTAATACTGGCGACCATTGGCCAGAAGGCATCGTCAGTCGCTCGTTGTGTGGTGGCCAGCACCATTGAGGTACCGGTCAGTAAGGCAAAAGGCGCCGTCCACTGCCAATATTGTCCGGTAAGGTTCGTGATGTCGGCATTGGGAGACAACCAGGCGGCTAATGCAGGGCTGAATAACAATCCGATTAGAAGCAGGGGGATGGTGATTGCCAGGCTCCAGATCAGACCGACGGTCAGTAACGCGTCGACATCACGCTTGCGTTGGGCGCCCCAATACTGAGCCACGAGCAGTGACACAGCGCCGGTAAAACCGACCAGCATGAGTATCATGACAAAATAAATTTTGCTGACCAGACCAACAGCGGCAACACTGGCTTCGCCAAGTGAGGCCACCATATAGATATCGACAAAACTCAGACTGGACGTGACCAGTGCCTGCAGACTGACCGGTATCGCGACCCGAAAGATTTCCCGAAGTGATACCTTGGATTGTGCGGTGCTCATAGAGAATTCTGCAACTTGGTAAGTAGCGTTTTAACGGGCGCGGGCAGACCCACTGCCTGCTCATTTTCATTCATCAAAACCGGGTTAAACCACAGCGTTTTGTCGTCTTCGATAACGTCAGGAAGGTGATTTAATGTCACCAAAACCGGCGTGATATCGAAATGATAATGGCTGAAGGTGTGACGGAATTCATTCCAAACGTCAACGCGTTCCACGGGCAACTGGGTCAGGTGACTGGCCAGTGTGTCGTAATCGGTAAATTCCGGAAAACTGTACAGGCCTCCCCAGATGCCGCTATCCGGTCTTTGCGATAACGCCACTCGGCCATCAGGGCATTGCAGCATGAGCAGGTGCGCCTGTCTGCTGGGTTTGTCTTTTTTCGGTTTTGGTTTTGGCAGCAAATGGGTTTGGTTCATCGCCACGGCGAGGCATTCATTGCGCAAGGGGCATTGATCGCATTTGGGTTTTGTACGCGTGCAGACCAGTGCGCCGAGATCCATCATGACTTGATTGTAATCGGCAACGCGCTTCTCAGGTGTTAAGGCTTCACTCCATTGCCACAATTGTTGCTGGGCGGCGGTGGTACCCGGCCATTCCTGAAGTGCGAAGAAGCGGCTCAGCACCCGTTTTACATTGCCATCCAAAATCGCCGCGGGCGTATTGAACACGGAACTGGCAATGGCCGCGGCTGTTGAGCGGCCCACGCCCGGCAGCGTCATTAACTGCTCCGGGTCCTGCGGGAAATCACCCTGAAAATCGGCAACGACTTTTTGGGCCGCCTTATGAAGATTCCGTGCTCTGGCGTAATAGCCTAACCCTGTCCACAAATGCAATACATCGTCTGTTGGTGCCGCAGCCAATTCGGCAACGCTCGGGAACCGCTCGATGAAGCGTTCAAAGTACGGTATGACGGTTGCCACTTGCGTCTGCTGCAGCATAATTTCGGACAACCAAACCCGGTAGGCTGTTTTTCCCTGTTGCCAGGGCAAATGTTTGCGACCGTGTTGGTCGTACCAGCGCAGAACCTGTTTACGGAACCAGATAGGTGAACAGTGCATTCAAATACTCTACGTCAGGGGCGATAACATTGAGCGCCGGTTGCAGTTGTTCAGCGACTTGAGGCGCATCGGTGATTTGCAAGGATGGCCATTGACCGGCAATGGCACCGAATCCAAAGTCTCCTGCCGGAACATCGGCGATTACAAGCCGCCAATCACCATCCAACAATTGCCAACTGTCTGGCTCATTCGATAGGTTAAGCTCGCGGACTTTAATGTAATGCGTGTGTTGTCGGGTGTCGTTGTCATACATCGACAAGCGAATGTCAGGCTCGGCCCATTCGAAAATACTTTTGCCAGGGAGCATCGTGCCACTCATGACCAGATTGTAACTTTGCCATTCGCTGTTGAGCGGGAACTCGGTCAACAACGACAAACCGAGTTGGCCATCCAGATCACCGTTTCGCAAACTTGTCTGGTTCGACTGCAGTGCAAAAGTGTGTGCCGTTTGGTTGTCGTCTTCGTAGGCTATAGCGGTGTCGATCGAGGTGAACTGCCATTCACCATTGGCGAAATTTGCCTGAGTCAGTCCGCCAGCCCAGTCTAAAGTGTAGGGAATGAAGTCGGCGTTCGAACGCCATCCCGATGACCAGTTCAGGAACTTCACTTCAGTCGAGTAGTCTTCGGCTAGCGTCAGAGTTTTGATTTTTCCGGCAATGCGGCCCATCCAATTCTGGAAGGCAACGCTGGCATCAAATTGCGTTTTACCCATCACTAAGAGGTTATTCCCATCAATGCCGAGTAAGGTGGAATACGTCAGGTTGACGAGCAGGTCATCTGTTGTTAATTCGCCGGTTAACTGTACTGCGTATTCACCAAACACCCCGTTCTTGGTCATGCTCAAGGTGATGTCGTGAACTTCATGGTCGCCGGCTACGAGCAGACCATTGGTAATCGACAGTTGTTGATAAGCAGGTTGCATCAGCGTGCGCAATTGCTGCACGGAGAAGTCCTGCAGTGGGACCTGGAGGTAGGGGGATGCGATACGGACATCTTTGAGATTTGGTTTGCCGATTAATACCGATACCCAATTGAAACGGACTTGAACACTCTCCGCCGTGAACGCGTAACCCTGCCATTCTAATGAAGGTTCCTGCCACTCAAGAGCCGTTCCGAAACTTTTTGCGGTTATGGTTCCGCTGGCTTGGTCCAACCAATTACCGCCAACTTCACTGCGCAGCCATTGTTCAGGAGAAAATCGCATCAAGTTAATGGTGAGAAACAAACCGACAATGAACAAGATGAACGCGATGATCAATCCTGTGCGGCGAAGGGTGCTTGGGTTCACTAAAAAATACCTCAGTACATAAAAAAAGCGGAAGGCCGTTGTAACGGGCTTCCGCTTGATTCATTGATAGCTGGCTTAGGGGCTGGTTACTCGTCCAATAATGCGGCGTTGCGTACCGCGCCCTTATCGGCACTGGTGGCCAGCATGGCATAAGCCTTTAGAGCACGGGTCACTTTACGTGGTCTGACTTCTGCCGGCTTCCAAGCATCTGCACCACGCGCGTCCATTGCCTGACGACGTGTTGCCAGTTCTTCATCGCTGATCAGTACGTTGATGGTGCGATTCGGAATATCAATTTCAATTGGGTCGCCTTCAACGACGAGCGCAATGTTACCACCAGAGGCGGCTTCAGGTGAAACGTGACCGATGGAAAGTCCACTGGTTCCGCCGGAAAACCTGCCGTCGGTCAACAGGGCGCAAGCTTTACCGAGCCCTTTCGACTTCAGGTAGCTGGTTGGGTACAGCATTTCCTGCATACCAGGACCGCCTTTGGGGCCTTCGTAACGGATGATGACGACATCCCCTTCGTTGACTTCGTCGGCCAGAATGCCGGCGACGGCAGAGTCCTGGCTTTCAAAAATGCGCGCCTTTCCGGTGAACTTCAGAATACTGTCGTCAACCCCTGCGGTTTTAACGACACAACCGTCTTGTGCGATGTTGCCGTACAACACCGCCAAGCCACCTTCCAGACTAAAGGCGTTTTCCAGCGAACGGATACAGCCCTGCGCCCGATCACCGTCCAAAGATGGCCAACGGGTACTCTGACTGAACGCGACCTGGGTCGGAATGCCGGCAGGTCCGGCTTTGTAGAACTCGGCAACGTCAGCATCACTGTTACGCATGATGTCCCATTTGTTCAGTGCGTCTGCCAGCGTGGCAGAATGCACGGTAGGCAAGTGGGTATGCAGTTTTCCAGCACGGTCAAGCTCGCCCAAAATGCCGTAAATACCCCCAGCCCGGTGAACATCTTCAATGTGGTATTTCTGTGTGTTGGGCGCCACTTTGCACAGCTGTGGTATCTGTTTAGACAGCCGGTCGATGTCTTTCAGGGTGAAATCGACTTCGCCTTCCTGTGCTGCGGCCAACAGATGCAGAATAGTATTGGTGGAGCCGCCCATGGCAATATCCAGACTCATGGCATTCTCAAAGGCTTCAAATGAGGCAATGGCGCGAGGGAGAACTTTGTCATTGTCGTTTTCATAGTAATCGCGGGTGATTTCGACAATCCGGCGACCGGCCTGTTCGAATAATTTCTGGCGGTCAGCGTGGGTAGCCAACGTGGTGCCATTTCCGGGCAGAGATAAACCGATGGCTTCGGTCAGGCAGTTCATTGAGTTCGCGGTGAACATGCCCGAACAAGAGCCACAGGTCGGGCAGGCGGAGCGTTCAATTTCCGCGACGTGTTCGTCACTGACGCTGTCATCGGCGGCAATGACCATTGCATCAACCAGGTCCAGGCCATGTTCAGAGAGTTTGGTTTTACCGGCTTCCATTGGACCACCGGACACAAAAATAACCGGAATGTTCAGGCGCAGAGAGGCCATTAACATTCCAGGGGTGATTTTGTCGCAATTGGAAATACACACCATCGCGTCCGCGCAGTGCGCATTGACCATGTATTCTACGGAGTCGGCAATGATTTCACGGGAAGGCAGGCTGTACAGCATGCCGTCGTGTCCCATGGCAATACCGTCATCAACTGCGATGGTATTGAATTCTTTGGCAACACCACCGGCTTTTTCGATCTCACGGGCAACCAACTGGCCCAAATCTTTGAGGTGGACATGGCCGGGTACAAACTGAGTGAAACTGTTGACGACGGCGATAATGGGCTTTTGAAAATCGTCATCTTTCATGCCGGTGGCACGCCAGAGTGCCCGGGCACCGGCCATGTTGCGACCGTGAGTGGTGGTTTTGGAGCGATACGTTGGCATGGAAAAATTCCTGCTCTTTTAATTGGATCTGGACATTTTAACGGAAGTTGACGGTTTGGTTAGTGTGAATTTTGCAAAGTGGTGTTGCTGGCGCAATGCCGATTTATGAGCGCCAGCGCTGTCTTTAGCGGCTGAAGGGCGGGCGAGGTGGACGTTCTGGGCGAAAGCCAATCTTTTTTAAAACACCAGTCCTTCCTTTTCCTGTTGGCAGAACTTGAACTAAACTGACGGAAATGTTGTAAAGTTTTCGCATGCCGATATTTAATCGCAGTACCTTCGATCAATTACTCAGGCCCAATTCCAAAACCCTGGCGTTTGTTTGGCTGAATAAGCCCGGCTGGCCGATTGTGGAATGCTCTACTTCCGCTGCGAATCGATTGGGGCTTTCTCTCGATGCCGTACAGCAACAGAAAATTCAGTATCAGTCGTTGATTCATCCCGATGATATCGGGCACGTTGAATCTGTCGTATTCGCGGCATTCAAAGGTCAGTTCGAAGAAAACAATGAATCCATGCGTTATCGGGTAAGAGGTCCAGAAAACACTTGGATCTGGGTCGAGAGTGATTCCACTCAAATGTACATTCCGGGAGAAGATACCCAGATACTCGGGTTTGTACGCGATGTAAGTGAACATTATGAAACAGAAGTCGCGCTGCAGAAAAACCAGGATCGTCTGGAGTTAGTGCTTGATGGGGCGCGAATGGGTATGTGGGACTGGAACCCGCAAACCAATGAAGTTTCCTGCGATGAACGCTGGGCGAATCAAATCGGCTTAACCCTGAAAACACTGAATTTTCACTTGTCTGACTGGAGCTCACGGGTTCATCCGGATGATCTGGCTCCTTGCCTGACAGCCATTCAAAAGCATATCGATGGGGAAACTGAAACCTATGAAAATGTGCACCGAATGCGCCATGCCAAAGGGCATTGGGTCTATATACTCGACCGGGGCAAAGTGTTTGAGCGAGATGAAAACGGACGCGCGATTAAGTTTGTCGGAACCCATACCGACATTTCTCACATCAAGGCAACTGAGTTAAAAGCCATTGATGCGCTGAACGCTCGAGATCGGTTTTTCTCCTCAATGTCACATGAATTGCGCACACCGCTGCACGCGATTCTGGGTACCGCCGAACTCTTAGAGCAGGAACTGACGAATCCGGAAGATCAGCAAAAGATGTCGTTAGTGCGGGAAAACAGTGAGTATCTACTCAACGTTCTGAAGGATATCCTCGACGTTGCCAAGATGAAAGCCGGTGAGTTGCACTTGGAACTGTCACAATTTGATGTGCGTATCGTCATGCTGCAAGTAGAGCGATTATTCAGTGCTCGCGCCCGACAAAAGGGATTATCGATCAGTGTGCAGATTGCGACAGGGTTGGCGACCGAAATAGAATCCGATCGGAATCGGCTCATTCAGATTCTGGTCAATCTGCTGTCGAATGCCGTGCGATACACTTCTGAAGGCAGCATTACACTGACCTTAGACGAGGTTAACGGTGCCTTGCGGCTGGGCGTGTTGGATACTGGATGTGGAATACAGAATACCGCCACGGTTTTTTTGCCATTTAAACAGGAGTCTCAGCGGCAGATCGACGATGTGCATACAACGGGACTGGGACTGACCATCGTTCAGAGCCTGGTCGACCAATTGGGTATGCGAGTCGAGGTGGCATCAGAAATCAACCGGGGTAGTCAATTTTATATCTGTATTCCAGCCTCCGCGAGGCGGGCTCGTTCTTCCGTGAGTTCAACGGCGGTTTCAGGAGTACAGATCGACAAGCTGAGCGAATCCTTGGCGCAGCTGAACATACTGGTGGTGGATGATAACGACGTGAACCGGGCGTTGGCGCGCGCGATGCTCAAGAAAGCTAATGCGACCGTCGTTGAAGCCCGTGATGGCGAAGAGGCGGTGAATCTGGTTAAGCAACAGACGTTCGATGTGATTTGTCTGGATTTGCACATGCCGAACATGGGTGGCATTAAAGCAACCCGACGAATCCGTCATCTGTTCATCGATCAACAACCCAAAATCATTGGCATGTCGGCAGATGCCTATCCGGAAACCATTGCGCATTGTCTGCGGGCCGGCATGGATGATTACATAACCAAGCCTTTTAAACAGCAACAGTTATTGGACGTGCTGGTCAGGGTCATGCAGCAGGGAAGTTAAAAAAAAAGAGCCTTTCGGCTCTTTTTTAATGCTTTAAATGCTGTCAGGTTAATCAGCGTAAAAACACGCGACCTGATGGTCATTGCCAGCATCTTCCAGTACCGGCTTCAGTTCTGCGCATTTTGCCTGAGCTTTCGGGCAACGAGTACGGAACACACAGCCGGAAGGCGGGTTCATCGGTGACGGTAAATCACCTTCCAGCAGAATGATTTCTTTGCTTTTCTCGTAATCCGGGTCTGGAATCGGAACCGCAGAAATCAAAGCCTGGGTGTAAGGGTGACGTGGCGTTTTGTACAGCTGTTCACTGGTGGTGATTTCACAAACATTACCCAGATAAAGCACCATAACGCGTGTGCTGATGTGCTGAACAATGCTGAGATCGTGGGCGATGAAAATCAGCGATAAGCCCATTTCTTCCTGCAGATCCATCAACAGGTTGATGATCTGTGCCTGAATGGAAACGTCCAGTGCGGATACCGGTTCATCGCAGATAATCATTTTCGGTTTTAGAATCAATGCTCGCGCAATACCGATACGCTGACATTGACCGCCGGAAAACTCGTGCGGGTAGCGGTTGATCTGGTTAGGCAGCAGACCGACCTTCGCCATCATTTCTTTTACTTTCGCTTTGCGTTCCGTGACACCCATTTCAGGGTGATGCGTCTTCAAAGGTTCAGCAATGATGTCACCGATGGTCATCCGAGGGTTTAGTGATGCCAATGGATCCTGGAAGATCATCTGTAAATCGGAACGGGCTTTTTGCATAGCTCGTTTGTTGGCCGTCAGCAGGTCCGTACCCAGCCACATGACTTTGCCCGCTTCGGCAGGCACCATTTTAATCACGGCGCGAGCCAGCGTGCTTTTACCACAGCCTGATTCGCCAACAATACCCAGAGTTTCACCGGCGTACAGATCAAAACTGACGCCATCGACCGCCTTCAGCTTTTGAGGCTTGGTCCACGGTAATGAGTTGGGTGGGTAAATATCGAAATAAACTTTTAGGTTATCCACCGACAACAGTTTTTCTTTTTGCACGGTCATACCAATTCCTCCACAGGCACGTGACAAGCGCGTTGTCGGGTACCTTCAAACACTTTCAATTCTGGCAAATTCTTATGACAGAAATCCTTGGCGTTTACGCAGCGTTCTGCAAACGGACAGCCAACGGGTTTATTCAACATGTTTGGTGGATTACCAGGGATGGTATTCAACCGTTTTCCAGCGTGATCTAAGCGTGGAATCGCCTGCAACAGACCACGGGTATAAGGGTGTGACGGGTTCTTGAAGATTTCCGTGGTTTTGGCGTATTCCATGACCTGGCCGCCGTACATGACCAACGTATCTTCACAGGAACCTGCAACAACACCCAAGTCATGCGTTATCAAAACAATGGCTGTGCCAAAGTCACGCTGCAATTCAGACAGCAATTCCATAATCTGCGCCTGAACCGTTACGTCCAACGCCGTCGTTGGTTCGTCGGCGATCAACAGCTTAGGACGACAAAGCAGAGCCATGGCAATCATGACTCGTTGACGCATACCACCGGAAAACTCATGCGGATACAGATGTACGCGTGATCTTGCTTCAGGAATTTTCACCGCGTCGAGCATTTTGATTGACTCTTCCAGTGCTTCCTGGCGACTCATACTCTTGTGCAGCATTAACACTTCCATCAGCTGTTCACTGACTTTCATGTAAGGGTTAAGGGAAGTCATTGGGTCCTGAAAGATCATCGCAATTTTTTCTGCGCGGATTTTATTCAGGCCCTGTTCGGGCAGGTTCAGAATTTCCAGTCCGTCGAACTTAACGCTACCGGTTGCCCAACCATTTTGTGCCAGCAGGCCCATGATAGAGAAAACCGTCTGACTTTTACCTGAGCCGGATTCACCAACGATAGCCAGGGTTTTGCCCTGTTCCAGCGTAAAATTCACTTCGTTTACTGCGCTCACCACACCGTCACCGGTCTGGAACTGAACGCCGAGGTCTTTAACTTCTAATAAACTCATTATTCGCTCCTGATTACCGGTCTTTAGGGTCTAGCGCGTCGCGCAAACCATCACCAATGAAAAACATGCTGAACAGCGTAATGGTGAAGAAGAACAGCGGGAAGCCGATCTGCCATAATGTACCGTATTGCATTGTTTTAGCGCCTTCACTGATCAGAGCACCCCAGGAAGTATTTGGTTCCTGTACACCCAGACCTAAGAACGAAATAAAGGATTCCGCCAAAATGAAGCCCGGAACCAGCAGCGAGGCATAGACGATCACAATGCCCACGAGATTCGGTACGATGTGGCGCATGATAATCGTGAAGTTGGAGACACCAGCGGCAACCGCAGCTTCGATGAATTCCTTGTTCTTAATACTCAGTGTTTGACCGCGCACAATCCGCGACATATCAAACCAAGAGATTAAACCGATACCGATGAACAGCATGTTCAGCGACCGACCAAAAATAACCAATAGCAAGATCAGTACGAACATGTAAGGTATCGACATGAAAATATCGACTAATCGCATCATAAAGTTATCAACACGACCACCCACATAGCCTGCAATCGCGCCATAGAGTGTGCCCACCACAACGGCGACAAATGAACCAATGATACCGACCATCAATGAGATGCTGGTGCCTTGGATTACCCGTGAATACAGGTCGCGGCCCAGTTCATCGGTACCAAAGTAGTGCCCGGATTCAATCGATGGCGCACCCATGGTTTTTACCTGGCCCAATACAGCCCAGTCTATTTCTTCATTGCTCCACTGAGCGAACGACGGGCCGATTAAGGTGAACAAAACAACCAAAGTCAGGGTAACGAGCCCGCCTATGGCGGCCTTATTATGTGAAAAACGCCGTGCCGCATCCGCCCAAAGTGATCGACCCTGTACTTCCTCCGCTGCCATCAGGTTATCAGCGAGGTTTTCCATTTTTTTCTGATTAACAATCATTTTCTTATTACCTCACTGTTTTAATAACGAATTTTGGGATCGATCCACGCGTAAAGGACGTCCACAACCAGGTTTAATAAAACAGTCAGTGTGCCGACCAGAATGGTTATGCCCATAATGGTTGAATAGTCACGGTTCAGCGCTCCGTTAACGAAGAGAACACCGATACCACCTGTACTGAAGTACATGTCGATAATCACCGAACCAGTAATCAAGCCCACCATCGCTGGACCCATGTAAGACAATACGGGTAACAGGGCGGGTTTCAGTGCATGCTTAAAGATAATGCGCTGGTACGGCAAGCCTTTGGCTTTCGCGGTACGGATAAAGTTGGAGTTGAGAACTTCCAGCATGGAAGAGCGGGTAATACGGGCAATAGTTGCCATGTAACTGGTGGATAAGGCAATAACCGGCATTATGATGTATTGCGCCTTACCGCCTTCCCAGCCACCTCCCGGTAGCCAGCCCAGTTGCAGGGTAAACAACAGAACCAATAACGGTGCCATTACGAAGTTCGGCAATACCTGTGCGGTGAATGTGAATCCAAGCGCGGTATAGTCTTTCCAGGTATTGTGGTTAAGCGCGGCTATTACCCCCATGGTGACACCAAAGAGCACGGCGACCAAGGCTGAGATACTGCCATAGGTCAGGGTAACCGGAAAACCATCGGAGATCAGATCGTTTACGGAACGGTCTTTGTATCGGAACGATGGGCCGAAATCAAAATGCAGCACAATACTTTTAACGTAGACAAATATTTGCTCGTGCAAAGGTTTGTCCAGTCCGTATTTGGCATTAATGTTGGCTTCTACCTGAGGCGGCAGTGCACGTTCGGAGGTGAATGGTCCACCCGGTGCGCTGTGCATCAGAATGAATGACACAATGATGAGAATGAGCAGCGTTGGAATTGCAGTTAACAAACGCTTGAGTATAAAGCTGAACATGTCGTTGTCCTGTTCTACCCGCGAGAAAAGGCGGCGATTTTATCGCGATAAGCATCCATCTGCGACCATTTGGTTACAAACAGAAACTCATCTAAATCAATAACTTAATTCACAATGTAAACATTAGCGTACAAAACAATGGTCGAGGTTATTTTTTGTTGTCACGACCTCAGTGAGATCTGGGTTTTGCGCGCTTAACGGAAAACACCGCCAATATTGGCGGTGTTTAAGTTTACATCACATCATGGAACGATTATTTCGCTACCTTGTACAGGTCGCGAGCGTACCAGTTCTGTTCGATGTTGTTATAAGGCCAGCCTTTAACATCATCGTGCAGCATGAAGTTAGTGGTGTAGAAATACACAGGAATAACCGGCATTTCATCAGCCAGGATCTGTTCAATAGCGGTGTATTGAACGTTTGGATCTGCACTGGTTTTCGCTTCATCCATCAGGCGGTCAACTTCGGTGTTAACGTACTTACCGTCGTTGTAACCAGACTGTGAACGTAACAGATCCAGGAAGGTAGAGGCTTCGTTGTAGTCACCACACCAGGCGCCACGGGCCAATTCGAAGTTCTGCTCGCCACGTTCGGTCAGGAAGGTTTTCCATTCCATGTTGTTCAGAGTCGCTTCAACACCCAAAGAGGACTTCCACATTTGAGACATGGCCGTCGCGATTTGCTTGTGACCTTCAGATGTGTTGTACAGGATGCTGAATTTCAGTGGGTTGCCTTCGCCGTAACCCGCTTCAGCCAACAGTTTCTTCGCTTCGGCAACACGCTCTTCTTGCGTCATGTTTGCATAAGCAACGTTTGGCATGGTGAAGCCAGCTGTTTTGCTTGGAGTGAAGGTGTAAGCGTTTTCCTGGCCTGCTTGCAGGATGTTTTCAGTGATAACTGAACGGTCCAGAGCGTAAGACAGTGCTTTACGAACTCGTACGTCTTTGAACGCTTCTGGGCCAGAATCACTGACGTTGAATGTGTAGTAGTAGTTACACAGACGCGGAGCAGAAACAGCTTGTTCGCCGAATTCTTCTTTCAGTGATTTGAACTGACCTGAAGGAACGGGACCACGGTCGAATTCGCCTGCTTTCCAGCGGATCAAACCTTGGTTTTCGTCTGGTACGACAATGGTGACGATTTTTTCAATGATCGTCGCATCGTTGTTCCAGTATTGGTCGTTACGAACCATTTCAACACGCTCGTTAACAACGTGCTGAGTCAGCTTGTACGCACCGTTTGATACCATGTTTTCAGGCTTGGTCCATTCTGCGCCAAATTTTTCAACAGTCGCAGGGTGAACTGGGAATACAGTAGAGTGGTTCACCATCATTGGGAAGTAAGGCAGAGATTCTGTTAGAGTCACTTCCAGTGTGTAATCGTCTACGGCTTTAACGCCCAGAGAATCAACATCGGCTTCGCCAGCGATGATTTCCGCACCGTTAACGATGTTCATGATTTCCATGTACCACGAGTATGGAGAAGCGGTTTCAGGGTTAACCGCGCGCTTCCAAGCGTAAACGAAGTCATTGGCGGTTACAGGATCGCCGTTGCTCCATTTTGCGTCTTTACGCAGATTGAAGGTATAGACAGTTTTGTCAGCGTTGGCGGTGAAAGTTTCAGCGACGCCAGGAACCAGGTTGCCGTCTGCATCCTGATTTAACAAACCTTCAAACAGCTGGCGAGCGTGGTCCGAGCCAGCAGTGTCTTCCATGATTTGAGGGTCAAGTGAGCTGTGCTCGTCCAGTGCCCAATAGGTAAATGTCTGATCAGCGGCCAGTGTTTCACCAGTAACCGGGTGAGTTGGGCCAGACTTTGTTTCTGGTGCAGCAGCAGATGTTGCAGCGGCGTCGTCGTCAGATGAGCAGCCCACCATAAAAATGGCAGAACTTACCAACGCAGCAGCTAGCGTTTTTTGAAATGGTTTCATGAGTGATCCTCTTATTATCATTGTTGGCCTCTTGTGGAAGCCTTCTTGCATTATTATTCGTACCCGAAAGTACGTTTATAAAAGTTATTCTGAGTGGGCTGGATTATCGTCCCGATTCTCATTCATAGAAAGGTCGCATTCCTTAAACAAGAAGCGAGCCAATACTGCGAATGGAGACTCAAACTAACTAAAAACCTGTCATATTTTTAAGAGTTGTATGTTATTTGATCTAGACCAAATGACTATTTACAGACAGTTGCCCGAAAATGGGCGTCAGGCCAGAAACTTGCCACGTCTTGCCATAAACTTCAATGTTGTTTTTCATCTTTTGAAATTTTGTTGATGTACGTCTGTGCAATTTCAGGGCATTTGCGGCACGTATTCTGTACAGGATTTTTAATCTCGCGCCATAATTGTGCGTGCTGTTGGCGGTAGTGGTGCAAAATGAAGCACTAGTTTGTGCTTCATTTTGCTTTCGCCGCTGGTTATTCTGCGGCGGTTATGGTGACGGTTCCTGGCGAATAGCCCAATGCGTTGTTTTCAGGTCTATACATATCTTCAATGAAGCTGTTGGGCAAGGCATAGGTGCCCGGCGTAACGGCTCTGGCCAGGTAAAACAGCGTTGTTGCGTTGTAGGGAACCAGGGAGACGGCTGCGACGTAGCGGTCATCGCGATACTCTTCATAGCCTATCCGGTATGAACGGAAGAAGTCCCCGACATTTTTGCCATCGACTTCGATTGCATCCAGGTTGACTGATGCGTTCAGCAGGTTCTGGTTTTCAAGTTCAAAACCGGCCGGCAGTAAATCGACAATCAACGCTTCCGGGAATCGGTATTCCTGACTTTGCGCATCAATTCGCACGATGATCAAATCGCCTGATCGTACCGGCTTAGTGAAGTCGATACGTCGACCCTGCAAGTCATAGTATTGTCGATTAATGTTCATGCCATTTTGCTCTGCGGCAGGGGCCGTTTTAGGCACACCTTGCCAACGCAGGCTGGCGTAGAGTCGTCGATCCTGCGCACTGACCTTGTTCAGATCTTGCAGTTGATCCGCGTTAATGACCGAATTGAATGGCTTGGATTGCTGCAGGTTTTGAGTAAAGGACTGGGCAAGTAATGTCGCCTGCCATTCATTTCCGTTGGCTAAATAAGCTTTGGCCAGCCTGACCAGGGAAATCCGTTCCTGCGTACTCATCCAGCGGCGGTTTGCCAAGGCAGACTCCAGATCCATGGCGAGATCGCCTTCGGCGAAACCATATTCAAGCGCCAAAACGAGTGACAATGTTAAGTCACGGACTGTCGAGCCATAGTCTGCGTAGTAACGATTGGTTTCACGTTTGCTGGCCAACGCTTGTTTGGCGGCCTGCTGTGCCCGATTCAAGTCTCCCTGCAGCTTGAACGCCGCGGCCATGTGCATCCAGGGCAGGCTGGAATGATTGGTTGTGGTCGCTGTCATCTGGTCCAGAAGACGGCGCAAATCGCTGACGTTCGCGCGACCGGATTTAGCCAGTACGTAGGAAGCATAGGCGCGGTAGCTGGTTTGATAAGCGGTGATGTTATCGGTCCAGATGTCGGCAGCAGTATAACCACGAACCATTTTTGCCAGTGCATCTAAAGCCCGGTTCAGTGCCGCGTTATCGACCGAGATACCCAGTTCCCGAGCATCCAGTAATAGTTCGGTGGCATAGGCGCTGCCCCACATGGACGCGGTTGAGTTGGCATTCCAATAACCGAAAAATCCGTCGCTGTGTTGTTTTTTCAGCAGCAGTGCGATGCCGTCTTCAATTTGCTCGCGACGCAGGGCATCGGTGAATGCTTCGTTAATCCGGTAGGCGAACGAATCTTGCAGGTTCAGTTCGGAATAGAGGTCCTGATCAATGAGCACCCAAGGGTAGGTGGAACTGGTGGTTTGCTCAAGGCAGCCATAGGGGTAACGCAACAGGTAGTCCACGTGACTGGAAAAATTGATGGCAGGTTTGTCGGAAAGGGTCAGCTGTGCTTTCACGGTAGACGCGATAAGGTCGTCGATGGTTGCCTGTGGCTGCCAAGAGGTGTTCGCCTCGATCACTTGTCGCTCGGCGCGAGTTTGCAATGGAAACGGTGCACGAAGGCCCAGGCGCCAATTGCGGGTCAGGTTTATGTCCTCGCCATTGCTGACGGTCAATTGAATATCACCCGCCCCCTGATAATCAGTGCCTGTTATCGGGATCACCAAGCTGCGTTTTTGACGATCGTCCAGCTCAATGGTTTGACCTTGGTAAGGACTGCTGAGGCTACCGGTTATCAGCAATTTTACGGTGAGCTGCTGTGCTTTGTCGGATAGGTTGTGCAGATCCAATGTCAATTGGCTTTCGTCGCCCATAGCCAGGAAGCGGGGCATGGCGATTTGTGTGACCAATCGATCAGCGACGGTCATTTCGGCTTCAGCGCTACCGAAGCTATCGGCTGACCAGGTGACCACCATCCATTTTACGCGGCCGTTAAAGGCAGGCAGTTCAAATTCGACGATTCCTTTTCCGTTGATCAATTCAATTGGGTCACTGAAGAAGGAGACAATCTGTACTTCGCTTTGAGGTTTATCACCGCCGCGTGACAATGCGTCGTCAGAATCCGCAAAGCCGCCCCCAAATCGCTGCTGATAGGTTTTGAAGCCCAGATTGTTAATGACCTTGCCATACAGATCGAGGTATTGATTTTCAAAGCGACGCGGTGCAAAGAAATATTGTTCCGGTTGCGGTCGCTTGTAGTTGGTGATGTTTAATACCCCCATGTCGACCAGGGCGACAGTCGCGTAAACTGGCGCACCCTGAGCGTCTTCAGGGTTATCGATGGTCACGGTAGCGCGTACGGTTTGATTGGGTTCGATTTTCGCAGGTGCGTCGATACTGACATTCAACTTGGATGCGTCGCGAAGAATCGGTAAATGCGAAATGCCGAGACTGCGTTTGGGGGCCAGTTCGGTCATTTGGTCTGCGGGGGACAATACCATGACCGTCAAATACAGGTCATGGCGATTCCAGTCTGCATTTATAGACAGGGTTAATTCATTGGCGCCCACATTGGCGTTGAACGTTTCACTATAAAGAACGCCTTCGCTGCTTTCGATCTGCAGCAATCCTGGCCCGGCGTTTGCCGATTGGAAACGGACCAGTGCCTCGCTGCCCGGCTGATAGTGGTCCTGGTCCAACAGGATATCGATGACTTCGGGTTTGAGCGCGTTCGCGTCACCATTGCCCCAATAGTACTGAGTTCTGAACGGGTACACCGTTTTACTGCCAGTAGCCGAGGTGATTTCCAGTTCGTAGTCTCCCCAAGCCAGAGGAATCTCTATTTCACTGCCGGTTTTTTCGATGGTCATCCGTTTCGCAAATGCCACGTAGGCATCGTTACGCCAGCGCCAGTTCCAGCCATTGTTGTCATCGTAATACCAGTAGTAGTCGCGTGTGGTTCGAATCAGGCTCACTTCAACGTCGTCGCTTAAGGGTTGACCGGCTGCATCAACGCTGATCAGGTCAAAAATGACGTTTTGATTGGATTTAGGCCGTTCGCTGAATTGCGGTCGCACACCCACAAACTGATTGTTGCCTGTCGGCAGCGAAATGACGGTTTGACTGCGTGTCACTGGACGGCCGCCGGTTTCATAAACGCTGGCGGTGATGCGCATGGCCAAGGGTGACTTTATTGATGCCCAATCTCCAGGCATGCGAAAGTTTCCGTCACCTTGGTCATCCAGCGTGATGGCATCAAGTCTTTTGGTTTTCTGTACGATACGCTCTGTCGGGTTACCGAATCGGTAGTCGTCCCATTGTTCAAATATATCCGTGGCGGCGGTCACACTGACCACGGCGTCGGCTTTGTTGCCTGCCGCTGGAGCGCCATAGAGGTATTGGCTGTTAACCGGAACTGTGGCTGTTCGCGAAGGTAGATAGCGATATTTTTCAGTAACACCATCGTAAAAACTTAAGCTCAGTCGTTCTGGCAAAAACTCTTCTACTTTAAATCGATACTCGCCGGTAATGCTCTGATTCTGTTGCATCACCAGCTTCCAGTCACCGGTGGGGGCGTTCGTGTCGAGTGTGAGTTGATGACGGTAGATGCCGCTGTCTTCATTCCACCAGGTGAAGCGTTCAACGCGAGACCCACGGGCATCGTAGATATCAACATTTACTGGCATGTCGTCTGTTTCCCGTCCATCGAAATCCCGGATCAGCATATTGATGTCGACTGTTTCCCCTGGACGATAAAGATCCCTTGGTCCATAAATGAAGGCTTGGAGTGCCTGATGCCGGGTTGGAACATTGGCAAATGCAGAGAGGTCTAATTTGTTTTGATTCGGCTGCAAGAAACTGATTTGGTTACCAAATTCAGCGACGATGAGCGCCGGCATGTTGGTACTGAGCTTACTGGCCAGGCCCAGGTCATTGGTGGTTTCGGTGCGGGAACGAAGTACCTGGCTGTTGGATTGATTCCATAAATAGGTGACCTCGACACCAGACATAGGCTTGCCGGTGCTGATGGAGTTGACGATGGTCTGGATTTCATTGCCCATGATCCGTGTATGTAAACCGATATCCGACTGCGTGAAAAAAGTAGTGTCGTAGCGGTATTCGTAGACACCGGGCTTGCGAATAACGGCTACGTAGATGCCGTTGTCGAACTGGCTGGTGGCCGGTGTGATATCCAGATTCACGGTGTCGCGTTTGTGTGGTCGAACATCGAGCTGGTATCGAGCAGTGTGAACCAGATCCGCCCAGGTGCTGAGGCGAGTCAAACGGTCGTAGTAAGGGCGGCCGCTGTAAAAAGTCTGATTTAAAAAGGAGGTCACCTGATCGTCTCGTACCCGGAAAATATCCAGATCAACCTCTTCAACATTCACAACGGTGACGGGCAATGCATTCGCCGCATTGGCAGATAAGTATTGTCCGCTTTGCGCAAAACTGACCGACGGAGATAACGGTGCCGTGGTGACTTGCCATTTGTCGGAATATTGCCGGTTAGAGCTGTTTATTTCCACGACGGCAAATGTTTCATTATTGACTGAGGTGGGCAATCGATTGAAGGTGATGGCATATTTTGTATTGGGCTCCACGAACGGCAGCGTCCAGCTGTAGCCGTTATCCAGGGTTAGCCATTGCGAGCCGTTATCCAACGCGGGAGTTACTGTCACGTAATCCTCCAGCGCGGTTCCCGGCTTCAAGGCGTCCGTTAGCCGGATAACCAACGCCGGTGAGTTGTCGTAACTGGTTTCACTGACTTTCGAAGCATAGAAGTCAGCCCAAGCTGCTGTGCAAGCGCACATTGCCGTCGAGCCGAGCAGCAAAAGTTTTTGCCATCGTGTCATTGTCGATTCCTTATAAGTGGTCTGTTGTGATTGGAAGCCGCGAATCATCCGTGGGCGGTGAGTTTGAAAAGTAAGTGTTAAATTGTTTTCGATCAATCTGGCCATGATAGTCCATGGCAATGATTTCATAGTGCTGTTCGCCTTCTATCGTTAACGACAGATTTGGTCCATTTGTGGGCATCATCGCACCATTTACATACCAATAGTAGGGTGGCTGACCACCCTCTGCGCGTACTTTGATGTTGCCTTGTGTCTGCTCGTTAACCACCATGGCATCGCCCTCATTGATGCCGGCAATCGTGAAGGGCAGGCGAGCCGTAGCGACCAGTTGTCGAGCACAACGGGAATCGAAGACCGGTAGTCGACGTTGATTTTGATACGCCTCTGGTAGCCAAAGCTGCAAAGGGGCCGGCCACAATACCGTGGTGGATTCGTATGATGCCAGATCACAGCCGAAAGCCACTTGCAGGCCGCTGTCGCGCGCTAATCGCAGGCGTACTGTTGCGCTGACTAAACTAGTGTCCTGATTTGTCAGGGTCATCCAGCTTTCGGGTATGGTTTGGTTGAGTATCCTGGCGTCGTGTGCTTCATCGCATAAATCGTTTTCTTCCGGCTGACCGGTGGGCCAGCAAACCTTTTGCTGCGTGACGCTTGCTGGTCTGGCTGGCATCGGATTCTGCCCAAGAATTCTGGACGCAACATTGGTCAAAAGCGGCACGGCGGTTTGTCGGCCGTAGTGACCGGTAAGCGGTGTGCCATCTGGCTGACCAACCCATACGCCTAAGGTGTAGCCATTGACCACACCAACAGCCCAGCTGTCTCGAAAGCCATAACTGGTCCCGGTCTTAATGGCCATGCCATAAGGGTTGCTGGCGTGTCTGGCGAGAATGTCCCGGATAATCCAAGCCGCTCCTGGAGATAATAAAGGCTTAACCTCCTGGGCTGATTCCATCAAAAATCTCGGTTTTTGGGTTGTACCATTGTTGTCCAGCGCGGACATTAGTCTGACCAGGCTTTCCAGGTTCGTTCCAAGCCCACCCAATGCAATCGCAAGGCTGGGTCGTTCGTTGCCCGGTAGCGCAAGGGTGGCACCGGCCTGTTGCAGTGCCAGGTAGAAGGGAACCGGACCGACGCGTTCCAGGACCTGAACGGCGGGTACATTCAAACTGGCCGCCAGGCTTTGGCTGAGTGACTCCGGACCGGTAAAACCGCCACTGAAGTTTTCAGGTTGATAGTCAGCAAATTTTAACGGCACATTCATCAACAGGCTTTCGCTGTGGACCAAACCCTGATCGAGCGCCATGCCGTAGATAAAGGGCTTTAACGTCGAGCCCGGTGAGCGGATGGCCTGCACCATGTCGACTTGCCCAAAACGTTGATTGTCATGAAAATCAGAACTGCCGCTGTAAACTTCGACAGCGCCGGTTTTGCTGTTCATGATGAGTACCGCAACAGAGACGTGCTGGTCGATGCTTTGCGCATAATGCTTAACCAGGCGCTCAACGCTTTGTTGCCACGCCAGATTTATGGTGGAATGAATCACACCGGAGTCTGACTGGCTGGCCAGGCGGCGCGCCAGAATCGGAGCGATGCTGTATCGATAACCGGGCGACTGAGTGACCTGTTCTGATTGCGCATCCTGTGCGATCTGTTCATCCCAAACTTGGTAATCCACCAATCGTTGGATCACCTTATCTCGGGCGGCTTGTGCTGAAGTTGGATTTCGGTCGGGTCGATAACGTGTTGGTGCCTGTGGCAAAACCGCCAATAAGGCGGCCTGAGCATGAGTCAGGTCTTTTGCGTCATATCCCAGATAAGTCAGTGCGGCTGCCTGGACACCTTCGATAGTCCCGCCAAACGGAGCATGATTGATGTAATAGGTCAGAATATCGTCTTTGGAGTAATGTAATTCGAGCTGGCAGGCGCGGATGATTTCTTTAACTTTTCCCCACAACGTGCGTGGTTCTGGGTACCTGAGTCGTGCTACCTGCATGGTGAGGGTTGAGCCGCCGGAGACGATTTCACCGGTTTTCAGAGCCTGCCAGAATGCTCGAACCAGGGACAGGGGGTTGACGCCGGGGTGGTGGTAAAAATATCGGTCTTCGTAATTGACCAGAGCCTCCAGATACAGTGGTGACACCTGATCCAGACTGATGGGATAGCGCCAGATTCCCTGGTCATCGGCGAACGTCCGCAAGGGTTGACTATCTGCCGACAGCACAATCCGGCTGCCGGGTCTCGGTTCGAGGTCGGTTGGCCAGAGAAGATCGATACAGATAAAAAGGAAAGGCACAATCAGCAGCAGGAGAATAAGCCGCCGTTTAAAGAAGGGTTTTAGCATAGCAGAAAATCAAACGTCCTTTGTTACCAACGCAGCGAGGGTTAACCTTGCCGGTGTTCTTCTTCCATGGCGTCCACGAGGTTGCTCAGTTCGCGTTGCAAGCTCTGTTCATCGCCCAGATTCACTTCCACTAAACGCCGCAGGTGACCGGCTGACTCGACATCAAAACTCATGATGTTCAGCCCATAATGATGCTTGCTGGAAAGGACATAGGCAATATCAACGGTTAGCGTGATTTCGAAATCGCCCTGATCGGGTACAATGGCCAGCTCGCCGCTATCGCCGACATTCAGTGGCGGATAAGATTCGCTGATGGCGATCAACGCGCCTTTGAGGCTGATGTCCTGTAGCACGCCGATGATCGGTTCCCGGTCAGCATCCGTAAGGGTTAAACGTACTTTTGCATCAAAGGGTATACGTTGAAAACGTCGCTTTTCGGTTTCCATATCCTGTTCCAGTAAACAGCGGGTTGAAATCACTATAGAGCGGGCGCATTTAAGCTGCAACACACGAAGAGAGAAACCCATGTCAAAGATCAAAGAATTACCCACTCAAGAACAGCTTCTCCCTGGTCGGGATACGGCGATGAGTCTCAATTTCAACCATATTGTGTTTGCACGTGACATGCGTGAGGTACCCGCGGGTTGTGAAGTTGTCTGGTTGGGACTTGGGTGTTTTTGGGGGGCGGAGCGTCTGTTCTGGCAACTACCTGGTGTTCAGAACACGGCGGTAGGCTATGCCGGAGGCGCAACGCCGAATCCAACCTATGAAGAAGTGTGTTCAGGATTCACCGGTCACACCGAGATCGTTCAGGTTGTCTACGACCCAGCTCAGATTAGCCTGACGGATCTGCTGAAAACATTCTGGGAAGCTCACGACCCAACGCAGGGCATGCGACAGGGGAATGACATCGGTACCCAATATCGTTCGGCCATCTATGGTTCGGACGCACAGTTGGCCGTTGCCGAACAGTCAAAGCAGGCCTATCAACAACAGCTAATGGCAAAAGGCTTGGGGGCGATTACGACAGAGCTGAAGCCCGCGCCGACCTTCTATTTTGCCGAAGAGTACCACCAGCAATATCTGCACAAGAACCCAAACGGTTACTGTGGTTTGAAAGGAACCGGAGTGGTATGTCCGATTTAAGCGCAACACAATGGTCTGAAACGGTTTTACAGACGCTGCGACAGTTTGAATTACAGTGTCCAGATGATGATCTGTTTTGTGTGGGCTATGTGATTCCACAAGTCGAGCTGCTGGAAATGAACCGGCATGATCAGTCGGCAGAGCCGGAACAATGGCAAGTCTGGCTGGCAGAGTTTGTTGAAGGTTGTATGACCGTTGATCAAGTTTCAGACCAGGATGCGACCCGAATACGGGAAATTGTCGCTTCTCTGGCCTGATGCCGGGTGCGCCCAGCAGGGGTCTGAACTCGATTAACAAGCCGTTAGCGGTTGTCAGGCGAGTTGATTGATCGCATTTCGAAGGGTTTCGGTTTCTGCTCGTGCGGCCTGAGCAAAATCGGAACCGTATGAGGCATAAAGCACAGCGCGCGATGAATTAATCATCAGGCCATGGCCTTGAGTAAAGCGTCCGGCATTCACGGTCGCTTTGAGGTCACCTCCCTGAGCCCCAATACCAGGTACCAAAAACGGTAAATCCGGTGCAACTGCCCGGATGTTGGCCATTTCTTCTGGGGCTGTAGCGCCGACCACCAAACTGATGTTGCCATTGGTATTCCAATGTTCCTGAGCCATACGGGCTACCCGGATGTACAATGGTTCACCATCAATCAATTGATTCTGAAACTCTGCCGCAGATGGATTAGATGTCCGACACAAGACGATAACGCCCTTTTCTGCATGCTCCGCAAATGGCAAGACGGTGTCGGAACCCATGTAAGGGTTCACGGTGACGGCGTCAGCCTGGTAGTGCTCAAAGGCTTCCTTAGCGTACATGGTCGCTGTTGAGCCAATGTCACCGCGTTTGGAATCCAGAATGACCGGAATGTGCGGGAATGTGGATTTAATGTAGGCGATGGTTTGTTTTAGCTGATCTTCAGCCGCCGCCGCTGCAAAATGCGCGAATTGCGGTTTATAACAGCAGACCAAATCGGCGGTGGCATCAATAATGGCTTTGTTGAATTCGAATATTGACGAAATATGTTCTGGGAACAGTTCCGGGTAGGGGTCAAGACCGACGCACACCTGTGTTTGTTCTGCCCAGCGTGTTGTGATTTGATTGATAAAGCTCAACGGTTATCTCCGGTGTCAAAAGTCTGTGAATTGTGTTTCAAAGGGTGACTCACTGTCTACCAGCGAAAGCGTCAGCGAGTCTTACAGTCATGTCGTTGCGTAAAACGGATCGGAGCAATGGGGTTGTGGCGCTCATCACCCGGCAACCTCGCCATGCCGACAATTGTGCAGCGTTAAATTGTTTTCAGGTATACCTTGGAATTACGCTGAAAATTATACAGCTGCTGGCGCATCTCCGGCAGTGCACTGACGCTCACGGGTTTAAAGCCTCGCTCGACAAACCAATGCTCAGTTTGTGTGGTCAATACAAAAAGCTCAGACAGTTTCTCTTGTCGGGCTTGTTTTTCGATGGAGTGTAATAGCGCATCTCCTCGGCCGTTTTTCTGGTAATCCGCGTGCACCGCAACGCAGGCCAATTCTGCTTGTGTTGCCGTTAAGGCGTAAAGCGCTGCGCAACCAATGATCATGCCATCACGTTCATTCACGATAAAATGGTCGATCTCCGCCTGAAGCTTTTCCGGATCTCGTTTGACCAAAATATTACGGTCTTCCAACGGCTTCAGTAGTGCGAGGATACCCTGGATATCATCCATACGCGCGCGTCGGAAAGTGTCATATTGGTCCAGCGCGATCAGTGTGCCAACCCCGTCGCGGGTGAATAATTCAGACAGTAACGAACCATCGGCACTGCCATCGACGACATGGCAACGCGCAATCCCAGCAGCAGCGACAGCGCTGGCCACAGACAGTTCGAGATAGGCGTCCTGGTCGGAAGACTCCTGGCTCAAAATCGAATTGAGCTCATGAACGCTCATTTCTTTTTGGCCCCGGGTAATGGGCAGTGGATTTTCCCCGGCAATGATGACTTTATCGGCCCCCATCTGGCGGGCAAGTTCAACAACGAGTTGCTCAGGGGGCAAGTACAGGATATCACCCGTGACTGAATAACCTAATGGCGGTATTAATACGATGGCCTGTTTTTCCAATTGGGCACGAATGGCAAGATGGTCGACACGACGGACGCGGCCCTGTGCTTTCAGATCTTTGCCATCGAAAACGCCAGCGGGTCTGGCCATCACAAAATTGCCACTGACCACGCGCATTTTGGCACCATGCATCGGGGAATTGGCAATGCCCTGACTGAACAGGGCTTCAATGGTGTAACGGTGATGACCAATCTCACTGATTAAGCTTTGTAATGTTGCCTCGTCAATGACTTGTTGGTCGTGCACTCGGGTGTCAGTTCGTTCAGCGTCGAATACGATGACCAGCTTCAAACCAAGACTGTTGAGCAGAGTCAGATCAGAAATGATGGACCGCAGCCGTTCGCTGTCCAGTACCCGGTCACGCAGCCAGATGATCGATGTTTTTCCCCGATAGGCGTGAATATAAGGTGCACTGTTGCGAAAGTGGCTGACGAAATCCATGAATGGACTGACTCCTGACGTTAGTGTGACAAAGAAAGCAGGAGTGTATCGCCTTCGTGGAAAAGCCGCCAGCGTCGCCAAGGGCTCGCTGTTAACAATTTATGCGAAGGCGGAGTTTGTTGCTGGTTTGGGAATTTGGCACCGGTCAGCTGCCGGTGCCAGATCTCTCAAAGTACTTTTGAGAATCGCGTGGCGACTTCTGCATTGAAGTAAGCGTCGAAAGCCAACAATATGGGGCGCAGAAGCAGCCGACCCAAGGGCATAACGGTTGCAACGTCCGGCGTGACATCGATCAGGTCATCAGTGGCCAGCTCCGCTAACCGTTGCCATTCATTGCCGAAATATTCATGGGCATTTATGGAGAACTTTTGGCCGAGCTCACGCAAATCCAAACGACCCTGACAGGCCAGTTGCCCAATGGCCCACTGACGGATTTTGTCGTCTTCATTGAGAAATATGCCACGTTTAACCGCCAGATGGCTTTCATTAATGAGGTTTTCATACGGCTCTATTTCATGATGGTTCTGCATATACAGTCCATCAATCTGGCTGATTGCGGAAACGCCCAATGCCAGCATGTCTGTTTCAGACATGGTCGAATAGCCCTGGAAGTTGCGTTGAAGGGAGCCTTGCTCCAACGCCAACGCCAGCTCGTCGGTGGGTTTGGCGAAATGATCCATACCAATATAGAGATAGCCAGACTGCTGCAGCAGCTCAATGCTGTCACGCAAGATGGTCAGTTTTGCGTCTGCGGCAGGAACAGTCGAAGAATCGATCCTTCTTTGTGGTTTAAAGCGCTCTGGAAGATGCGCGTAGTTGTACAGACTGATGCGGTCTGGGCTTAATGTCAGCGTTTTTTCCCAGGTACGGGCAAAGGAATCAGAGGACTGATGCGGCAGACCACAGATAAGGTCAAAATTAACCGATTGAAACCCGAGTTCGCGAGCGCGTTCTACCTTACTTTTCACCAGATCAAACGACTGCACCCGGTTAATGGCGATTTGTGTTTGTTCGTCAAAATCCTGTACGCCAAAGCTAACCCGGTTGAAGCCCCTTGAGCGCAACAGTTGCAGCATATCGTCGGTGGTTTCTCGGGGATCCAGTTCAATCGAAAACTCACCCGGGTGCGCCATGGGATCCCAGTCATAATAAATTCCAACCAAGTCCAACATACGGGACATCTGGGACAGGGTCAGAAATGTCGGTGTACCGCCGCCTAAGTGCAGCTGAGTAATAGGGCGGTGCCCGAAGTTTCGGGCATGCAAGACCATTTCGCGCTCAAGTATGTCCAGATACTGATCGGCCCGGGCTTTGTCTTTGGTGGCAATCTTATTGCAGGCGCAGTAAAAACAGATGTGTTGGCAAAAAGGTATGTGAATATAGAGCGACAGGGGTTTTGCGACTGATCGCTGAGCATCCAGGTGTTGCTGTACCTCTATGGGTTGCAAGGCATGGAACTGAACCGCAGTAGGGTAGGACGTGTAACGGGGCGCATTGATATCGTATTTTCGAATGAGCGCATCATCCCATGGCACATACCATTTGTTTGGTTGCGACATTATAGTCTCCAGTACTTTTGCAGAAAAATAAGGCAAAAGCTGAGCTGGGACATTGATATGCATCAAGACTGTCTTTAAACGATACTGGTTCGCATAAAAGAACGATAATAACTATCGAGTGGTTAATCCAAAGATTGAATAGGCTGAGGTACACTGTCGGAAACAAAAAAAGGGACGCTCAGCGTCCCTGGTTAGATCTCTTTGTATTCGATAGCCGACTTTAACCGCCTTGCTGGAAAAATTCGCGAGAGCCATAGACGACCATCGTTTTCCCTTTAACTGACACCAAACCTTGTTCTTCCAGGCCTTTAAGAACCCGGCCAACCATTTCTCGGGAGCAACCGACAATTCGGCCTATTTCCTGGCGGGTAATCTTAATCTGCATGCCTTCTGGATGTGTCATGGCATCCGGTTGTTTGCAGAGTTCCAACAATGTACGTGCGACACGTCCAGTCACATCAAGGAAGGCGAGGTCACCCACCTTTCTGGTGGTGTTGCGCAGCCGTGTCGCCATTTGTTCGCCGATGAAATAGAGAATTCTTGCATCATTCTGGGTGATTTCCCGGAATTTTGAGTAAGAAATTTCGGCAACTTCGCATTCGGTTTTGGTTTTGATCCAGGCAGAACGGGAATTCATAGAGTCAAATAACCCCATTTCGCCGAAAAAATCGCCCGCGTTCAGGTAAGCCATAATCATCTCGCGACCATCATCTTCTTCGATGATGACTGACACCGTGCCCTTGATGATGTAATACAGGGAGTCGCTCTTATCACCCGCGTAGATCAGCGTGGTTTTAGACGGGTACCGTCGGCGGTGGCACTGCGACAGAAAGTAGTCGAGATGCTTGTGTTCTAGTGTGCTGTTGACCATAAATCGTGAATTCCAATTTAACTGTAAGGCCAAAATCCGCTTCAGTATGGCCTTTCTTCCAGGTTATTCCAGCCATTATGCGGTATATAACCTTGACTGGCTACGTCCAATACCTTGATGTTTGACGCACGTCCCGTTTTTTCGAACAACTATCAAAGGTGTAAGTGCCTAAGAATAGCTTGAAATCTCGAGTTCGCGATGCCAATTACACTGTCTAAATGGTGTGTTACGACAAAACTTTCATTAGACTGCACCGCTCACTGTATCGTTGTTTTTAAAAGGGGACAAATGTGAAAGCTTCACTGAACTGGGTCGGCGATAAAGCCTTTTCTTATAAGTCTAATAGCGGATTTGAAGGTTATGTCGATGGTGCTGCAAAGGATTCGGATCAGGCCAAAGGCCCTAGCCCAATGGAATTGGTACTGGTCGGCCTGGGTGGGTGTACATCTTATGACGTGGTGTCCATATTACAAAAGTCCCGTCAGGATGTCGTGGATTGCCAGACTGAACTCATGGCAGAGCGTGCCGATACGGTACCGGCGGTGTTTACCAAAATTCATATCCATTTTGTGGTGACGGGTCGTCAGTTAAAGCCAGCGCAGGTAGAGCGGGCCGTCTCACTGTCGGCTGAAAAGTATTGCAGCGCATCGTTGATGCTCGAGCGCGGTGGCGTGGAGATCACGCATGATTTTGAGATTATTGAGGTAGATTGAAGTCAATTTTTCCTGTTAATCCGACGATTCAGGCCATTTTCCTGACCCTAACGTGCGTTAAGGCGCTTTTTTTTATTGCTCGCTTAGGTACACTGCAGTGAGTTGTCTTCGAGACAACTTATTGCATTGGGGGTTTCCCAAGGCGACACACAATAAAAAAAATCATGCAGTCAGGTAGAGTGGTCGATCATGTCACAGGAAATTGAGCTAAAGCTAACCATCAGTCAGGAGTCCATTGAGCAGTTATTAGGTCTCGATCTGCTCGCTCCTTATTCGCCAGCGTCATTCACTCTGGAAAACACTTATTACGATACGGCAGATCGACAGCTGACAGCGCATGGTGCTGCAGTTCGTGTTCGCCAGACCCCCCAAGGTTTCGTACAAACACTCAAAACGCGGGGACAGAATATAGGCGGTTTACATCGTCGTGAAGAGTGGGAGTATCCGGTTCCCGGTGCCACACTCGATCTCAGTCTGTTGCCTGATGGTGCGTTGCCGATAGTCGCCAATGCGAGCCAGCTTAGACCACTTTTTCAAACAAATTTTAACCGCACCTGCTGGTTGATTAGCTATCAGGAATCCACCATTGAACTGGTATTGGATGTGGGTGACGTTATCACCGAGCACGGGCAAGATCAGATTTCGGAGCTGGAACTGGAATTGAAAGCTGGAAATCTCGAAGATTTGTTCCAATTGGCGCAGACGATCAGTGAGCAGGTCGCCATCATGCCATCCGACCTTTCTAAAGCCGAGCGTGGCTATCGTTTGTGCCAGAACAATCAGGATGTACAGGTTGCCTTACCTGATTTGGTGCCGCAGCAGAGCATGGAAAGTGCGTTTTGTGCGCTGTTTGGTTATGAGATGGAGCGGCTGCAGCGCCATTGGCAGGTATTCTGGTCTACTCAACAATGGCGTCATTTGCAGGCTTTTGTCACCACGCTGGGCAACATGGAAGCTGAAATCGAGTGGTTCCAGGGCATGTTGCCAACGCCTCAAATCCAATTTCTTCACGAACAGATCGATTGGATCAGCAGTGCCGTAAAACCAATTTTGAGTTGGTGGCCAGCTTGCTTTGCGCTGTCTCAAGATGCAGAACAAGAACCGCAAACGGTTGCGGTTAGCTTGCAGCAAAGCAAAGCCATAAAAGCATTGCGGGCTTTGCAGGCATTGCGTGCCAATCCGGAATTGGGGCATCGAACCTTATCGCTTACAGCTTGGTTACACGGCCAGCAATGGCGTCATGGACAGTCTGATGATCATTTGAGGGTGGCGGAAATGCCCGTGACCGATGGCATCGACTACTGCTTCGACAAAGCGCTGAAAGATATACAATCCGATTGTTTTGCCGGGTCTGCCAGCCATGCTTTATCTCAGTCACCTGCCGTACATCGGTTATTGACGCTGTGCCAGTATTTTGATCGGCTTTATGGTCAGCAAATGGGCACCTTACGTGCACCTTTGGAAGCGCTTAACGACAACCTGTCCCGGTTGTCAGCGATGGACGTGGTGGTCCGCTTGAAAGATTGGCTGAATCAGTTGCCGATCGAACAGCAAGCCAGTGTTCATAGTTGGGCGCGTTCGCAGACGGTTCTTCTGAGAGATATTAAACATCTCGCTAATAAACTGATCCGCAGTCGTGAACATCTTCAGGGAGGAAGCGTTTGAAGTTATTACCGGGCAAGCTGCGGGTCGACGATTTACTGGTAAACCTGGAAGCGGACAAGCGCATTACCGTGACTCAGCTGAAACAGGCACGTACTAAATCCGTTAACGCACAAAAGTCGGCAATCGAACAGATTGCCAGTTTGGCGCTGGATGATGCGTTGCATGCCGGGAAAAAACTCACCAGTTCCGTTCTGACTCAGTGGCTGGCACAGAATCTGGATATGACTTTCGTGCACATTGACCCTCTCAAAGTAGATGTTGAGTCAATTGCCAGCATCATGTCTTTCGAATATGCCAAACGCTATCACCTGTTGCCGCTGACCGTGACGGAATCCACCGTTCGTATCGCCACCAGTGAGCCCTTACTCACTGGCTGGGAAGACACCATTGAGCAGGTAACAAGACGCAAAATTGAAAAAGTACTCTCCACTCCGGAAGACATTGAACGGTTTGGGCTGGAATTTTATGCGCTTAACCGCTCCGTCAGTGGAGCAAAGGGCAACAGCTCGGGTTCGGGTATTGGCAACTTTGAGCAGTTGATCGAGTTGGGCAAAATGTCCAGCCCGGATGCGAACGATGAACACATCGTTAACATCGTGGATTGGCTGTTTCAGTACGCGTTTGAACAGCGTGCGAGTGATATTCACATTGAACCCCGACGTGACTATTCCCACATTCGGTTTCGAATCGATGGCTTGCTGCATACGGTTTATCAGATGCCGATTCAGGTCGGTCTGGCGGTCGTCAGCCGAATTAAGATTCTCGGACGGATGAATATTGCGGAAAAGCGTAAACCGCTTGATGGGCGTGTGAAGACCAAAACCCCGGACGGGCAGGAAATCGAATTGCGTCTGTCCACGTTGCCGACGGCCTTCGGCGAAAAGATGGTCATGCGGATCTTCGACCCGGAAGTATTGTTAAAGAGCTTCGATCAGCTGGGGTTGGCTGATGAAGATCTGACCAACTGGAACGACATGATCCGGCAACCCAATGGGATTATTCTGGTGACCGGCCCCACCGGTTCCGGTAAAACCACCACACTGTACTCCACGCTGAAAAGCCTGGCGACACCCGAAGTAAACGTCTGCACGATCGAAGACCCTATCGAAATGGTGGAGCCTGCGTTCAACCAAATGCAAACTCAAGCCACTATCGGTCTGAACTTTGCCGATGGTGTTAAAGCTTTAATGCGACAGGACCCGGATATCATCATGATCGGTGAAATCCGGGATCTCGAAACTGCTCAGATGGCGATTCAGGCAGCGTTGACAGGTCATCTGGTCTTATCAACGGTTCACACCAACGACGCCCCGTCAGCGATAACCCGACTGATGGACCTGGGCGTGCCCGGCTATTTGATTAAATCGACGGTACTCGGTGTCATGGCCCAGCGACTTGTCCGTACCCTGTGCCCTCATTGTAAAACGGAAGCGACGGTGGATGACGCAACCTGGCAACAGCTGGTCAAGCCTTGGTCTGCGCGTAAGCCTGCCAAAGTGTATCAGCCAGTGGGCTGCCTGGAATGTCGAAACACGGGCTTTCTCGGCCGCTCGGGGGTCTATGAGAGTTTTGTCATGGACGATTCGTTGTCGGAATTGGTGAAAGACGGTTGTGACCCTCAAACATTACGAAAAGAGGCGATTCGTAAGGGGATGCTCAGTTTGCGCCTATCCGGAGCCCGAAAAATAGCGGCGGGTCAGACCACTGCCGAAGAGGTGCTCAGGGTAACTCCCGACACCCGTTAACCGGCCAGTCCAAAAAAATCACGGTCTGCAATAGACAATTGCCCGCATTTCACTGGTGATTCGTTGTCGCAATTCATACAATGCCCGTCTTGAATCTATTAACAACCCCGCTCGAAAGGGAGTACTCATGTCCGATATTAAAAAAGTTGTATTGGCTTATTCCGGTGGTCTGGATACCTCGGTTATCGCTAAGTGGATAGCTGAAACGTACAACTGTGAAGTGGTGACCTTTACGGCTGACCTGGGCCAGGGTGAAGAAGTTGAACCCGCTCGCGCCAAAGCACAGGCATTGGGAATCAAAGAGATCTATATCGAAGACCTCCGTGAAGAATTTGTCCGAGATTATGTGTTTCCGATGTTTCGGGCGAATGCCATTTACGAAGGGGAATACTTGCTTGGTACGTCAATCGCTCGCCCGTTGATCGCCAAGCGATTGATTGAAATTGCCAATGAAACCGGCGCGGACGCCATTTCACACGGAGCGACCGGTAAGGGTAACGACCAGGTCCGTTTTGAGTTAGGGGCCTATGCGCTGAAACCGGGTGTTAAAGTGATCGCACCTTGGCGTGAATGGGATCTGACCTCCCGCGAAAAGCTGATGGCTTACTGTGAAGAACACAATATTCCGGTTGATTTTAATAAGGCCGGGAAGAAATCACCGTACTCGATGGACGCCAATTTGCTGCACATTTCTTACGAAAGTGGCATTTTGGAAGATCCTTGGGCGGAAGCGGAAGAAGACATGTGGCGTTGGTCCGTTAGTCCGGAAGCCGCGCCAGATCAACCGACCTATTTAGAACTGGAATACGTGAAAGGTGACATTGTTGCCATTGATGGTAAACAAATGTCGCCAGCCGAAATATTGACGTATCTGAACAAGGTCGGTGGTGACAACGGTATCGGTCGTCTGGATATAGTTGAAAACCGTTACGTTGGAATGAAGTCCCGTGGGTGCTATGAGACACCGGGGGGAACCATTATGATGCGAGCTCACCGTGCCATTGAGTCCATTACTCTAGACCGTGAAGTGGCTCACCTGAAAGACAGTCTGATGCCAAAATACGCAGAATTGATCTACAACGGTTACTGGTGGAGCCCTGAGCGCCATATGTTGCAGGAGATGATTGATGCGTCACAAGAACCCGTTAACGGGACTGTGCGTGTGAAACTGTATAAAGGCAACGTGATAGTGGTTGGCCGCAAGTCGCCAGACAGCTTGTTTGACGAGAAAATTGCGACCATGGAAGAAGACGCTGGCGCTTATGATCAGCATGACGCTGAGGGCTTCATTAAATTAAACGCTTTGCGTTTGAAAATTGCTGCGGCGAAAGGACGTTCACAACTCTAAGCCAGGTTTTTTAATCTTGGATCCGACAAAAAGCATCACCAAAATCGTGTGGTGCTTTTTTTTGTCTATACTTTGCAGGCGCACGCGCAAGCTGGCTTGGAGAGTCTATGCGTCATTTTATTCGGCACCCAACGGATATCCCGATCAATTATATTTTGCAGGACCACTATTACTGCATCCGCAATGCCATGCTTGACGTCAGCGCTGGTGGCTTGAGCTTTTCAACGGATCACTTTATTCCGCCAGGAGAAGTTATTCATGTGAATATTTACGTTCAGGATCCCAGTTTCGAAGCGGATTGCGAAGTGAAGTGGTGTCGACGTGTGGAGTCCGCCTATCACGTTGGGGTACGCTTTAAAGATTCTGCAGAAGCCTTCAGTTTCCGAATGGTAGAGCAGGTCTGTCACATCGAACACTACAAACGTAAGGTCATGTCCGAAGAGGGACGTAACCTGTCCGGCGAAGAAGCGGCCATGGAGTGGATTGAAAAATACGCTCGGGAGTTTCCCCGCTGATTGCTTTATTATCCTCGGCTCATTTACTGATATTGTGATGTTCCGTGGATTCTTTGTTTTTCATCGCCTCTAAAGTGCTCCGGCCTTTATTATCACCCAGTAGTTGGTTGCTGATTCTACCGTTATTCGCATGGCTGAGTAGCCGACTGAACCGGACTAAGATCTCTAGACTCATGTGGGCACTAGCATTGTCTTGTACGGCATTAATTGGTTTTTATCCTGTCGGGCAATGGCTGGTGAGACCATTGGAGAGCTTTACCTCGCTACCGAGTTCCGACACCGCTCCAGATGGCATTATTGTTTTAGGTGGTGCTTGGCTCACAGACCAAGTCGCTTATTGGCGGCAGTGGGAATTAAATCAGGCCGCCGAACGGGAGCTGGCTTTTATGGTTCTGGCTCGCCGCTACCCAGATGCTAAGTTGGTTTTTACTGGCGGCAGCGGAAAGCTGCTGAGCCCCGATCTCAGTGAAGCATCAATCGCTCGCCAACTGTATCAGGATATGGGTTTGAATCTGGACAGGATCACCTTTGAAAATCGAAGTCGGAATACCTATGAGAACGGCGTTTACAGTCGTGAATTGATGCAACCAAATCCGTCTGAAACCTGGTGGCTGATCACCAGTGCTTATCATATGCCGAGGTCACTTGGCGTCTTTTGCCAGTTGGGCTGGTCGGTAGAGCCTTATCCGGTCGACCATTTTTCAGCCGGTTTAAGCTGGGTGCCCAAATGGTCTTTGTCAGACCACCTATGGGAGTTGGACCGCGTGACACAAGAATGGATAGGTCTGCTGGTTTACCGGTTAACTGGCAAAACCAGCGCAATGTTTCCGTCAGATTGCGCGAATATTACCGAGCCAGGTGCTGATTGAGCCAGCTATTGGTCAGCTTCGGGTACGCCATTTGCGTAGTGAGTCAATCAGGTTTTGTAGTTTGATTGGTTTAATCAGAATGTCATTCATCCCAGCCTCGTAACAGGCAATCTGGTCTTTTTCACTGGCGTTTGCGGTAAAGGCAATGATCGGTTTGTTAAAGCCAGACTCCCGTAACTGTTGTGACGCTGTGAGGCCATCAACTTCAGGCATTTGCACATCCATAATCACCAGGTCGACCCCGTCTTTTTCGGCAAAATTCACGGCATCATGAGCGTTATTGAACGCCGTGACCTTGGTCTCTAAGCGCTTCAGCATGGCATTAATAACTTTCAGGTTAACCGCATTGTCATCGACAACCATGACGTGTAAATCAGGAAAGGTCAGATCCTGAGAACCAACTTCCGTTTGCGTGTTGGTGGCCTGAGTTTCGTTGGCGATGCTGAGCGGTACCGTGAACCAGAATTCGGAACCCTGTCCGGGTTGGCTTGCGGCGGACATCTCGCCTCCCATTAATTCCACAATGCGGGACGCAATTCGCAGTCCCAGTCCAGTGCCGCCATATTTTCGCGAGATTGAGGAGTCTGCCTGTGTGAACGCTGAGAACATGGAGCTCAGGTTTTCTGGGTCGATGCCAATACCGCTGTCCTGGACTGAAAACTTCAAGTATTGGCCGTTATCAATGGTGGTTAGTTTGAAGGTGACGGTGCCTGCATCAGTAAACTTAAAGGCATTACTGAGCAGGTTGGCGATTACCTGTTCCATACGGCGCTCATCGCCATAGATATAGAGTGGGACGTTGTCGTCGATAATCAGCTTGAATTCTGCTTTGGAATTTACAGTAAAGCTGCTGCCGTAAATACTGCAGATTTGAGTGACCATATCGCGCAGATTGAATGCCCTTTTTTCAATAAGCAGCATGTCAGCGTTTAACTTGGCTAAATCCAAAATGTCGTTAATCAGAAAAAGCAAAAAAGCCGATGAATGCCGGATGATTTCGATATGGTCTTTACCTTCTGCACTGATGTGTTGGCCGCTCAGCAAGTCAACGGATCCCTGAATAGCATTTAGGGGCGTGCGTAATTCGTGCGAAATGTTAGCCAGAAACCGTTCTTTGGTTTTCACGGCATTGTCCGCGATTGCCAACGCCTCCTGGGTAGCAATCAGGTTGGCTGATTTTTCCTTATAAACCACGCTGAGCTGATAACTCAAAACCAGCGACAGCAACACGACCTCCATGGCGACAGCAAACAGTCCGAGATGCTCAATAAACAGAGTACTGTTTGGCAGTGACTGCAATGCGATTGACATCAGACCGGGAATCAAAAAGGCGACATTGGCAATCAAATAGTATCGCGCTGTTTTCTGACCTTTTATTGCCATGATAATGCCGCTGGTTATGCCGAACAGGCCAAACACGGCAACGCCATAGCGCGCGAATTCCAAGCTCATATTCGGCATAAAGGGCACAATTAACCAGAAGCTGGCGAGTATGACCATCGCAGCCAGACCAGCGAAATGCAGCTTGGTCGCGCGTTTTCTGGTGATGCCCAGTAGGGCCATGACAAACGCAATATAGGCAATGTTAGACGCCATAATTGGAAAGCCAATACTATAAAATACCGGAAAACCGAAGACATCACTGAACACATTCAGGGCTGTACTGTTATAGATAAGGTTGCCCAAAATAAAGATAGCGTAGAGATAGTCGGTGGGCTGGCGTCGGGTGATACCCAACACAAAATAGTAGACGCCTAATGCTAAAAAGACGCCCAAGCCTAACATCGTGATGGCATTGCCCAGCTTAATGGACTGGATGTAATCCAGTCGCTGGTAAATTTTTGGCTGTGGCTGAGCCAGTAAAAAGGGAGTGTCTATTCGGGTAAAGACCCGGTATTGGCCCGCTTGCAGGTCAAGATCGCGACCGTGGCGTAAAAAATAGGGATTAATATTTTTGCTCTGTATACCACCTTCAACTTGCGCGGCAATGGAGTTGTCAGATGCAATGATGTAATGGGTAAACAGCCCTACGACCGAGGTGCTTTGAAAATCAATAACGTATTGATCCACACCATTGGCAGAAAGCGGCATGTAGTGCCAGAACACCCCTCCAGTCAGGGGCAGCGATTGCTCTGCCGGCTGTAAGTTATGAGTCGGGGTCGCGATAAGCTGTTCGATGGTTTGATCCGACGAATCCAGCCACATACCCGGGTTGTCAGTAGCCTGAGAGAACGGCGCTAAAAGTAGGCTAAGTAAACAGAAAACGGCTAAACGGCGTGTCGATAAAGCAAACTTACTTGTCAAAGTCTTCGGCATTGATGAACCGTTATTAAATTGATGATATGACTGCTGAGGCTAATCGTGCACGTCAGTTATGTCAATTAAACGGTTTATAGAATAAAACCAACGCATTTGGTTCAATGCGTTGGTTAACCTGAGATCAGAAATTTGCCAGAGGTGGAATGCCGGGTAACATGCCGACGGCGGCCATGGCGATTCCGGAAACGATAAAGGCAGCACCGGGAATAATGATGCGATCTGCAACAGACAGTCGCTCAGCTCGTTCTTTGTCACCAATAAGGCCGTTATTGTCCAGTAACATCGAAATGGCCCAGCCGAACACAGGGTTTACGACCGCAGATGCAAAAATGGTGATACCGGCGGATTGTGTATCTTTGGTTTCCTTGACCATCTGCATACCGGCTTCTAACAAGGGTAAGAAAACGCCAACCAGCAGGGCGATACTCATCACCGGGCGCCAAACGGCAATATCCATTGGATAACCGGAAACAGCAACAATGATGCAAAGTACCCCAAGCAGGATGCCGCCCGCCGGGATGGGGCGCTTGGCAATGGCCGCGGGGATCATGTAGGTACCCCATGAAGACGTAACGTTTCCTCCGCCCATCGCCGTACCGACAATCTGGCGAAGTGAACAGCCGGTCATGGTGTCGTCCACATCCATTAGCGTGTTTTTAGCTGAGCTTGGGTAGTTCAGTTCCTGAAAAATCCGGTGACCGAGAAAGTCTGGCGACCACATGGCGACCGCCAACAAGGCAAACGGTAATGAGGCAATGAAGTGCTGTAAGTTCGGCAAGCCGAGCTTCCAGCCCGTTTCGGTCGATCCCCACCAATATGCAGGGTTCAGATTGGGTAATCCCGGTGCTGTTTCAAATGCAAAAGGAGCCCCCAAAAGCAGCGCCAGGCCGACAGCGACCGCTGAGCACAATGGAATCGCCAACCAACGCTTGCCGATTTTAGCCAAGTAGGCATAGATAAAGATGTTGGCCAATAGAACCACAAATCCGACATAGGCCACGCCAACATCGCTTGACCAGCTGATTAATGCATTGATCTGCGATAGAGAGCCAGAGAGACCGAGAAACACCAGTAGTCCTCCAGCAACACCGTCACCAGTGAGCGTGACCAGTCTCGAACCTCCCTTGGTGATGCTCAGGATCAGACCAAAGGTCCCCAATAAAATTGCCAGTGCCAGAGGGTGTGCTCCCGAAGCGGCGATCATCCCGATTAATGGAATCATCGGGCCATGGTTGCCTGCCAGGTTTGCTCTTGGATTGAGAAAACCAGAAGTGATAATGCAGAACAGCAGTGCCGACACCAGCATTTCTACACGAACGTTTTCAATAATGAAATTCGCATCCAAGCCAAAGCCTGCCGCCCATGACGACATCACCGCTGAATACATGACGGTAATACCAATGGTTCCTGCCAAGGCTGGTACGAGGTCTTCCCACTCGAAGCGGAAATCTCGTCCTGGAAGGTTCAATCGCCAGCGACGCGGCTTCATGATCGTTAGTTCGTGATCAAGGTAGTCGCTGCGTGACTTGAAATCGCTGGCCGGTCTATGGGCGCTGGCATAGCTGTCCGTTTCTTTTGTCGACATATCTGGTACCGAGGCCTGGCTTAGTTGTTCTGACATGCAGTAAACCTTCTCAAATAGAAAAATGGGGGCGGAAAAAGAGTGCATGAAAGAAATTTCTACAGGCCCCTGATCCGATGGAGGGAAATGTAGTTTTATTTCATTTTGAGGTTTTGATTTCGATCAAATTAGTACGGAAAAATGCCCTTTTCGAGCCGAAAATCAACAGACAGATATTGCCGAATTGGCGAGCTATCTCCCTGTGTTCTGTGATTTGATTGAAATTAAACAACAAAATTAACTTAGTTCGAAGGTAAGTCCTGTTCTGTTGTAACTTTAGCAACAATGTCGGGTTAATTATTCGTTGATTCGGGTCAAGTTCGTAATATTCCTACGGGTTAATCTAGCCGCAATAAATTCATGTTAGGAGATTCGAAATGAAGAACCGTTGGCTTATTGCAGCATCCGCTGTTGGGGTTCATGCCTCAATTGGCTCAGTATATGCGTTCAGTGTGTTTAAAAAGCCGCTGGGCAAGTTAATTGAGACAGCGACCGATAACCAGATTGCGTTGACCTTTAGCTTGGCCATTTTCTTTTTGGGAATGTCTGCGGCCATTATGGGGCATTTCGTTGAACGACATGGACCGCGCAAAGCGGGTATGCTCGCGGCCAGCTTCTTTGGCGGCGGTCTGTTAGTCGCCGGTCTGGGTGCCTGGTTGCAAAATCTCTATGTCATCTGGCTGGGCTATGGTGTGTTGGGTGGTATTGGCTTAGGCATCGGTTACATTACGCCGGTCTCTACCTTGGTGAAGTGGTTCCCTGACCACCGTGGGTTCGCAACCGGTCTTGCCATTATGGGGTTTGGTTTCGGTGCAATGATTGGCGCCCCCGTTTTCAACTTTATTATCGAAACATTTGGGATCATGGAAGGCGGTATTGCCTACACTTGGTTCATTATGGGCGTAATTTATCTGATTGTTATGTTTGCCTCAGCGTCTTATCTGGAACGCCCACCAGAAGGTTGGATGCCGGAAGGCATGAAAGCCGCCGTGGCGTCTGGTGAGAAGAAAGTCGTTAAAGATCTTTCCCAGCAAACTGCAAACGAAGCGGTTAAAACACTTCCTTTCTATGGCTTATGGTTGATGATGTTTATCAACATTTCATGTGGTATCGGCGTGATCTATTCCGCGTCTCCATTGGCTCAGGAAACCATCGGGTTGTCGGCGACAGAAGCCGCGGCAGTGGTTGGTTTGATGTCTCTGTTTAATGGACTGGGGCGCATTGGTTGGGCGACTTTCTCTGACGTTCTTGGTCGTGGCTACACCTACATGACATTCTTCATTATTCAAATTGCGGCCTTTGTTCTGTTGCCTAACATTGGTAGTGTGATCCTGTTCCAGGTCGTGCTCTACACTATCCTGACCTGTTATGGCGGCGGTTTCTCAACGTTGCCTGCCTTTATTGGCGACCTGTTTGGTACGAAAGAACTGGGCGCGATTCACGGTTATGTGTTAACCGCGTGGGCGATGGCTGGTCTTGCTGGTCCTCAGATTAATGCGTATCTGCACACGGTTACTCATTCGTATGAAACGACATTGTATGTTTTCTCAGGTGCGTTGGTTGTTGCACTACTGACTTCATTCGCCATGATCGCATACATCAAGCGTGCCCGGGCAAAGGTGGATGCAGCAGAAGAGGCTCAATTGGCTACAGCTTGATAGCATCTCCACTCAAAGCATAGAGACGGCGGCGCCTAAGTGCGCCGTTTTTTTTGTAGTCAGAATCATACGAAAGCCCAATCTGCAGACCTCTTCGACTATTACACCAGTTCATGGAAATCATCATCGCAAATTTGCGGTGGGTTTGAACTTTTCGAAAATCTCGTAGTCTTAATTCAGCGCCTTTAACGGGCTTACTTCAAAAATTCTGAATCTGAGTGTGGCATCACAGTGATCCCGCTTTCAGTCCGACATGGTGGTGAAAATGTCCTGGTTAAAAGCAGCTCTACTGGTTTGTCTCGCTGTCATCGGTCCGGCATATGCTGAGCCAAAGGTACCGGTAAACGTAAATGCGTCTGGTGTCTTTATAGACGGCTATGACGTTGTCTCGTATTTTGCGGATGGCAAAGCCATGCGTGGCTCAGATGAGTTTCAATATGAGTGGCAGGGCATGCGTTTCTACTTTAAAACGCAGGCTAATCTGGCCATGTTTGTATCTGAACCAAGTCGGTATATACCGCAATTCAATGGACACTGTGCCAACGGACTCAGTGATGGGCATCTGGTTCGGGCGAATCCTGAAATATTCCGCATCATCGATGGCAAGCTTTATCTCTTTTTTTCCTGGTGGGGTAAGGCACAGTGGAAATTTGATCAACAAGAGCAGATTGAACTGGCCAATAAATTTTGGCTGGAGTTCAGTCAATAGCCTACGCGACATTAATCAGATCATGAGCGTTTGAAAGTCTGTGTCGCGATTGTGGAAACAGTGTTCAGTTGAATGTTAGGACAATTGTCTCAGATGTGATTCGACCTAAATCATGCGGGCTGATCAGTGGCGTAATTGAGCAGCAATACGTCAATAGGTTAAGACTAAAGTAGGGTATATCTGTTCTTTACCTTAAATTGACACTTGAAAGGAGGTCGAAAAAGGTTCGTTGGCCAAGATTCGCATTACCACTGTGCATCGAAATACAGCTAACCTTAGTTGTGCACTATAGCTGTTCAATATTGTTGACCCTGGAGACTGGAATTAAAAATCAGGGGGTTCGATTTTGAATATAAGCGTGCTAGTCTGGCTAAGCTTAAACACGAAGGTGCGATGGTATTCATGGCATCAGTAGGAAGCAGATAATAAAAAATGCAGGAGACTCAAATGATTAAGAAAGTAGTCCTATCGACACTGGGTGTCGCTCTAACATCCTCACTTCTGGTTGGTAACGCTCAAGCGGGCGAAGTACTGGACCGAGTTAAAGAAAAAGGTTTTGTTCAGTGTGGTGTAAGCCAGGGTTTACCTGGATTTTCAAGCACCGACGAAAAAGGTAACTGGTCTGGTTTGGATGTTGACTATTGCCGTGCGGTAGCCGCAGCCATTTTCGGAGATGCGAATAAGGTTAAATATTCACCTCTGTCAGCGTCTGAGCGATTTACAGCGTTGCAATCTGGTGAGATTGATCTGTTGTCCCGTAACACAACTTGGACGCAAACCCGTGATACATCTTTGGGTATCAACTTTGCTGGCGTCACGTACTACGACGGTCAAGGTTTTATGGTGCGTAAAGATCTGGGTGTAACCAGTGCATTAGAACTGGATGGCGCCTCTGTTTGTACAAACCAAGGTACAACAACTGAGTTGAACATGGCGGATTACTTCCGTGCCAATGGCATGAGTTACGAGCCTGTTGTCTTCGTAAAAGCAGACGAAGTTGTAGCCGCTTACGACTCAGGTCGTTGTGATGTATACACCACTGACGCGTCTGGTTTGGCCGCTCAGCGTACCAAACTGAAAGATCCTAACGCGCACATGGTACTGCCTGAAATTATTTCAAAAGAACCATTAGGCCCTGCAGTGATTCATGGTGATGATCAGTTCTTTGACATCGTAAAATGGGTCATTAATGCGACTGTTGAAGCCGAAGAAATGGGTCTGACTTCAGACAACATTGCTAAATTGTTGATCGATTCAAATAACCCAACGCCAGCTCAACAGCGTTTTGTTGGTAAAGAAGGTTCATTGGGTGAAAACCTGGGTATCGATGCCAAGTGGGCATATAACGTGATTCGTCAAGTAGGTAACTACGGCGAAATCTGGCAACGTAACGTGGCTCCTTTAGAATTGCCACGTGGTGTGAATAACCTTTGGAACAATGGCGGTATCATGTACGCGCCACCACTGCGTTAATTCTCGCTATCTAATAAGAAGGTCGCCTCATCCGCAGGCGACTTTCTGCTTAATAAAATAAAAAATATAAAAGCGTGTAAGCGCGATCACTGATATTTATTGACTTAATTCCACAGTCACTAATCATTTTTTTGGAGACCTTACTGTGAGCGAACAGAAGCTTATTAACGCTCCAGCTAAACCCCCTTTCTGGCGAGACCCTGAAAAACGAGCTCTAGTTTTTCAAGCAATCTTCCTAGCGTTTGTCCTTTTTATTGGTTACTCCCTGGTTCGAAATACCATGGCCAACCTTGAAGCTCAGGGCATCGCATCCGGGTTTGGTTTTTTATCGACTAATACGGGTTTTGCAATTGCAGAATCACTTATCGAATACGACGAAAGTTCGACTTATTTGCAGTCTTTCTTTGTCGGTTTATCGAATACCATTTTAGTATCCGTTATCGGTATTTTCTTCGCCACCATCCTCGGTTTTATCATGGGTATTGCCCGATTATCGAAGAACTGGCTGGTGTCACGACTTGCAGCCATTTACGTAGATACGCTGCGAAACATTCCTCTGTTGCTGCAGATATTCTTCTGGTATTTCGCGGTTCTGAGGCAGTTGCCGAATCCAAAACAGGCTTATGAATATTTTGGGGTGGTGTTCCTGTCAATTCGCGGTTTGTTTGGGCCGAAACCGATTTACGAAGAGGGTTTTGGTTGGATTGTTGCTGCCGTCATCTTTTCAATAATTGCCATTTTTGTGTTATATCGTTGGGCGAAAAAGAGACAGGAAGATACCGGTGAACGTTTCCCTGTGTTATGGACCTCAATCGCGTTGATCATCGGGCTGCCTTTGTTGGCGACGGTAATAACCGGATTCCCATTGAGTTGGGAAATCCCAGAGCTCAAAGGCTTTAACTTCCGCGGTGGTCTGGTGTTAACGCCAGAATTCTCAGCGCTGGTATTTGCACTGTCTATTTATACCTCATCCTTTATTGCGGAGATTGTCCGTTCAGGCATCCTGTCAGTCGATAAAGGGCAGACGGAAGCGGCGTACTCGCTGGGCCTGAAACCTTCTTGGACAACACGTTTGGTGATCGTGCCACAAGCTTTGCGCGTTATTATTCCGCCTTTGACCTCTCAGTATCTGAACTTGACCAAAAACTCGTCTTTGGCTGCGGCAATTGCCTATCCGGATTTGGTTGCTGTGTTCGCGGGTACTGCGTTGAATCAGGTGGGTCAGGCCGTAGAGATCATGGGTATGACGCTGGCGGTGTATTTATTCTTGAGTTTGTTTATATCGTTCATTATGAACTGGTATAACAGCAAAATGGCCTTAATTGAGCGATAGGTGATGCTATGACTGAACAAAAATATCCTATTGGCCAATACCCGAATCTGCCACCACCAAAGAATTCTGTCGGTGTGGTGGCTTGGCTTCGGGACAGTCTGTTTAGTAATTGGTTCAATACGTTACTGACCATTCTAGCCATTTATATTGTGATAAAAACCATTCCCGGCTTGTTGGATTGGGCATTCTTCTCTGCCGACTGGGTTGGCACTTCACGGGATGATTGCTCAAGAGAAGGAGCGTGCTGGGTTTTCATTAATGTGTGGTTCGATCAGCTGATGTACGGGCGTTTTCCGGAAGATCAGGTTTGGCGGATTCAGGCGTCTTACATCATTGCTATTGCAGCGGCCATACCGCTGTTTATCCCAGCGGTGTCACGCAAAATAAAAACAGCATTGGCACTGTTCTTACTGGTGTTATTTCCGATTATTTGTTTCTACCTCTACTATGGCGGCAGTTTTGGTCTGGAAGTAGTTGAAACGACGTTGTGGGGTGGACTGTTTTTAACTCTGGTTATTGCGGTTACTGGTATCGTCATGTCCTTGCCGTTGGGCATTTTGTTGGCACTGGGTCGACGCTCCAACATGCCCGTGGTTAAATCGGTTTGCATCGTGTTTATCGAGTTCTGGCGTGGGATTCCACTGATTACCGTGCTGTTTATGGCCTCGGTGATGTTCCCTCTGTTTGTTCCTGAAGAATTAAGCCCGGATAAGCTGATCCGAGCCCTCATTGGTGTGACCTTATTTTCATCTGCCTACATGGCCGAAGTTGTTCGCGGAGGATTGCAGGCCATTCCGAAAGGCCAATACGAAGCCGCTGCTGCGTTGGGACTGAATTATTGGAAAAGCATGCTGCTGATCATCTTGCCACAGGCATTGAAAATGGTGATTCCAGGCATTGTGAATACCTTTATTGGGCTGTTTAAAGATACCACGCTGGTGTTGATTATCGGGTTGTTCGATTTGCTGGGCATGGCTCAGCTGGCAGCAACTAACCCGAATTGGCTGGGATTCTCGATAGAAGGCTATGTCTTCGCTGCACTCGGTTTCTTTGTGTTTTGTTTTACCATGAGCCGATATTCTCAGAGTTTAGAGCGCCGTTTGAACACCGGCCATCGAAATTAAGGAAGTTTTTATGAGTGAAAATAGCCAACGCGAATTGTCAGAAGAAGTGGTTATTCAACTGAAGCAGATGCACAAGTGGTACGGTGAATTCCATGTACTGAAAGACATCAACCTGGAAGTAAAAAAGGGCGAGCGCATTGTCGTTTGTGGTCCTTCTGGTTCAGGTAAGTCCACTATGATTCGTTGTATTAACCGGTTGGAAGAGCATCAGCAGGGTCAGATCATTGTGAATGGCATTGAACTGACTTCAGATGTTAAAAACATCGAGGAAGTTCGACGCGAAGTCGGTATGTGTTTTCAGCACTTTAACCTGTTTCCGCATTTGACGATTCTGGAAAACCTGACATTGGCACCGATGTGGGTACGAAAAATCCCGAAAGCCGAAGCTGAAGCGACTGCGATGCATTACCTGGAGCGAGTGAAGATTCCAGACCAGGCTAACAAGTACCCAGGCCAGTTGTCTGGTGGTCAGCAGCAGCGTGTGGCTATTGCACGGTCATTGTGCATGAAACCCAAAATTATGCTGTTTGACGAACCGACTTCGGCACTGGATCCGGAAATGATTGCGGAAGTTCTGGATGTGATGGTCACACTAGCAGAAGAGGGTATGACCATGATTTGCGTAACCCACGAAATGGGTTTTGCGCGCAAGGTAGCCGACCGGGTGATCTTTATGGATGCCGGTCAGGTCATCGAAGAAAATAACCCGCATGATTTCTTCGAAAAACCAGAGAACGAGCGAACAAAGTTGTTCTTGAGTCAGATTCTTGGGCATTAAAATCCACTAAAATGAAAAAGCCCAGTACTTGCTGGGCTTTTTTTGATCGGTTACATCACAAGACGTTTGCGAGACCACCTGCGTTGGTGACCTTTGTATAACCTGCGCGTTCTAACAATGTTTTCGCAACACCGGCGCGACCACCTGAGGCGCAATACAGTGTGATTTCCTCATTCGTTTTCATCTTGCATCCTTTGCTTAATTTTATGGCCAGTTGATCGACTGGAATGTTAACCGCGCCTGGTGCATGACCCATGTGGAATTCGGCAGGGCTACGAACATCGACTAAGTGCTGCATTGGAAGTCTCCAAATAAAGTAAGTGTTGGATGTATATTAGTTTATTCTAATTTATGTGCAACAGCTTAATTTGAACCTCAATGTCCCATATTTGAGACAATCAACGGTTACCTTGCCAAAGCAGATTCAACCTCATCTCGTTGCTGGATACCGAACAGCTGTTCAACCAAGAAAAGCGAAAAATCCAGTGCGACACCCGGCCCTCGACCGGTGATGATATGGCCATCCATTTCAATCGCGTTCCCGGTATTGGTCCAACTGCCTTCGTAATCGGCCAGTGCCTGGGGGTAGCTGGTGATGGTTCTGTTATTCAAAATGCCCGCAGCGGCTAATGCACGGGGAGCAGCGCAGATCGCAGCGACTGGTTTATTCAGTCCATCCTGATTTTTAATGAGTTGTTGCAAGATCGGATCGGACGCCAGATGGTCAGCGCCGGGCAGACCGCCGGGCAATACGATTAAATCAAAACTATCTTCCTCCAGATCGCCGAGCAGCGTGTCTGGAACCAGTGTTGCGCCTCGGCTGGCCTTGACCGGACCACCGAGAAGCCCTGCGGTGATCACTTTAGCACCAGCGCGGGTTAGTATGTCGGTGATAGTGATAGCTTCCAGTTCTTCGCACCCATCAGCCAGGGGTACCAGTACGGTTTTCATTGTTTCGCTCCTCCTGTATTCGGTTCTTGTTGAATTGCTGCTGGTGTACTTGTCATGTGTTAGCTTGCTTGCGTTGCGAATTGGGGCAACGTGTATTCGGTGGCAAGTGGCAGCGGCGAAATGTTTAGTTTGGACCTTCAATCTTCTTCTGTCACCGTTTAAAAGCCAAGACGTCTGGGGTATTCTTGCCTGTCCGCAATGCTGGGTCATTTACCCGGTTTTTTTAACACTGATAATGTGAGTTTCAAATCCAATGGAAGCAAGTTACTCCCCCGCCGCAATTGAGCGCAAAGTCCAACAAACTTGGGATGAAAAGCAGGTCTTTAAGGCCGTTGTCGACAGCAACAAAGAAAAGTTCTACTGCCTGTCGATGCTACCGTACCCAAGCGGCGCGCTGCACATGGGTCACGTACGTAACTACACCATTGGCGACGTTATCAGCCGTTTTCAGCGCATGCAGGGTAAAAATGTAATCCAGCCAATGGGTTGGGATGCGTTTGGTATGCCCGCCGAGAATGCTGCCATTAAGCACGGTGTCGCTCCTGCTAAATGGACCTTTGAAAATATCGATTATATGCGTGAACAGCTCAAGGCACTGGGGTTTGCCTATGACTGGAGCCGCGAAGTGACAACCTGTAAGCCCGACTACTACAAGTGGGAACAATGGTTCTTCACTCGTTTAATCGAAAAAGATCTGGCCTATAAGAAGTCTTCTTTCGTTAACTGGTGCCCGCACGATCAAACGGTATTGGCCAATGAGCAGGTGCACGATGGGTGCTGCTGGCGTTGTGATACGCCTGTCGTACGTAAAGAGATGGATCAATGGTTCGTGCGCACGACTGCCTATGCTGAAGAGTTACTCAACGAACTGGACAACTTACCGGGATGGCCCGACGAAGTGAAAGCCATGCAGCGAAACTGGATTGGTAAGTCTCGTGGTGTGACCATGCAATTTGGCGTGAAAGACACGGATGACGTCATTGAAATTTATACCACACGTCCCGATACCGTGATGGGCGTTACCTACCTGGCTGTTGCTGCCGCTCACCCATTGGCGAAAGCGGCCGCACAAGGCAACCCTGAATTGGCAGCATTCCTGGAAGAATGTAATACCTCAACGACATCAGAAGCTGACATGGCTACGATGGAGAAGAAGGGTTGCGCCACAGGGGTGATGGCGATTCACCCATTGACTGGCAAAGAAGTTCCGGTTTGGGCAGCGAATTTTGTATTGATGGATTATGGTACAGGTGCGGTTATGTCGGTTCCGGGTCACGATCAGCGTGACTGGGAATTTGCGCATAAATATGGTCTGACCATTCAGCAAGTGGTTGCGCCGGCGCAGGGTAGTGACCTTGAATGTGATTTGAATAAAGAAGCATTTACCGAAAAAGGGGTTCTGATCAATTCCGGTAAATTTGATGGTCTGGAATTCGATGCCGCCTTTGATGCCATTGCAGAACAGCTAATCGCCGACAACAAAGGGTCAGTGACCACCAATTACCGTCTACGTGATTGGGGGGTTAGCCGACAGCGCTATTGGGGTACCCCCGTTCCCGTTGTTTATGTGGACGGACAAGCCAAACCGGCCGATTCTTTCCCGGTGGAGCTTCCCTATGATGTTGTGATTGATGGTATGAACTCACCCATCAAAAATAATCCAGAATTTGAGAACACAACTTGGCAAGGTCAGCCAGCCATTCGCGAAACAGATACCTTTGATACGTTCATGGAATCAAGTTGGTATTACGCGCGATATTGCACACCACATTATGACGAAGGCATGTTGGAGCCTTCAGAAGCGAATCATTGGCTACCGGTTGATCAGTATATTGGCGGTATAGAGCACGCCACGATGCACCTGATGTATGCCCGCTTTTTCCACAAAGCATTGCGGGATGAAGGGCTGGTGACTTCTGACGAACCATTCACCAATTTATTGTGTCAGGGCATGGTGCTCGCTGAAACCTGGTCGAAAACTGAAGGAACCGCGAAAGTTTGGGTGTCGCCGGAAGATGTGATCGCAGAGAAAGATGAGCAGGGTCGCATCATTGGTGGGGTTCAGAAATCGACTGGTGACAAAGTCACCTATGGTGGTATGGCAAAAATGTCGAAGTCAAAACTCAACGGTCGTGACCCGCAACAAGCGATTGAAGAATACGGTGCCGATACGTTGAGATTATTTTCAATGTTCGCCGCGCCTCCGGAGCAAACCCTGGAATGGACTGAATCTGGTGTTCAAGGGGCAAAGAAATTCCTGGAACGATTGTGGCGAGCAGTGCATCAATTGGTTGAGTTGGGTGATGTCCAGGCTCTGGATGCCAATGGCTTGAATGATGCCGAAAAAGCATTACGTCGTAAAACGCATGAAACCATCGAAGGCGTGACCATCGATTGCGGAGAGCGAAAAACATTCAATACCGCTATTGCCAAAATTATGGAGCTGTTGAATGCCGTGAATAAATTTGCAGCGGATGCGTCGGAACCGAGTCCTGTGGTTCATGAAGCGCTTCATAACGCCGTATTGATGTTGTCACCTATTGCGCCTCATATAGCACAAGAACTATGGGAAGCCTTGGGCGGTGAAGGTTTGGTCATTGATGCTTCCTGGCCGGTGCCCGATAAAGCAGCGCTTGTTAAAGATACGTTGTTGTACGTCGTGCAGGTGAATGGCAAGGTGCGCGCCAAACTGGAAGTCGCAGCCAGTGCCAGTAAAGACGAGATTGAAGCAACCGCACTGGCCCACGAGCAGGTGAAAAAGTTCACCGATGGCAACACAGTTCGTAAGGTGATCGTCGTGCCGAACAAACTGGTCAACATCGTCGCGAATTAAGAACATTCCGATACAAACTCAAACGTTAAATGCCGCTTGGTTTCAGGTCCGCGTTTAACGTTTTTTTAAACCTTGGCCAATTTGGGTTGTGATGAAAATAACCGCTGCGCAATTGCACAAAAATCTACACAGTAACAGCTTACCGCCTGTAATCTGGGTGAGTGGCGATGAGCCATTGTTGGTGCTGGAAGCCTGTGACGCGATTCGTAACGCCGCAAGGCAACAGGGCATTACTGAACGGAATGTTATTGAGGTGGATGCCCGCTTTGACGGCTCCGATCTCATCGCGGCGAATCAGTCGATGTCGTTATTTGGCGAGCGCGAATGTATAGAGCTGCGCCTGCAGGCCAAGTTTAATGATAAAGGCCGTAAAGCCTTATTGGAGTATGTTCAAACCGCGAATCCGGATAACCTGCTGTTGATCGTGTCTGAGCGGATTGAAGGTTCACAGAGCAAAGCCAAGTGGTTCAATCAGGTGGTCGATTCTGGCTGGTGGTTACCACTGTGGCCAATAGAGCATCATCAACTACCGGGCTGGATTTCGCAGCGCATTCAGCAAGCGGGTCTCAGTGCAGAGCCAGATGCGGTGGCTTTGCTGGCGGAAAGGATCGACGGCAATCTGCTGGCGGCAAAACAGGAAATCGAAAAACTGGCCTTGCTTGCCGAAGATGGGCGTATCAGCACCGACCTAATTCTCAGCAGTGTCGCTGACAGCTCACGCTATACGGTGTTTGATCTGTCCAGTGCTTTTTTAAGCGGAGATCTGGCGAGAACGCTTAGAATTATGCACGGACTCGCCTCTGAAGGTGTTGAACCGCCAATCGTTCTTTGGTTGATCACTCGTGAGTTACGTTTGCTGATTGAATTAGCGGAAGCGCAAGCTCAAGGACAACCGATTAATGGTGTTTTCAAACGACTGCGTATTTTTGACAAGCGGCAAAACGATTATCAGCAAGCCATGCAGCGAGCCTCGGTGGTGCATTATCAACGTTGCTTGGTGTCCTGTTCACGAATCGATGCCATGATAAAAGGACAACTAAAAGGCGATCCATGGGCATTGATCAGTGAAATGCTGGTCGCGATCACTGCGCCCGGTCTTCCGGCTTATCAGCTCCAGTAGGTCGCACGTGTTGACGCCTGTTCGTGTGATAGCTGTACACAAATACCGTGTAAGGCACTAAATAGGTCAGGAAAAAGGCGGGCCAGCGCATCGCTTCATCACCGAAAATGGCCTGCCACTGGTTGATCAATGTAAGTATCGAGCCAACCACCAACGCGGTTCGGATGCCTTTCAGTACGACTTCTTTCGGTGCCATGGCTTATTCTTCTTGCGGAAGTAGTTTGAAATACGAGTTGTTTGACGATCCTATACCGGCATGGACCATTCGCAAAGCCTTAGCTCGCATAGTGTTACTGATCCTGCAGCAACCAGCGGTGCGCTGTTTTTATCACTGAGGTTCGCAGTCGTTTCATGGCTGCACCGGAAGACCGCCAGCTGTGCCAGTAGAGCGGAACATCAACGTAGTGAGCCGGAGCAATATCGATCAGGCTGCCAACCTCTACCGCAAGTGCGGCCTGTATCTGGGGTATCATGCCGAAACCACAGCCTGATGCGGCCAGTTGAACAAAACCTTCTGACGAGGGGCAGATGATGGGATTGACGGGTTCAGGCTGATCTAATTGTGACAAAAACCGATGTTGAAGTCGGTCATGCTGGTTGAAAATAAGACATGGCGCCCGGTACAAATCAGCAAAATTTTCCAGTAATTTGAATCGCAGTAAAAATTCGGGATTGGCGTATGCGCGATAGCGCATGATTCCCAAGCGGTCCACCCGGGCTCCGTTAACGGGCGTGCCATCTGAACACAGGCAAGCGAGAACCTCGCCACGCCGCATACGTTCAATGCCAGTATCCTGATCTTCAATGACCAAATCCACGTCCAGTTCGTCCGTACTTCGCCCCAATGCCTCCGAAAACCAGGTGGCTAAAGAGTCCGCGTTAATGGCAATGCGGGCATGAACACGTTTGTCACGTTCCAGTGGCAAGTCGAGGTCGGTTTCCAAGTGCTGCACAGTTTCCAGATGCGTGATCAGTCGAACGCCCAACTCCGTTGCCTTGGGAGGCGTGTGGCGGAGAATCAGCGGGGCACCCAGCCGAGCTTCCAGTTGCTTGATCCGTTGGCTGACCGCCGACTGACTTATATTTAGTTTTTGCGCTGCTTTTTCAAAACCGTGGCATGAGATGACCGCTGCCAATGCTTCTAACGCCCGATAATCCATCATAATTGCTACTAAATCTGCCTTATTTATTGATGTTGTTAATCATAGACCTGAAAACAAGAAAGAGACACTGCGGGTCTTTCTCCTGAATAGATGTGCTTCTGTAAAAAACAGGGCTACTCGTTATTAATTATTCTTATCATAGTAAAGGAATATTAATTGGATTAATTGATATTTCAGACTTAGCATGACGTGAAATTCTCTCGAAATGCTGTTTGTCCATGACTGAATATCTAACCGGTTTTACCATTGCAATTGGGCTGATCATCGCCATTGGCGCTCAAAATGCTTGGGTCTTGGGGATGAGTGTGCGCCGCTTGTATCCCTGGAGTATTGCGATTGTCTGTTTTTCCGTGGATGCGCTGCTGATGGGCGTTGGTGTACTCGCTTTTAAAACCATTCAGCAGGCTTTACCTTCTATCGTGCCCTGGCTGACTTGGGTCGGCATATTGATGCTGGTGTGGTTGTCATGGCAATCCCTTCGCCGGGCTGTTCGAGGTAAGCAAGTATTAACCGCGAGCGATCTGGATCATGACCTGACACGAAAAAAAGCCGTGATGACGGCATTGGGTATATCTTTGTTGAATCCGCACGTGTATTTAGACACTGTTGTATTGATTGGCAGTATCGCGTCGACGTCTGCGCACCCATGGCAGTTTTGGTCAGGCTCAGCTTCTGCTTCCGTCATCTGGTTTTCATTGCTCGCGGCCATTGGTCGGCCATTACGCCAATGGTTATCGTCTCCCTGGCGCTGGCGCGTATTCGACGGAGCGATGGCGGGCGTAATTGCTTGGGTGGCGGTCAATCTTTTCTTGTCCTTACCCTGATCATTATTGGTACCGGAGCCAGTAAAACAGAACTGTTAAAATCAACCAGCCAGCTGTTTAAATCTATCTATCAGGTCTGGCTTTTCTTAATCTGTGCTTCTTTAAGTAATCGTTGGAAGGCGTTATGAGCTGGTGGAAAGAAGGCATCGTTTATCAGATATATCCGCGTTCATTTGCGGACAGCACCGGTAATGGTGTTGGTGATTTACGCGGAATTATCAATAAGCTCGATTATCTGGCCGAACTGGGGATCAACATCGTTTGGTTAAACCCCATTTATGCGTCCCCGAACGATGATAACGGTTACGACATCTCTGATTACGAAGATATTATGACCGAATTCGGCACGATGGCCGATTTCGAAGAGCTATTGGCAGGGCTCCATCAGCGCGGCATTAAACTGATTATGGATTTGGTGGTGAACCATTGTTCTGATGAACACGCCTGGTTTGTTGAAGGACGTGACAATCCTGATAGCCCTTACCGGGATTATTTTTTCTGGCGGGACGGTAAGAATGGTCAGGCGCCCAATAACTGGGTCAGCGTTTTTTCTGGTCCGGCCTGGGAATATGACGCCGCCAGCGATCAATATTTTTTGCATCTGTTCTCTAAAAAACAACCCGATTTGAACTGGGAGAACGAAAACCTGCGTCAGGATATATACGCCATGATGCGTCGCTGGTTCGACAAAGGTGTTGACGGCTTCCGCATGGATGTCATCAATATGATTTCAAAAAATCCAGAGCTACCCTCCGTCGGAGATCCAAGTAAGCTGGAATGGGGTGGTGAACACTTCATGAACGGTCCGAGACAGCATGAGTTTATGCAAGAGATGCATCGGGAGGTTCTGCAGCATTACGATTGTATGACTGTGGGGGAGTGCTTCGGAGTCGATGTCGAAGAAGGTAAGCGACTTGTGGGTGCTGACCGCAAGGAATTGCACATGATCTTTCAGATGGAACACATGGGGTTAGATCACGGTCCTGGCGGTAAATGGGATGTGCAGCCGACATGGTCTCGCCGGGAGTTGAAAAAGATTCTGAACCGTTGGATTCGTGGTCTGGATGGAAATGGTTGGAACAGTCAGTTCTGGATGAATCATGATCAACCGCGTGCCGTGAGCCGGTTTGGTAACGATCAGCAATACCGCATTGAGTCTGCTCAAGCTCTGGCAGCCGTGACTTTAACCTTGCCAGGGACACCCTATATTTATATGGGTGAAGAGATTGGTATGACTAACGTTGAGTACGATATTGAAGAGTATCGGGACCTCGAAATCCGCAACTGGTACAACGAACAAATTGCGTCGGGGAAGTCCAGCGAAGCGTTAATGCCCAGTATTCACAAAATAGGGCGCGATAACGCCCGCACACCGATGCAGTGGGACGACAGCCCGAATGCTGGGTTTACCCAAGGTCAACCGTGGCTGAAAGTGAACCCTAACTACGCGGACATTAATGTTGCCAAAGCAAAGCAGCAGCGTAATGGTATCTGGCCTTGGTATCGTGATTTGATTGCGTTACGAAAACAGCAGAAAACTCTGGTTTACGGTCACTACGACTCGTTAATGGAAGCATCCGATCAGGTTTTCGCGCATCGTCGTCGAGACGAAAACGGAGATTTTTTAGTGTTGGTAAATCTGACTGACGACGTCGCAACGCTGGACATTGATCCGGAATTGACCAAGTTGGACTGGCAAGTGGTTATGAATAATAATTCTGAATCCCAATGGTTAGAACAATTACAACCTTGGCAAGCGGTGATTGCGCGGCAGGGAGGCGCCTGAATGCTGGAACAGAGCCCGAATTGGCTGGCAATGGTAAACGGTGAAAAATTTGAAGCCTTCGATCCATTGCTTAATGCGCAAAAACAGCGGGCTCGTCAATGTCTCGCCGATTTCAATCGTGCGCCTTCCAAGGGCAATCTCAAGAAGATGTTTGCCCAGTTTCGATCCGTTGGGCGGCATTGCCAGATTGAGGCAGGATTGCATGTTGATCTGGCGTGCCAGATACGACTGGGTGACGGTGTATATATCAACGCGCATTGTGTTTTGTTAGACGCGGCTGAAATCTCTATTGGAAATCAGGTTTTGATAGGACCAGGCGTTCATATTTATACCGTACACCATCCTATGGATCCGGTTGAACGGGCGAAGGGCATTATGTGGGCTGAGCCAGTTACGATTGGCGATAATGCTTGGATTGGTGGTGGTTCGATCATTTTACCCGGGGTGACCATAGGCGCGAGGGCCGTGGTCGGTGCGGGTAGTGTGGTGACCAGGGATGTGGCGGCGGATGCCGTTGTAAAAGGCAATCCAGCGCGCCAGTGCTGATATTACGCACCATCACAGACCTTTACCGAATCAGTTATAGCTACGATGCTTGTTCCGTTGTCTGCGTTTATAGCTCATATTCATGACCAGTACGCCTGCGGCAATGACAACACCAGTCATAGCAGCCAAAAAATAGATTGCTGTCGTTAGTTCCGTCATGTTCTCTCTCCTTAATTTTTTTTGGATTGTAGCTACTCAACGTTCCTTTGCGATTGAGTATGGTCTTATATTATCAAATTGACTCGAATCTTGGGGTGGGTGAATGTCTGTGCATTTTTGTAAGCATTTGCTGAAAACGATGTTCGCTTTTTGCACGCAGATCTAGCCTTGGCTCAAAGGGCAGGTCAGGAGAGACCGCCCAGGCAGAGGTATTTAACCTCCAGATACTCATCGATGCCGTAGTGGCTGCCTTCACGGCCGAGCCCGGATTCTTTCATCCCACCGAAGGGGGCCATTTCACTGGACATGACGCCTTCATTGATACCGACCATACCAAAATCAAGTGCGTCACTGACCCGGAACATTCTTGATATATCCGAAGTAAAAAAATAGGCGGCCAGACCATAGGGCGTTGCATTTGCCAGTTGTATTGCTTGGTGTTCCGTAGCAAAACTGTACACAGGTGCAATGGGGCCGAAAATTTCTTCGTGCGCAATGTCCATCGCTGTATTAACACCAGTAATGACCGTTGGCTTATAAAACAGTGGGCCAGCAGGGTGAATACCACCGCCTGTGACCAATTTAGCGCCTTTGCTAAGGGCATCTTCAAGCAGTCTATCCAGTTTGCCAACAGCGGTCTGATTAATGAGTGGACCAAGTTCAGTTTGACGGTCTAGACCATCACCGACGATTAACTTATTAGCCTGCTGTGCCAGTAATTGTGCAAATCGTTCCACCAAGGATTCATGCACTATGAAACGGTTTGCGCAGACGCAGGTCTGACCGTTGTTGCGGAATTTGGAGCTAATGGCACCTTTTATCGATGACTCCAGATCGGCGTCATCAAAAATGATAAAGGGCGCATTGCCACCAAGCTCCATAGAAACACTTTTAACCGTCTGTGCGGCTTGCCCGAGCAGTTTTTTACCGACACCGGTCGAGCCAGTGAACGAAATTTTTCGTACTAACGGGTGCGAGGCTAATACGGCGCCAACTTTGTCCGGCTGGCTGGTGGTTATCACATTAAACACGCCGTCTGGTATGCCGGCTAACTCGGCAAGCTTTGCTATCGCCAGTGCCGACAGCGGTGTTTGCTCAGCCGGTTTAATAATAACGGTGCACCCAGAAGCTAACGCTGGGGCACATTTTCGGGCAATCATCGCCAAGGGAAAGTTCCAGGGCGTGATCGCAGCACAGACGCCCACGGGTTGCTTTTGTACCAGTAACCGACGGTCTTTAGATGGCTCTGGAATCAGATCGCCACGAACACGTTTCGCTTCTTCACTGAACCATTGAATAAAAGACGCAGCGTACTGAACTTCACGTTCCGATTCGGCAATAGGCTTACCGCATTCCAATGTCATTAATTGGGCCAGCGAAGATTCGTTTGCCAGAATTAAATCCCGCCACCCCATGAGTAAGTCCGCTCGTTGTTTTGCGGTTTGCTGGCGCCAGGTATGAAATGCGGTTTGTGCTGCGGCGATTGCAAGCTCGGTATCCTGTTCATCGCAGTCAGGTACCCATCCGATCGCTTCTTGCGTCGCTGGATTACAGACTGAAAATTGCTTTGTGCTAATAGCGGGTTGCCATTTTCCATCGATGTAGCAGTGTGATAATTCAGAAGGCGTGAGCAAGTTTTTCTCTCTTAGTCATTGTTATGATTGTGCTAATCGCGAGACGGGATTGTAGAGGGTTCACCCGCGCAGCCCAAGTCTAAGCGCAAATAGAGTGAATTGCTTTCACAGAAGTGTCTCTGTTTTAGATAATTAGCTGCGGTTAAAGAGACCGGAAAGTCCAAAAGAATGAGATTAAGCGATTGACCATGTCACAAAAAAGGGATCCGTTTGTTGGATCCCTTTTGACTATGCCGGTTACGCGTTATTTTGCTGCTCAATGGTTTTTGTTGAGCTGATCGCGATTTTCTTTGGCTTCATCGCCTCAGGAACTTCTTTGAGTAATTCGATTTTCAGCAAACCGTTTTCCAAGTTAGCGCCAGTGACTTTCACGTAGTCGGCAAGCTGGAATTTGCGTTCGAAGGAGCGATAAGCAATTCCCTGATAGAGGAATTGGCGTTTACTCTCATCTTTCTCTTTTTTGCCGCGAACCTGCAGTACGCCATTCTCGGAATGAATGTCTAACTCCTGTTCGGTAAAACCTGCCACAGCGATGGTAATGGTGTACTGGTTTTCGCCGGTAACTTCGATGTCATATGGCGGGTAATTGTTACCGGACGATGTACTCTGGTTTGCTGCGTCTAGCAAATGGGCAATGCGGTCAAAACCAACGGTTGTGCGATATAAAGGTGAAAAATCAAATGCAGTTCTCATAGCCTAATCTCCTTTGAGCAATAGGTTCTTTGCCAAGCAATAACACGGTTACTTGCCTGGCGGGTTAATACACAATTTTGAAGAAATTACGACCCGCTTGGCGGCGTCGTAATACAGAAATAGGGCCGGTGTTTCAAGTTTCAAGAGGGAGTGGAAATTTTTTTAAGTGCTAATTGATAGCCGTCGACCGCGGCTTTCGAATAGCTTTCGAGCTTGCCCTTTTGCTGGGCTGCGTAAAAAGCGATGAGTTTCGCCAGATGGTTCTGGTGTTGTGGATTCCCCGTTTCCCAGCAATGTCCAAAGAGGTCTACTTGATGGTGTGGAGCTTCCAAATCTTTTTTGACTTCAATGATTTCATAGGTGCGCTTGTTTTCAGTGACTGTGGATTCGTGAAGGAGATTTACGTGTTGTGAACGCAACCACTTGCGTACGTTGTGTACCTTGGTTGCCGGAGAAATAATATAATGCGCGTGTCGGGTCGCGTTCTGATTCATAAAATAGTCCAGTATTTCCAGGCATTGCTCGTCTCCAATGCCCGCCAGTAAAACAGTCGGTTGTTGTGCAGGAATTAAAGGTGCCTGTTGTGCAGGACCGATTGTCAGGCGGTAATTCTCTACTTGAAACCGCTCCAGCAGGTTGGCCAAACTGGCCATGATGTCGGGGTGTATATCATTAAACACAACATGGCAGCGTTCCCGTTGTTCTAACACTGCTCGCCCAACAGCGCCATGATCACAGCACAAATCATAGAAGCAGTCAGTTTCTGCGGGAATGCGTTCAAAGAGCGCCTTAAGGCGTTTGCCCAGCCGGGTTTTCAAGTTTTTTTCCGTCATATTTTCAGTTTGTTCACTGTGTTAGCAGGCTTTTTCAGGTAAAGTGGGGCAAAAATAAAGTCGGTAGTTGATATGTCTGATCCCGTAATTGTGCCTAAATCTGAACGCCCAGCGAAGCCTCAAAAGGGTGGTTTTTTCAGTAACCTGTTATTTAACATTATTGTCCCGGTGGTTATTCTAACAAAGTTTAGTGGTGAAACCGCCTTGGGTCCTGTATGGAGTATTGTGGTTGCTTTGACATTCCCTATCGCTTATGGGCTATGGGAAATGCGATTAACCGGGAAAGTGAATGGTTTCTCCATTTTAGGGGTGGTCAGCGTATTGCTGACCGGTGGAATCAGCCTATTACAGTTGGATCCAAAATACATTGCGATAAAAGAGGCGGCTATTCCGGGTTTGATTGGCTTAGCAGTCATCGTCAGTCAGAAATCGCATCGCTCTATCGTCAAGATGATGATTTTTAATGATCAGATTATTGAAATAAACAAGGTTCATGACGCACTGGCTCAACACGGCAACGAGAAACTGTTCGAGCAGCGCATGAATATAGTTACCTATCTGGTAGCCTCGTCCTTCTTCCTTTCTTCTGCGCTGAATTACATCTTGGCTAAAATCGTGTTGCAGAGTCCACCTGGTACTACGGAATTCAGTGAAGAACTCGGCAAGATGACGGCGCTCAGTTACCCGGTAATCGTTATTCCAAGTATGATTGTTCTGGTTATTGCTATTTCATTTTTATTTATGCAGTTGAAAAAGTTAACAAAACTGCCATTGGAAGAATTGATGGTAGACACGGGCTCAAAATCTGATGACTGAGGCGTATGATCATTTCTGTAAGCAGTATCCGGTTGTCATTGAGTTGCCGGTTCATTGGGGCGATATGGATGCCTTGCAGCATGTGAATAATATTGTTTATCTGCGTTGGTTTGAAAGTGCCCGGATCGCATACTTCGATCGAGTCGCGCTGATGGATCGTCTGCATAAGGAAAAATTAGGTCCCATTCTCGCTTCTTCGGACGTTAAGTACCGCGTGTCGGTAGAATACCCGGATCGCGTTGTTATTGGCGTACGAGTCGAGGAATTGAGAGAACAGGACTTGATTCAGCAATACGCGGTTTTCAGTACGGCCAAAAATTGCCTGGTCACAACCGGGCAGTCTCGCGTCGTGATGTTTGATTTTTCGAGTCAACAGAAAGTGGATATTCCACCGGATGTGGCGTTTAAAATAAAACAGTTGGAAAAACTTATCGCTTGAGTGTTAAGCGCCATTTATAGTAAGCAAAAAAAACCGGCTGATTAGCCGGTTTTTTGTTTCGATCAATCGTCGATAAAGCTTCTCAGATGATCTGAGCGGGAAGGATGACGCAGTTTGCGTAATGCCTTAGCTTCAATCTGACGAATACGCTCACGGGTAACATCGAATTGTTTACCAACTTCTTCGAGCGTGTGGTCAGTGTTCATATTGATACCGAATCGCATGCGCAAAACTTTTGCCTCGCGAGCGGTCAGTCCTGCCAATACTTCTTTGGTTGCATCTCGCAACCCTGTCGATGTGGCAGAATGAACCGGCAATTCCATCGTATTGTCTTCGATAAAATCGCCCAATGAGCTGTCTTCATCATCACCGATTGGTGTTTCCAATGAAATGGGTTCTTTGGAAATTTTCAGCACCTTACGGATTTTATCTTCTGGCATGTCCATGCGTTCTGCCAGCTCTTCAGGAGTCGGTTCACGGCCCATTTCCTGAAGCATTTGGCGAGATATACGGTTCAGTTTGTTGATCGTTTCGATCATGTGAACCGGAATACGAATGGTTCTGGCCTGGTCAGCAATGGAACGCGTAATTGCCTGACGAATCCACCAGGTTGCGTACGTTGAAAATTTGTAACCACGACGGTATTCAAATTTATCAACCGCCTTCATCAAGCCGATATTACCTTCCTGAATCAGATCCAGGAATTGCAGACCACGGTTGGTGTATTTTTTCGCAATCGAAATAACCAAACGCAGGTTGGCTTCAACCATTTCTTTTTTCGCGCGTCGAGCACGGGCTTCGCCAATCGAAATGCGACGGTGGATATCTTTAACTTCAGCAAGTGTAATGCCTGTGTTCTTTTGCATATTGCGCAGCTTACGCTGAGCTCGTCGCAATTCAACTTCGTAACGGAATGCTTCTTCCGCGTACTTCGGATCTTCGAGAATCTGAGTGAGCCACTCATCTTCTGTTTCACGGCCAACGAACAGATCAATGAACGTTTTGCGTGGCATTTTCAATGTGCGTACGCAAATTCCAATCACTTTGCGTTCTTGATTGCGAATCTCTTCGACGGAAGCCTTAATTGGCTCGATAGAATCGTCAAAGGCCTTCGGCGTCAGTTTAAAGCAAGAAAACGTCTCGCCCATCGCTGTTAAGGCAGCGTTCGCTTCCTTACTGTAACGACCTTTTTCTTCGATAACCTTGAGCGTTGTTGCAAGTTGCTCTTTAAGCAATGTGAACCGTTCCCGGGCCAGTTCAGGGTCGGGGCCATTATCGGTTTCTTCGTCAGTGGTATCGTCGTCATCGTCGTCAATATCGGCTTCGTCAACGACATCGGCTGGAATCGCGTCTGGTGAGTCGGCTGCGGGCAGCGGGTCATCTTCATCGGGATCCTGGAAGCTGGTCAGGATGTCAGACAGACGCCCACCTTCTTCTTCCAGTGTGCCTTCATAGGCTTTGATGATGTTTTCAATAACACCCGGGTAGAATGCCATGGCCTGCATGACTTCACGCGTACCTTCTTCGATACGCTTGGCAATGACAATTTCGCCTTCGCGCGTGAGCAGCTCAACAGTGCCCATTTCGCGCATGTACATACGTACAGGGTCAGTGGTACGCCCTGTGTCGCTTTCAACCGCTGCCAGTGCAGCTGCGGCTTCTTCCGTCGCATCTTCGTCGGTACTTTGATCGTTTTCAGCCAGAAGCAACTGGTCGGCATCCGGGGCCTGTTCAAAGACCTCAATACCAATGTCGTTGATCATCGCGATAATGTCTTCCACTTGGTCCGGAGAATTGATTTCCTCTGGTAAGTGGTCGTTCACCTCGGCAAAGGTTAGGTAACCCTGTTCTTTACCCTTGGCGATCAGTTCTTTTAAACGGGACTGACGCTGAGATTTTTCAGCCATAGATAACCTGTAAGCTCTGTAATGGTTAATAACGCAAGCAAATAGCCAGATAGTGTACAGTAAATCAACAAGTTAGCCAAATTCTGTGATTTGTCCAACGTCGAATACTGTGTGTTTTTCGGCGTAAAATTCATACGCTGTTTGGCGTCTGAAACGGCCATGACGCCCGAAAAATCCTGTTTTTCTGCTCGTCTGTTACTGCTTTCTTTGTTTGAGCAGCTCGCGGTATCGCTGCTTGTCTGTATCCGTTAAGGATGGGTCACGCTCATTTAGGCGTTTTTTCAAAGATTCGTATTCATCATCAGGCGCTCTGTGAGTGAGGGCGGTAATGATTTTTTCAAGTTCGCGGCGGGCAAACTCTTTCTCATCTTGATGATCTTCGTTGGCCGCTTCCAGCCAAAGATAGTCCGAAGCGGCAATAGGCGCGAGGGTTTCGCGCAGGCCATGTTGGCAAAGATAGTCAAAAGCAAAGTACACATCTTTTTTCGGTGCGTTTTGCAGCAGCTCAATTACTTTCGCCAGCAGCAGATGGTCTTCCTGCGCCGGAAGTTTCCGAATAGTCGCAAGGTTGACTTGCTCTGCCAGCATGGGGAAGCGAATGAGCCAAGCGAGAGCCCGGTGCACAAAACCAATACGGACGTTCAGCTTTTTACCCGAAGCATCGTAGTGGCTGTTGCGAGGTCGCTGCGGGTAATGATCTTCGTTGCTATAGGTGTCTATTGGATCGGGCATCCAATAGTCTGCTTGTGGCGGTGGTTCAGGAGCCTCTATTACCGGTTGCGCGGGTGTGTAGTTGCTTTGAATCTGTTCAACACTAAGGCCGACAAGAGAAGACAGCTGCGAATACAGAAGTTGCTTAATAAAGCCTTCTGGGACTTTGTCGATCCAGCCTTGGGCGATGCTGGCTAGCTTGGCTTTGCCGTCCAAGCGGGAGATATCTGCCTGAGTTTGTAAGTGTTGAAATAAAAAATCCGGTAGGCTTTGTGCTTTTTTCACCCGCTGCATAAAGCCGGTAAATCCTTCTTTGCGGACCAGGCTGTCTGGGTCTTCGCCTTCCGGTAGAAACAGGAAGCGAGCCTGCAAGCCGTCTTTGAGCTCGCTGAGCGTGTTTGACAGTGCTCGCACGGCGGCTCGCCGACCGGCATTGTCTCCATCGAAGCAAAACACGATTTCAGAGCTGAGCTTGAACAACCGTTGTACATGCATTTCTGAAGTGGCCGTACCGAGCGTGGCGACGGCATTTTTAACCCCATGTTGGGCGAGGGCGACAACATCCATGTAGCCTTCAACAATGATGATGTTGTCGAAATCCTTCAGTGCTTTGCGGGCTTCATAGAGACCATAAAGTTCCTGGCCTTTATGGAAAATGGGTGTTTCCGGGCTGTTCAGGTATTTGGGTTTCTCGGCTGGCGTCATCACGCGCCCACCAAATGCAATGACTCGGCCTTTGATGTCGCGAATGGGGAACATCAGTCGATGCCGGAATCGATCGTAGACTCGGCCTTGTTCATTTTGTGTCAGCATGCCCGTTTTCAGGAGAGCACGGTTAGTGGGTTCACTGCGAAAATGCTGTATAAGATTGTCCCAGCCTTGAGGGGCAAAACCGATTTGGTAGGTTTGCACAATTTCCGGGCTTAGTCCCCGGTCTAATACATACTGCTGAACATCTGTGGCATTCGGGTGTTGATAGAGTTGGTGCGCATAATAGTCAGCACAGCTGCCCATTAAATCGTACAGAGTACGTCGCTGTTGTTGCCTTTGTTTGCTTTTTTCGCTGACTTCCTCGCGCGGAACTTCGATCCCTGCACTTCGGGCCAGCTCTTCAATGGCCTCAACAAAGCTCAGATTGTCATATTCTTGCAGGAATTTGACCGCTGTACCGGAGGCGCCGCAACCAAAACAGTAATAAAACTGTTTGCTGGCGTTTACCGAGAATGAGGGTGAGTTTTCGTGATGGAAAGGGCAGCAGGCCCAATGGTCTTTGCCTTTTTTCTTAAGGTCGATTCGATGGCCAATAACTTCAATAATGTCGGTGCGATCCAACAGTGTGTCTATAAAGTCATTGGGTATTAAACCAGCCATAAAGCCTCTTGAGTAACGAAGTAAGACACAAAAAGAGTCAGTTTACGTATTTGTTGGCAAGAGCGGTTGGAGAGTGTTAGTTCAGCTGAGCTTTTATCAGTTTGCTAATCGCGCCCATATCAGCCCTGCCTTGTGCTTTGGGCTTAATCAGGGCCATAACTTTGCCCATGTCCGCCATGCTGGCTGCGCCAGTGGCTGAAATTGCTTCAGTAACCAGACTGTTGATTTCTTCATCAGTCAACGCCGCGGGGAGAAAAGTGGATATCACCTCCAGTTCAAATCGTTCGGTTGCGGCAAGATCGTCGCGGCCCGCTGCTTCAAATTGAGCAATGGAGTCACGTCGTTGTTTGTTCATTTTATCCAGTACGGACAAAACCCGGGTGTCATCAAGTTCAATACGTTCGTCAACTTCAATACGTTTGAGCTCTGCCAAGATAAGACGAATGGTACCCAATCGTTGCTTTTCTTTGGCGCGCATGGCGTCTTTCATTTCATTAGTCAGACGTTGCTTGAGCTCAGACATACAGTGTTAACCCACGTTTGTTTGATCAGTAAAGGCGATTCATTCGCTTGTTTTCGCGAGACAGCTTTTTAGCGTGGCGTTTTACGGCCGCGGCAGCTGCACGCTTACGAACCCAAGTTGGCTTTTCATAGTGTTCACGACGACGTACTTCAGACAGAACGCCTGCTTTTTCACAAGAACGCTTGAAACGACGCAATGCTACGTCAAATGGCTCGTTATCTTTTACTTTTACGTGTGGCATTAATAATAAATCCTAACAATGTGTGGGTTTTTCAAAGATCCGCAGTGCAGATTTTGAGGCGCGTAATTGTACTGATCGAGGTTAGGTGCTGCAAGTATTAATATTCGGGTCGGGCCGGTGTTTAGGTTCGTATCTGTAGCATGCCGCAGTGCTGCGCCCTCAATGCTGGCCGCAAGCGCTTAAAATGGCTAGAATACGCGCCTTTTTCCAGCTTCGGACAATTATGCGCGTACTTGGTATCGAATCCTCCTGTGACGAAACAGGGGTGGCAATTTATGACTCGGACAAAGGGCTGTTGGCTCATCAGCTGTACAGTCAGGTGAAAATGCACGCCGAATTTGGTGGTGTGGTGCCTGAACTTGCCTCCAGGGATCATGTTCGCAAGTTATTACCGCTAATCAATGCAGCGTTTGAAGAAGCCGGCCTGTTACCGGAAAGTATTGACGGTGTTGCCTATACGGCAGGCCCCGGGTTGATAGGAGCCCTTATGGTTGGCGCCGCAACAGGACGGGCCATTGCCATGGGTTGGGGCGTTCCAGCTGTTGGTGTGCATCACATGGAAGGTCATTTGCTGGCCCCCATGTTGGAAGAGAACCCGCCGGAGTACCCTTTCGTTGCGCTACTGGTCAGTGGTGGTCATACACTGCTGGTCGATGTCGCCGCGCCTGGTTCTTACCGGATTCTGGGTGAGTCTCTGGATGACGCCGCTGGTGAAGCCTTTGATAAGACCGCAAAAATGATGGGTTTGCCGTATCCTGGCGGACCTTTGTTGAGTCAGTTGGCTGACAAAGGGCGACCGGGCATCTTTGTGTTTCCCCGCCCGATGATTGATCGCCCTGGCATGGACTTCAGTTTTTCCGGATTGAAAACGGCCGTTCGTCTGGAAATCGCGAAACATGCCGTCGATGAAATTGTTCCAGAGCAAACCAAAGCTGATATTGCGTTAGCGTTTCAAACTGCCGTGGTTGAAACGCTCACTGTGAAATGCCGCAGAGCATTGCAGGCGACTGGCCATAAACGCTTGGTAATTGCCGGAGGTGTCAGCGCCAATCGTCAACTTCGTACGCGGTTGCAGGAAATGGCACGCAAAGAGAAAGGTCAGCTCTATTACCCGCGGCCGGAATTCTGCACGGACAATGGCGCAATGATCGCCTATGCAGGGTATCTGCGATTGAAGGCTGGGGCGAAGAGTGACCTGTCGCTCAGTATTCGCCCGCGTTGGTCAATCGATGAGTTGGAGTCGTTGTAACATGGATCAGGTCTATATTCAGGCATTAAAGGTCGAGACATTGATTGGTGTCTACGAATTTGAGCGGTCGGACCGACAGACTTTACTGTTGGATCTGGAGTTGGATTTCGATTGTCGTCCCGCCGGTGAGTCTGACGATATTCAATTGGCGCTGGATTACGACGCACTGTCTCGTCGGGTGCGCGAGTGGGCATTGGTGCAGACGTTTGAGCTTATCGAAACCTTTGCCGAACAGCTATGCCAGTTATTACACGAAGAATTTTCTCTGGCGCGCATTCAGTTGGTGATCAATAAACCCGCTGCGGTGGCAGATTGTGCTGCCGTCGGAATTAAAATTATCCGCGAATTCGGCAGGAATTAAGTTGACCGTTATTTCTTTAAGTTTAGGCAGCAATATTGATCGCTTCCGTCATATCAATTTGGGGTTGGACGCATTGGAGCGGGTTTTCGGTGCGGTAACCTGTTCTCCGGTATATGAATCTGCAGCGGTCGGCTTTGCGGGCAGTCCTTTTCTGAATTTAATTGTGTTGGTTGAAAGCGAACTCAGCTTGACTGAGGTTATCCGGATCTTGAAAGGCATCGAAGATGAAAACGGACGGGACAGATCCGGACCCAAGTTCAGTGCCCGTACTTTGGATATTGACGTGGTCACCTACGGCGATCAGTTCGGACTCGTCGATGGTATTCAATTGCCAAGACCAGAGTTGTTTAAAAATGCTTTCGTCTTGTTGCCGCTAGTGGATCTTTGGCCAGATAAAACCGTTCCTGGTGAGAGTGTTGACTATCAAACGCTCTGGCGGCAGCACGGTGACCGTACACAGCAACTCAATGTTGTGGCTTTTGAGCGCCGGCGCGGGTCGTAACAGGTTCTGAGCTGTGCCTACGGCACAGTCAGAAGATCTAAGGCTTCTTCTATTTTTGGATATACATTGTCGAGAATTTTAGCCTGTGCTTCGGCAGTCGGGTGCAGCCCATCGTTTTGCATCAATGACTCATACTGAGCCACGTCTTCCAGCAAAAATGGCAAATAAGGCAGATGATACTTTTCGGCGAGCGTAGCAAAGCTGTTGAAAAATGGTTCTGTATAGCGAGTGCCAAAATTCGGTGGGAGGCGAATGCCAACCAGAACCACTGCACTGCCTGCTTGCTCGGCTAATGTGATCATCTGTTCGAGGTTGTCCGTCATTTGTGGAATAGGGTATCCGCGTAAACCATCATTGGCACCCAGTTCAAGTATCACAACATCAGGCTGGTATGCCTCCAGCAGGGCTGGCATGCGATCCAGGCCGCCCTTTGATGTTTCGCCACTAATGCTGCTATTGATAATGCGGTGATTTTCACCCAGTTTTTCCTGTAAAAGTGCAACCCAGGTCTCTTCCGGGAGCATTCCGTAACCGGCGGAAAGACTGTCACCGTGAACCAAAATGGTTCCTGCATTCGTAAAGGAAGCACAAAGAAGTGAAATTATCGAAAATAGCCCCCAGTTAATGATCTTAACTGTATTTTTAAACTGCCTAGGATGTAGCCAAAACATGAATGCCGATTCCAATACCATTATTGAGACCCGTAAGCTTAAACAGGAAGTGCCGAATCGGGAAGGGTCTTTGGTCATACTGAAGGGAATTGACATGTCTGTACAGGCAGGGCAAAGCGTTGCCATAGTCGGCGTTTCCGGATCTGGCAAATCGACCTTGTTAGGCATGCTCGCGGGTTTAGATACCCCCAGCGCAGGCGGTGTTTTCATTGCCGGGCAAGACATCACCCAAATGGACGAGGAAGCCCGAGCGCTGTTGCGAGGCGAAAAAGTTGGTTTTGTGTTTCAGAATTTTCAATTGCTTCCCAGCTTAACGACACTTGAAAACGTGATGTTACCCCTAGAAGTGCGGGATGAACCGAAAGCGCAACAAACGGCACAGCAATGGTTGGAACGTGTTGGGTTGGAGGGCAGAGAGCATCACTATCCTCAGCAACTCAGTGGTGGTGAACAGCAGCGCGTCGCTGTCGCCCGTGCATTTGCCAGTAACGCGCCGATTTTGTTTGCCGATGAACCGACCGGTAACCTGGATACCGAAACTGGACGTAAGATTGCTGACCTGCTGTTCGAACTGAACAGTGCACAGGGCACGACCTTGGTGTTGGTTACGCACGATGAGAAGCTGGCGGCACGCTGTGAGCGGCAGTTGCGGATGACGGCGGGTGAGTTAGTTGAGGTCAGCCTATGAGTCGTACCTCGTCTTGGCAATCGGTTCAGAAACTGTCCGTAAAACTCTTGTGGCGAGACTGGCGTGGCGGAGAGTTGAATGTTCTCGTTGCCGCGTTATTGGTTGCGGTGACAACGGTTACCGGTATCGGACTGTTCTCAGATCGAATTCAAAACTCCATTCTCGATGAGGCTGGGTCATTGTTGGCCGCCGACGCGCAGATCACCGGCTCGCGTGAGGTGCCTGCGCTATGGCGAGAACAAGCTGAAAGCATGGGGTTACGCACAGCGCATATCACCAGTTTTCAGGCGATGTCTTTTGGTCAGGAAGGACGTTTGCAGCTTGCCTCTGTCAAAGCTGTGTCAGATGCCTACCCGTTAAAAGGTGAGCTGGAAGTGTCGGACGTGCCTTTTGGTGTCAGTGAAAAAACGACTAAAGGGCCTCAGGTGGGCGAAGCCTGGCTGAATTCCCGGTTAATGGCCTCATTGGATCTATCAGTGGGTGATACCGTTGGCGTGGGTGATGCTGATTTGGTGGTAACCCAGGTTTTGATTAACGAGCCGGATAACGCTGATGGCGGCTTTAGTTTTAATCCTCGGGTGATTATAAACGAAGCCGATGTGCCGCAAACCGGTGCAGTGCAAGTGGGTTCGCGCGTACGTTACAGCCTGCTGTTAGCGGGTGATGTGGATTCCTATTATGACAAATGGAAACCACAACAGGGGGATCACCATCGTTGGCGTAATGTGACCGATGCCAATGAGCGCGTAACCGAAACATTGGATCGCGCCGATAGTTTTCTGCTACTGGCCGGTTCTCTTGGCGTCGTATTAGCCGGTGTCGCTTTGGCTCTGGCGTCCAAACGCTATGCGCAACGGCAATTAAGTCATGTTGCGTTACTGAAAACGTTAGGCTTGACGCCACAACGCATTACTCAATTGTATGCCGGTAATCTCGCGATTATCGGGTTTGTGGTGGTGCTTTTAGGGATTGCCTCAGGATGGCTGTTGCACTGGGTTTTCCTTGAGTTGTTCAGCGGGCTGCTGCCCCGAGCCTTGGTTGGACCCACGATGCGCCCCTTTATGATAGGCGCGCTCACTGGTTTCGTTTGTCTGCTGGCGTTTGCATTACCACCAGTCTGGGTGCTTAAGGATACTCCACCATCCAGAGTGCTGCGCAGCGATGTCGCCGGAGGAACGGTTAGCCAGTGGAAGACCACCAGTTTAGGTGCGTTAGCCGTTATAGGCATTGTTTATTTTTATTCCGGGAGCTGGTTGATCACGGCGATATTAATTTTGTCGGGTTTGGTCGCCATCGCGGGCGTAACCTTGCTGGCCAGGTTGTTAATTTTAGCGGCTAGGAGGCTCGGCTCTCGTCTGGGGACGACCTGGCGCTTAGGTCTGGCAAGTTTGCATCGACATGGCAGTCAAAACGGGTTCCAGATTATGATTTTTGCAATGGCCCTCATGCTGTTATTTATTCTCACGCTATTGCGCACCAGTCTGTTAACGGAGTGGCAGAGACAATTGCCAGAAGGAACACCTAACCACTTCGCATTCAACATTTTTGAACAGGATCGGGCCGGGCTTGAGTCGTTGTTTGCTCAGGAAGACATTCAGTCAACTCCTTTTTACCCAATGATGCGAGGTCGCTTGGTTGAGGTGAATGACGAGGAAATCGGTGAGCGTCTCGAGCGGTTGCGTCCGGATGGAGATGATTTCCGGCGAGAGTTAAACAATACCTGGAGCGATCTGTTATCAGAAGACAATGAGGTGGTTGAGGGTGAATGGTTTGACGCTCAAGATACCGAGCAACTTCTGATCTCCATTGAACAGGATTTTGCCAGCGCTCTGGACATTCAGATTGGTGATATCCTGACATTTTCATTTGGAGGGCAAATGGTCAGTGCCCCGGTCGATAATATTCGCACCGTACAATGGGACAGTTTGGCGCCGAATTTTTACATCATATTCAGTCGTCCGGTTCTGGGTGGACAGGGTGCTGCGTATCTGACCAGTTTTTATCTGTCGCCCGAGCAGAAACCGTTATTGGTTAACCTTCTTTCCGAATATTCCACCATTACCGTAATCGAAGTGGATGCCATTTTGGAGCAGGTGCAATCAATTGTCAGCCAAGTGACCAAGGCCATAGAATTCATTTTATCGCTGGTCCTTATGTCGGGTCTTATTGTTCTGGTGGCCAGCGTCCAGGCGACTCTGGACAGTCGATTGCAGGAGAGTGCAATTCTGCGCACTCTGGGTGCTAAGGCTGCGGTCGTCAGAGGTGCTTTGGCTATTGAATTTGTGGCGTTAGGGGCTTTGGCCGGACTGCTCGCGACAGCAGGTGCTGAAATTGCCCTGTTTTTTCTGCAAACGCAGCTGTTGAATATGGACTTTCAACCCAATATTTATCTGTTTATTTTGGGTCCGGTGATAGGTGCCGTAATTATTGGTATTGTCGGCCTGATGTCGACCAGGAAAGTGACCAAAGTTCCGCCACTGATCGTGTTGCGGCAAATCTAAACCGTACCAAGTGAGTTGCCGGGATAACCGGCCACTCACATAGAAATTTACTATTGGCTTAATAGTCAATTAACCTATGATTTGCGACTGAAAATGAACTAAAGTATTGAATTGGTTTTTCAGGCGAAAGTTGTTTTGCCGCTTTCGCATATCCAATGTAAACACACAAACGGAGAATAAATATGAGCGTATTGTTAGGTCGTAAAGCACCTGATTTTTCAGCCCCTGCGGTATTGGGTAACGGAGAAATTGTCGATAGTTTCAATTTTGCTGAAACCATCAAAGGTAAGTATGCATTGGTATTCTTTTACCCATTGGACTTCACCTTTGTTTGTCCATCTGAATTAATCGCGTTGGATCACCGCGTTGATAAACTAAAAGAATTGGGTGTAGAAGTAATTGCAGTTTCTGTTGATTCGCACTTTACCCACAATGCTTGGCGCAACACCGCGATCAACGATGGCGGTATCGGTCCGGTTAAATACACGATGGTTGGTGATATGAACCATGACATCTGTAAGGCGTTTGGTGTTGAGTCCATCGGTGGCGACAGCTATTACCCAGCAGGCGTTGCGTTCCGTGCGTCATTCGTAATCGACAAGTCTGGTGTTGTTCGTGCTCAGCACATGAATGATGAGCCGATTGGACGTAATATCGATGAATTGGTTCGTGTTGTTGAAGCGTTGCAGTTCTTTGAAGAAAACGGTCATGTTTGCCCAGCTGGTTGGAACAAAGGTGATGCCGGTATGGTTAATACCCCTAAGGGTGTTGCTGAGTATCTGGCGGGTAACTCTGAGAAGCTGTAATCGCGCGTCAGATTATCTGGTCACATTAAAAACCACGCTCAGGCGTGGTTTTTTTGTGCCATTTATCGTTAGACAAGTGTGATGTGATCGTCGATGATCTCGAATTCCACCTTTGTCAGTGAATCACCCTGGCATGGGCCGGATAGGCATTTGCCCGAATCAATGCTGAACAAGGCTCCGTGCGTTGAACATTGAATCAATTGTCCTTCGCTGTCTAAAAACTCATCTTCATTAAACTCAAGGTTTACACCCAGATGTGGGCATTCGTTTTTGTAGACATAAATTTCGTTGTCGAAACGAACGGCGAATACCGGTCCGACATGACTGAGAAACCCCAGTGATGTCCCTTCGACGAGATCGGACGCTTTACACAATTTTGTCATCATTACTGCCTGTTCGTGTTAATCAGTGTGTTGGCCTGTGTTGTCAACAGGTCATCTTTGAAGCGGAGTTTGTCCAGTTCCCAAACTTCCAGACGGTATCCGTCACGTAACGTAATATCTCTGACGATGGAAGCTTCGACCTGCTGGTTAACGTCTTCAAACTGGAGCAGAGGTTCAGCGAAAAATATTTGACCCATAGGTTGCAGCGCTTTGATTTGAGCTAACCATGTTTCCGCATCACCAGTGACCAGCGGCAGTGGAATGCCATGTTTGTGGGTCTTGCTGACGAAAGCGGGGCCCGCGCTGACTGAGATCCCGAACACGGGGCGTAATTGCGTATGTTCAGCGGACAGTTTTTCCATCGCTATCTGGAGTACACGGGCGGCACACACGGCGTTAAAGGCAAATTGGTTCTCTTCATTAAGGCCAAACGCCAGGGAGAATCCGTCAGGAAGCAGAATGCCAGAGTACAGTTCACCGGTACGTATCATCAATGTTTCATAGTCTGACCAGAGCGCTTGCAAGCCCGGGGCTGAATAGGTGCGAATCAGTTGTTCCCAGTTCTGACACTGTATCGAAAGCAGAGCAACATCTTGGTAAGAGCCTTCGTTACTGACCAGTTCTATCTGCTCCAGTAACCGTTCAGTGTCGTCATTGATGGAGTCATGCCGCATATAACGCAGTAGTTGCATTTGCTGTGACAATGGGTCATTCAGTCGCTCCATCAGCTGCTGTAATTGTTGGTCGGGTGTGCCAGACAATTCGGCCGATAGCTCTGGGAATTCAGTGTCGATCAGAGAACTGATTTTCCGCCATTGTTTTTCGTGCTTTTGCGTTCGTAGGTAAATGAATGCGCCAAGTCCTGCGGCGCTCAGCAGATTGAAAAGTACCCAAGAGGTGATTGCCTGAGATTGCCACTGCGTCAGGTCGTATTCACTGAGGTTCAGCTGTGCTGTGCCGAGTAACTCTTCACTGAAGTGAATTGGAAACTGGTAATGACGGCCGTTCCCTTCTGCCTGCCTCTTGACGCGAGAGGTCAACTGAATACCGCCTTCCTCTTCGGCAGACACGCTGGCAGACAGCACGGCTGGCTCGTCGGCAACTCGATTCAGCAATTCACTCAGGGCTGCCCGGTCAGACGCATGTAAGGGCGATGTCGACTCGAAGGCCAGGTTCCTGACTAGGCTGGAGCCCAATTGATCGGTCGCAGAAATCAGGTTTTTCAAGCCTGGGACGTACCAGAAAAAGTACAAGCTCAGGTTCAGTACAAGCAGCATGCCTACGGCAAAACCACTTAACGGCTGTAGAATCCATTTTAGGTTATTCATGATGCTGGAATTAATACACTCAGTCTATACAATAGCGGGGCGCGAAATTGCGCCCCTATTCGGTTTATACTAATGCCCTTGGCAGGAAAAATCATTGCCAGAAGGGGCTTTGCCTGCCGATTTAATTCGGAATTTGCGAAATTAATGCAAAATCCGATTATTCCGTCATAAATTGTGAGGTTTTTTACATGAGCGACGCAGTGAAACAGTTAGAAGAACAATTAAATACATTGAAATTAGGTCTGTTGAAAATGAGCCCCCGTGATCGGGTCCGCGCGTTGTCGACTCATGAAACAGATGACCTGATTCTTGATCTGCAAGACGTTGCTGATGATGCACTGAAGCTCATCGCTACCCTGAAAAGCTAAGGTTTTCCGGAGACTCAATTGAGTACGATTCTCATGTTAAAAGTAAGTGGTCAAGATCAGGTTGGTTTGACCGCTTCACTTAGTCAGATATTAGCCGACGCTAACGTTACCGTGCTCGATATCGGCCAATCGGTGATTCACGATCAGGTCTCATTAGGCATGCTGGTGCAACTACCGGAAACCGCGGATCATGCCACTATGTTGAAAGAATTACTCTTTCAGGCACATGAACAGGATATCCAGGTACGGTTCACGCCCGTCAGTGATGAAGCGTACGAGCATTGGGTGCAACAGCAGGGAAAAGACAGATTCGTACTGACGATTCTTGCCCGGCGCGTTACAGCTGAACACTTGGCGCACATTTCCCGCGCGGTGTCAGATCAGGGCTTGAATATTCAGGATATTTCGCGGCTCACCGGTCGAGTCTCACAAAATGCGGTTTCTGCAAACGATAAAGCCTGTATTGAATTGACGTTGCAAGGTAAACCGAAAAGTCTGGAACAATTACGCAAGCAATTTTTACAGATCAGTGCTGAATTGAACGTAGACGTAGCCTTTCAGGTAGACAGTGTTTATCGTCGAAACCGCCGTTTGGTTTGCTTTGATATGGACTCTACACTGATTGAAGCCGAAGTTATTGATGAGTTGGCGAAAGCGGCAGGTGTTGGTGAACAGGTCGCTGCGATTACCGAATCCGCCATGCAGGGAAAAATAGATTTCCAGGAAAGCTTTCGTCAACGAATGGCCTTGTTGAAAGGATTGGACGTGTCTGTGCTTGACAGTATTGCAGAGGCTTTGCCGATTACAGAAGGTGCAGAGCGTTTAATGACGACTTTAAGAGCCTATGGGTATAAAACGGCAATTCTCTCCGGCGGGTTCAACTATTTTGGTCATTATTTGCAGAAGAAACTGGGTATTGATTTTGTGTTTGCCAATCACCTTGACATCAAAGACGGTAAACTGACCGGTGAAGTCTGTGGTGATATTGTCGACGGCGCCATGAAAGCCAGATTATTGAAGCAGTTAGCAGAACAGGAAGGTATTCGAATTGAACAAACTATCGCGGTTGGCGATGGTGCGAATGACTTGCCCATGTTATCCGAAGCGGGTTTAGGGATCGCATTTCGAGCGAAGCCGATAGTGAAAGAAAGCGCACGGCACTCCATTTCGACCTTAGGCTTGGATGCCGTGCTCTATTTTCTCGGATTTCGAGATCAGGAAATTCATTCCTGAACAGTGCTTGCCACGAATGCAAAAAAGCCAGCAATTGCTGGCTTTTTTATTGGACATTATGCACGGGAATGCGGGTGGCTTTATATGGCCTCTTCCTCGTCAGAGTCGAAATTGTATTCCATATCATCCAGAGGTGCTTGCAAGTAGTAGCCCTGGATATAGTTAACGCCTAATTCCCATAGTGAGGCCAGAACCTCCGCATTTTCGATTTTTGGCACGATCGAGTTGATGTCATTCTGATGAATGGCGGTCAGTAGTGCCGTTAACTGTTCCGATGCCTGTCCGTCGTTCACCAACTGCTCAACATAAGTCGGGTCAATACGTGCGTAGTTAATGTCCAAGTGTCTGGTCAGTCCTATGCCGTTTTCAGACAAGCCGAAATGGTTGACCGACAACTGACACTTCAACAGAGCCAAACCTTTGCTGAAGGCTTTCGCGGCTTTCAGGTAGCTGTGGGCAATTTGTTCGGTAATCTGGAAGCAAACCGCATCTCCGGGCAGCTTATGTTTGCGCAGCTGGCTATTTACCCAAGGCAGGAAAGTTGGGTCTTGAATTGATGCCGAGGTCAGGTGGATCATGGCCTGGGTGTTATGGCCACGCTTACGATGTTCTGCAAGAGAGTCCAGGCTCTGTTCCACGACCCAACGGTCAAGCTTGCCACTGAATTCACTGTTCTCGATAGCAGGCAAAAATTCATCGGGCAAAATGTCGCTGCCGTCTTTGTCTTTCAGCCGGACCAAAATGTCATAGTGTTCCTGGCTGTCTCCTCGCAAGCTCATGATTGGCTGGAATTGAATTCGCAAACCTTCATGGGCCAGAGCGTGCTCAACTTTGGCAAGCAATGAGTTGTCGGCGAGATTTGCGATATCAGATTTGTCGAAATACGCCTGCAGTTGATTCGCTTTGATGGCCTGGTTGTAGGCTTGGTCTGCTTGGACCAATGCCTCATTGCCATTTTTGCAGGATTCATCGATGTGTGAAAAGCCGGTGACCAGCTTAACCGGAATCGTTTTGCCTTCGACCTCAAACAGATGATCATGTACCGATTTCTGAAGTGCTAAAACATCTGCTTGAGCGCCCTCTAGGTCGGAGCGCGGCAGAATAGCGGTGAACATATCATCCGAGAAACGCGCCAGATTGCTAAAAAGATGTTTGCCCTCAGACAACTTGTCTGCCAGCTGTTTCACAATAACATCGGTTCCTGCGACGCCTGCCGTATTTTTAATCTCAGCAAAGTTTGCGATGCCAATGTGGGCAACGATCTGCCTTTTAGACGATTGAATAACTTGATGATAGGCCGTGTCGAGTTGCTCGTTGAAGTAGATTTTGTTGTGCAACCCAGTGACCAGATCCTGAGAGCTGATTTCCTTGATTTTTTCCTGCAGTAACTCGTTGTCGACATCGTTTTTACGAATAATGATTTGAGTGCAGGGTTCACCTTCGTAACTGGCTGCCGAAAAATCCATGTGGATGCCGAAGTTCTCGCCATCTGCGGTTTGACCTTTGGTGGAAAATTCGGTGATTTTTCCGTCTTTGAAAGACTTAAGGGCGTCTTTCAGTTTACTCACTTCGCTGCCCTGAACCAGGTCCATAATAGGCGTACATTGCAGTTCTTCGATATCGTCGTAACCGAACATTTCCATATAAATGGGATTGGCGTAGATATGCATGCCTTCGTGAACATAGCCGATGGCATCGACTGAGCTTTCTAGTAACAGTTGACAGCGCTTTTCTGTCTCTTTCAGACTGATTCTTTGTGTGCGCAGGCTGCGACGGTCCGAAAGCGCATTCACTTCGCGTTTGGCTGCCTGTGCTATATGGTGTTCGGAGCTTTCGACGATAACATCCGCCAGGCCCATATCCAGTGCGCTGGTTATAATGTCTTCGTCGTATTGGTCGATCAGTCCGATCATTGGGATATCTTTGCCATCCCGTTGAATCAATTCAATCGCTGAAGTGGTATCGACAGTAGAGGTGTTGAGTTTAACCAGCAGTAAATCCCAGGTTTGTTCCTCGATGACTTTACTGAGCTCGTCGATAGACGCAATAAAATGACTGCGGACGGCTTGGCCAGCGTTTCTGATGGCGTTCGCGATGGGTTCCGCTTCATTTTGCGTATCATGAATAAGCAAAATTCGAATAGCGCTGCTGGAAGAAGGGCTCATAATGTTAACTGCACGTTTTCATAAAATGGATGACTGGTTGAAGTATAGTGACAAACGGTCAGACTTCACACCGTTAGCGCGCATTGATTGCCAAAACTGTTACAGAGTTGGCTTTAACACTGTTTTCGGCAGCCCGATTGGCCAAAATTCAGGCTGGTTATGTCCTCGTTCGTTGGCTGCAGGACGACTGTCGGTGTGACTTAAAGCTGGCGCCATAAGCTTTCAAAGTTATCACCCTCATCGGGCGTCGCCCGGCGAGTCGGTTCGATCGCTTTTTGAGTCACCGCACGTACCTGGAATTGGCTGATAATGCCCGTAGACAGAATACGCTTGGTGAGCTGATATTTCTCTTCACGGCCGTCCAGGTTAATGGTGACCTTATTGCCAACGGTGAACGGTAAGCGTGGCGTCAATACCGAAGCGTCCTGACCAATGGCTTTGATTTCCGGGATGTACAAAGCACGCAGGTAATCACCATGGGCGCCGGTTTTATGCAATTGACGTATGCCGCATGGCTGACTGTTGGGGGCCAGTAATTCGACACCCATCTGTGTGCCAAAATCTTTCGCTTGTCTGATCCAGCGAACGACACCCAAGTTCCAATGTTGCAGCTGGTCTTCTTTAATGGCAATAACTTCGCCGGTTTTTAAATTGGGCGCTGGTGCATCCACCCATTGAATACAGTAGCCGCGCGGACTCACGTTGACCAACTGACCCAGAAATCGAGGGTGATCTTCGCTTTTTTCTTTGCCGAATTCTATGGCGTCATCTGAACTCATGCGAGCATGACCATTGGCATCAAACGAATCTTCCCAGACATCCTGTTGCGCACGAACCGCCTGTGTATCAGAAGCACTGAATCGACCGCCAACCGCGCCAATGAAGGGATTGTCACCGTGCGCGCCAGAGCCATAGAGAAGTGAATAGAAACCAATACCGCCTGCGATATGAAAATGCGTGGCGGTCAATCCGACGGCAATGGAGACCTGGCCCGCGGCTGGCGTGCGCGAGAAGCTGCGCTGCTTCATGCCCCCCCAAGATTGAATCAGGTGCTCAAGCAGACCGACATTAAAGCGCTCAGGGACGATGGCAGGCTGGGTTGTACGGTTAACGGAGGACAGAATCTTGTGGTCACTGTGCAGAATACGCACCAGTGGTAGAACATTCAGACCTAAATAGTCTGACAGATTGGTCTTCTTAATCAGATAGCGGTATTGCGGGGCGCTATCGACCTCTGGATTGATGACCAATACGGATTTTTCGTCTGCGACTTCATCGATTTCGAGATAGGTTGCCCATTTTCCGAGGCACTCGAACACATCACTCAATTCACGCTGCAGCAATTGATTCGGCTGACAGGCACCCAGCAGAAGCGTCTTGATGTAGGCCTGTTGAATACTGATGTTGGTGTTTTCAACCGGGTCGTTGATAGCTTCATTTTGCAGGTTAAATGCAGACGCTATCTGATAGAGCTGATGGACTTCTTGCCAGATACCCGCCGGCGTTTGAATATAAAGCTGATAAGACCTTAGTACTGCTGGCATTAATTCGTGTATCGCACGATGAACCGATTTAGCCAGTGGCGCTTTCTGCTTCAGGTTTCCCTGTGCCAGCAAGTGTTGGATGATTATTTTATAACCAATGGCCAAGTGTGT
>JBNKNI010000010.1:0-139969 GCA_050293765.1 Reinekea sp.
TTTCGTTATTATGTATCTGGTCTTTTCCACTCTCAGTTTTCGCTGCGTTTGGCGACAAACCCGTGAACTGGTCGAGCAGTGAATCGGTTGATTTTCAAGACTATGTTGTACGCAGCCTGAATCGCCAAAACGCCATAGTTCAGAATTACTGGGCTCATTACTGGCTCAATCAACGCTTCCTGAAACTCAATCTTGCCAGCCCTGCGCCCGTCGACGCGACCTTACCCCTCATCTTGAAGGATCCGACCATCAATGCCTTCGCCATTCCGGGTAACGTCATTGCCATCCATACCGGACTTTGGCGAGCAACGGACAATGAAAGTGAACTGGTATCGGTGTTGGCGCACGAAATGTCGCACATCGCGCTGGATCATTTCAGCCGCCTGACGCAAAAATCCAATCAGCAGGCTTTGACGCTGGCCACGGGCATTTTAGTGTCAATCCTGCTGGCCCAGGAAAACCCCGAAGCAGCCAATGCTGCATTGATATCTACCTTTGCCGGCACAGCGCAAAGCCGTCTGACCTTCAGCCGCGCAATGGAAGTAGAAGCCGACCAGCTCGCACAAAGCATCATGACCAATACTCGCTACGACACCGAAGCAGGCCGCGTTTTTTTCCAGAAGCTGGATGACAATGCCAGCTCAGCGTATGAATTTTTAATGACCCATCCGCTCGGCAATACGCGCTCTTCCAAGCTATCCGCTAGCACATCAACGCCTTCAAGCAATACCGATGAACGTCTCTACCTTTTTTTAAAAGCATACGTTCAGGGTAACCGTGATGTCACAGAATTGCCGCTGCCGACTATTCAATCTGATCCGGCTAACCCCGATCTGCACTTTGCACACGCGATTAAACAAATCAGCCAGGAATCAGATACTGCCACCCACGCTCAACGACTTAAGGCTATTATTCAGACATTCCCAAGCTTTTTACCGGCACATTTTGAGCTGCTAAATCTGCAAATCAGCCACGACAGCTCAGCCGTATGCGATACGTTCAATCAGCTCAATAGCCGTGTGCAGAAAGAATTTTTAACATTGAATGTCATCGAAAACATGAAAAGAGCTGCAGAAAGATGCCAGCATCGGGCAGCTACCTACTGGCACAGCCAATTTCTGTGGCAATCGGGCCGGGAAGCTGAGGCGATCGCCTTCTTAGGGCGCAGCCTCAAAAATGAAAAAGAAACCAACCAGGCAGCTCTACTGAAAACACTGCTCAGCCAATTTACCAGCCGTTATGAGCGCTTTAACTGATCCGCAAAGTTCAACATGCGATTCAGAGGCTTTACGGCTTTTTCGATAAGTTCCGCCGGTACCGTTACTTCATTGGCTGGCGACAGTAATTCCTGCTTTATACGCTGCAAGTCATTCATGGCCATCCACGGGCAATGTGCGCAGGATCGGCATTGAGCTCCTTGTCCAGCAGTGGGCGCCTCAATGAAGGTCTTCTTAGGCGAGCGTTGCTGCATTTTGTAAAAAATGCCGCGATCGGTGGCGACGATGAATTGTTGATTCGGCATTGACTGGGACGCATCCAGCAACTGGGTCGTAGACCCGACAACATCGGCCAGCGCGATAACAGATTCAGGCGATTCTGGGTGCACCAGAACCGCAGCATCCGGGTACATAGCCTTCATGTCCTGCAGCCCTTTGGCGCGGAACTCTTCGTGAACGATACAGCTACCGTTCCATAACAGAACATCTGCCCCAGTTTGCTTTTGAACATAAGCACCCAGATGTTGATCCGGTGCCCAGAGGATTTTCTCGCCCTGTCGGTCCAGGTAGTCCACCACATCCAGCGCAATACTGGAAGTGACCACCCAATCAGCTCGTGCTTTGACAGCCGCACTGGTATTGGCGTAGACAACCACAGTTCGGTCGGGATTCGCGTCACAAAAGGCCGTAAATTCATCCACCGGACAACCCAGGTCCAGAGAACAGGTTGCTTCCAGTGTTGGCATCAACACACGTTTTTCGGGGCTCAGTATTTTGGCGGTCTCTCCCATAAACTTGACGCCCGCAACAACAACTGTTTCTGCATCTACGTCACGACCAAAACGTGCCATTTCCAGCGAATCACCAATAAAGCCGCCTGACTTTTCCGCCAACGCCTGCACCAACGGATCGCAGTAATAATGCGCCACCAAGGTCGCATTTTGCGCGTTCAATAACTCAATGATTTCAGCTTCCAATCTGGCGACTTCTTCGCCAGACATCGCTGTTTCACGCTCTGTCAGCGGAACATCAAAATTTATCTTTAAATCTGAAAGCGTTGCGGAATCTGTCATAGAGAGGTTCGACCGTGGTGACCAGCGTTACATAATAGCCAGTTTAATGAGGGCATCAATGCCAGCATTCAACCTTCTGGCATTTCTTACCGACGTAAAAAAGGAGAGCAATGCTCTCCTTTCTAAGAATTTGGTGGGTCGTGTGCGACTCGAACGCACGACCAATTGGTTAAAAGCCAACTGCTCTACCGACTGAGCTAACGACCCAAACTTCCTTCACCCACAACCCTAAAAAGGATTGGTGGGTCGTGTGCGACTCGAACGCACGACCAATTGGTTAAAAGCCAACTGCTCTACCGACTGAGCTAACGACCCGAAGGAGGCGCATATAATATGGAAATTTTGTCGCTTGGCAACCCTTTATTTAAAAAAAATATCGCCAAGTTATTGTTTTTCCAAAGAAATCCGCCACATATTGGGCCAAAGACGCGTTTCCTCAGGGTTTCACGGCGTATCGGGTTGGGTCTGCTACACCGGCTTCTTCGAAGCCTTTCTTGCGTAACCGACAGGAATCGCACACACCACACGCTTCACCCTGCTCATTCGCCTGATAACAAGATACGGTCAAAGCGTAATCGACGCCTAATGTATGCCCAAGCTTCACGGTCTGAGCCTTTGTCAGGTCTATCAACGGCGTGACAATGGCGACCTTACGACCTTCGACACCGCGTTTTGTGGCCAGATTAGCCAATGTTTCGAAGGCAGCTATGTATTCCGGCCGACAATCCGGATAACCAGAGTAGTCCACCGCGCTAACACCGATAAAAATCGCATCAGCGTCCAGGACTTCAGCCCAGCCCAAGGCGATCGACAAGAATACGGTATTTCTCGCTGGCACATAGGTCGCCGGAATTCCCTCAGATTCGGTCTCAGGTACGTCGATGGCGTCATCAGTCAGGGCAGAACCACCAATACTGCGCAAATTCATGGGCACAACCTTATGCTCTGCAACCTGCTCTTTGGCGGCAATGGCTCGCGCAGCATCCAGTTCAGAGTCGTGGCGCTGACCATAATCGAAACTCAGGGCATAGACCTCGTATCCGTCGGCTTTTGCTTTAGACAATACGGTCGACGAATCAAGGCCGCCACTTAACAGAACGACAGCTTTTTTTGTCATGAGAAACTCACTTACGATAACAGTGCCGGGGTTGCCGACACAGGAGATTTAATTGCTTTCCAGGCGCGCTTTGGCCAATTTGGCAGACTGCGTATTCGGGAACTCATTCAGAACCCGTTCAAAATAGCGTTTTGCCAAGGCGACATCCGAGGCCTGTTGCGCGATTACACCGAGTTTATACAGAGAATCCGGCATTTTATCGTGTTCGGGATAATCATTGATGATATTTCCGAAGGCTTGCTTGGCACCGTTCGTGTTGCGCTGCACCAGGTATATTTCACCTATCCAGTACCAAGCGTTTGGGGTTAACGGATGTGTCGGGTATTTTTTGGCAAAAATGGCCAACTGAGATATGGATTCGTCGAACTTTTTATCCAGCATCAATGCCTTGGCAGCATTGTATTCTGCCAGTATTTCTTCATCGGTTAACGCAGACTGATCTTCAACGGTTAAGGTGGGCCCACTGGCGACACTTCCACTATTCACTTTGTCCTGCAGCCCTTGGATTCGCTTGTCTAAATCGACATAGCGCTCCTTTTGCTCCTGCTGCATGACCTGAACCTGATACGACAGCTCTTCAATAATGCCACGCTGTTCCGCGACCAGCGCCTGCAAATCCTGTAATTGAAACAGAAGTGACTCGATTAATGCCGAGTCTGCCGCATTCACCTCTTGTTGCCGATTCAAGGGCACGGCTCCCGCGGAGGTGGCGACATGGTCGGCCTGAGACTGAACCACCGGTACTCCGGCCGCAAAAACCGGGTTTATAAACGCAAAAGTGCCGCCCAATAGGGCAGCACTTATCAGAGACTTATTAATCATCAAATATGTCTTACTTGTAAACAATTTCCACACGGCGGTTTTGTGAGTATTCCGCTTCAGTTTTGCCGATTGCCAAAGGCTTCTCTTCGCCGTAGCTCACAGTATCGATCTGTGCAGCAGAAACACCTTTGATTTGCAGGAAGGTGGCGACTTGCTTAGCACGACGCTCGCCCAGACCCAAGTTGTATTCACGGGTACCGCGCTCATCGGCGTGACCTTCTAAAACAACCATTTGGTTAGGGTTCGCTACCAGGAACGCGGCATGGGCGTCCAGCATTTCGACGAATTCAGAGCGGATGTTAGACTGGTCGAAATCGAAATAAACCAGAGTCAGATCCAGCAACTCGTTGTACATGTCGTCCATCGCGTCATCGATGACAGCCACTGGCTCTACATCTTCAACCACCAGGTCGATTGAATCATCAGTTTCAAGCGTTAGATTGTCTACCGTCTCAACCGTTGGTTCTGTTGTTTGAGAAGAACCTTGATCAGACGTGTCAGTGTTATTACCACATGCAACCAGGACTAAAGCTGAGCTTAAAGCAGCAATTGTTAACAGTTTGGATTTAGCCATTTTTCCTATCCCATTTATTCAGGTTTATTGTTTGTTCCGTTACTTTATTCTAAGTCCCGCAATCGTGCCTATCTTGAACTGCTTTTACGATCAGTTCAAGTAGGGAGACCATGCTGGCTCAATTACATCACCAAAGTCTGACTTCATTTGATTCGTGACCTGTCCATCAAGTGATACCCAGGCAAGAACCCCTCGGTTTCCTCTTTGAGTCGCATACACCAACATCGTGCCATTTGGTGCAATAGATGGTGATTCATCAAGATTCGTTTCTGTCAGCACCCGAATATCTCTTGTCGCCAGATCCATGGATGCAATATGGAAACGCCCATCAATAAAGTGTACGAAAACCAGATACTTGCCATCTGAGCTGTAACGAGCTCTGAGGTTTTGCGCTCCTTCAAAGGTTAAGCGTTCTTCTCGCTTCGATGCAAGATCGTATCGGTAAATTTGTGGCCTGCCTCCCTTTTCTGAGGTAAAAACCAGTGATTTTGAGTCTGGAGAGAAGCTAGGTTCGGTATCGATGTAGGTATTACGGGTAATCCGCTCTGATTTCCCGGATTGAAAATCGTACAAATAGATCTCTGGACTGTTGCGATAACTCGATACATAGGCCAAGTACCGGCCGTCAGGCGAGAATGAAGGAGAACTGGTGTAGCCGCGTGCATCCGAAATCGAATTCACCTGCCCACTCTTAAGATCCTGAATAAAAATGGTCCAGCGATCGCCAACTTTGTTGGCAAACGCCAACTTGCCGCCATCGTTTGACCAAGCGACAGAAATAATGGGTTCGTTTGAACGATAAACGGTCCGAGCGCGCTGCCCATCGGCATCGGCTATCTGCAGGCGGTAATCGTATTGGTTGTCGTTAACGATCTTGCGGGTAACAAAGGCAATGCGTGTGGAGAATATGCCTTTAACACCGGTCATGCGCTCATAGAACAGATCTGACAGTGAATGACCGAAATCCCTTAACTGATGCACCCCGATAACCTGAGTTACACGGACAATACGGCGGTTTTTAACCACATCGTACAAGGCAATTTCCGCTTCAACTTTGGCATCGCCAAAGGGCTTCAGGTGACCAATGATCAAAAATTCCTGGCCGAGCAACCGCCAATCGCGGAAGAATATCCCTTCCTCACTGAACGGCTGGCTGAGCATGCGCGCGGCAGGCAACGGTTCAAAACGACCTGTTCGCACCAAATTATTGGTGATGATGTTTTCCACCTTTTCCGGTAAAAGATCAGAGCCCTCCCAGAAAAATGGCACGATAGCGACCTTGGTTTTTGAGTCATATCCTTTGGTAACCACGATATCCAGATCGGCACTGGCCATTAAGGGGAGCAATAAGCAAATAATGGATAGTCCTGCTTTCATTTGTCGAAGTAGGCTCATGGTTTCATTAAATCCTCTGGTCTGAAGGTAATATTCAGTTTACGAAAGCCACCGGCTTCAAAAACCTCACTGTCTTGCGGCACCGTAAAACGGCGAACTTTTTCAATTGCACGCAATACGGATTGATCATAATTTTCATTGCCGCTGGGTTGCACCACTGTGGCACTCTGCAATTCACCGGTCGGCAGAATCTCAACCGCGACGACGGCTTCGATATTGCTCAAATCCATCAACCGTAATTCCACCGGGCGCGACCACTTTTCTTCTACCTGCTGGGTAATGACCACAATGTAATCGGATACTTGCGCCGCTATTTCGGCTTGCCGGATTTGCGATTGCTCAATCGCCTCAATCTGCTCCTGAATCGCGCTGTCTTCAGCAGCCATTTCGGCCAACAGATTTTCGAACAGATCTTCCGCCGGAGCGGGTTCTGGTTTTGTTTCGGTTTGTTTTGGCGTTTCGACAACAGCAGGCTTGGTTTCAGTTGGCTTACTGACATTCACCGTATTCGGTTTTGGCTCAACAGGCTTTGGCTGCACAGGTTTCGCTTCTGTTTTTGGCTGCACAACCGGCTTTGTCTCTACTTTAGGCTTTGGCTTAGAAACGGTTTCGGGTTTTGGCTTTGGTTTTGGTTGGGTAACGACCGGCTTTTCCTGAACAGGTTTCGGTTTTTCCAACACCACCAACTCAGCCTTAATGCTCTTGGGAATTTCGAACGTTTTCGGCTTACTGTACGAAAAAGACCAGGAACCAATCAGCAACGTAAACACCACCAGGTGAACCGCGACGGCACCAATGATGGGCAGACTTAAATTCTGACCGGTGTCACCCGAGTCCATATTATTCATCCGGGGCCTCAGTGATCAAGCCAACAGAATTCATTCCCGCAGCCTGCAAACTGGACATGACCTGCATCACGCGACCGTAGTTAACGGATTGATCCGCACGTAACAACACGTGCAAACCCGGCTCAGCACTCAGCACACCCCCGACAAAGGTGGCAATGGATTTATCGTCCACTTCAGCAGGCTTGTCTTCTCCCCGCTCAATATAGGCTTTACCCTCTTTGGTCAATGCAATGATCAGGTGCTGCTGCCGCTCATCGACCTGCAGTGGTGCGGAAGAAACCTTCGGCACATCCACATTAACGCCCTGCACGAGCATAGGAGCTGTCACCATAAAAATAATTAACAGCACGAGCATAACGTCGATATAGGGCACAACGTTCATATCGGAAACTGGTTTTCGCCGGCTGCGCAATTTCATGATCAGTCCTGCTTGCGTTGTTGGCTGGCCAATAAATGGGCCTGACGATGTAAAATGGCAGAGAACTCTTCTGCGAACATTTCCAGATTCGTCATAATTTTATCGCTGCGAGCCGAATAGCGGTTGTAGGCAATAACCGCAGGAATGGCGGCAAATAAGCCCATTGCTGTCGCAATCAGGGCTTCCGCGATACCCGGAGCAACTGTCGCGAGCGAGACTTGAGTGACCGAAGCCAACCCTAAAAACGCATTCATGATCCCCCATACAGTGCCAAATAAACCGATATAAGGGCTGGTAGACCCGACGGTTGCCATAAACGACAGGTGCGCATCGAGCCTTTCCCCTTCTTTGCTGACGGCTACACGCATCGCCCGCTGGCATCCGGCCATAATGCCGTCGGCATCGGTCACATTTTGCTGACGCATTCTGGAGAATTCTTTAAAACCGGCCCGAAAGACGGCTTCACCAGCGTTATTGTCTTCCGGATTGGCATTGATTTGCCGATACAAGTGCGCCAGATCGATACCAGACCAGAAACGCTCCTCAAAAGCCGTGAACTTTTTGAGCGTATCGTTCATGACGTTACGGCGCTCAAAAATAAAGACCCAAGTGGCCACTGACAGCCCAACGAGCGTTAACATCACCAGTTTCACAAGGAGGGAGGCATCTACAATGAGTTGCCAATACGATAGCTGTTCAGCCACAGGAGGGTTCCTACTTCGAGTTATTTTCCCTGTAGGCTAAAGAATAAAACCGTTAAATTCCAGTAACTTAATTCAGGGCCTGTCGACTTTTCAAAGCCTTTTCACTCAGTTAGGACCTGTTCATGTCAGCCCATGGTCTGAACAGGTTTACTCAATAGTCTTTATTTGGGTTTAAATCGAAATGCAAATAAGCCAGATCAGTGACCACCCGCCCCCTCGGTGTGCGGATCAGATAGCCCTGCTGAATCAGGTACGGTTCGACCACATCCTCCAGCGTGTCCCGTTCTTCACTGAGCGCTGCGGCAATGTTTTCGATTCCGGCCGGACCACCGCCAAACTTTTCAATCAGCGCTAACATCATGCGACGATCGAGATGATCAAATCCGGCTTTGTCGACATGCAACATATTCAGCGCGCGATCCGCTACATCGGCATTTACCTTCCCATCAAACTTCACGTCAGCGAAATCGCGAACCCGGCGCAACAGGCGGTTGGCAATACGCGGCGTCCCCCGCGAACGACGCGCTATTTCCTGCGCGCCATGGGCATCGACTTCGACATTCAATTTTTTTGCAGAGCGAGTGACAATCTTGGCCAGATCGTCGGTGGAATAAAACTCGAGGCGTTCAACGATACCAAAGCGGTCGCGCAACGGAGATGTCAGCAAACCGGCCCGAGTTGTCGCGCCGACCAGCGTAAACGGTGGCAACTCCAACTTAATACTTCGTGCCGCGGGACCTTCGCCAATCATAATATCCAATTGATAGTCTTCCATGGCGGGATAGAGAACTTCTTCGATGTGCGGCGACAAACGATGAATTTCGTCAATAAAAAGAACATCGCCCTCTTCCAGATTGGTCAACATCGCTGCCAGATCACCCGCTTTCTCCAATACCGGTCCGGACGTTGTTTTAATGTTCACACCCATTTCATTGGCAATAATATTCGCCAAGGTTGTTTTACCCAGCCCTGGGGGTCCAAAAATCAAGGTGTGATCCAACGGTTCTTCGCGTTTGCGGGCAGCACCAAGAAAGATCTCCATCTTTTCTTTCACAATAGGCTGGCCAATGTACTCAGCCAAAGTGACTGGACGAATTGCCCGGTCGTGCTGCACTTCACGTGGCGATTCAATTTCAGGACTGACAAAGCGATCTGTTTCGATCATAACGAACCCTTACATAGCCTTAAGTGCACTGCGGATGATGTCTTCTGAAGACATGCCATCCAAAGCCACCTGCGAAACCGCCTTAGAAGCCTGAGCAGGCTTATAGCCCAAGGCAATGAGTGCGCTTTCTGCATCCTGCAAAGCATCCACTCGCTGCACCCGATCCACTTGAGCTTCGAGTGGCGTGATCAGCATAGAGCCCGCAGCGCCCAGTGCGTTAAGCTTATCTTTCATTTCAACAATAAGCCGTTCCGCCGTTTTTTTGCCGACACCGGGAATTTTGACCAACGCGCCCGGATCCTGATCTTGAATAGAGCGGATGAAACGCTCCGTTTCCATTCCGCTCAGAATAGCCAATGCCAGCTTAGGGCCGACACCACTGATTTTTATCAGCACACGAAATAAAGTTCGCTCCTGGTGTGTCGAAAAGCCATACAACACATGCGCATCTTCTCTGACCGCCAGGTGAGTGTGCAAAGTGACAATGTCGCCCACCGCGGGTAACGAAAAAATAGTCGAAAGAGGACACTGCAGCTCATAGCCGAGCCCATGAATATCAACCAATATTTCGGGCGGTTTATTTTCAATCAATGTGCCCTGGATACGTCCAATCATAATTCCTCCGGGTGGTTTTCTTTGCGATACGAGGCCGTATTCAGAAAACCAGGTAGCGATAAATGCCAACGTATGGCAGCGAAACGAATAAGCATAATCAACAGAAAACCAACCATTATGGAAACCGTTGGACTCAGCTGGTGCACTTGACTCCAATAGACCCAGACTGCACCGACCAGCGACGCGGTGGCGTACACATCACGCCGGAAAATTAGCGGAATCTCATTTGCCATGATATCGCGGATGATTCCGCCGAAAATGCCTGACGCCATACCCATCATCACCACAATCAGACCCGGCAATTCCAGATTAATGGAAACCTGGGTTCCACTGACTGTAAAAGCAGCCAACCCAACGGCATCCGCATACAACAACATACGAAAAGGTATTCGGACAAATTTAGCCAATAAAAACATCGCAAACCCGGAGATCAGCGCAACATACGCCAAGGTCAAATCTCGAATCCAGGCCAGCGGCGAGATATCCAGCAACAGATCCCTCAATGTACCCCCACCGAGGGCAGAGACAAATGCCAGTACCAAGACACCAAACAGGTCAAAACGATTGCGTGCAGCCTCGATGGCACCGGCCATGGCGAAGACGACAATACCGAACAACTCAATCCAATAAAGTAAATGCATCAGACGTATCGCCCACGACGAGAATGAGTGGCACCGGTAATATTCACTAAGCCAGCGAAGGTGTAGCTGTGACACAGCGCTATAGCCAGCGCATCTGCGGCATCTTCCTGCGGCACGCCGGGCAGCTTCAACAGAAACTGAACCATATACCCCATCTGATCTTTGTTGGCGTTTCCGTTGCCAACCACGGCCTGCTTTACTTTGCGAGCCGCGTATTCGTGAATATCCAGTTTCGCCTGCGTACCGGCGACAATAGCTGCGCCCCTCGCCTGCCCTAACTTCAGGGCAGAATCAGGACCCCGCCCCATAAACACCTGCTCAATGGCCATACAGGCTGGGGCGTACTGTTCAATAATTTCAGTAATACTGCTGTAAATGAGATCCAGCCGTAACGCCAAAGACGGTTCTTTATGCACCCGGATGACACCACTGGTGACATACTCGGTTTTCGCACCCACCTGATTGATGATGCCAAACCCTGTTTTCCGGGAACCCGGATCAATACCCAAAATGAGTGTCAAAATCTGCGCCCTGATTATGCGTCTTGGAAGGACGCATTAGTGTATACGGATTGAACGTCGTCAAGGTCTTCCAGCATATCTATCAGCCTCTGCACCTTTTCAGCGTCATCCCCACTGACTTCCGTTTCTGTCGACGGAATCATAGTCACCTCGCCTTCAGGCTCGTATCCGGCTTCAATAAGCGCGCGCTTTACCGTGAAAAAATCTTCAGCGGCGGTGCGAATCTCGAAACTGCCATCGTCATTGGCGATTACATCTTCGGCCCCGGCTTCCAGTGCCACTTCCATCAACGCGTCCTCATCGGCCTGCTCAACAAACAACTGACCCGCATTGGAGAACAGGTAGGCAACTGAACCATCGGTACCTAAATTACCACCCGTCTTGGAAAAAGCGTGCCGAATTTCCCCGACCGTCCGGTTGCGGTTATCTGACAGACATTTAACATAGATGGCTACCCCGGCGACACCGTAGCCTTCATAGGTCATGGCTTCAAAATTCTCACCATCTCCGGCACCGGCACCACGAGCGATTGCTTTGTCGATAGTATCGCGCTTCATGTTGGCACTGAGTGCTTTATCGACCACGCTGCGCAACGTCGGATTGTCTTCCGGATTCGGTCCACCGGATTTAGCGGCAACCACTAACTCCCGGATAATCTTGGTAAATATCTTTCCACGCTTGGCATCCTGGGCTGCCTTACGGTGACGGATATTTGCCCATTTACTGTGACCTGCCACGTCGTTTCCCCCTTATTAATGCTTCAGTTGACGACTCTTTAATGCGTTACTCCAAAAAAACTGGGAGCACTCGGCTCCCAATTTTATCGTGCACTCATTGGCAATTTTAAGATTCAGATTGCGGTTTTCGCACCCGAATGTGCAACTCTTTCAATTGCTCAGGTTCAACCTGACCCGGCGCATGAGTCATGACACAGGCCGCAGTCTGCGTTTTAGGAAAGGCAATGACTTCGCGAATCGACTCGGACCCTGTCATCAGCATCACCAAGCGATCCAGACCAAAGGCCAAACCACCATGTGGTGGCGCACCGTAGCGCAGTGCCGACAGCAAGAAGCCAAATTTCTCTTCTTGTTCTTCTTTGTCTATTTTCAACACATCGAAGACCGCGTTTTGCATTTCTTCCTGATGAATACGTATCGAGCCACCGCCCAATTCAACGCCGTTCAACACCATATCGTAGGCTTTCGACAACGCAGCCGCTGGGTTTGCCTGCAACTCCTCAATAGAACAGGATGGCATCGTAAACGGATGGTGCAGAGCAGTCAGGCGCACATCACCGTTTTCTTCAAACATTGGGAAGTCCACCACCCACATTGGTGCCCACTCTTTGGTGTACAGGTTCATGTCCGCACCAATTTTGCAGCGCAGCGCGCCGAGCGCATCGTTTACGATCTTGGCTTTATCGGCACCGAAGAAAATCAGATCGCCGTTTTCAGCAGACAATCGCTCCAACAACGCCTTGCGCACGTCCACTGGCAAGAACTTAACAATGGGTGATTGCAAACCTTCTTCTAAGTCAGACATGTCGTTGACTTTAATGTAGGCAAGACCCTTAGCACCATAAACGCCGACGTATTTCGTGTAATCATCGATCTGCTTACGCGTTAAACTGTTACCGCCAGGCACTTTCAACGCCGCTACGCGACCTTGAGAATCTTTCGCTGGACCGGAAAACACCTTAAATTCGACGGCTTCCATCAAATCGCTGACGGTGACTAACTCTAAAGGAATTCGCAAATCGGGCTTATCGCTGCCGAACCGTTCCATCGCTTCCGAAAATGGCATCCGTGGGAAGGTATCAAACTCCACGTCCAGAACTTCTTTAAACAGCTTGCGAATCATGGTTTCGGTAATCGCCATGATGCCTTCTTCATCCATAAACGAGGTTTCAATATCGATCTGGGTGAATTCGGGTTGACGGTCGGCACGCAGGTCTTCGTCACGGAAGCATTTTGCGATCTGATAATAGCGGTCAAAACCGGACACCATTAACAACTGTTTAAACAGCTGCGGCGACTGTGGCAATGAGAAAAACGAGCCAGGATGCGTTCGCGAAGGCACCAGGTAATCACGCGCGCCTTCCGGTGTCGCACGGTTCAGGATAGGCGTTTCAATATCGATAAAACCCTGATCTTCCAATGCACGACGGATACTGGAGGTGATACGCGAACGCAGAATGAGCTTTTGCTGCATCTCCGGCCGACGTAAATCCATATAACGATATTTCAGGCGCACATCTTCACCAACGCCCGAATACTCGTCTAACGGGAATGGCGGTGTCGCAGCCTTGTTCAGTACGGTAATTTCGCGGCCCAGCATTTCAACTTCACCCGTCCGCATGTTGGCATTGACCGTGCCTTCCGGACGAGCACGCACCAACCCGGTAATTTCAACCACATATTCTGAGCGCACGCGGTCCGCAATGGCAAAACTGGCTTCCGCATCGGGATCAAACACGACCTGCATAATGCCTTCCCGATCGCGAACGTCGAGAAAAATAACGCCACCATGGTCACGGCGACGATGGACCCAACCGGAAATCGTCACGGTCTGATCAATAAATGAGCTATCTAACTCTCCACAATACTGGCTTCGCATGGTTTATCCCGATCCAAATAATCAATTTGCAAAAAGGCAGGCATTATACAAAGAATGCGCTAAGAATTAACCCATTCGTGTACATTTAACCAAGTCTGTTAATATGTAACCACTTGAAATTACTTAAAATTGTTCATTTATGACTCTAAACAAAGCATTCAGTATCTGGTTTATCAGCTTCTGGCTATTCTCATCGCCTGCCTGTTTTGCCGTAGACAGCAATCCTGAATTAGTTCAAGCACTTCAAAAAGCATTTAACCAGCCGCACACATTCGAAGATGAATACGTCGGTCAGGTATGGCTCGCCAGCATGTCCGCCCCCTTGAGTCGCTGGATAGACGATGCTGATCAGCGTATTGAATTGCTGAAAATGATTCACGCTGAGGCTACCCGTGCCGGTTTGGAGCCGGGTTTAGTATTGGCCTTGATTCAAGTGGAGAGTGCTTTTGACAACTACGCTATTTCCTATGCCGGTGCACGCGGTATGATGCAAATTATGCCCTTCTGGAAAAAAGAGATTGGTCGCGAAGACGATAACTTAATGGAAGTAGCCACAAATCTGCGTTATGGAACAACAATTTTGGCTCACTATATAGATGTCGAAGACGGCAGTGTGATCCGAGCCCTGGCCAGATATAATGGCAGCCGAGGACAAACCTGGTACCCGAAACGGGTGTTGACCTATTGGAATAAATACTGGCGAATGGGTGACTGATCGACGATGTCGGTCATCCTGTCATAAACCCAGTCGCCACCTGATCTTCACAAGGTTCGACATCCACACCCAGAACCTGCGCAAAAGCCGGTCCCTGATGCAACGACTCGATCATCAGCTGAATCCGTTCTTCTTCTCCGCACATCAGCACCTCGACCCGTCCGTCCTGCAAGTTCAGTGCGTAACCCACCAGCCCTATTTCTTTGGCTTTACGTTTGCAAAACATTCGGTATCCGACGCCCTGCACTTTCCCGTAGACCCATGCTTTAACACATTTTTGCATCATTCAACCCTTTGCAATCGCTCAATCCCTGAAGGCATGTTAACAGCATTTTTTCCAGACGCTACCACCGCAAACAGCGCGCGCAATCGATTGAACGTTAACTGAGAAGTGGACTAATGAACCCTACGCGGCGAATAGACGGCGTTAAGCCTCCTGATGTGACTAAACACTGTTAAATACGCCTCAAAACCACCTGAACATCGGTAAAATTGTGCGCAAAGTCTCAAAAGAAAGATTAATAGCTTCACAGTAAAATAAACCAACTACATTTATAGCCAGATAACTATATCTGGAGGGAAGGCATATGAGCATTGCAGCGCTACGACTCACCATGCCCAAACAGAACCTGCACATCAGTCGCGAAACAACGGCTTTATACCGCGACGTTTTGGTGAATCAAGTTTTGAATGTTGCGGATTTCGAAAGCCACTTTAGTAAAGTGTCAACCAACTTGCACAACTTGAACCGCATGCCATTAAATGGCGATGCGAGGCTTAATCTGACGGAAGGACTGATCAATCAATACTTGCTGTTTATTGGCCAGGTTCGCACTGGTGAACTCGTATTAAACGCCAATCAACTGAGTGAGTTACCAGAACTCAACCGTGAGTTTTCCTACGCCACCAAGCTTCTCTTACGTGACGCCGTTCCGCACTCAAAAGAAGAACTGGCTAATTTCGTCTATTGGGCAATATCCGCCATGTGCGAGCAATTGCAAGATTACAGCGAACAGCATCGTGTACAACCCGGAGTAATCTGGGCTGAAATAAATCGACTCTATCACTATGCTGAGACGCGTTACCTGACAGACTTCCACAGCAATAAGCCCGATAACCGGGACATTGAAAGCCGTTATAAACAAGCCCTGCTGTTTCAAGCAGCCCAACCTGAGCACCTCAATGACCAGGAGCTGAAACTCATTGACAGCTACCTTCGAAAGTGGGCCTTCCGTGCGCAACTGCATCACCAGGAAAGCCGAGAATTCAATACTCACTATTTCTACGTCGACTTGGAAGCGGTATCCGGAGTGCTCTCTGCCCGACAGGTACAAGGCGCTGGTAATGATGAGAACATTCGCGTTGTTAACCCACTGCCGATCATAGAACAGGCGCGACAGCATATGAGTCAGCTGCGCAACGGCACAGCTGCTGAAAAGATTGGCTTCACATTAACCGCTGACAATATCGATGCTTTCATGGCATTGAAAAAAGCCTTAATGGCCTGGAAACAATCCACCAGCCGCCGATTTGAACGCGCTCCCTGTGCTATTGAAGCTAAAACAGCACTTGGGCTAAACACGATTCACAGTTATTTGCGATCACCCGCCTCAGTGCTTGAAAAACTCATCCTCAGCCAGACAATTAATGTCAGCAAAACGGGAGCCTGTGTTCGTATTAATCATTGGCAGGAAGCGCAAGCATTATCTGTTGGTGATGTTGTCATGCACCACCAGACCGCAGACTCAAGTGGAAAACTGGCCATTGTGCGATGGTTAAAAAGGGCCGGTGATGCCATCGTCTTTGGAGTTGAATACGTCGTCGGTAATTTGCAACCGGTTACCGTGCGAGTGCGCGACCGCATATCTGAAGCACTGCTGATATCCACATCAGACAATGACTCGCTGATCACTCACAAAGGCTATTGCGCCAGCAATACGCCGGTAAGACTAAAAAGTGCGCGGCACGGGATTGCATTGGATGCGCGAGCACAATCATTAATGCAACGCGGCCAGCACATCGACCAGATCCGGCTTAAGAGAAGCCAAACAGCCTGACCCATTAACGCTCACTTTCTGTGAGCGTTTTTTCATCTATAGTGAATATTGAGCAAGCAAATAACAGCGATAAAACCGATAACCAAACGGTTAGATCACCTGGTTTTTTAAAGTAAAGAAATTCCAACTGTTTATTTGATATATGTCATTTGCAAAATACTGACACTGACAGCATACTTGCGCCGGATTCAGTCTTCCCCCTATTAAAAAAAAGCGATTGGAAACGAATAAATGAGCAATACAACTCCTTCTCCCCAAGCGACTGAAACTTACAACTACACTGTAGTTCGCCAGTTCTCAGTCATGACTGTAATCTGGGGGGTCATTGGCATGTTGGTGGGTGTCATCATCGCCGCGCAAATGGCCTTTCCAGAATTAAACTTCGGTCCATACTTTCACTTTGGCCGTTTACGTCCCCTGCATACCAATGCGGTGATTTTCGCCTTCGGCGGCAGCGCCTTATTTGCGACGTCTTATTATGTTGTGCAAAGAACTACCCAAGCACGACTGGCGTTTGCACCCTTGGTCAAATTTACATTCTGGGGCTGGCAAGCCATTATCGTTTCTGCAGTGATCACTCTGCCTTTGGGCCTGACCGCAGGTAAAGAGTACGCTGAACTTATTTGGCCCATTGATATTGCGATTACATTGGTCTGGGTCTCTTACCTGCTTGTTTTTGTCGGCACTATCATGCGTCGCAAAACCCCCCACATTTATGTTGGCAACTGGTTTTACCTGGCCTTTATTTTAACCGTCGCTGTTTTGCACGTAGTAAACAGTGCCGCCATGCCAACCAGCCTGCTGCATGCCTATTCTGCTTACCCAGGCACAATGGATGCCATGGTGCAATGGTGGTACGGGCACAATGCCGTTGGTTTCTTCTTGACCGCTGGATTCCTGGGCATGATGTACTATTACGTACCGAAACAAGCCGGACGGCCAGTTTATTCTTACCGTTTATCGATTGTGCATTTCTGGGCATTGATCGCCGTATACATGTGGGCTGGCGGCCACCACCTGCACTACTCAGCGTTGCCTGACTGGGCACAAAACCTGGGTATGATAATGTCTCTGATTCTGCTGGCGCCAAGTTGGGGTGGTATGATCAACGGTATGATGACTCTCTCAGGTGCATGGCATAAATTGCGCAATGACCCGATTCTGCGCTTTTTGGTCGTATCTCTGTCTTTCTACGGCATGTCGACTTTCGAAGGTCCGATGATGTCTATCAAAACAGTCAATGCTTTATCCCACAACACTGACTGGACTATTGGTCACGTACATGCTGGTGCTCTGGGTTGGGTAGCGATGATTTCCATTGGTGCTATGTATCACACGATTCCAAAATTGTGGGGACGTGTTCAAATGCACTCAGTTGATTGGATTAACACTCACTTCTGGCTAGCCACCATTGGCACTGTTCTTTATATCGCCTCAATGTGGGTGAATGGCATCATGCAGGGTTTGATGTGGCGCGCAATCAACAACGACGGAACACTTGCGTACAGTTTTGTTCAGGGTGTTGAAGCCAGTTGGCCTGGGTATGTGGTCCGCTTGATCGGCGGCATCATTTTCCTTTCAGGTATGATTCTGATGGCCGTCAATGTATGGCTGACCATCCGCAACAGCGACCAAGAAGAAGCTGTTTCAGCAACTTCAGCAGCTTAAGGGAGCGAGATCAGATTATGCAACACGAAAAAATTGAAAAAAACGTAGGCCTGATGGCCATTCTGATTGCCGTCGCAATCAGCTTTGGTGGACTGGTCGAAATCGTTCCTCTGTTTTTCATTAAAGATACGACTCAACCAGTTGCTGGCCTGGAACCATACACGCCCGTACAACTGGAAGGCCGGGATATCTACATCCGCGAAGGATGTTACAACTGCCACACGCAAATGGTTCGGCCTCTGCGAGCTGAAGTGGAACGTTATGGCGAATTCACTCAAGCTGGTGAAACCGTTTATGACTACACCTTCCAGTGGGGCTCCAAGCGTACTGGACCGGATTTAGCCCGCGTCGGCGGCCGTTACAGTGATGAATGGCACAAAGCGCATCTGTACGACCCTCGTTCAGTTGTACCAGAGTCCAATATGCCTGCGTTCCCTTGGTTATTCGAAAATACAGTCGATGGTTCTAAGACTCCAAACAAACTGAAAGCATTGCAACGTTTGGGTGTGCCCTATTCTGACGCCGATATCGAAACAGCCGCGGCCGAAACCGACGGTATTAAAGAGATTGATGCGCTGGTTGAGTATTTGCAACATCTCGGCACTGTTGTGACCGGACGATAACCATGGATAAAGCAGATTTACAAGCGCTCGCCACGGTACTGACAACCGTTGCTTTTTTAGTCGTCGTTATTTGGGCTTACAGCAGTAAAAATAAGAACCGATTTGAAGAAGCAGCCAACCTTCCTTTTGCTGATGATGAGGCAGAAGAAGAGCGCAATTCAGGAGAAAAAGAATGACAAATTTCTGGACCGCCTACATTTTTATACTGACAGGCATCACTCTGTTGGGATTGGTTGCCCTCATTCACTTTACCCGTAGAATGCCAGGATCCACTGACCCGGAAGAAACAACGGGGCATAATTTCGACGGTATCGAAGAATACAACAAGCCCATGCCGAAATGGTGGCTATCCATGTTCTGGATTTCCATTGCATTCGGAGTGGTCTATCTGGCCTGGTATGGTTTGGGCAACTACAAAGGCAGCGGTTGGACATCAGCTAAGCAATTAGCCGATGAAACTGCCGCACACGATGCAAAGTATGGTGAAATCTTCGAACGATTTGCCAGTATTCCGGTAGAAGAGTTGAAAGACAACCAGCAGGCTGTGCGTATGGGTCAACAATTGTTTCTGAACAACTGTGCTCTGTGTCACGGTCAAACCGCACAAGGTTATTATGGATTTCCAAACCTGACGGATAACGACTGGTTATACGGTGGCAGCGGCGATGCCATTAAAACCACGCTGGAAATGGGCCGTCGAGGACAAATGCCTGCCTGGAAAGACACCTTGGGCGCGAATGGCGTTGCAGCCGTTGCTGAATATGTACTGCAGATCTCTGGCAACGACTATGAGGAAGAAGCAGCCCAAAATGGTCAGGTCATCTTCGCTCAGATGTGCAGTGCGTGTCACGGTGCAGACGGCAAAGGCAACCAGGGCGTAGGCGCACCAAACTTGACCGACAACATCTGGTTGTACGATTTGCCTAACCAGGATCTGAAACGCGACATCATCACGACGCTCAACAACGGTCGTGCCGGCAACATGCCCGCCTGGAAAGACATTCTGGGGCCGGAAAAAGTCCATCTTCTTGCTGGTTATATTTACAGTCTGAGTAATTAAACTGTATGGGAGGCTCTGCCTCCCTTTTAGTCATCCAAAAGCATCTTTAAAATAGCTGTTTTTGAATGATTAAGTCTTAGCGGTCCATTCATGTCTGAATTAAAATCTGAAAAAGATAGCAGCCAACTTATTGCCACGGATTTATATCAATCCAGAGACAAAATTTATGTCCGACGCATAAAAGGCTATTTTCGTAATCTGCGCTTCTTTGGTGGGTTGTTCCTCTTTGCTGCCTATTTCGGCACACTCTGGTTAGATTGGGATGGACGGCAAGCAGTTCTGTTCGACCTGCCTAAGCGACAGTTTCACATCTTTGGTGTCACATTCTGGCCACAGGATTTTATTCTGCTCAGTTGGGCACTCATTATTTCTGCATTCGCACTCTTTTTTATCACCGTCTTTGCTGGCCGCATTTGGTGCGGTTATACCTGCCCACAAAGTGTCTGGACGTGGATATTTCTGTTCATCGAAGAGAAAACGGAAGGCAAACGTAACGCACGGATCAAACTCGACAAGCAGGAAGTTACGTTAAACAAAATTCTTCGTAAGGCAGCTAAACACCTGTTGTGGGTTCTGGTTGCCCTGGTAACGGCCATCACCTTTGTCGGCTACTTCACTCCTGTTAAGCAGATGTTGCCGGATCTGGCTAATTTTACCGCGCATGGCTGGGTCATTTTCTGGATTGCGTTTTTCACACTGGCCACTTACGGCAATGCCGGTTGGTTAAGAGAGCAAGTCTGCATCTATATGTGTCCGTACGCGCGATTCCAATCGGTTATGTTTGATCGGGATACACTCATTGTCAGTTACGATAAAAAACGCGGTGAAGAGCGTGGCGCCCGCAAACGCGGGGTACCACCGGCAGAGCTTGGATTAGGTGACTGCATCGATTGTGATTTATGCGTGCAGGTCTGCCCGACAGGTATTGATATCCGTGATGGATTGCAATACGAGTGCATTGGTTGCGCGGCCTGTGTCGATGCCTGTGACAGTGTCATGGAAAAAATGGGCTACGAAAAAGGCCTCGTCCGCTACACCACGGAGAACAGCTTGGAGGGCGGTAAAACCCACCTACTTAGACCACGTTTGATTGGCTATTTTGCAGCATTGACCATCATGATAATCGCTTTTTCAACGGTCCTTATTTCGCGCGTACCGATTGAACTGGACATCATTCGTGATCGAGGTGCTTTGCACCAGATAACGGCGGATAATCTGATTCAGAATAACTATTTACTTAAGATCGCCAACATGACCGAAGATACACAAACGTTCTCAATCAGTGTGTCGGGTATGAACGGTCTCAAATTCGGGAGCAGCCAAAGCGTTGTGGTCAGTGGCGGTGACTCAGCAACAGTGCCTACAATCCTGCTACTGCCAAAAGAGATGAATACATTACCGACCAACAAAATTGAATTTACGATTGTCAGCGACTCAGACAACCGCTTAAAAACGACAGAAGAAAGTCGATTCTTCGGGCCCGCTAATTTTTAAAACAGAGGTATAACGTGGCTACATTAGAAGGCCCTTGGTATAAACAATTTTGGCTGTGGTTTATTTTAACCCCGCTATTCATCGTAATGGGTGCGGGTTTCTTTATGCTGTACCTGGCCATCGTGACCAGCGATGGTGTGATCATCGACAACCCTTACAAAGACGGCAAAGGTTATGTCGAGCGAACAGCCGAAGATGATTTTGCTCGGTCACACCAACTGACTGCGTCCCTGTTCTGGCAGCAAAATGATCTTAAAGTTCAATTGGCCGGAAAACTGGCACCGATGCCTGAAAGTCTGGAATTGCTGATTGCGTTTCCCACATCCGAAGCTTTTGATGTAACCGTTACCCTGGCTCACCAAGGCTTGGGAACATATTTCGGAACATTACCGGAATCAGTCAACGGCAACCGGCAACTGTTGTTACAACCCATTGATACTGAACAGGGTTGGCGACTGCATTACGATGGTATGGTGCCACCATTAAATTCTCAGATCGAGCTTCACCCTAAACAGGAATGAACGAACCAACCTGTTTTCATTGCGGGTTACCCAACCCGCGCCAACCTTATACATTGACAATTCATAATGAATGCCGTTATTTCTGCTGCGCTGGCTGTCAGTCGGCCGCGAAAACCATTGTCGATGCAGGTTTAGCGGAATACTACAAATTCCACAAACCCGATCAACATCCTGTCGAAAACTGGCTAACCGGCCAGGGGCAGGCTTCTTTTCTACATTACGATCGTGACGACACCCAGGCTGAGTTTGTCCAAAGACAGGGAGAAAAACACAAGTCATGCATCCTGATCATCGAAGGCATCAGTTGCTCAGCCTGTACCTGGCTCATTGAAAAGCGACTGTTACAGTTAGCAGGCGTAATATCGGCCACGGTTAATGCCAGTACACACCGACTCAGCATTCAATGGGATGATTCAATCTGCCGTCTGTCCAGTATCTTTCAGGCATTATTTCTGATCGGCTATAAGGCAAGCCCGTTCCTGCCAGATGAAGAAGAACAAATCCGACACAGAACACAGCGCAAATATATTTTCAGGCTTGGTGTTGCCGGTATAGGCATGATGCAAGCAATGATGAATGCAGTCGCCTTGTATTCCGGGGATATCACACAACAGCATGAACGCTGGCTTTGGTGGACGTCCCTGGTTCTTACGCTCCCGGTCATTTTCATTTCAGCATGGCCATTTTTTACCTCGGCCTGGCATTCCATAAAAGGACGCCATCTGTCGATGGATGTCAGCGTATCTATCGCGATTTTGAGTGCATTTTTCGCAAGTTGCCTTGCAACGGTGACCGGTCATGGAGAAGTCTATTTTGAATCGGTCAATATGTTCACGTTTTTTCTGGTGTTGAGTCGTTTCCTCGAATTTCGGGCCCGCTCCCTGGCGCATACTCAGGGCAATGCCATCCATCAAGAGCTACCGCAAACTTGCCAGCTCGCAACGACCGAAGGATCTCGTGAAGTCTTAGTGAAAGACTTGCAACCAAACGACATTATTCAGCTTATGCCGGGCGAAACCTGTCCGGTTGATGGTCAGATTACCTCAGGTCAAAGCGAGTTTGATGAGTCCAGTTTCACTGGCGAATTCAAATCGGTACCAAAGACGATTGGTGATGCGGTGTCAGCAGGCACCATCAATCAACATCAAAAAGTCACGGTTCGTGTTGCTGAGACAGGCTCAAATAATTCCTTCAATTTATTACGCACGTTAATTGAACGCGCCGGTGCTGAAAAACCCAGAATTGCTGAATTAGCTGATAAGGGTTCTCGGCAATTCATCTGGTCAACGCTCATAATTTCCGTCGTCATTGGCCTCGTTTGGCTCTGGGTCGATATAGATCGTGCCTATTGGATTGTAATCAGCGTATTGGTAGTGACCTGCCCCTGTGCGCTTTCTCTGGCCACCCCAACCGCCTTGGCACAGGCTACGCTGAGTCTGAAAAACAGGGGTTTTGTTATCACTCGAGGTTATGTACTCGAAAGGCTAGCGTCACTGGAAGCCATTGCCTTCGACAAAACAGGAACCTTGACGGAAGGTCAGTTTCGCGTCATTAAAATCAGCAGAACGGCATTGGCCAAGAAGATGTCGCTTACTGATGATGAAATTTTAGCTATTTGTGCTGAACTTGAGCGAAACAGTGAACATCCCATAGCGCGCGCTTTCCCTTGGGCGTCAGCAGAACATCGCTTCGAGCCGTTTAATGGTATTCGCAACCTCAGTGGCATCGGTGTGGAGGGGAGCAACGACGCTGGCAAATGGTTTTTGGGAACCCCAACGAAAGATGTTCTGCAAACCGCCAGTTCAAATAAAGTCCTGAGCCTGACGCTCAATCAACAGCTTATGGCCATTATTGAATTAGATGACCAAGTCAGGGCAACCACCCCAAGTACGCTTGACTTACTCAGTAAACTGAATGTCACGACCCATGTACTGACCGGTGATTCAGCGACAGATCTGGATACGCAATTTATCGATCTGGGTATCACGGGAAGCTATAACGGGCACTTGAGTGCCCAAGAGAAGGTTGAGTGGCTGAACCAATTAAACAATCAAAACATCGCCTTTGTTGGCGATGGGCTGAACGATGCACCAGTATTGGCTAAGGCGCCGGTGTCAATTGCAATGTTGAATGCAACAGATATGAGTAAAGCGCAAGCTGATGTCCTTATGCTGACAGGTGACCTGCAAGTGTTGGCCCATGCGGTGCAGTTGGCGAAGAAAACCAAACGGATTATCCGACAGAACTTAGGCTGGGCATTAGTTTATAATGCCATAGCATTGCCTGTCGCCGCCGTCGGCTGGGTGGCACCATGGCAGGCCGCTATAGGCATGTCTGTAAGCTCCCTTCTGGTGGTGGGAAATGCGCTTAGGTTAAGGAACTGAACGTGGATATTTTATTGCTGTTAATACCGGTAACTCTTTTGTTGCTCACTGTTTCGGGTGTCCTGTTCTGGTGGACGGTCAAAAGCGGACAGTACGATGACTTGGACAGTCCTGCGCAACGAATATTGTTCGACGATGATGAGCACATGATCCCTACGTCTAAAGACAAGAGTGACGATGACTGATTACTTGGCCGCCTTTTTATTAGGGCTAGTTTCTTCCGGACATTGCATGGGAATGTGCGGAGGTCTGATGCTGGCAGCTGGATTAAATGCCAGCAAACCGGTGATCGCAATCGGCTACAATATCGGCAGACTTGGGACTTACATGGTCCTCGGCATCAGTTTCGGGGCTCTTACGGGCTTTCTGCCTGAGCAATTCCTGCCGGCACTGAAAATCCTGTCAGCTACGCTCCTCATTTTGACAGCCCTTTACCTGCTCGAGCTATCCACTGTGGTAAATCGAATTGAAATCATTGGGAAGCCGCTATGGGCTTTGGTCCAGAAACCTGCCAAAAGGCTTTTGCCTGTGCAGAAACTATCGTCGTCGATTGCGCTTGGCTTTCTATGGGGGTTAATCCCCTGTGGTCTGGTATACACGGCCCTTGCTTTCAGCCTGTCCCAGACGACCGCTACCAGCGCCGCCGTGAGCATGCTTAGTTTTGGGTTGGGCACGTTTCCCTCCATGCTGGGAACGTCTCTGTTAGCTGCACGTATACGACCCTGGTTAACCAATCCCTGGTTTAAAAAAACGCTTGCCTTAATGCTGGTAGTATTTGCTATGGTTACTCTCATTCCATTAACGAATTAGGAAAGATCGTCCATGGACTATATTTTTGGCTACGGCAGCCTGATTTGTGCTGATAGTCGCAGCCGTACCGGCGTTACCGGATCAGCATTGCCTATAGAAATAAAAGGTATTGCTCGTCGCTGGTCGGTACATTCACCAGAATGGAATGCAACCGCCGTCGGCGCACACTTATCACCTGAATCACTCTGCAACGGTGTTTATTTTCCAGTTGACGCTGACAATCTGGCTCGGTTTGATCAACGCGAAATGGGCTATCAACGGATTAATATCGAATGGTCTTCGGTTACCGCCCTGACCGATGTTCCACTGCCGACTCAGGGCACTTTATGGGCCTATGTTGGCGACAATCACGGAGAACCGACCTCGGAACGCCCAATAACCCAAAGTTATCTGGATGTCATATTAAATGGCTGTTTTGATTACGGACCCGATTTTGCGGCGAAATTCACCGAGTTGACCCAGCAATGGCAACATCTGGTCAATGACCGACACCAACCACTTTACCCAAGACCATTGCAATCTACCGAGCGAATCCATCACATCGATCAATTCGTACAAAAACACCTGCCAACCCTCTGGAAACAGCGGAAAACCCTAAGACATCACTGACCGAGTGTAACCAGACTTTTGTCGCCATTGATCATTGACGCAAATCCGAGCTGGCTTACCTCCGTTAACTGGTTCATTTCTTGCTGTTCATTTCTCATTCAGCCAACGGTGTCAGAATACCGGTAAGCATATTCCTGGGAGGACGACAGGATGCAATATTCAATAGATTTTGTTCTGAACCAGATTATCAAGCCCAGTTTAATTTTTTTAGACATGGCGTCCGCTGACCTGGAAACCTTTCTGGCGTCAGCGGCCTGTTGTCAGCACACTGTTAACGGTGGCTATGGTGTCTATCAGATTTCCCATCTTCAGCATTGGAACTTATGGGACCATTACCTGGTACATCATCCCCTTTTGGCGAGCAAAGTTAGGGGGTTAGCCAGCCAACACCGTTTTTTAGAGGATCCCGATCTGGAGCTGACAATGAACCCTGGTTACGCCGCGGCTATCGCTGCGTTGCTCATGTTCCAGCAATTGGGCAAGCGTCCGGAGGACACGCTTACTTTTGAACAAATGTACCGAGCATGGCGAATAATTGCGCCACAAACTCCTCGCCGAGCTCTCAAGAAGCGTTGTCTTCAGGCCGACGCATTGCAGATGCACCGCGTAGCCTGAGACCTAATTCAACCCGCCTGCAAGGGCCGATTTGACCGCAAGTGTTTGTACTTGACGCCTGAAATTGCTTACGTTACGGAAAAACCATTTACTGCCAAGCACGAGCATGGTAAAAACGCGCCGAATATAACCTCCAGCAAAGATGGTCATGTCACAGAATCCGGCAAACAAAGACAAATTAGAATTTAATAAGCTACAAAAACGATTGCGCCGCGAGGCCGGAAAAGCGATTTCTGATTACAACATGATCGAAGAAGGCGATAAGATCATGGTCTGCCTCTCCGGAGGCAAAGACTCCTATACTATGCTCGACATCTTGCGTAGCCTGCAAAAAAGCGCTCCGGTTCATTTTGATTTGGTAGCTGTCAACCTTGACCAGAAACAACCCGGTTTTCCTGACCACATACTACCGGAATACCTGAAATCTATTGGCGTTCCATTCCATATTCTCGAACGGGATACCTACTCGATCGTTCAAGAAACCGTTCCAGAAGGTAAGACAACGTGTGGAATCTGCTCCCGTTTAAGACGAAGTACTATTTATGCCTTTGCCGATCAAATAGGCGCCACAAAAGTCGCATTAGGTCACCATCGGGACGACATCATTGAAACACTGTTTCTGAATATGTTTTACGGAGGCAAGCTCAAAGCCATGCCACCTAAACTACTCAGCGACTCAAAAACCAACATTTTGATCCGGCCGCTGGCATACTGCAAAGAGTCGGATATAGAACGATTTGCACAAATGCAGAACTACCCCATTATTCCGTGCAATCTCTGCGGTTCACAAGAAAACCTACAGCGACAAGCCATTAAGGCTATGTGCCGTGAGTGGGAAGCCCAGTTTCCCGGGCGTGTCGAAAACATTTTCAGGGCAATGTCGAATGTTTCCCCTTCTCAGTTAGCTGACCGCAACCTATACCCTTTTGAGACTTTGGCGGCGACGGGCATCCCTGTAACGACAATTGAGGCGCAAAGTGAGTACTCACCTATGGCAACAACTGCCGTTCATACCTGGGTACCGTCAGATATCGCTGACAATAAAGATGCCGCATTTGAGGTACAACAGTAGAATATTTGTTGTATGATTGATGCTTATCAAGTTTTTAAATTGCTGGAGTCCTTGAATGGGATTATCAACCGCCTGTAAAAATTGCAGCTTGCACCCTTTGTGTTTACCGCTTGCACTCTCCGTAGACGATATGGATGTTCTGGATTCAATTATTAAGCGAGGCCGTCCAGTCCAAAAAGGTGAGCACCTTTTTTATCAGGGTGATGAGTTCAAAGCGGTTTTCGCAGTTCGAACAGGCACGGTTAAAACCTACACATTGACGAATGATGGTGAAGAACAGATCACCGGATTCCATTTGGCCAGTGAATTGGTTGGCTTGGAAAGCTATGACTCCATCACCTACCCTTCTTCAGCAAAAGCCCTTGAAACAACCAATGTTTGTGAAATTCCCGTCGACAAACTGGATGAACTCTCCGGTAAGATGCCAGAACTACGCCGACAACTGATGCGCTTGATGAGTAAAGAACTCAGAGAAGAACAGCAAATGATGTTGCTGTTGAGCAAGAAAAGCGCTGAAGAACGTATTGCGTCGTTTTTGATTAACCTCGCCGCTCGCTTTAAACGACGTGGCTTCTCTGGTACATCGTTCCGCTTAACCATGTCACGCGCAGACATTGCCAATTATCTCGGCTTGGCTGTCGAAACCGTCAGTCGTGTGTTTACCCGGTTTCAAAAGCAGGGATTATTGGAAGCCACCGGCAGTGCAAAAGACATTGTCATCAGTAATTTTGACGAACTAACTTCCATTGCCTCCCTGGCCGAATGCGAGCGTGTAGAGCTCGGTATCGAATAGTCCAATTTGTAAACAGCGGCTCAAGCCGCTGTTTTTTTTCTGACCCAAGTCAAACCACCTCACCTCTAAATACTTACACTAACCAAATCACAAGATAAAACTAGGGTGATTGTTATGTATTTAGATATCGTTGTATTGTCCGGTGTCGGTGTCGTTGGTCTTATGGTGGCGTTTTTCGGTGGTGTTTATTATTTTTTACGAAAAGATGCGAAAAAACAACAAAGCCATAAGTAGTTAAATCGCCTAGCCTGAAATTGACTCTCTGAATTGTCGAATCATCCAACCGGCGATAGAAATGCTGGGCGGGTGTTTGGGCAATTCATCGATATCAAACCAAGCCGCGTCTGCGATCTCGCCTATCGCTGGAATGATGTCTCCACCGGCGTATTCGGCGCTGAAACCCAGCATAAGCTGATTGGGAAACGGCCAAGCTTGGCTGTTTAGATATCGTATGTTTTTTACATCGACGTTCACTTCTTCTTTTACTTCACGAATTACCGCTTGCTCAGCAGACTCTCCCGACTCGATAAAACCAGCCAACGTACTGTACCAACCCTGCTCGCGATGCTTCTCGCCCTGAGCAAGGAGGACACGACGACCATGTGTAATCAATACAATAATGCAAGGTGAGATTCGAGGATAAAAACGCAATCGACATGGGACACATTCCATGGCAAATTCCTGCGCCACCTGTTGAACGGACTGGCCGCATTGGCTGCAAAATCGGTGTTGCGTGCGCCAGTCGAGGTGCGCACGTGCGCGACCGCACAACATGAACGCAGTCTCGCCAATAAAGGCAATATCCCTCAGAGAACGTAAATCTGCCGTTGCCGACAATTCGCTTATCGAGGAGGTAAAATAAGCCTTACCGTTCAGCGTCCCGACAAATTCACATGGGTTCTGGTCTATAGCCGCACCCGAGAATGGCCAAGAGATATCGACGCCATTCATTACCACCTGATTCTCATGCCAGAGGATGACTCGCGACTCGGCTGTTGGTGTCGGCACCGCGCCTGGCAACTCTATTCGATGCATCCCTAACTCATAAAGCATACCGGCCCCTTATAGATGTTTAACAACTTTCATAATGTCATCTTCCATCATTTTTTCAAAGCCGAAGCGCTCTGCCAAACCCAGCATGGCCGAGTTCTCAGGGAGTACATCGGCAATAATCGTCTTGACATGCAGTGATTTCGCATAGCGAAAGGTTTTTTCCATTAACAGGCTGGCGAGACCGGACCCTTGTGCTGCGGGTGCAACCATAATCGCAAACTCAATTTCATTGCGATTAATTTCCCACCACAGTCGCATCTCACCGATCATCTGTCCCTGGTCCATCGCCACAAACACCATTTCTCGCCGGTAGTCGATCTGGCTCATGTAGGCTAATTCAAGATGTTCAAACTTCAAGCGGCTGTAAAAAAAACGCAGCCTTAGGGCTTCGGCATCAAAACGGGCGAAAAACGCCTTCAGTTCGGGCTCATCCTCCCCCATGATCGGACGAATCAGAACACTTACACCGTTTTTCAAGGAAACTTGTTCTTCCAGTTCCGCAGGGTAAGGATTAAGTGCCGGTCGAACTTTTTCGCCTAATGATGCGGCTGCCCCTAAAACTATGGGGGTGTCATCGTTTTGCAGTAGCAGGTTCACTTCAACACCCGCTAATCGAGGATTATCAATAACCATTTGCGACAATGCCACGCAATACTGAATCAATATTTTCAGATCATTGCCCAGATCATTACTTCGCTCCACGAGCACTGCATAGCCATGCGTTTTTTGAATGAGCTGTTTTGCTAAGGAAGAATTCAGCGGTGCCAATGCCACCTGGCGGTCAGCCAGCATATCGGCATGCGAACCGCCTTCGCCAAAGAAAATCAGAGGACCGTACGTTTCATCTCTCGTAATACCCAGGCTGAATTGCAGCGCATCTACCTTGCGACGCATCGGCTGAACGGCCCAACCCAGTATCTTTGAATCAGGTAAGCGGCGTTTTTTTTCTGCCAGCAACTCTTCATGTGCTACGGTCAATGCGGCGACATCGGGCAGCTCTATTTTAGCCCCCCGCCATCGTGCTGCCGGTATGCTTTGGTACGCAAAAGGATAACTGTAGGTTTCGTGAACGATTCTCAGTGCGGCCGGAAAATAGCGTGGTGTGAGTCGATTCAACAGACGATCAAAATCCGTATCAAATGTACTGTCCACCAATTTAAAGCCATAGGCGCGCAATAAATACCTGGACTCAGGCCAGGTCAGGTAACTGCGGCGCTCCTGTCGAGCCTGATAGACTACTCTTTTCGCCTGAGACCGATCCGGAATAAAGTCCAGTGCGTCGGTTGTTGGAGTTTCTCGTAACGCTTCCTGCGCCGCAGTATGTTGAGCCAATGTTAAAAACGCGTTTACGGCATCGGTAGGCGAATCGAAGTTGAGCAACCCGCTGCCATCAAAGGATTTTCGCGCGTCCTGTGTCGTCAGCCCGCCCAAAAAGCAGGTCAACACCAAGCGGCGCGAGCGTTTTATGTACTTGAGCAGAGCTTGGGCAACTTCGGAGCTGTTTGAACGACGATTAGGCGTATGAATTACTAACATAGCCCCTAGCGAAGGCTCTTTTTCCAACTCCTTCAAGAAACTAACATAATCTTCTCCACTCGCCTGGGGTGGCAAGATGGCCGGATTACCGCGGGTTTCTGAGCTGTACCAACTGTCTTGTTTCAGGCGTTCAGACTTAGGGGATGGCGCTAGATCACCGTTATTCGACAGCAGGTATTGTCGTGCCAACATAGCTGTACCCAGCCCATTGCTGACAATGGCGAGATTACGATAATGCAGAGGCTTTGAACGCGAGAGAATTTCGAGACCACTGAACAACCCGTCGATCGTGTCCACCTGCAAAACACCAGCACGACTGAAGAACTCACTGTCAATTTTGCGGACATCGGTTACCCCATTGGGCAGTGCGTCTTTAGTGTGCGTGCGGATCGCCAGAACCTTTTTCGACCTCGACGCTGCTCGCAACGCGGTCAACAGTCGGTTGGCATCGCGAATTTGTTCAAGGTGAATCAAAATTGCCTTCACACGGCGGTCTGACGCCAGATAATCGACAACATCGGATATTCGGATGTCTGCACTCGCGCCTAAGGTCATAAAATGAGAAAACCCAATACCACGGGCACCTGCCCAATCCAACAGAGCACCACCAAGCGCCGCAGAGTGTCCGACATAAGCAGAAGATCCTGGTAATGCATCGATATGCGTATAGCTGGCATTCATATGATGTTCGGGCACAAGAATACCTAAACAGTTGGGGCCCATCAGTCGAATGCCTTCATCTTTGGCAATCTTGGCGATTTTCAGATTATTAGCCGGGCTAAAATTAAGCTGTCGAGCCAAACCACCGGTCAATATCAGGGCTGCCTTTATACCGTGACGACCCATTTGCCTGAGAACTCTCGGGATAACCTCAGGGGGCACGCAAATAATAGCCAGATCGACAGGTGACGGGATTTCCCTTAGGTATCGCACACAAGGATACCCAAACACTGAAGGGTAGCCTTTCAGGTTAACGGCAAACACATCATGTTCGAATGAGGAACTTTTCAGATTCTGAAGTACCAAGCCCCCCATGCTGCTATCACGCTCCGATGCGCCAATAACAGCGATAGATTTTGGCGAGAAAAAAGAACTCAAATCGGGCATAGTAGAACCAAAGTCGTGATGCTATGCACTCACTCTAGCCCTATAATGCCTATAAATTCAATGGCCTATATCAACGATGACCAAAACTGCGTTTATATACCACGAACATTGCGAGTTACATGATATGGGTGAAGAACACCCTGAATCACCGTTGCGGACCAAAGCCATCCGGGACCGTTTGATCACGACAGGCCTGATGGAGGAACTCATTCCATTGGAAGCGTTTCAGGCCAAAAAAGAACATGTATTGAGGGTCCACCACAGCACGTATGTCGAACAACTTGATCGAATCAGCCCACGCCACGGTTTGATCCAGGCAGACCCAGATACGTTGATGGGACCTCATACCTGGGAGGCCAGTTACTTGGCTGCTGGCGCAGGAATTCTTGCTGTTGATGGCGTGATGAATAAGGCATTCAACCGGGCCTTCTGTGCTGTGCGACCTCCAGGTCATCATGCTGAGCCCAACGTTACCATGGGATTTTGTTTTTTTAACAACATAGCGGTCGCGGCGGAACATGCAATTAAACATCACGGACTCAAGAAAGTAGCCATCATTGATTTCGATGTTCACCAGTGTAACGGCACCATCGAAATGTATGAAAACCGTCCAGATGTCATGGTTTGCACCAGCTTCCAACATCCTTTTTACCCGAACAGCCATTGGGCTGTTGAGCACCCTCACATTTTATTAACGCCAATGGTTGCGTTTTCTGACTTTCGTGACGTACGTACCGCGTGGGAAGAACAGTGGTTGCCTGCCTTAATCGCGCATCAGCCTGAAATGATTTTCATCTCAGCAGGCTTCGATGCTCACACCAAAGACCCATTGGGACAGATCAATTGGCAAACAGAGGACTATTTCTGGTTAACGCAAGCCATTGCAGAAACAGCCGATCAACTCTGTCACGGCCGAATCGTGTCTATACTGGAAGGTGGCTATCATCTGGAAGCCCTGGCGGATGGCGCTGAAGCCCATATCCGGGCGCTGATGGCCTAACCCCCCGCACTCGCTAACAGAGGAGGACTAGTCATCAGGCGTTAAAAATGTCAGCTATTCTCTTCCAGCAGATCCCGATACGGAATTTCTTGGTCTGGCTCTTCAAGACTGATCCGACCCAATGCACCAGATCTTAAGTCTTTCAGCACTATTTCACTCACTTTATGCCAGTCCACGTCTCTCCCTCTAACACAGGCGCGCTGACGTGCAATTGCCTCCATACACTCCATGGATGTGTCCGGGATATCCTTAAGTTTGTAGCGTTGCAGCAAGGACTCCGGGTATCGCTGTGCTAGGTAGTCAACCGCGAAAAGAGCGATATCTTCGTATTCAACCGCGGTGTCTCTAATAGCCCCACTGGCAGCAAGTCGATAACCACCCAATTCGCTTTCCGGTGACGGCCACATAATCCCTGGAGTATCCATTAGCGTGAAGTCTTGCGCGATTTGAATCCTTTGCTGATTTCGAGTGACCGCGGGTTCATCTCCGACGCGAGCAATCTTTTTACCGGCCAGGCCATTGATGAGTGTTGATTTGCCTACGTTCGGTATGCCAACCACGACACTGCGTACAGGTTTCGCCAGTCCACCCCGATGTGGTGCCAATTGACGGCAATAGCCAGGGATTGCCGTCAATTGTTTTTTGTCACTCATCACCATAGGAACGACGATAATATTCTTTTCCTGTTCCAAGTGATGTTGCCATTTGTCAGTCACTGCCGGGTCGGCAAGGTCGGCTTTACTGAGTAATCGCAATACAGGCTTGTCCCGACGTACTTTCGTCAAAATCGGATTCATGCTGGAATAAGGTATTCGGGCGTCCAATACCTCAATGACAACATCAATTTTGGGGATGATTTCGCTAATTTGCCGGCGGGCTTTCGCCATATGCCCCGGAAACCAATTAATTTTCGCCATTTGAACCACTTGCAAAAGCTTAAAAGCGGCATTGTAGCATGCCGGTTCCGACCCTGTTCCCTATTAATTCATAGGTCACACTAGCGATTACCCTGCAACCCTCCGGTATGAATAACCGCGATATGATGTTTTTGTAGCGTATTATCCGAACCTAACTTTTGTGCCAAGGTGTGAAATACTTTCGTTGTGTACACCGGATCTAACTCGCAGTCATTTTGCTTCTCGAATTCATATTTAAATGCCTGCTGCTGCATATTTAGCTTGCCGAATCCACGGCCTGCGCCCTCTGCCCACAAATGAATATCGGCCATGGCGACACCCACGTCAGTTAACTTCCTTACTAAAGATTGATAGTTATCAGGGTCACGGTATACAGGCACACCAATCACCGTTACCTGTTTAGGTTTACTTAGCACCAGTCCTGCGAAAGTGCTTCCCGAGCCAATTGCACAGACGACCAGGGTTGTCTTCGGGTCTATCCCTCGCCACCATTGCGCCGACCCTTGAATGGCCTCAGCAGACCAACCACCTTCATCAATGCGTAAAGAATGCTCATATCGCCCCAACCAAAAAGCCCAGAAATCGTCGCTGTATCGGTTTTCATATTCGTCATGGGAAATGAAGTGAATATGCATCCCCCACTTCTGACAATCTAGCAGCGTAGGGGTTAGTGGTTGTGCCTCATAGCCCCGCACCAAACCAACTGTTTGCAATCCACTTTCATGCCCTGCCCAGGCTAACGCGTGCAAGTGATTGGAGTATCGGCCGCCGACGCTGAGTAAGACGGACTTGTCTTCACGTCTGGCTTTATCTAACAGCGGTATTAGTTTGAACAATTTGTTTCCGGACACAACCGGGTGCAATAAATCACCACGGACAATGGTGACATTTGAGTAGGCTGGCCAGTGCTGACTGACCAGTTGAGAATCGGAAATCACGCTTGCTTTAGCTAGTTAGCTCGTCTTGCGGAACATCGCCACATTGCCACCTTCCAATCGATGTTTTGAACACCGATTATTCACACCAGGTTGAAAATCAGATGGCGAGTCAATACGCTTAACCGGTACACCGCATTCCTCGCATTCTGCGTTGTCATAGTGCAGCAACCAAGATTTGTAATGCTCCAAAGTAACACTGCATTTTTGCGCAGCAAATGCCATTGGTTTTTCCAGATAATCTTCCAATTGTCTGGCCGGCAAGCTGATATGACCAGCGCCAGGATGATAGGCGACAAATACCAGCTCCAGTTTTTCCATTTTGTCGAACATTTCACTGGAATCAACCGACGATTCTTCCGCTTCACTCAGCTCTTGCGCAAGCTGGTCTCTTTCGGTTGAGGTTTTCTTCAACTGTTGCTGCAATTCCTGAACTTTAAACTCTGCCGTTTTCAATTGTTCTTTCATCTGAGCACTTGTAGCGCTCAATTCAAGGGCCTGATCGCCGCTTTGCTCTGCTTGAGATTTAGCCACTGACAACTGGCCAGACAAACGGTCACGCTCGCCTTCCAATGTTGATACTTTCGCCTTCAGTTCTGCAACTTCTTGCTGCTTTTGCTCAATTCGTTCATTCAGATCCGTTATTTCTGTAGAACTGGTATTTTTAGACTCAGACACCTGTATCTGATAGCCCTCAATACGTTCACTCAGTTCAGTATTCAGAGCCTTTAAGCGGTTAAGATCTTCTGCCATTTCATCCAGTTCAATGGCCTTACCTGTTAATTCTTCTTTTAACTCGATAACTTTGCGGGACTTTTCATCATCCACCGATCGCTGATTTCGAAGCAACTCCAAGTACTCATCTTTCAGTTGATCGTATTGCTCTTTTTGACTTTCCGTCTGCTCTTGCAGTTGAATATGTTCACGTTCCAACTTGGCATTTCTGGATTGAAGTTTTTCCAGCAGTACTCTGTTCTGATTTGCCTGCTGTTCGAGCTCCTGAGCGCGATGGCGATAACTCTGGGCTTCGTTGCGCATTGCCCGCTTAACCTGATCGATTTCATCCTTGTACTTTTCTTCAAGCCCCTGAATTGTCTGTTTCTGACGGGAAATCAGCAGATCGACCTTTTTCTGAAATTCTGCAGCCTGATTTTCAAGTTTTTGATTGACCGCTGTTTGATCAAATGATTGTTCCTGTAACGTAGGTACTTCGACAGTATCAGACATCAAGGGAACATCTTCGACGCTCACTTGTTGCTGTATTACGGGTGGAAGTGATGCAGGTGAAGACATTTCATCTTCTTCTACTATAAGCCCGAGTTTGTTTCGCTGTACGGCTTCAGACAATAGCTGCAAATGATTGATTTCTTTCTGGTTAGGTTCCCACAACTCACGCTGATACCAAGATACGGAACACTGACTGCGACAGGCAAGCCGAATAGGGCCGGCTCCCAGGTCCGGGCCAGGACCCGCGTTTTCAGCCAAGTGGCGCAAAGGGATATTCCAGTCTTCGTCGGCGAATCCATTAGCATTAAATTCAATTTGAAATGTCACAACGCTGTGAATCTTCAAAGATGAAGTGATTTTGATATAGGCTGCATTAACTTCGCGATTGGCTAACTCAGTAATGCCAACCACTCCGTCTAGCACGGCTTCGAATTCGGAGTAACGCATTTCTTTGACGATGGATTTTTTGCCAAAGAAACAGATGGCTTCGAACAGTTCTTTACTCTTCCTCGATGACATAAATCGCCCCAAAATGCGTCTTTCTATTGTCTCTTTTAGCCTATTTATTGGCTATTTCGCGCCATTCTATGCAATCAAACCCTTTCCTACTGTGAAATAATCAGCAGTTATAAAGTGAACTGGAATAATAATTGTCAGAATGTGACCTAGTTTACCTTTTTCTAATGCGAAATTTTAGCAGAAGCCCAAAGGAGCATAGCTATATTTCAACAAACTAGCCTTGCTTCTTTGTGCACTTAACTTGTGTTGATTACTTAGACCGGTTTTATAGCTTTCTTGAACCCTAGCAAGAAACCAAAGTCACTGCCGAACCATTGTTTAGAACGAAATAATCGAACCAACGCAACGACTAGAACTATTTCGCGGTAACAAATAATGACATTGTTCAAGATCTAGACGGCTTAGCAACCAATCGTGATTTACTAGAGGAAAATGGCGGAAGGTAACTGACCCGACTCGGCGTGCTTTCTGAATCAAACTAACCCAGGCTTGAGTTGCACTAAGATAATGAAACAACACTAACAGTGATTTATTTCAGGGAAGTGGCGGAACGGACGAGACTCGAACTCGCGACCCCCGGCGTGACAGGCCGGTATTCTAACCAACTGAACTACCGCTCCGCATTATGGTGGGTGTGAACGGGATCGAACCGCTGACCCTCGCCTTGTAAGGGCGATGCTCTCCCAGCTGAGCTACACACCCATAATGCTCTTTTTGTCTCGATTAACTACGTTAAGCTTCTCAAAAAGTGACGCGCATTTTATCGATTTTCCCAATGAAGTCAAACATTTAGCTGCGATAAGATGCTTTTTTTTCAACGGACAAACATTAGCACCATATCTGGCCAATATGTAATCAACAGAACGACTGACAACAATACGAACATCATTGGTATTGTTGCCGTGTAGAGTTCCGCGATGGAACGTTTAAATCGATAACTGGCAATAAACAGGTTCATGCCTACAGGCGGTGTAAAGTATCCTATCTGCATGTTGGCGACAAAAATGATACCGAGATGTACAGGATCGATACCATATTCCATCGCAACCGGTAGAATCAACGGCACTATGATGATCAGTGCTGCAAAAATATCCAGAATCGCTCCTAATATCAGCAGCCCAACATTCAGACAGAGTAAGAATGCCCACCGACTATCAATATTCGCCTGAATAAATTCAAAAACCTTCGCGGGCACTTCAAGATCAACCAGTAAATTCGTGAATGCCAGAGCCACACCCAATATCAACAAAATGCCGCCAACCATTTTCATAGATTCGGCCGCAATCTTAGGCAATTGTTTAACATTGATGTCCCGGTATACGAATACCTCGATGATCAAGACATAGAGAGCCGTAATGGCCGCAATATCAGAAATAACCAACCAACCCGACAATAACCCGCCCAAGACAATTAACGGGATAGCCAATTCCCAAACTGACAATCTCAGTTCAGTCAGAACCGATCTCAAACGGAACGGAGTTAAAGGTATATCCTCGTTGCGTTGACTCCATAGCCCGTATATCCAGAGAGATAGGATCATCAATAAGGCAGGAATGAAGCCGGCAATAAACAGATCCTGAATATCAACATCCGCTATATCCATTTGCTGAGCGACAATACCGTACAAAATAAGGGGTAATGCTGGCGGCAACAACAGACCTAAACTTCCTGAAGTCGTTACCAGACCCAAAGCAAATTTATCGGAATAGCCTGATTGCTTGAGAGCAGGCAATAATAGTGCACCGAGAGCAACGATGGTTACCCCGGAACCCCCTGTCAGCATGGTAAAAAAAGCGCAACCCAACAGTGAAATCAATACCATCCCACCGGGCAACCACCCCAGTGCAGCCTGAGAAAGGTTTACCAGCCTGTCGGCGGTCTTACTTTCGCTGAGCAAATAGCCCGCAAAAGTAAACAGTGGCAAGGCAATCAACAGCGTGTTTTCTGTTAAGCGATACAGTTCAATGGGCAGTACCATTAAATCGATTTCTGACATCCAGAAACCCACTCCAGCACCACCCAGAATAATCGTAAACAACGGCGCGCCCAGAATGGCAGCGACCAACACCAGTAACGTCAAAGAGATTTTCAATGCGTCGACTCCGAGATCCTTGTGAAGACAACCGAATAAAAGAAACGTATTGCCATGACCCCAAAGCCCAGTGGCATGATCAGTTCAAAAGGCCATGCAGGCAAATCGGAGAACGTTCGATTATCAAAGAGAAACTCGTCGTAAACGAATCGACCCGAATGATAGGCCATCAGCGCACAGACCACTCCAGCAAACACTTCTGCGCACTTGGTGATCACTACCAAGGGAAGCCCGGTTAAATAGTGTTTGAGTACGTCGACTGCAATATGCTGCTTTTCACGAGTTGCTACCATAGCACCCAACAATGCCAACCAAAGCACCAACAACCGATTCAAAGGGTCTATCCAAAATAAACTGGTGCCAAAGACATTACGTAACAAAATCTGTACTACCGACAGTAAAACCAAGGCCAACAATACAAAGGCTAGTAAGATAACCTCAATGGTTGCCCAGCCTTTGGCTAATCGAACTAAAAATAAGGGCATTTACTGATTCCGATATTCAGCGAGCTTCGCAGTAACCCGATCATACAAATCCTGCTCAAATTCGCCCGATTCAATAAGTTTTTCAGTCGCCTTATTCGCTTCAGACTCCAGGGCCATTCGGGTTTCTTCACTTAATGTCTGTATTTCAATGCCGAGGGATGATAAAGCGTCGAAGGCTTTTAAATTGTCTGCCCGGGCAATTTGATCCAACTTGCCGCTGCTTAGGGTTAACTCTTTACTCAAAATTGCCAGATCATTTTCTGCTATGCCGTTCAATGCTTTTTCAGCAATTGCAACGACACCGTAGGTATACATAAAAGGTGCATCCGTCAGGTACTGTGTTTTTGAGTACCACTGCAACGTAATTGCACCAACTGGAGGTGCTACAATGGCGTTAATGGCACCGGTTTGCAGAGCAGTAAGAACGTCCCCGATATTCAGCGCTATCGGGTTTATGCCAAACGCTTTGGCGATTTTTTCAGAAAAGGGATCGTTCGCCGGTAGCCATAGTTTTTGTTCACGAAGCGTATCCAGATCTTTGGCGGGTACGTTAGTGAGTGCGTAAGCAAATCCGCCTTCAATCAAGCCGTAGGTGTGCCAATCATTGTCAATAAACCCTTGGTTGAGCTCTGCATCAAACGCTGCACGAATGTAATCAACCTCATCAAAATTGCGGAATAATAAAGGTGCGTTAAGCACCTGCGAATTGGGATAAGAGCTGGCTAATGCACCGCTGTGTATAAAAGCTCCGTGCAGCTGGCCAATACGGATTTTCCGCTGCACGGCCACACCGTCGCCCATTACGCCACCGGGATAGAATTTGAAGCTTATCCGCCCTTCAGTCATGGCTTCAATCCGCTTTCCAGCGTCTCTCAATTCATTCAGTACAGCGTTACCATCCGGATACTCTGTTGAAATTTTGAGCACTTTCGCCTGAGCCATGGGTAAGCTCAACAAAGCGACCGCGAAAAGTATTTTTAGTAACCGCATAAAAACCTCAAATTAAAAGTAATCGTTAGATGTCGCCAACAATTCAGCAGCCCGTTTCTGGGCATAGAAATTTTGCAATGTATAGCCTTCAACATAAGGGTCTAAGCTTAACGCCTGCTGAAGCAGACTGTCGTGTAGCTCCTGATCAAACATCAACCGCGCAAAGTTTGAGGCGTAATAAACATAAATGATTAAGTTTTGCTCGTTACCAGCACGCAGCGCCGCTTCGTAATAGGCTTTTGCCACCTCGGGCTTGCCACCTAAACTCGGGGGTAGAATACTATTCATTACGCCCAGGTACAGTTGGGCGGTGCCTTTTTCATAATCTGGTTCGATACTGACAACCTGTTTGAGCACTGTTTCCGCTTTTCCCAGTTGGGCTATCGCCAACCAATCATCGGAATTCGCTTGAATATAGCTAGCCCAACCCGTTCCGAGTGAGTACAAATACGGTAGATCTTTATCCGAATTCCGCTGTTCAATCGTCGCATTAAATGCGTCTGAGTCCATTTCCGCCAAACCACAGACTTTTTTATCATGTAAGCAAAAAGCAGTAAAAGAATGATTCAACGCTTTTGTAGCCATTCGCTTTTTTCGCTCAGGCTGAGAATCTGGGACAAAAACACCAGCATACGAACCGTTAAGACTGGCTGCGGTTAAATGCATATCAGCGCTTTTCGGGTACGTATCTGTCAATGCGTCAACCATAAGCAGATAACTGGGCAAACCATCACTGACGGTCTGTAAGTCATCACTGTTTAAAATCGCTCCTGACAGGTTGCCAGGTAATCTGGTGGTAGCACACCCGCTCACAGCAAACAACATCGCCAGAATAACAATTTTCCGCATTTTGAAAACTCCTGAACCAGACCATTTAAGATTGGGCATTATAACCAGCTACCATGAATAAAGGGTGTAAGTATCCTCTTTACACTAAGGATTTACGCATTTCCCGTTTTTCAGAAACAGGGTACTGATGGTACTGCTGCCAATACCCCGTCAGCGTAAAACGTTCCAACACCTGCCGGCTGTAGTTTTCCTTGCGCGCTTTATGGGCGTCATAGCCTTTATATTGCAGTTTTTGCAAACAGGCAGGACAGACAGAAGTGCCGGATGTTAACGCGCGTTCAGATGTTCCAATCTTACAGCTCTGCTGGCTTTTTTTAAGCTCATCACAATGCGCGAGATGGTAAACAAGACCGTCTTCCAGCCAGATCCGACTGTTTTTGAAAACCAGAGTAAAATCCAGCAAATGCTGAATGTCCGACAAGGGCACCATAATCCCAAATCGGTCGAGGTCGGATCTTTCTACACCTGTAAGATGGTGCACAGGGTCAAAAAGTTCGAAATGACCCAGTTTCGTCACTTGCATCCGCTCTTTCAGATTATTAAAAGGAGTGAATTCCAAAAAATCAGGTAATTTCATGTTAACGTCGCTGACTTTCTAAAATAGCGGCAATACGCGACTCGGCATCTGTACGTAATCGAAACTCCACACGACGCGACCGTTCCCGATCTTCCTCACCATTGCCCAAAAAAATAGGCTTTGAGGAAGACAGACCATTTGCTGTCATGTGTTCTTTCAACCAGTCTTTCTCATTCTGAACATCAGGTAGCAGCAATAAAAATTCGAGTGTTGAGCGGGTGCGGGCCTGGCTCAGCCCCATGTTCAGGATATAGGCGTTGTCTTCAGATTGACTCAACCAGCCGCTGGATGTGTGCCCTTCAATTCGGACTTCGGCGATATCGTCACGGTATTTTTTAGAAGCAATGATGTTCAGATAGCGCGGAAAGAAATCTTCAAGAATGGTCTGAAATTCGTTTTTCAGATCTTTTTCACCCTTATCAAAAATCAGTTCAGGCCGACCGAAACGAATACTCAGATCCGGGTTGATTTCCGCCCCCCATCTGTCCAGATCAGGACCAAATTCCTCAACCAAGTCCTGATACAATTGAGTGCGCAATTTGTCGTAAAGCACCGCAACATCCCTGATCTTATTGCGCTCAATCTCAGCATTCACCATGAAAACAATTGCCACGAGCAGAAATACCATCATTAGACCGGCCATAAGATCACTGACCGAAACCCAGTGTTCTTCCTGTTCGATATGTTCCTCATCGTTCCTCATTATTTCGCCTCTGCTGCCTTAATCAGATCCTGCAGACGATCCGTCAACGGCATATAGTCATTGACAAATTTTTCAGACAAGGCTGTCAATTGATAGCCGAATGTCATCAAGGCTTTGCGCAATTCTTCTTCCATGCCAGCTTCAAGAATCGTGAGTTGCTTGTTGTTTTGTTGCAACAGACTTTCCAGTTGAGCACCCATCGCGCGCTGTGATTTTTCAGTTCCTTCAATCAGCAAACGGCTAACGTTTTCACTGGTATCCCGAATTCCCGCCGCTGTCTGCTCTAAGAGCGTTTTCATTTGTTCGGATTGTCCTTCGACGAGGGATTGCAATCCGGTGGTCAACAACATGATCCGTTCTTCCAATTGTGGCAGACCCTTTTGAGCATCAACAATCAAAGAGGTAAAGGTCGTAAGATACTCGCGTAAATTTTCGCTCTGATTTTGTAACGCGTTTAACAGCGTTTCCATGTCTTCAGCAACAGAGGTGAAGGACTGAGTTTGGGTAATTAGTTTTTCAAACGACTCAGCCGCGACAGTCGACGATTTAGCACTGCGCTCGTTTGCGCTCAGTAAATCTTCCAATTGACCTTTATAAGCAGCCTGCCAATCGATCATCTGACCCACAGCAGTATTCAACTTTTTGAAATTATCGCCATATTGCTCTTCGATGCGGGTATTGAACTCACGCATGACGTGCGTAATGGCTTGCTCCAAAGCGACACGATTCGCCTCCGTCATTTCCGTCTGATAACCTTTAAGGGTTGAAATGAGGACGCGGTGTTCTTCCGAACGTTTTTCGGACTCTCGTTTCGCCCATTGTATCCATCGCTCATTTTCTTTGTCGTCTACGATGACTGAGTCTGCAATTCGTTCGAGATGCCAAGCCAAGTCATCCATCGTGGCAGTCATTTTTGATTCGCGATGTGCTCGTACCCGCATCGTGGCAACGGCATAGCGAAACTTAATTGACAGCGCCCCCAGTAGCCCGGCAATGGAAGTCCAGAAAGCCGTTTTCAAGCCATCTAATAATTGTGGCACGCTGTTCTCTACAGAAGTCGTGTCAAATTCACTTAAACCTAAGGCAACACCAAGAAAGGTGCCGAATATTCCGACACTGGTTAAAATACTGGGAGAATAATTTGCGGTATGGGCTGAATACACCGGACCATGAAAATACAGGGTCAATAACCCGATTACGCCCATTATTATCCAGGTCAATGTGGAAAATGACTGAAGAAGCTCCATGTATCTACCTTACCTAACTGTTTGCTTCACCCAGTATGCCATCTGCCGTCGTTTAGAGCACCTCTGTTTAACCCGCTAGCCCCATCTCTCAAGCAACCCTTAATTTAATAAGAGCGTTGTCATTGTTGACAATCTGGCGACCAGTTTATCCCAGAGCGCTGCTGTCAGGACTGAGCCATTCGTACCTGAGTAAATCAACCGCAAAAAAAACGCCGGACTTGCGACCGGCGTTTCTGGTTTTTTAAATTGGTACGTTAATTACCCAAAATAGGACAACAAAACACCTGCAGCCACAGCAGAGCCGATAACACCAGCGACATTGGGTCCCATGGCATGCATCAACAGGAAATTCTGATTGTTTGCTTCTAAACCAACCTTGTTCGACACCCGCGCTGCCATGGGTACTGCTGACACCCCGGCCGAACCAATCAACGGATTAATTTTCACTTTAATGAACAGGTTCATCAGCTTCGCCATCAGTACGCCAGCGGCAGTACCCACACAAAACGCAATTAAACCCAGAGACAAAATCCCGAGTGTTTCTACATTCAGAAACGCTTCCGCGCTCATTTTGGATCCAACGGCTAAGCCCAGCATAATCGTGACAATATTCATCAACGCATTCTGTGCGGTATCACTAAGACGATCGACAACGGCGCTTTCTTTCATCAGATTACCAAAACAGAACATCCCCAACAAAGGGGCGGCTGACGGCAAAAACATGGCGACCATAAACAACACGACAATAGGGAAGATAATTTTTTCGCGTTTGGATACAACTCGCAACTGGTTCATCTGAATCTTGCGCTCTTCAGCGGTTGTCAACAACTTCATGATCGGCGGCTGAATCAGCGGAACCAGCGCCATATAGCTGTAGGCGGCAACGGCAATAGCCCCCAATAACTCCGGAGCTAATCGACTGGCGACAAAAATGGAAGTCGGACCATCCGCCCCCCCGATAATCCCGATGGCGGCGGCATCTTGCAAGGTAAAGTCAACCCAGCCCATGGAACTCATCCACACCGCACCAATAACGGTCCCAAAAATACCAAATTGCGCAGCCGCGCCCAGCAGGAGCGTCTTTGGATTGGCCAATAGCGGACCGAAGTCGGTCATCGCGCCCACACCCATAAAAATGAGCAAAGGAAACACGCCGGATGAGATACCAACAACAGAAATATAGTGCAGCAACCCTTCATCACCGCCCATCTCTGCGCCTGGAATATTGACCAGCAACGTACCAAACCCAATCGGCAACAGGAGCAAGGGTTCAAACCTACGTGAAATGGCCAGATAAATTAATACCAGGCCAACAATCATCATCGCAAATTGCCCGCCCGTCAGGTTATAAAGACCCGACTCGAGCAACAGCTGTTGAAACTTTTCCATCAGAATTACTCCCTTAAAGTGTCAACAGCGTATCGCCGACAGAAACTGAGTCACCTTCTTTCACGCTGACACTGCTTACAGTACCGGCGCGAGAAGCACTGACCTCAGTTTCCATTTTCATTGCCTCAAGAATCATGACGACCTGTCCTTCTTCAATGACATCGCCTGGATGCACTAACACTTTGAAGATGTTACCCGCCAATGGCGCTGGAATTTCAAAACCGGTGCTGTCTGTGCTGGCATTACTCTGAGCACTGACATCCCCTCCTTCTGAAATTTTGGTATTGTACGTTTTGCCATTAATCGAAACCGATACGGCGCCTTTGGCATCTACCGCGGCGACATAGGATTTGCCATTTACGTCGACGGTATAAACACCGGACGATTTACCTTGGCTTGCACCAGCAGTTTGAGCTGTCGGGACTGGCTCAAACGCGTCGGCATTGCCTCGGTTTTCCAGGAATTTAAGGCCGATCTGTGGGAACAATGCGTACGTCAGAACATCATCGACTTTTTCCTTGGCCAGTGTAATGCCTTTTTCTTTAGCAATACCATCCAACTCAGAGATTAACTTGTCGAGCTCATTTTCAAGCAGATCTGCAGGGCGGCAGGTAATAGGGTCTGCGCCATCCAGAACTTTCTTCTGCAGTTCGGCATTGAAAGGGGCCGGCGCTGCACCGTATTCACCCTTCAAAATGGCCTGAGTTTCTTTGGAAATTGACTTATAACGCTCACCCGTCAACACATTCAGTACTGCCTGAGTCCCAACAATCTGAGAAGTCGGTGTCACCAGTGGAATGTGACCCAAGTCTTTACGAACCTTCGGAATCTCAGCCAACACTTCGTCGAATTTGTCGGCAGCGCCCTGTTCTTTCAATTGACCTTCCATGTTAGTCAACATGCCGCCCGGCACCTGAGCAATAAGTATGCGGGTATCAGTGCCACGAAGCTGACCTTCGAACTGGCTGTATTTCTTGCGGATTGCCCGGAAGTAAGTCGCTATTTCTTCCAACAATTCCAAGTCCAGACCGGGATCTCGGTCAGTACCTTTCAGTGCTGCGACCAACGCCTCGGTTGGAGAATGTCCATAGGTCATGGACATTGAAGAGATGGCGGTATCAATATGATCAATTCCTGCCTCGATGGCTTTCAATTGAGTCATGGATGACAAGCCAGAGGTCGCATGTGCGTGTAATGAAAGGGGAATATCAAGACTCGCCTTCATTTTACTGATTAATTCAAAAGCATCGTAAGGAGCCAAGATACCTGACATGTCTTTAATGGCAATTGAATCGGCCCCCATGTCTTCAATCTGTTTTGCTAGCGAGAGCCAGTTTTCAGTATTGTGAACAGGGCTGGTTGTGAATGAAATGGTGCCTTGAGCGTGTGCGCCCTGTTTGCGAACAGCCTGCATAGCCCGCTGCAAATTGCGTGGGTCATTCATAGCATCAAAAACGCGAAACACATCGACACCATTCGCGACTGCGCGCTCAACAAACTTATCAACCACATCATCAGCATAATGCCGATAACCTAAAAGGTTTTGACCGCGCAACAGCATTTGTTGACGGGTATTCGGCATGGCTTTTTTCAGCTCACGTATACGGTCCCAGGGGTCTTCTCCTAAAAAACGAATACACGCATCGAAAGTGGCCCCACCCCAGGATTCCAGCGACCAATAGCCGACCTGGTCGAGTTTTTCGCAGATAGGCAACATGTCATCAATGCGCAGCCGTGTGGCAAACAGAGATTGATGCGCGTCCCGTAAAACGACATCCGTGATCTTGATCGGATTTTTATTTGTTGTCATGGATTCATACCTTTCAGAATCAAAAATTGGTGCCCACACAGAATTTGGGGTTTATTTTTCGTGAAACAGTTTTACAGCGGCGGCGACTGCGGCCACTTCCGTTAAATCTTCGCCGGAGGTTCTGCGTGTTTTCGAAGAATGGCTTTCTATTTCGTTCGGCGCCGGCAAGCGCATGATGATTTGAGACATGATTGATGTGCCAATCACTAATAGGGCGAGAAATACGAAGACTGTCCCCATCCCCATGAACATGAGGTCGACGCCTTCTAAAATGAGCTCAGACATGGATTGATCCTTGTATGACCTAGAAAACAGTAATATGGATTCTACTTTTTTATATGTTATAAGGCCGATTTGCGCCCTGATTAACGATGTAGGTTACCTTAAATAGGGGAAAACGCGCAATAACAAGGCCACCACCATTCTTGCAATGATACGTTGCAATGAACCTGACTCAGCTCAATTTTCGAACAGAATTAATGACACTGCGTATACCCATCGATACAATTTTTCACTCGCAGGGAACCTCTCGCTCGTTTAGTATCCGCTCGTTTTTTTAACCTCTGACGCATCAATGAAAATTTATCTTGCTCCAATGGAAGGCCTGGCCGATGTACATCTGCGTCAATTGATTGCGCAAACCGGCGGTTATGACATGGTCTTCACTGAATTTGTAAGAGTGGTCGATCAACTGTTGCCTGAGCATGTTTTTCTACGACAAGCACCCGAACTCGATAATCAGGGCTATACGCGTTGCCGTACGCCCGTCAGGGTGCAGTTATTGGGAAACCACCCCGACGCACTTGCCGCTAATGCGAACCGCGCTTGTGAAATGGGGTCTCACGGAATCGATTTGAATTTTGGCTGCCCAAGTAAAACCGTCAACGCCAGTAAAGGCGGTGCTATTCTGCTGAAAGAACCAGAAACCATTTATCGGGTGGTTAAAAATGTCAGAGAGCAAATGCCCGCTGACCAACCCCTATCCGCCAAAATGCGCCTGGGCTTTGACGACGAGTCAACCATGTGGGAATGTGCCCAAGCTATCTCGGAGGCAGGAGCCAATGAAATCATTGTTCATGCCCGAACCCGAAGTCAGGGCTACAAACCTCCGGCCTACTGGCACAAAGCAGAGGATTTCGAACATACCTTACAGATCCCCTTGACAATTAACGGGGAGATCTGGACACCCGATGATGCAAAACGTGCAACCGCTGAAGCAAATTGCCAATCCCTTATGTTGGGGCGAGGAGCCATCCGCAATCCGTTCTTAGCACAAGAGATTAAAAACCCTGAACGTGCAGCTGCTCTTTGGACAGATATCGCACCGCTCATTTTGGAGTTCTGGGATTCAATCGTGGGCTCCATGTCTCCACGCTACTGCTCCGGCAGACTCAAGCAATGGCTCAGCTATTTACGGGAATCTTATGTGCAAGCAGAAGACCTGTTTTCAGTCATTCGAAAATCGACCGAAGTTGAAGATATTACTATTCTGTTAAAGCGGGAGATCGAAGGAATTTAGCAAGGAAAGGAAATGGCGCGCCCGGCACGATTCGAACGTGCGACCGCCTGGTTCGTAGCCAGGTACTCTATCCAGCTGAGCTACGGGCGCGTATTGCTATTGACATTACATCAACAAATGGCGGAGAGAGAGGGATTCGAACCCTCGATGAGCTTTCGCCCATACGCCCTTAGCAGGGGCGCGCCTTCAGCCACTCGGCCATCTCTCCCAAACAACGGCGCGCATATTACCACGGTTTTTCAAAAAATAAAGAAAAAACTCAATAAAATTAACACATTAGCGAATTTTATCGATGTGGAATATAACGCCCTGGTCGAGATAACTCAGTCGTCATCCTGTTCCGGGTGCCCCATTTCTTTCTGAATACGCTGATAGATCTCTTCACGATGTACAGCAACATCCTTTGGTGCATTTACACCAATGCGTACCTGATTACCCTTAACTCCGAGCACGGTTACAGTGACTTCATCACCAATCATTAATGTTTCACCTACTCGGCGCGTTAGAATCAGCATTCACTAATCTCCTAAGTTTACTGGAACATTCCTGCTTTCCAGTTGTCCCTTCCTAATTCACGGACAAATGTACAACAATAATGCCTAGTATTGACCACAATTTAAAAAAATAAAGCTTCCGAATACATTTCTTTTTCGAAAGTTTCGTTCAGTACGGCAAATATGATCGCCAGGCGATTGATAATCTCATCACCAGAATTTTCGTTCAGATGCCAAGATCGACTTTAAACATCCAGCTCAAAAGCCGTATGCAGAGCACGAACGGCCAGTTCAAGATACTTTTCCTCTATAACCACTGAAACCTTAATCTCAGAGGTCGAAATCATCAAGATATTGATATTTTCTGCGGCAAGCGCATCGAACATTTTCGATGCCACCCCGGCATGCGAGCGCATACCAACACCCACAATAGAAACTTTAGCTATAGCATTATCACCGCGAACCGCCTCTGCACCCAAGTCTTCTGCAACCGATTGAAGCACCTGCATAACACGATGATAATCGTTACGATGAACCGTAAAGGTAAAGTCTGTTGTGTTATCTTCAGCGACATTTTGAACGATCATGTCTACTTCAATATTCGCTGCACTCACCGGACCCAAAATCCGACTGGCGGCACCTGGAATATCAGGCACACCGACCAACGTTAATTTGGCCTCATCCCGATTAAACGCTATGCCCGATATAATGGGTTGCTCCATCTTACTATCACCTTCAAATGTAATAAGCGTACCGTCGCCTTCAACAAAGCTCGACAACACTCGCAATGGGACTTTGTATTTTCCCGCAAATTCGACAGATCGAATCTGCAAGACTTTTGAACCTAAGCTGGCCATCTCGAGCATTTCTTCAAATGTAATACGCTCAAGTCGCCGCGCCTTCTCAACAACACGCGGATCCGTCGTGTAGACCCCATCAACGTCCGTATAAATCTGACACTCATCAGCCGACAGTGCTGCCGCCATTGCAACCGCGGAGGTATCGGAACCGCCACGCCCCAACGTTGTTGTGTTACCCTTATCATCAACGCCCTGAAAACCGGCAACAACAACAACTCGCCCGGCTTTCAACTCCTGTTGAACAGCATCAACGTCTATCTCTTTGATTCGTGCTTTCGTGTGAGCGCTGTCTGTCAAGATTCGAATCTGATCCCCGGTAAAAGACTTCGCCTCACAGCCGCGCTCGTGCAGCGCCATCGCCAGTAAAGCGATGGTGACTTGCTCTCCAGTTGAGACAAGAACATCCAACTCACGAGGACTCGGCGTTTTTGTGATGTCCGCAGCCAACGCCAGTAATCGGTTGGTTTCACCGCTCATGGCAGAAACAACAACGACCACATCATGACCCTGATCCCGAAATGACTTTATTTTATCCGCGACCAGACCAATGCGCTCAACGGATCCAACACTGGTTCCACCAAATTTTTGAACATACAAAGCCATTAGAAATCCTCAGTTAAGCGTCCAATTTCTGCTTAACCCAAGTGGTAACATTAGATAAGGCATCCTCTATTTTACTGGCATCCCCGCCACCCGCCATGGCCATATCTGGCTTACCGCCACCTTTCGCGCCCATTAAAGCACCAACGTCCTTAATAAGATCGCCCGCCTTTATCTTGGCGATAAGGTCTTTGGTAACGCCGGCCGCTAACTGAACTTTGCCATCATTCACCGCGGCGATAAAGATGACGGCAGTCCCAAGCTTGTCCTTCATCTGATCCATAGTAGTCCGCAAGGATTGGCTATCAACACCATCCAAACGTACGGCAAGCACATTGACCCCAGAGATATCAACCGCCTGTGATGCTAAGTCACCGGCTGCAGCGGATGCCAACTTTGTCTTCAACTGATCAATTTCACGCTCCAAATCTTTTGCATGCGCTAATGACTGGTGTACTTTAGCCGCTAATTGATCGGCAGAGCATTTAAAGCTTATCTGCAGTTCTGTCAGCAGATTTTCCTGCTGTCGCACCGTCGCCAGAGCATATGGACCGGCAACGGCTTCAATCCGCCGTATGCCCGCAGCAATACCACTTTCAGAAACAATTCGAAACAGGCCAATATCACCTGTACGACGAACGTGCGTTCCGCCACACAGCTCTTTTGAAAAACCATCCTGCCCCATGGTCAGCACTCGGACCTTGTCGTCATACTTTTCGCCAAAAAGCGCCATCGCCCCGGATTCCCGGGCCGAATCGACATCCATGATGTCGGTTGACACGTCGGTATTTGCCATGATCTGAGCGTTAACGATGTTTTCGATCTCTCGTATTTCATCCGGGGTTACAGCCTCAAGATGCGAAAAATCGAAGCGTAACTTGTCAAAAGTCACCAGCGAGCCACGCTGTTGTACGTGCCCCCCGAGAACCGACCGTAGCGCCGCATGCATCAAATGAGTGGCACTGTGATGTCGAGCGGTGTTTTCACGCTCATCTCGCTTAACGGTTGCAGTAATCTCGTCACCGCAATTTAATGAACCTTCTAGTACCGTTACTTGGTGCAAATGATGCCCCTGTAACTTCTGACAATCGTCGACCTGAATCTGCAATCCGTTAGCAGTCAACATACCCTGATCGCCAGCCTGACCACCAGATTCTGCGTAAAAGGATGTTTGATCAAGAATCACAACACCGTTGTCACCTGCCTTTAATGACGGCACATCCAAATTATCTTTTAAGATTTTGATCACGCGCCCAGTCGACACGAGGGTATCATAGCCGAGAAAAACGGTTTGCCCCGGAAGTCCAAGATCAATATTACGATCCAGTTTGAATTTGTTGGCAGATTTCGACATGGCTCTCTGCTCTGCCATTGCTGTATCGAAACCGGCTTGATCAATCGTCAAACCCTTTTCACGAGCAACATCTGCCGTCAAATCGGCTGGAAAACCATAGGTATCATATAATTTAAAAACCAGTTCACCAGGAATTACCTGGCTGTTTAAGTCGGCTATACCCGCTTCCAAAATGGACATGCCATTATCCAGCGTACGGGCAAACTGTTCTTCTTCAATTTTCAAGACTTTCTTAACATGATCGGCCTGCTGAGCCAGCTCTGGATAGGCGTCACCCATCTCAACAACCAATGCATCAACCAGCTTATACATAAACAGGTCAGAACAACCCAACTTGTAGCCATGACGAATCGCCCGCCGAATGATACGACGCAACACATATCCCCGGCCTTCGTTTGACGGAATAACCCCGTCTGCAATCAAGAATGCTGTTGAGCGAATATGGTCTGCGATCACTCGTAATGAGCGGTTCTCAATATCGGTACACCCGGTTACACCCATCACTGCTTTAATTAACGACTGAAACAGGTCGATCTCATAATTGGAATGAACGTTCTGCAATACCGCGGCTAGCCGCTCTAAGCCCATGCCTGTATCAACGGATGGTTTCGGCAATGGCACGCGGGTACCGTCTTCTAATGTATCGAACTGCATGAAGACCAGATTCCAGATCTCTATGTAACGATCCAGATCGTCATCCGGGCTTCCCGGTGGGCCACCAGGCACATCTTCACCATGGTCATAAAATATCTCAGAACAGGGACCACAGGGGCCGGTATCACCCATCATCCAGAAGTTGTCTTTATCCCCCAACCGAGACAATCGATTAGGATCAACGCCAATTTCGTTTATCCAGATATCTGCTGCTTCATCATCATCTTTATAGACGGTCACCCAAAGCTTCTCTTTCGGGAGCCCCAGTTCTTCAGTCAAAAAAGCCCATGCAAACTGTATGGCTTCTTTTTTAAAGTAATCACCGAAGCTGAAATTGCCAAGCATTTCAAAAAAGGTATGGTGACGCGCGGTATAACCTACGTTTTCCAAGTCATTGTGCTTTCCGCCAGCCCGCACACATCGCTGAGCCGTGGTCGCACGGTTATAATCTCGTTTGTCGGTGCCCAGAAAGACATCCTTGAACTGATTCATACCTGCGTTTGTAAACAATAACGTAGGGTCATTACCTGGTACCAGCGAACCTGCCGGTACAATCCTATGGTCATTCTTTGCGTAAAAATCGAGAAAGCGACGACGAATTTCAGAGGTTTTCATGTGAAGGTACAGTCTCTATACGGGTTTCAGCTTCAAAAAGGGTGTCAATAGTACACAGAACGGCGTGAGGAGGAAACAGCAGAGTTAGGGCAAAAAGGTTTGCGGGGCAGTTATTTAAAGGTCTGAAGCCGCATGTTGGCTCAATTCACTGATGGCGTATTGCACAGAATCGGATTCAAAGCCCCGATAACTTAAAAAACGGTAGGCCTTAGCTTTAGATTCGAAGGTCACACCTGATGGAAACTTCCTGCGGGCAAGATCGAGAGCTAACTCAAACCAATCAATATCCTGTTCCGACAATAGCTCAGCAACCAATGATTCAACCCCTTTTTGCCGCGCTTCACCGCGTATACGCACGGGACCACGGCCTCGGGATACTTGTGAACGCAACCACATTTCTGCAAAGCGTCGATCATCTTGCAGGCCCGTATCCTGTAAGCGATCCAGCACTGGCTCGATCTGATCTTCCGCATCTGGAAAGCGTTTTCTCAATTTCGCAGTCAGCTCATACCGAGAATGCTCGCGACGTGCCAAGATGTTTAATGCGGTGTTCCAAATCGAATTCATAAGTCACCAACCCCTGACCGTATCGCACGGCCAAGGGTATTACCGTCAAATCAGGCTTTTTCTGCTTTATCGGCTTTTGCAGACTTAGCGACAGTTGCCGCTTTTTTGTCTTCAACCTTAGGCTGTTCGGCGTCAACTTGGCCCTTTTCCTTTCCCTTATCCTTGGTTAAATATTCAGCGCGGATAGCGGCCTCAATTTCTTGCGCAATTTCAGGGTTATCACCCAAGAATTTGGCCGCATTGGCTTTTCCTTGTCCGATTTTATCACCCTTATAGGAGTACCAAGCACCGGATTTCTCGACCAAGCCAATTTTCACGCCCAAGTCGATAACCTCGCCCATGTGATAAATCCCTTTGCCATACATGATCTGAAAATCGGCCTGACGGAATGGCGGAGAAACCTTATTCTTAACTACCTTGACTCGGGTTTCAGAGCCAATTACTTCATCACCGTCTTTAATCGTGCCAGTACGGCGAATGTCCAGTCGCACTGAGGAATAGAACTTCAATGCGTTACCACCGGTAGTGGTTTCAGGATTCCCAAACATGACACCAATCTTCATACGAATCTGGTTAATGAAGATCACCAGGCAGTTTGCTGTTTTGATATTACCGGTGATTTTCCGCAATGCCTGTGACATCAAGCGCGCTTGCAAACCAACATGGTGATCGCCCATCTCACCTTCGATCTCAGCTTTTGGAACCAGTGCTGCGACGGAGTCGATAATGATGACATCAACGGCATTGGACCGGACCAGCATATCGGCAATTTCTAACGCTTGTTCACCGGTATCCGGCTGAGAAACCAACAGATCGTCGACATTAACACCCAGTTTTTCGGCGTAATTCGGATCAAGAGCGTGCTCAGCATCGACGAAAGCACAGGTTCCACCGGCTTTCTGCGCTTCGGCAATTACCTGCAGCGTCAGCGTTGTTTTACCAGAAGATTCCGGACCGTATATCTCAACAACCCGGCCTTTTGGTAAACCACCGATACCCAGGGCGATGTCCAATCCCAGTGAACCGGTCGAAATGGCGGGAATATCAATGCGCTCTTGGTCTCCCATGCGCATAACAGAACCCTTACCAAATTGACGTTCGATTTGGCTAAGCGCAGCAGATAATGCTTTTTCTTTATTGGCGTCCATAGTGTTTTTCCGATTCTATAAGTGCTGTATGAATAAACAGTATTTAAACATGTTTATTTTTGCCCTGACAAGAAAAAATTTGTTAATTAAGTAAATCAGTTAGGGTTTGCAGAGCGAAATCAACTGCCTGCTGCCGAATCTGTTGCCTGTTTCCGGTAAAGACTTTGCATTCGGTATCGGTCTGCTGAGGTCCTGCCCAAGCAAACCAGACGGTTCCGACTGGTTTATCCGGTGTACCCCCGTCTGGTCCGGCGATGCCACTCACCGCGATAGACCAGTCTGCGGAACAGAACATCCGCCCCTGTTCCGCCATTTGCCGGACAACGGCCTCACTGACGGCGCCATGGTTCAAAATGGCCTCTTCCTCCACGCCCAAGCGCACTTTCATATCATTTGAATAAGTCACCACGCCGCCGACAAACCAGGCTGAACTCCCAGGCACATCCGTGCAGCGGGCTGCAATTCCGCCGCCTGTACAGGACTCGACTGTCGACAGGGTTTGCTGCTTTAAATTGAGCCTATTTGCCAAGGTCGTAACGATCATCGATAACTCCAGGTTTAGGTTGGCGGGCGTTTAGAATATGATTGTGCGCTTTCAAATTTCCAAACCAATCAGTCGGGAAAGTCATGACCAAGCAGGTACAACCAAAAGCCGAACACACACCAATGATGCAGCAATATCTTAAGATAAAAAAGCAGCATCCCAATGACCTGGTGTTTTATCGCATGGGTGATTTTTATGAGCTGTTTTTTGACGATGCGAAAGAAGCTGCACGGCTGCTGGATATTACGCTGACCAAGCGAGGGCAAAGTGCGGGCTCCCCGATTCCAATGGCGGGCATTCCCTATCACGCTGCCGAAAATTACATAGCACGGCTGGTGCAAAATGGCCGGACGGTCGCCATTTGCGAACAAATTGGAGACCCGGCAGCCAGTAAAGGACCGGTGGAACGAAAAGTTGTTCGCGTTCTTACCCCCGGAACGCTTAGTGATGAAGCCTATTTAAAAGAACGCCAGGAAAACCTGCTGGCTGCGGTTCTGCATGCAGACTGTTGGGGATTAGCGGTTATGGACATGGCCAGCGGTCGTTTCAACGTACAGGAGCTACCAGAACAGCAAGATTTATTGAACGAACTGGAGCGGTTGAAACCCAGTGAACTGTTAGTGGTGGAAGACTCAGCCTTGCCGGAATTGAGCTGCAACCCGGTTAAACGCCCGCAGCCGGGCTGGCTTTTTGATTACGATAGTGCGCTTGACAACCTGACTGCTCAATTTGGCACAAAAGATCTGTCCGGTTTCGGCGTTGATGCAATGCATACCGGTTTACGAGCTGCGGGTTGCCTGTTGAACTATGCGCAGGAAACGCAACGCGGATCTTTGCCCCATATAAAAGCTATTTCACCAGAACATCACGATGATAGTGTAATTCTGGACGGCGCCAGTCGTCGCAATCTCGAAATTGACATTAATGTCCGTGGTGATGAACAAAATACGCTTTTTGCGCTGATCGATCTATGCAGCACGTCGATGGGCAGCCGACTGTTACGGCGCTGGCTAAACCGACCCCTGCGCAATCAAACGCAGTTACGCTTACGGCAGGCCGCTATCGAAACACTGTTAGCAGACTTTCGTTTTGAATCTTTCGAGCAAGTACTAAAACCAATCGGCGATATTGAGCGTGTACTGGCCAGGGTCGCGTTAGGGTCCGCCCGCCCACGGGATTTAATACGCCTGCGTGAAGCGATGCAAGCCATCCCTGACCTACAGTCTTTGCTTGCTCAGTGTGATTCACCATTACTCCAGACGCTTGCAAGTGATCTTAATACCGACCCAGCCTGGGAAGCCGAACTGAGTCGCGCAATCAAGGAGAATCCCCCTGTCGTCATCCGCGAAGGTGGTGTAATCGCCGATGGGTATGATGCTGAGTTGGATGAACTGCGTGGCTTAGACACAAACGCCTCTGAATTCCTGACCAAGTTAGAATCAGATGAACGCGAACGCACCGGCTTATCGTCACTCAAAGTTGGTTACAACCGGGTTCACGGCTATTACATTGAAATCAGCAAGGCTCAGTCGGCAGACGCACCTGTCGAATATACGCGCAGACAAACACTGAAAAACGCTGAACGTTTCATTACTCCGGAACTTAAGACCTTTGAAGACAAAGCCCTGAGCGCTAAAAGCAGGGCTTTATCGAGAGAAAAGCATCTCTACGAGGATTTGATTGCACGATTGGCTGATGATCTCGTTCCACTGCAAACCTTCTGTAAAGCGCTGATTGAATTGGATGTACTCAATGGACTGGCTCATTGCGCAGATCAATTTACCTGGGTGAAACCGATCCTGGTGGAAGACGCAATTATCGACATTGACGCCGGACGGCATCCGGTCGTTGAGGCGGTCACTTCCACGCCATTCGTACCAAACAGTACACAATTATCAACCGAACATAGCCTGCAGATTATTACCGGCCCTAATATGGGCGGTAAATCAACCTATATGCGTCAGGTAGCCATTATCACCCTGCTTGCCTGTATTGGTAGTTATGTTCCAGCGGAAAGCGCCACCATTGGCCGAGTTGATCGAATATTTACTCGCATGGGTTCCTCGGATGACGTTGCCGGCGGACGCTCAACGTTCATGGTGGAGATGACAGAAACAGCGAATATTCTGCACAACGCGACACCCAACAGTTTGGTCATCATGGATGAAGTTGGGCGCGGGACCAGTACCTTTGATGGTCTCTCTCTGGCATGGTCTACCGCCGAGCAACTGGTTGAACATGTCGGTGCATTAACTCTGTTCGCGACACACTACTTTGAAATGACCGCCATGGCTGAGAATTACAGCAGTGTTGAAAATGTCCATCTCGACGCGACGGAACATGATGACAAGCTGGTATTTCTTCACCGGGTTCAGCAGGGTCCAGCATCCCAAAGTTACGGGATTCAGGTCGCCCGCTTAGCCGGTGTGCCAGAGAACGTCATCCGTAAGGCAAAAAACCGACTTCAGGAGCTGGAATCCCATAGTGTTACCAACATCGCTGGGACTTCAAAGCTTGAGGATACTCGCGATAATGACCAACCGAGGGAGTCAACAACAGAGCCTGCGGCTCAGGCAGACCTGTTCGCGCGCGCGCAACACCCCATTGTCGATGCGCTGGATTCGCTGCAGCTGGACAACATGACCCCGAAGCAGGCGTTAGATTGGCTTTATCAATGCAAGAAAAGAATATAGATTATTTCCATTAACAAACACCGTCTTATTCCTTTTTGAGATATGCATGCATCATATTAGCCTGAATATCGCCTTGAGACGGTGACCAACCATCACTAAAATAGCGCCACTAACCTTCAGGAAGAGAGTCTGACATGGCATTTGTTGTCTTAGAAAACTGCATTAAATGCAAATACACCGACTGCGTAGAAGTATGCCCGGTCGATTGTTTCTACGAAGGCCCGAATTTTCTGGTCATTCACCCGGATGAATGCATTGATTGTGCATTATGTGAACCCGAATGCCCTGCAGAAGCGATTCTGTCAGAAGACGAGGTTCCTGCAGACCAAATTGAATTCATTGAACTCAATGCCGAGCTCGCCGAAGTGTGGCCAAACATTACTGAGCAGAAAGCAGCTTTGCCGGATGCAGACGAACAGAATGGCGTTCCGGGTAAACGAGCGCAACTGGAGCGTTGATCAAAAGTAGTTACTAAAATAAAGCCTGCATTGCGGGCTTTTTTTTGGTTTCATGACAAAGACGCCAAGCCGTTGATGCTACGGCCCCTTAATAATGCCCGGTCCACCTCACTTAGCTGTTGAGAGCAGAAACTTCAGTTAGCTTCTAAACAACAGAAATGCGCCGGCGCCCATCATGATAGAGCCCGCACTTCTGTGCAGCGATTTATGGCCCGCTTCACTTTCAAAGTACCGACGTGCAGATGCTGCGAACCAGGCGATAAAACTTAAGCCCAGCATCAGGCTAAACAAGGTCAAGCCCGCGGCTATCGCAATATCTGTCGAATCAAGTACTGAAAGATCCATAAAGGTCGGTAAAAACGCGATATAAAACAAAATCACTTTGGGGTTGGATGCCGAAATCAGAAAACCCTGCAAAAACAACAGCGCTGTAGAATCCTTTTTCCCGGTAAATCCAGAACCATCAATTTCAGGAAGTGGCATCGTCCACATACGCCAGCCCAGATACAACAGGTAAAGTGCGCCGACAACGCGGATAACGACAAACACATGGCTCCAATGTGTTGCTATAGCAGCCAATCCAAGACAGGCAGCAATCAAATAAAGAATGTCACTTATGGTCATGCCCAACGACAGAAAAAAGCATGAGCGGGCACCATGCACCAACGCACGTGCAAGAATTGCAAAAACACCCGGCCCTGGTGTCACGCCAAACACCAGTACAGCCAGAAAAAAAGTAATAGCCGACTCAATAGTCACAAAACCCCCAATACCGGTCAAAAACCAAACACAAAAACATAGGCCACACGATAACCGCTAATCATTTTACAAGGGTAGAACGAACAAAAAAGCCAACCGATTACTCAGTTGGCTTTCAGATTTAGCTTCAGGGCATACGCCCTAGATGGACTTTTAAATTATCAGGCTCCAAACAAAGCGGTAGACGTTAACCCTTGCTTCTCCATAATGTCTCGCAGCCTGCGCAAAGATTCAACTTGAATCTGTCTTACGCGTTCCCGGGTCAGACCTATTTCCCGACCCACATCTTCAAGTGTGGATGTTTCATAACCACGCAGACCAAAACGTCGGGCCACAACCTCTCGTTGTTTTTCAGACAGTTCGTCCAACCAACGATCAATGCTTGCTTTCAAATCATCGTCTTGCAGGGAGTCACTCGGATCATTGGCGCGATCGTCCGCAATAGTGTCCAACAAACTCTTGTCTGTGGTATGCCCAACGGGTGTATCAATGGACGTGACCCGCTCATTCAACGCAAGCATCTTCTTGACATCGTCCACTGGTTTTTCCAGTAGTTCAGCAATATCTTCTGGCGTTGGTTCGTGATCCAGCTTTTGCGCCAACTCACGAGCAGCGCGCAAATACACATTCAACTCTTTCACAACATGAATAGGCAATCGAATGGTTCGGGTCTGGTTCATAATTGCCCGTTCGATGGTTTGACGAATCCACCACGTTGCATAGGTCGAAAAGCGGAACCCTCGTTCTGGGTCAAACTTCTCAACAGCCCGAATCAACCCGAGGTTGCCTTCTTCGATTAGGTCGAGCAAGGTCAGACCACGGTTGAGATAACGACGCGCGATTTTCACCACCAGCCGCAAATTACTTTCAATCATACGTTTGCGACCGGCAGGCTCACCTTTTCGAGCCAAACGAGCGAAATAGACTTCCTCATCCGGGCTTAACAGCGGGGAAAAACCGATTTCATTCAAATACAGTTGAGTGGCGTCTAATGAGCGTTGCAAGGTCCCGTTAGCGTTCAGGGCATCTTGAAAATCATCATCGTCGCTGTCGGTCGAGTCAAAGCTTTCCGCTTCAACATCGGCTAATGCATTTTCATCATACTCTGAGGTATCAAGTAGGTCTTTGAAGGATTTGATCTGATCATCTGCAATGGCAGTCGTATGTTCCCTGAGTTCCGTCATAATCGTTCACCTGTGCTGCTGAGCTTATATTATCGACAGGATGGTTTACGATTTTAGCGTTTGGGCAAATAACCTAACGGATCTACCGGTTTACCATTGTGTCGAATTTCGAAGTGCAAACCGGGCTGGTCCCCCTGCTTACCCATCGTTGCAATGCGTTGACCTGCTTGCACCTGATCTTTTTCTTTTACCAACATTTTCTCGTTAAAGGCGTACGCACTGAGCAGAGAGTTGGCGTGTTCGATAATGATCAGGTTGCCATAACCCGGTAAACCATTGCCTGCATAGACGACAACCCCATTTGTCGCTGCAAGTACAGAATCACCAATTCGGCCGCTCAGATCAATGCCTTTTCGATCGGACGATGATGATAAATATGTTCGCACTATTTTCCCATTGTGGGGCCATTTCCACGAATTATTGGGGCTTTCAGCTGGACGGCTGACAGTTACCTGAGCGTCAATTTTCTGACTGTTAACTTTTGTAACCGGCGTATTCACTTTCGGACTCGTCGTTTCCGGGTTAGCAACAGGCTTTTTGGATGCTTGAGTGGTCCTTAAATCAACCTCTTTCAACGCAAGTGACTGCCCTTCATATATTCGAAATGACTGATCAATTGCATTCGCCTGAGCAAGTTTCCGATAGTCCAAGCCGAATCTGAAAGCGATTGAATACAGGGTGTCCCCGGGTTTTACCAGATAGAATTCTGGGTTCGCCACCGACTTTGGTGTGGGCTGATTTGTGGCGGCCGATGCTGGTTGTGTCACCACATTGCCCGGCTCTAAAGATGTAAAGCGCGCGTTATTCAAACAGCCGTTTAAAAATACGACAGTCAGAATGAGTAAACTGAATTTTGACGCGCTGGACACTGTATATAACACCTCTATTTCGGAACCAGTTCACAGTACTATTTCGAAGTGAACACTGTTATTCGCATTCTTGTTATTCCAACTTCATTGTCTAACATAGTTTCAAATTGCAAAAACGTCTAACAAATTGAAAAAAAATAAGCAAAAATGTAGATCAGATCACATTACCAGCTTGACAGAGTCATTTTTCTGTCCGTTTGTACAACAACGCAACGAGAACACCTCCGACCACCGTGGCGACTAAGGAATACAGGATATAAGGCTCATTGCCCGAAACTTGCGCAAAGGCAGAAGGTAAATACCAATTAAAATCAAACTGCCACGGCCAGACTTTCACCAGAGCGCCCGCCACAAACCCAAGCATGAAACTCATTACCCGGTCATGCCAGCGCAACAAGGTCCAATGTAATAAACGACTGAAACTGACGATGCCGATCGCACAGCCCAATGCCACCCACGCAACAATGATAAATTCCCTTTCATGCACGGCCTCAACAACCACGGGATAAAGACCTAACAGCAGCAACATAAAGGACCCGGAGATTCCCGGTAACAACATAGCCGATATGGCCAAGACACCACCCAAAACCAATGTCAACGGATTTACCGTAATCGAGGTAGCCGTTGCGGTTGCAAAAAATACGGCAATCGAAAGGCCACACAGTAACAGCAATATATCGGGCATGCGCCAGACTCGGCTGCTGCTCAACTGCCACAGAGATACCAGGATAATGCCCATGAAAAACGACCAGACCACCGGTGCAGCGATGGTTAACAGCCAGTGCATCACATTGAGGACTGTAAACAGACTGACCAGAATCCCGATGCCCAAACAAAGCAAAAATGGACCATCGATGTGTTGCCATAAACCTTTTATGTCTTTTTGCTTTACGAATTGCCACAACGATGGTTTAAAACTGGCCAAAGCCGCAATAAACCGTTCATAAATGCCAGTGATCAACGCAATCGTCCCACCTGAAACGCCGGGAACGGCGTCTGCAGCGCCCATTGCTGCGCCTTTTAAAATCCATATCAGATAATCCTTTTTCATTTCTGTTTTACTCCACTCAGCATCGGCACGAACAGTACCGGTTCAATTTTCTGGACGATCAATTCATCATCAACCTTATCAATAACCGTCAAATATTGTGTTTCTTCACCAATGGGCATGATCAGCCGTCCACCATCCGGAATGAGCTGATCTACGAGTTCTGGAGGAGGTTCTTTGGGCGCTGCTGTTCCGATGATGACATCGAAAGGCGCCTGATCTGGCCATCCGAGGAAACCATCCGCCAATTTCAAATGGACATTGTTTAACCTCAGCGTTTTCAGCCGGGCTTTGGCTTTTTCCTGCAGAGGCTTGATGCGCTCGACACTGAATACCTCATCGACCAGGTTGGCAAGTACACAAGTCTGAAAACCAGAACCGGTTCCGATCTCCAATATCCGTTCATGATGCGGAGCCGCCATAACCAACTCTGACATTTTAGCCACGATATAGGGCTGAGAAAGCGTTTGGGCATAGCCGATAGGAACTGAAATGTCTTCGTAAGCTTTGTGCCCAAGAGCTTCATCGACAAACAGATGTCGCGGCACGGCTTCAAAACAGGCTAGCACCTTGGGGTGGCTGATTCCCTGGTCAACCAATCGTTCAATCAAACGGGCACGGGTACGAGCAGACGTCATCCCAATGCCGCGCAACTCGGGGTTCGACTTACTCATGCCAGTCTTTAGCCTCCTGGTTATCCTGCACGGCGACCAACTCTTTTAATACGGAAGTTGCGTAACTACCCGCCGGCAGGAAAAACGAAAACACCGGGTCACCGTCAATAATGTCGAATGAGGTTTGCTCTGGAATGACCCTGAGTTTGCGGAAATGGCGCATAACCCGCTTTTCACGCAAAGCGGTCAGTATGGGTGAAAACTCACTGAGTAAGGTATCTTCACGCTGATCCAAATCCGAGAATGACTCTTTGGACTCTCCGGGCAGGCTCGCGCAGGGTGACAATTGACCCGCAAGACACCGTCTCAGATCATTGTCATCGGGCTGTTCGCAATAAAAACCTGTTTTGCCTTCACTGAACTGCACAAAATCCGCTGGCATTAATTGATTCCAGGTACCTTGTTGTACCCGCGCCGCCAGTAACTGATTAAAGAGGTAAGAACGGACCGCGGAAAGGTAAATGGATTGGTGATGTCTTGGTGCTTTCGTTTTACCCAATAGCCAGTCCATACCTTGCTGTACGTTTTGACCATGGTGACCAAAGCGCTGCGGGCCAAAATAGTTTGGCACCCCCATCGCACAGACTTGAGACCAATTCGCTTGCAAGATGTCGGGTGCTATATCACTGTGGCGAACCCGAATTTTGAATTGATTTCCGATTAATTGCCCGGTTTTCAACTTACGGCTGTGCCGAGCGTAAGAAATCAGTTTTACTCCGTCGATATGAATTAAATGAGGCGATGGCGTAACTTTACCCGGTAAGTGCACCGAGAAAGTTTGCTGGGTAACGGCGTGACGGTCTTTCAGACCTGCATAACTGACATCACGCGGCTTTAACCCGGCCCAGTTGGCGAGCTGCCTGGCAACCCAAGCGGTATTCTGACCGTTTTTCTCTAACGTAACCCATAGGTGTTCACCTTCACCACTCGGTGTTTCCGGCAACTTTTCGATAACCACGAAGTCATCATTCTGCTCTTTTATCATACCCGTGGCCGTCTCGAACGAATGACTTCTCGGCCAGTCAAAGGTCAGCGACATCAGTTATCCCTCACCAGCAAACAGACGGCATCAACAGCAATGCCTTCTTTTCGCCCGACGAAACCCAGTTTTTCCGTTGTCGTTGCCTTTACGTTTACTTGGTCAATTTCGACGTTCAGATCGGTGGCAATCGTTTGCTGCATCGCTTTTTTGTAGTGACTCAAGCGAGGGGTTTGAGCGGCTATAGTGATGTCGACATTACCGACTCGATAGCCCTTTTGTTGAATACTGAGATAAACACGGCGCAGCAAATCCCGCGAATCGACGTCTTTCCATTCCGCCGAGGTATCGGGAAAATGTTCGCCTATATCACCCAGGGCTAATGCACCCAGTAACGCATCGCACAGTGCATGAAGGGCGACATCGCCATCCGAGTGCGCTTCTAACGGATGCTCAGCCGGTACGCTGACGCCGGCGAGTTTAATGTCACACGGACCACTGGATAAATTGAAACGGTGTACGTCATAGCCATGCCCAATTCGCATCATTTAATTCTTTCCTGCTGTGCCAAATAATGCGCAACTAACGACGCATCCTCAGCGTGAGTGAGTTTTATATTATCGGCAGACCCCGTTACCAGATGCATCGCGCCGCCGGTGGCTTCGATAGCAGACGACTCATCGGTCACCGGAATATTGTTTGCCGCACAGTAACGCATCGCCATGAGCAGTTCGCCAAGCCGAAAACACTGAGGGGTTTGCACCGTCCAGAGTTCAGAGCGATCCAATGTTTTACATTGCCCAGGCACCGAACCGACTTGCTTCACGGTGTCGGTGATGGGACGGGCCAAAACCCCACCTTGGTCCAGCTGTTCACATTCCTGAATCAGGGTTTGAACGTCAGTCGCGCGAACGCAAGGGCGAGCAATGTCGTGAACCAGTACCCAGTCATCGGCAGATTCGGTTACCGCTAATAATGTCAGGGCATTTAAGACAGAATCGGCTCGCTCATTACCACCAACACAGACGTCAGTTACACCTGCGCGGCTTGCAATCTCACGACCCTTAATATCATCTGGCTGCAGAGCGATAATCGTCTTTGAGAGCCCATCCACCGCAGTAAAGGCATCGAGCGTCCATTCCATTACCGTTCGGTCGTAAATGGTGGTGTATTGCTTCGGCTCCGCAGAACCGAAACGCTTACCAACTCCGGCCGCAGGAAAGACAACATGTACATGAGCCATGGCTTAGTTATCTATCATGATTACGAACGTTTCACCGGGTTTGATCAGACCCAGGTTTTGACGTGCAAGTTCTTCAATCGCATCATTGCCCGACTTAAGGTCATCCACTTTGGCCTGCAGATTGGCGTTTTTGGCCTGCTGTCCAGCTAACTCCAATTGCTGAGCAACGATAGACTGTTCAAGACGTTTGTTGTCGAAATACCCGTTTTCAGCAAACCAATAACGGTATTGCAGCATAACTATAAGTAACAGCAGCGTCAGCTGAACCAATCTCATGGAGTAACCTCTGGGAAAACGATGTGCCATTTTCACGCATAAAAAAAAGGGAGCCAAGCCCCCTTTTCATTTTTTCAGCAATGTCAGCGGTTATTTGTTCAAATAACCGCTCATGTCACCTTAAGCTTGACCTTTTACTTCGGCCAAACCACGGTAAGGTGCCTTTTCGCCCAATTCTTCTTCAATACGAATCAATTGGTTGTACTTAGCTACGCGGTCGGAGCGGCTCATAGAACCTGTCTTGATCTGACCCGCCGCAGTACCTACTGCCAGGTCCGCAATGGTTGCGTCTTCAGTTTCGCCGGAACGATGTGAAATTACCGCCGTGTAACCCGCGTCTTTTGCCATCTTGATCGCCGCCAGAGTTTCGGTCAAGGAACCGATCTGGTTGAACTTGATCAGAATAGAGTTAGCTATGCCTTTCTCTATGCCTTCTTTCAAGATTTTAGTATTGGTTACGAACAGGTCGTCACCAACCAATTGCAATTTGTTGCCCAGCAATTCCGTTTGGTGTTTGAAGCCATCCCAGTCGGATTCGTCCAAACCGTCTTCGATAGAGACGATTGGGTACTGGTTCGCCAGATCTTGCAGGTACAGGTTGAACTCTTCAGAGGTGAAGATTTTACCTTCGCCCTTCATGTTGTAGTTGCCAGCTTCTTTGTCGTAGAACTCAGAAGCCGCACAGTCCATCGCCAAGGTGACGTCCTTACCCAGAACGTAACCAGCGGCTTCAACGGCTTCTTTAATTGCCGCCAGGGCAGCAGCGTTGCTTTCCAGGTTAGGTGCAAAACCACCTTCGTCACCAACAGCCGTGCTGAGGCCTTTTGCCTTCAATACTTTCGCCAGGTTATGGAAAACTTCAGCACCGATACGAAGACCTTCTTTCAACGTCTTAGCACCAACAGGTTGAATCATGAATTCCTGAATATCAACGTTGTTGTCCGCGTGCTCACCACCGTTGATGATGTTCATCATTGGCAGAGGCATAGAGTAAACCCCAGGAGTGCCGTTCAGATCAGCAATGTGTGCGTACAGTTCAACGCCTTTTGAGATGGCTGCTGCTTTAGCAGTCGCCAGAGAAACGGCCAGAATCGCGTTGGCACCAAAGTTTGATTTGTTTTCAGTTCCGTCCAGGTCAATCATGATCTGGTCGATTTCAGCTTGCGCCAGAGCGTCTTTACCCAACAACGCGTCACGAATTGGACCATTGATCGCGGCAACTGCTTTTAAAACGCCTTTACCCAGGAAACGGCTCTTATCGCCATCACGCAGTTCCAATGCTTCACGGGATCCGGTTGAGGCACCAGATGGCGCAGCTGCACGACCCTTTGCGCCACCTTCTAACAGGACATCCGCTTCAACCGTAGGGTTACCACGGCTATCAATAATTTCACGAGCTTTAATTTCTACAATTTTAGCCATTTCTTAACTCTCCTGAGTATTAAAACCAAATCGGAGCTTATTGTTCGGATTTGGCGGAACAAAATCTTGTTCAGGGTCAATCAAAATGTAATTTTCTTACAAATCAGGCCCGCGATTATAGGTAAATTAACGAAAAATGCGAGCCCAAAGCCGTTTATCCTTGCGATTGATCAATCACGGCTGAAATAAAACCACTAAAAAGGCCATGCCCCTTGCGTGGTGTCGATGTGAATTCAGGGTGGAACTGGCATGCCACAAACCAGGGGTGATCTGGATTTTCAACGATTTCCACCAAAGCACCGTCGACTGAACGACCCGCAATGCGCAGTCCGGCTTTTTCCAGATCCCGCACATAGTGATTATTGACTTCATAGCGATGACGGTGACGTTCAACAATACGATCTTCGCCATAGGCTTCACGAGACAAGGAGCCTTCCGCCAGCTGACACTCCTGACCCCCCAAACGCATGGTGCCACCTAAATCGGTACTTTCATCCCGCTCGACAACTTTGCCGTCTGCTTCAATCCATTCGGTGATCAGGCCGATGACCGGATGCCGGGATTGACGATCGAACTCGGTAGAGTGCGCGCCTTCCAGGCCGCAAACATTGCGAGCGTATTCAATCACAGCGACTTGCATACCCAAACAGATCCCAAGATACGGCACTTTGTTCTCGCGCGCGTAGCGTGCGGCCATTATCTTGCCTTCTACCCCACGGTGTCCAAACCCACCGGGAACCAGGATTCCAGAAACGTCGGTCAATACATCGATACCGTTCTTTTCAATGTCTTCCGAATCGATATAACGGATTTTGACTTTAGTGCGGGAACGGATGCCCGCGTGATCAATGGCCTCAATCAAGGACTTATAGGCATCCAGCAAGTCCATATATTTGCCAACCATCGCGATCGTCACTTCACGCTCAGGGTTTAGTTTACGGTCGGTTACGTCTTCCCAATCTGACAGGTCCGCGGGTTCACATTCCAGCCCGAAACGCTCGACCACAAAAGAGTCCAGACCGGCTTTGGCCAGCATGCCGGGAATCCGGTAAATGGTGTCGGCATCCAACAATGGGATCACGGCACGTTCCTCGACGTTGGTAAACAATGCAATTTTCCGCAATTCCGTTTTGCCGATGGGGCGCTCTGAACGGCACAGCAAGACATCAGGCTGCAAACCAATGGTACGCAGCTCTTTCACTGAATGCTGTGTTGGCTTGGTTTTCACTTCACCGGCTGTCGCGATGTAAGGCACTAAGGTAAGGTGCATGTTCAACGCACGACGACTGCCCAACTCAACTTTCAACTGGCGAATAGCTTCCAGGAATGGCAGAGACTCAATATCACCCACAGTTCCGCCCACTTCGACCAACGCGACATCGGCATCTCCGGCACCTTCGATGACGCGACGTTTGATTTCATCGGTAATATGCGGGATGACCTGAACGGTACCGCCCAAATAATCACCACGGCGTTCCTTTTTCAAGACGTCCTGGTAAATTCGACCGGTGGTGAAATTGTTGCGGCGGGTCATCGTCGCGTTGACGAATCGCTCGTAATGACCCAGATCGAGATCGGTTTCAGCGCCGTCTTCAGTCACAAAGACTTCACCGTGCTGAAACGGACTCATGGTTCCAGGATCGACATTGATATAGGGATCAAGTTTCAGCAGCGTAACTTTTAAGCCACGAGCTTCGAGGATAGCGGCCAGAGAAGCAGACGCGATGCCTTTCCCTAAAGAAGAAACTACGCCGCCGGTAACAAAGATGTAACGAGTCATATAAGATCCCATCAAAAAAACAAAACTATCCCTGTGACGCCAGTGCTTCACGGGGAATGGTTAGAAAGGGTGATTGTGCTGTTTAAGATGGGAGATCAGAGTAGCAAAATAACTGCTTTTACTCAATCTGAATTTTGCCAAATTATCCTCAGCCCCGGCTCTGAAGGAGCAGCCAAATGATCGGCCGACACCAGCAGATCGCCGACCGCGACCAATGAGTCTCCGCTAAATAGCAAAGGAATCCGATCCCGCAACCACGGTTTAACCCGGTATTCTTGTAACAGTCTTTTCAGGTCCCGGGACTTGGATCGACCGAATGGACGCATCATTTCATCACCGTTGCGCAAGCGCCAATGCAAGTTGGGCATATCCCTTCTCAGGAATGGCGCCCCTTCTTCAGTTGGGGCGACAGTAATGTTACCTACACCAGGCCAATGCTGTTCTAGGTCGACTTTAAATTCCGGTGCTTCACCGGGAGGTTGTTGTTTTGCTACCCAATACAGGGCAGGACCATGTCGACGGATATCACCTTCACCCAATTCAACAACGGGTTGCGCATCTGGTCGCGCCCGGATGACATGATCGACAATCGCTTTTAACCGAGCTTGCGAAGGTGTTTGCTGGCCGATGCTCGCCAGCCAAGCATGCAATAATGTCTGTAGTTGTGCATCCGTGAAGGCATCCGTTTGAACTAATTTCAATCCCTGATCATGGCTGAGCCGGTGTTGCAATTCGACCTGAACCTCAAAACTGTCGTTTTCCTGAAGCTGTTGCGGCTGCAACAGACTCATAGTTTGTTGAATTTTGTCGCGGTAAGCTGGCCACCGGGTCTCAAGCAACGGAAGAACCTGTTGGCGTAAAAAATTCCGGTCGAAGCGAGTATCCTGATTCGAATCATCTTCAATCCACACCAAACCCAAATTCTGCGCAATGGATTCGATCTGCTGTCGAGTAATGGCCAGTAAGGGTCTGGCTATCCAATAGTGTTCCCGAGCAGTTCGGGCTGGCATTGCGGTAAGCCCGGAGGGTCCGGCACCGCGCATCAAACGAAGAAAAAAAGTTTCAACCTGATCATCCAAATGATGGCCAAGCATCAACAGACCGTTGTCTGGCAGACTCTTGGCAAAGCATTCGTAACGGGACTGACGTGCCGCGGCTTCAATACCCTGACCTTGATTCAAGACATTGACGCTGGCTGTTTCGAATCGGCAACCTAATTCTGTGCAAATGGTTTCGCAGTGCTGCTGCCACTGTGTCGCGTGAGGAGATATGCCATGATTGACATGTACGGCAATAACTCGTTGCGGTCCGAGAGCCTGAACGGCCTGACACAGGAGAAAAGTGGAATCCAAACCACCGCTAAAACCTACGTAATTAAGATCGGATGCCTGTTGTAGAATATCTTGCTGAATATCTTTTTGGATGTCTGTCATCCAGGAAGGAGTTGTCACGAAACTAAACCTTATTGCAACCGCCAAAGGAATCGCAGTTTCTCACGATCACCCCGATGCCACAATTCAGACCCTTCCGGTACATCAACCCGCTCAACGTAAACCGCACCAATTTTTTCACAGGTGCGAATTGATGCGGCGTTCTCCGGATTACAGGTTATCCAAAGTTCTTTAAAACCCAATTCAAGAGCGACGGATTTCAGCAACTGACACGCCTCCGCGGCGTATCCATGACCTCTGAACGGCTTATCAATACCGTAACCAATCTGACCACCATACATCATCAGAGATTCGGATTTGCCGATTCGTAAATCGATCTGTCCGATTCGGGTTCCGTCCAGATAAACGATGTCATAGAGATACGCTGGGATATGCTCCAATGCCTCATTTTCTGTCAAGACACGATTCAGCATAAGCGCAATGGAATCGCCAACGATCGGTTCAGACGCGTTAAATTTAGACATGAACACCCGGGACACTCAGACCAGCCTTAAAGATAAACCTTTAGTTAATTTAGGCACTTTATCGAAGGTCGCAAGCGCTGGCTATGAAAAAGGCTGACGGTGTCAGCCTTTTTTGACGTTAAGCAATAGCGCCGTAAGACATTAATCGCTGATAACGTCGTTCCAGCAATTCGTCCATCGGCAAGTCCGACAACGCGGCCAACTGCTCCGCGAAGGTTTCTTTCACTGTGTCGGCTATTCCCTGATAATCTCGATGCGCTCCACCCAATGGTTCGGGGATAACGTGATCGATCAAACCAAGCTCTTTCAGACGCGGCGCTGTGATACCCATGGCTTCGGCTGCATCAGCCGCTCGTTCCGCTGTTTTCCAGAGGATTGAAGCGCATCCTTCCGGTGAAATGACTGAATAAGTGCTGTATTGCAACATATTAACCTGGTCACCCACACCAATCGCTAACGCGCCACCAGAACCACCTTCGCCGATAACCGTGGCAATAATTGGCACTCGCAGAGAGGACATTTTCAGCAGGTTATAGGCAATGGCTTCAGACTGGCCGCGCTCTTCAGCACCAATACCGGGATACGCGCCCATGGTATTGATAAAGGTAAAAATCGGCATTTTAAAACGTTCGGCCATCTGCATCAGTCGCAACGCTTTCCGATACCCTTCTGGTTTCGGCATGGCGAAGTTGCGGCGAACATTTTCCGCCACTTCACGCCCTTTCTGATGACCAATAATCATGACCGGCTTTTCGTTAAAACGCCCGATACCACCGACAATAGCAGCGTCATCGGCGTAATGACGGTCACCGTGCAGCTCATCGAAATCTGTAAAAACGCGCGAAATATAATCCAGGGTGTAAGGGCGTTTTGGGTGTCGCGCCAATTGAGAGACTTGCCAAGCAGTCAGTTTGCCGAAAATCTGTTCGGTTAATTTTTTCGATTGTGCGGAAAGCTTCTCAATTTCGCCCGAAATATTCAGATCATTTCGGTGACCAACTAAACGCAGCTCATCAATCTTTGAAATTAATTCGGCAATTGGTTGTTCAAATTCTAAATAATCCGGGTTCATCATGGTTCCTGCCCATTAAACTGATCATAAAACCACCTATCGGATGAGGCTTGAAGCCAAAACTTCAATTTAAGGCCATATAAATTCGTAGAGTAGCTGACAGGTTAAAGTCTTGCGTCAGGGCTAACAAGTGTTTGGCAGAAGATTGAGCTATGAACAAAAGTAAATAATACCGCCTTTATTGCAGATTGCGCCCTTTACCGAACAGATTGGCTTAAGGGCACAAACACAAAGCCGACACAGGATATTAAACTCAGTATCGGAATTTAAACGCGCCGTTATCAAATGACGTTTTCAGGGTATGCAGCACTTCATCTTCCAATGGAATACGATACTGCGAATCCAACTCAACCAGTCCATTTGCTTTGTCATTGGTGTAATGAATCCACACACGACAACCCTGATCATCAGCCAAATCAGCACGCACTAACGTGCGAAGCCGCGCGATGAAAGACTGTTGCTGTGCCTGCGTTACCGTAAATTCAACCCCTTTGATGAGTTTCTGTCGCGCTTCCACCAAGGTGTAGACTCGCTGAGCGCGGATACGCGGTCGATCGTTGTAGTCATCCCAACCAGCTTCCGCTTCCACGACGATAACCGTATCTGGCACGATCAGTTCTTTGAATTCACTGTACGCTTCACCGAACAAAGTCATTTCCAGGCGCCCGGTGCGATCGTCGAGCGTCACAATCGCCATCGTATCGCCGCGTTGTGTTTGACGGGTACGAACACCCATCACCAAACCCGCGATGGTTTTTACATTACCCCGACGCGCGCGCTTGAGTTCTTCTGCGGACGCATCCAGATCCCCCAAGCGCAGTGTCACAACCTGTTTGACCTCTGCCTCAAATTCATCAATGGGGTGCCCGGTTAAGTACAGCCCCAGCGTATCTTTCTCCCCCGCTAACCGAACTTTTAACGTGGAATCGGGCACCGATCGATAAGGTTCGTAGACGTCTTCTTCCACCTCGGCTTCAATGGCACCGAACAGGTCAATCATGCCTGCCGCTTCATTCTGCGCACTTTGCTCAGCTTTTTTAACCGCATCACCCATGGCCGCCAGCATGATTTGCCGGTGCGGACCGATCGTATCCAGCGCACCCGCCTTAATTAACGCTTCGATGGCGCGTTTGTTCACCTTACGCGAGTCGATCCGCTCGCAGAAGTCGAACAGGTTCAAAAACGGACCACCCTTCTTGCGCGCATCTACGATGGCTTCGACCGGGCCCTCACCAACGCCCTTGATGGCACCAAGGCCGTAGATAATCTGGTTATTTTCATTCACCGTGAACAGATAGTCACCGGCGTTGACGTCTGGAGGTAACACCTCAATGTCAATCTGTCGGCATTCTTCAACGAAAATCACCACTTTCTCGGTATTTTGCAATTCCGAGGACATGGTCGCCGCCATAAAGGCGGCGGGGTAATGCGTTTTTAACCACAGCGTCTGATAAGACACCAGTGCATAAGCTGCTGAGTGCGATTTGTTGAAACCATAGCCGGCAAATTTTTCCACCAGGTCGAAGATTTTCATGGCCAATTCGCCATCAACACCCTGCGAGATAGCGCCCTTTTCGAACACTTCACGCTGCTTGGCCATCTCCTCTGGTTTTTTCTTACCCATAGCCCGGCGCAGCATGTCCGCACCGCCTAGGGTATAACCCGCGAGAACCTGGGCGATTTGCATCACCTGTTCCTGATACAGAATGATCCCATAGGTCGGTGCCAGAATTGGTTTCAACCATTCATGCTGCCATTGCACATCTGGATAAGACAGTTCTTCACGACCGTGTTTTCGATTAATGAAGTTATCAACCATGCCAGATTGCAGTGGCCCCGGGCGAAATAACGCCACCAAGGCAATCATATCTTCCAGACAGTCCGGCTGCAGGCGCATCACCAGATCTTTCATCCCTCGGGATTCCAACTGGAACACAGCCGTGGTCTTGGCTTGCTGCAGTAAATCGAATGACGCTTGATCATCCAACGGAATATGGGCAATGTCGATGGGTTCTTTGCCTTCTGCCTGCAATCGCGGGTTGATAATTTTTAACGCCCAATCAATGATCGTCAGCGTCCTCAACCCGAGGAAGTCGAATTTCACTAACCCGGCGGCTTCGACATCATTTTTATCGTATTGAGTGACCAATCCGGTGCCGTCTTCTTCACACAACAACGGCGCAAAATCGGTCAGTTTGGTGGGGGCAATCACCACACCACCAGCGTGTTTACCGGTCTGCCGGGTGATACCTTCCAACTTCAGGGCCATTTCCCAGATTTCGGCCGCTTCTTCATCCTCGGCAATGAACTCTTTTAACTCACCGACTTCGTCAATCGCTTTTGCCAGTTTCATGCCCGGGTCGGGTGGAATCAATTTCGATAATTTGTCAGCCAGACCAAAGGGTTTGCCTTGCACACGTGCCACGTCGCGAACGACCGCTTTGGCCGCCATGGTGCCGAACGTAACGATCTGCGATACCGCCTGTCGCCCGTAGGTATCAGCCACATACTGAATAACCCTTTCACGGCCATCCATACAAAAGTCGACGTCGAAATCCGGCATAGAGACCCGCTCAGGATTCAAAAAACGTTCAAACAGCAGGTCGTATTCCAGAGGATCGAGGTCGGTAATATCCAACACCCACGCCACCAGAGACCCTGCACCGGAGCCCCGTCCTGGTCCGACTGGCACACCGTTTTCCTTACCCCAACGAATAAAGTCCATTACGATCAGGAAGTAGCCTGGGAAGCCCATCTGAATAATGATATCGAGCTCAAACTTAAGGCGGTCGTAGTATTCTTGCCGACGTTCCTCATAATCTTCCTGGTCTTCGCGCAAGGCCACTTTGAGACGACGCTCAAGACCTTCAGCAGACAGTTGACGGAAGTAGTCGTCCATCGTCAGTCCTTCCGGTACCGGATAGTCGGGCAAATAATATTTACCCAACTCAACGGTGGCACTGCAACGCGCGGCTATTAACACTGAATTATCGATAGCCTCAGGAATATCATGAAACAGCTGACGCATTTCTTCGTCGGATTTCAAATACTGTTCTTCGGAATATTTCTTTGGACGTTTCGGGTCATCAATTGTAACGCCATCGTTGATACATACCCGGGTTTCATGAGCTTCAAAATCGTCTCGTTGCAAGAACATTACGTCATTCGTTGCAACAACGGGGATACCATGTTTGCGCGCCAAAACCAACGAACCTTGCACCACAACCTCATCATGTTCGCGCTTGGTTCGCTGCAACTCCAGATAATACCGATCGCCAAAAACCTGCTGCCATTGTTCCGCCAGTTCGTCGGCCAGCTGAGGATTCCCACGCAGAATGGCCTGACCAACATCGCCGCTGCGGGCGCCGGACAAAACAATCAACCCTTCATTTTTTTCGACAAGCCAAGCGCGTTTAACGATTGCCCGATCATCGTGTTGATTCAGTTGATAACCATCCGAAATGATCTCGGTAAGGTTGCGATAACCTTTTTCATTATTGACCAGAACGGTGAACAAGAACGGATTTTTCGGGTCGTTTGGATTTTCCAACCACAGGTCAGCACCTAATATCGGTTTAATACCTGCGCCTATCGCACCGTTATAGAATTTTACCAAACCAAAAAAATTGGCAATGTCCGTTACGGCAACCGCTGGCATTTGCTGGTCGGCAACCGCTCCAATGAGTTCTTTTATGCGCACAATGCCGTCTATCAGCGAGAACTCAGTATGGACCCGTAAATGTACAAAATTAGTTGTCACGTATATTTTCTCGTTCTAGTTGATGGCGAACCGGGGCAAAGGATCGTCGATGCTCGGCCAACACACCGTATTTGTGCAAGGCTGCCAAGTGTTCTTTGGTGCCATAGCCTTTATGTCGAATAAACCCATATTCGGGATAACGCTCATGCAGAGCCGCCATTTCTGCGTCACGCTGCACTTTGGCAATAATTGACGCCGCGGAGATCGCCGCAATTTTACCATCGCCTTTGACGATGGCTTCGGCCGGGCAAGGCAGTCCTTTGGGGATTTTATTGCCGTCTATTTGACAGAAATCCGGCTTGAATTTCAAACCCATCACAGCTCTGGTCATGGCCAGCAACGTTGCCTGCAGAATATTCAGGGAATCAATCTCAGCCACACTGGCCCGGCCGACCGACACGCAAAGTGCGTTTTGCCAGATCTCCTCGGCCAGTTGCTCTCGCGTCGCTGCGTTCAGTTGCTTGGAATCGTGCAAACCGGGGATAGGCCTGGCCGGATCGAGAATCACGGCAGCGGTGACGACATCACCCACCAGCGGACCCCGCCCCACCTCGTCAACACCCGCAACCAAATCATGCGCACCGATAAAATCAAACCCGGCCTGACTCACGTTACATTACCAAAGACAACACCGCTTTGGCGGCCTGTTCATCGGCATTTAGTGCCAGTTCACGATGCCAGTAGCAGGCACGGTCCACAAACGCCTGTCGATACGATTGATCGGCCAAGGCAGTCTTTAAATCACTGACCAGTTGCTCAACGGTCGCCGCTTCTTGCAATCGCTCTGGTACCCAATCTCGCTGCTCGAGAATATTCGGCAAAGATACCCAGCGCGTAGTTGCCAGAGACGAAATCAACCAGTAGGAAAAGGCACTCATTCGATAGGCCACGACCATCGGTTTTTTCCAAAGCAGGGTTTGCAGTGTCGCCGTGCCAGACGCAACCAACACGGCATCACTGGCGGCAATTGCCAAATCAGCCTGTTGATCCAGAACGGTCACAGGCAGATTTCCACGATAGGGTTTCAGAAGTTGCTCAATCTGCTCACGACGAAGGCTATTGGCTGCAGGTATCACCACGTGCAAGCCTGGTATACTGTGTTGCAGTTCACCAACCGTTGCTAAAAACAAAGGCAACAGCTGCTTTACTTCACTGCCTCTTGAGCCCGGCAATACCGCTAACAGCGGGACCTCAACATCAATACCTAAGATACTGCGATGTTGCTCAGGTAGACTGGACATAGGCAATTGATCGGCCAGCGTATGACCCACAAAGGTAACCGGTATATTCTCTCGCTGATAAAACTCAGCTTCAAAGGGCAACAACGTCAACATATGGTCGACGGCTTTGCGAATTTTCTTTAGCCGGCCTTTACGCCAAGCCCAAACGGAGGGCGACACATAGTGCACGGTTTTAATACCTTGCGCTTTCAGCTTAATTTCCAGACCCAGATTAAAGTCCGGTGCATCAATGCCCACAAACACATCGGGCTGCCAGTCGACGCACCAGCGATAAAAGTCGCTGCGAATCTTCAATAATTCCGATAAACGGCCAAGCACTTCAGAAATGCCCATCACCGACAAGCGTTCCATGGAGACGCGGGAGTGCAGTCCTTCAGCGATCATTTTTTCTCCGCCGATCCCTTGGAATTCGGCGTCGGGATGACACTTTTTGATCTCTCGGATGAGCCCTGCACCCAGGGTGTCACCGCTGCTCTCACCAGCAATTAAAGCAATACGAAGCGGTCGGGACATCAGCGGGCAATACCCCGTTGAGAACGTTCAATACTGTCAATGAAAACAGCCAGTTCGGGTAAAATGGGTTGCACATCCGTTAATTCGGCGATGGCTTCCTTCACAGTTTTGCCCTCCCGGTAAACCACTTTGTAGGCTTTACGTAGGGCGCGCAATGCATCTTTACTGAAACCGCGGCGTTTCAACCCCTCGAAATTCATACCATGCGGGGCGGCTGGATACCCCTGAACCGTGACATAAGCCGGTATATCTTTTAACACCATAGACCCTGCACCGACAAAGGCATGGGGACCGATCTGGCAAAACTGATGCACTCCGGTGTTGCCACCCAAAATGGCGTAATCCCCGATTTCACAATGGCCAGCCACCTGTGCGCTGTTGGCCAGAATAACGTGGTCTCCGATGACGCAATCATGAGCAACGTGGGAGTAGGCCATAAAAAGGCAATGACTGCCGATCCGGGTTTCTTCTTCATCTTGAATGGTACCACGTTGCAACGTGGTAAACTCACGAATTACGTTATGGTCACCGATAACCAAACGTGTCGGCTCGCCTTTATATTTGAGGTCCTGGCATTCCTCGCCGACACTGGCGAACTGAAAAATCTTATTGAATTTGCCAATGATGGTCGGACCGTTAATGACAACATGAGGTCCAACCCAGGTGCCCTCACCGATCTCTACATGCGCACCAATGACGCTGTAAGGACCAATGGAAACATTGGCACCAATGCGTGCACTGGGATCGATAATCGCCGTTGCGTGAATCACATTCAGACCTTTCGTTCAGCACACAGAATATCGGCACTGGCAGCCAATTGCCCATCGACAAAGGCTTTACCGTGAACCTTATACATACCACGCCGTTCGCTGCCAAATTCGACCACCAGCTCCAATTGATCACCGGGAACCACCTGTCGCTTGAATTTAACGTTATCCAATCCGGCGAACAAATAGAGATAACCATCTGCAGGGCGATGACCCGTCGTTAAAAAGCCATACACTGCAGTTAACTGCGCCAGAGCCTCACAAATAAGCACGCCCGGAAATATCGATTTATCCGGAAAATGCCCTTGAAACAGAGCCTCATTGGCGGAAACATTTTTGTAGCCGCGAATACTGACACCTGCTTCGTAGTCCGTGACTCGATCTAACAACAGAAACGGATACCGGTGAGGCAGCAGCTCTTTGATTTGCTCGATGTTCAATGGCATCTCTATGCTCATTACGATTCCTCTTTTCCTTGCACTGCTTCTAAGGCGGCAATGCGCTCAATAATAGACTCTAACTGGCGAACCCGCGCCACCATCTTGCGCCACTCCCGGTTACTCTGAGCCGGGATTCCAGATGAATACAGACCGGGTTCGGTGGTACCCTTTGTCACCATGGCCTGACCGGTAAAATGACTGTTATCCGCGATATTGATATGACCGGCGAAACCAGCCTGCCCTCCTATCGTACAACTGGCACCAATGACGGTACTTCCAGCAATACCCACTTGACCAGCCAACGCAGTTCGATGGCCAATGCGAACGTTATGCGCAACCTGGCAGAGATTATCGATAATCACGTCGTCTTCGATCACAGTATCTTCTATGGCGCCACGATCGACGGTGCAATTGGCGCCAATCGCTACGCGATCTCCGATAATGACCCGCCCAACTTGGGCAATGGCCTGCCATCCGCTGTCGGTTGGCGCATAACCAAAACCATCTGAGCCGATAACCGCTCCGCTCTGGATAACACAATACTCACCCAGCTCACATTGATGATGCACCGTGACATTGGCCGCAAGCCGAGTGAACTGACCAATGACCACACGCTCCTGGAGGACAGAATTAGCGCCGATTTGCACGCCATCGGCCAACACGGCATGAGCACCAATGACAACATTCGGTCCGATACGAACACCTGCACCTAACCGAACGCCCTCTCCTAAAACAGCCGTCTCATGGACGCCTTCCGGAACAACCGGTGTCTGATCGAAATGAACGGAGGCCTTGGCGTAAGCCAGATAAGGATCATCACAGACCAGTGCCAAGGTACCCTTCGGGCACATATCTTTGGCTTTCTCTGTCACAAAAACAGCGCTGGCTAGGGTCGTTTCTAAATGCCGTCGAAATTTCACGGAGGACAGAAACGACAGTTGCCCAGTCGTGGCCTTGTCTAATGGCGCAACGGAAGTCAACACAAGTGCTTCTTGCTCTTTGCTGAAAACACCGGTCAAACCGCATTCCGCGATGAGTGTGGCAATGGTCACCATGGCGAACTCGCTGCTTAAGGATTGGTCGTGGTTGCGGACTGTTGTTTCGTATACTGAGCGTCAAACTGTTCAAGTATCTGATCCGTCAGATCCGGCTCATTTTCATTCCAGAGCACAGCTTTGGAATCAATCACCATGGTATACCCTTCAGATTTCACCAAAGCCGACACTAATTCGCGAATCACCGGTTGGTACTGTTGAACAAAAGCGTTACGACTTTCCTGTTGTACCTGTTGCATACGGGCGGAAATCTGCTGCTGTTCACCCGCCAGCGTTTGCAGCTCTTTCTGAAACTGAGCCACTTCTTCTTCGGTCAGAATATCGCGGTCGGTTGTTAATCGACTTTGTCGGGTTTCGAACTGTAATTTAATATCCTGCAACCGTTTTTGCTCAGGCGCCAACGAGGTGCGCAACTCCAGTGTGGCATCATTCGCGGCCTGACTGTTAAACAAAACAGCCTCATAATTCATAACGGCGATTTTGGATTCTGCCATTACCGGCATCATGATCAGACTTGCCAATAAGGTGACACATAATTTTAGCGTTTGCGGTCGAGTCATCATTCTTCACTCCCTCGTTGTTCTTAATATGAAATACCAATATTGAAAGAAAAATTCGTGGTGTAGTCGTCTTCCTGAGCATTTAATGGCCAAGCGTAACTGAAGCTTAACGGCGCTATAGGTGTTATCCAGGTAAAGTCGACGCCAGCTGAATAGCGTATTTCGTCTAACTGAACACCATTTGTGCAACTCAGGTTATCGTCTCGACATTGATCCGTAAAGACGTTACCCGCGTCGACAAACAGCGACGTTCGATACGACCGTTGGTCCTTAACTATCGGTGTTGGGATTAACAGTTCCGCACCGTACTCAATTTTGATGTTGCCCCCGATGGGCGACGCCGTTACCGATGACGATGCGGGTGTTCCTAAAGGACCTAAAGAACCACTTTGGTAGCCGCGTACTGAACGCGCGCCGCCGGCGTAGAAATTTTTGTAAAACGGTAAGGTCGATTCATCACCGTAACCCGCACCATAGCCGAGGTCTGTATGCAGTCGGAACGCCAGATTGTCCGCAAAATTAAAGTATTTCTGTGCCGCCAGCGTGGTTCGATAGTAGTTCAGATCGCCAGGGAATGTCGCCAGTTCAACATTCAACGATGCTTGAGCGCCGTCGTCCGCCTTTAACGTGCCATTCAGGGTGTTATACGACCATCCAATCTGAGCCGTGGCGATATTGTACTCGCTGCCGTTCTGGGCACGGAAATCCGTCATCTCTAACGTCGCATTCGACTCATTCAAAAACAACTCGTCGTGACTTAAACCAAAACCATAGCTAATACGTTGATTTTCGCTGAGTGGGTAACCCAACTTCAAACGACCGCCATAAGTATTAGTCTTGTAGGTGCTGAAGGTTATATCACTGAACTTGGAGTGTCGGTAATACAGATCGGTACCAAGGCTGACGCCATCCAGCGTAAAGAACGGGTTGTCAACCGATAACTGGTAATTCTGAGTTGATTCATTCACGTTGACGGACGCAGAAAAATCAACGCCAGCGCCCATGAAATTATTCTGCTTGACGGAAAACTCTCCGAAAAAACCGGAACCATCTGAATAACCACCACTGATATTAATCTGTGAATCTTTTGCTTCTTCGACAGTAACGATTAAATCCACAAGATCATTACGAGTGGCAATGGCCTGTGTTTTGATATTAACAGAGGAGAAGTAACCTAACCGTTCCAAGCGGGCCTTTGAGGTTCGAATGTTTTTATTGACGACCAGAGCTCTTTCCAATTGACGAAGTTCGCGACGGATAACTTCATCGTTGGTTGCTACATTGCCCTGAATAATGATTCGATTGACGTACACCGGATACCCAGGATTAACCTGAATGATAACGTCCACTTCATTGGTTTCCGGATTTGGCTGTCGGAAATCCCGCACCTGTGCGAAGGCATAACCATATTCACCGAGAAGCTCTTTAATGTCAGCAACCACCACGGTCACGTCTGCACGCGAATATACCTCCCCCGCCTGCATGGTTACTAACTCACCAATCTCATCAGCCAGGTGTTTCAGATCACCCGTGATATCGACTTTAGAAATGGTATAGGGCTCACCCTCAACGACATTCAATGCTATCGCGATATCCGCTTTATTTTCGGATATGGATACCTGTTTCGATACCACGGAAAAATCCAGGTAGCCGCGATCGAAATAAAAATCTTCCAGTCGTTGTAAATCCCCGGTCAGAGCAGCGCTGGAAAAATGATTCCGTTTCCCCAACCCTTGCCAGAAAGACGCGGGTCGGGTTTCCTGCAACTGAATGACGTCCTGCAGTTCTTCGCGCCCGAAGACACGGTTTCCGACCAATTGAATATGCTTGATTTTCGCAACCGGCCCTTCGCTGATATTCAGTTTCACGCTAACCCGGTTTCGAGTCAAAGCGGTAATATCTGCCGTCACCTGAGCATTGTATCGCCCCTGAGTACCATATTGTTTTTCAAGTTCCAACTGAATGCTTTCTAACAGCGATTGGCTGTAGATCTCACCCTTGGCAAGGCCAACATCTTCAAACACCATTTTCAAGGTTTCGGTTGGTATCGTGGAATTACCATCGAACTCTATAGACTCGATAGCCGGACGCTCAACAACATTAAACACCAGGTCGTTGTCCAAACGTTCAATATCGACCGAATAGAAATACCCGGTTTGATAGACTTGATGCAACCAGTTACTGGCATCTGCCTCATCCGCCATATCGCCTTTGCTGATGGACAACTCCGTAAGCACACTGCCTAACGAAACTCGCTGCAGCCCGTTGACCACGATATTATCGACAGTAAATGACTCAGCCGCCGCCAATGCGGCTACATTGAAAACAAACCCCAGCAGGGCGACCTTACGAAAAACTCCCAAGCGAATTTACCTTCTTGCTGATACTCAAAAAATAGCAGGCATTTTGTCGACTAATGTTCAGTCAGAAAACCCAATTTACATTAAACGGCCAATATCATTAAAAAAGGCCAAGCACATCAATGTGATAATAAACGCCATGCCAATTTGCATGCCGATCAATTGCATACGCTCTGACAGTGGGCGGCGGAGAATCCATTCCACGCTGTGAATAACAACGTGCCCGCCGTCAAGCACCGGTACCGGCAACAGATTGACAATACCCAAACTGATACTGATCAGGGCCAGAAAACCGATAAACGCTTCAAAACCGGATTCGACAGATACGCCGGCCATCTGTGCCATCGATATCGGACCACCAATCTGCTTCAGCGATACTTTCCCGGACACCATTTTCCAGAGCATTTGGTAGCTGAGCACCACCATGTCACGCGTATCCTCGACGCCCTTGACGATAGCCTGAAACGGCCAATAACGAATCGTTGTGAGTTGCTCCACAGGCCAGGCGGGCTGTTGCGCTTCTGCGCCCACATAACCAATGACTGAACCGTCATCGAGCGTTTTTGCTGCCGGCGTCAATGTCAGATTCAACGTTTGCTGGTCGCGAACAACAACAATATCCAGCGGCATTTCAGGATGAACCCGCACTACGTCAACCCATTGCTCCCAACCGGAGACGGATTGACCGGCTGCACGGGTAACCAAATCACCCACCTTCATTCCGGATTGAGCAGCGGCACCCTTCGGTTCTAAGCCGCCAATTGCGGCCATAACTGGTGGCAACTTGGGGTACAAACCAAGATCGCCGATCGGATTAGGCGACTGAGCCGACGACAGCCAGCTGTCGACCGGCAACTGAACCGATTGACGTAAACCGTTCCTGTCAAATTCGATTCCGATAACCCCACTGTCGCCGACCCGAGCGGCCAACGCCAAACCAAGGTCGGAAAAGCTATGTATGGTCTCACCATCAACAGATAAAATTCGATCGCCGCGCTGAATGCCTTGTGCAGCTGCGACAGAGCCTGCTTCAGGCTGATCCACAATCGGAGCCAGCGTGGTTGTACCGACCATATGCATCAAGCTGAATGCGGCTATCGCGAAAAGAAAATTAGCTACGGGTCCGGCCAGGGCAATGGCAATTTGCTGCCAAGGCGCTTTGCGAGTAAACGCATACGACAACTGTTCGTCAGGGACATCGCCTTCGCGCTCATCGAGCATTTTCACGTACCCACCCAAAGGGATCCAGGCGACTACGAATTCCGTGCCGTGTTTGTCCAAGCGACGCCATATGGGCGCACCAAAGCCAACTGAAAAACGGAGCACCTTCACGCCACATTTACGGGCAACCCAGAAGTGACCGAACTCATGCACGGTCACCAAAATGCCGAGTGCCAGTAACAATCCTATAATGGAATTAATCATGCCTTATACCTCCACCGCAGCCGCTGCCAATTGCCGTGCACGCTGGTCCACATCCCGCAGCTGCTCTACAGATTCAACCGTTTCAATGTTGCTATCAGTCAAGACCTGTTCGTTTATACGGGCGATTTCCGTAAATCCAATCCGTCTGTTAAGAAACGCAGCGACGGTAATTTCATTTGCCGCATTAAGAATAGCTGGGGCAGTTCCCCCAAGTCGCATGGCGTCTTCCGCTAACCGCAGACAGGGAAAACGCTCCCTATCCGGCTGATCAAAGGATAGTTGCAGAGCACTGGTGAACTGCAACCGATCCGATCCACTGACTATACGCTCAGGGTACGCCAGGCCATAAGCAATGGGAGTACGCATATCAGGCGCCCCCATCTGCGAAATAACGGAGCCGTCCACATAGCGGACCATTGAATGAATAACGCTCTGCGGATGTACAACCACTTCAATATCGGCCGGTGTCAGATCAAACAGCCAACAGGCTTCAATCAACTCCAGGCCTTTGTTCATCAGGGTTGCTGAGTCAACGGATATCTTGCGACCCATCGACCAGTTAGGATGAGCAACCGCCTGTTCCGGCGTCACATGTGCCAGCTGCTCCAGACTGAACTCCCGAAAAGGACCGCCCGATGCCGTCAATAACACGGATTCGACGCCATGATTAGTCTGCCCATTCGGCAAACATTGAAAAATCGCATTATGTTCGCTGTCGATGGGCATTAACTGAGCGCCAGAGTGAGCTACCGCATCTATGAGCAATGCACCAGCAACGACCAGACTCTCTTTATTCGCCAACAGCAACTTCTTGCCCGCTTTTGCTGCTGATAGCGAGGAGTCGAGACCGGCAGCCCCCACTATCGCGGCCATCACCGCATCGACTTCTGGTGCACTGGCAACGTCAGTTAACGCTTGCTCGCCGACCAGAATTTCGGTCTCAGTGGCATCGGTCAGACGCTGTAATTCAAGCCTTCGTTCATTGTTCGGAACTACCACGAATTGTGGCGCAAAAGTTTTAACGTCTCTCGCCAATTGCGCCATATTTGAATGCCCGCTTAGCGCGAATACCTGGAAACGATCAGGATACCGGGCGATGACATCCAGCGTACTCTGACCAATAGAGCCGGTCGCACCGAGAATGGCAACCTGTACAGGAGAAGCCAAACTGCTCATGCTACGGACAACACAAACCAGAGTAAAACAAACATCGGAGTTGCAGCACACAAACTGTCTATCCGATCGAGAATACCGCCATGCCCTGGCAATAACGCTGAACTGTCTTTTATCCCACGGTTACGCTTGAGCAAAGACTCAAAGAGATCACCCATCACAGAGATTGCCACTACGGCAGAAGATAATATGACCAGCCAAGCCCAGCCTTTAAGACCATGGTCTGGCAGAAAAAAATAAGCGATGACGACTGAAACCAGAACACTGGTTAACATGCCGCCGTACACCCCGGCCCAAGTCTTTCCAGGACTGACCTTAGGCGCTAACTTGCGGTTACCGAATAATCGACCCGCAAAATAGGCACCAATATCAGCACCCCAGACCAACAACATTAACCAGGTTAACAGCAGGACACTTTGTGGCTGATTTTTCAACCAGACCAATCCCATCCAAAACGCACCTAACACCGGGACAGCAACGGCTATACGCAAGACCACAGAACTCAACCAAGTGGCCTTATTCGGGTACAGAAACACCGTGACAGATGCGATTAACCACCAGATCAGGGTTGTCAGGATTAACGCAGACCAAAGCGTGCTGGCCACCGGAATCGTAAAATGAATAGCGAGCAACAACAACCCTGACACGACCGCTACAACAACGCGACCACCTTGTGTCTTAACGCCCGAAATATTCGCCCATTCCCAAGCACCGAGGGCGACGATCAAGCCGATAAACACCCGGAAACCGACATCTGGCAATAGAAAAATACCGGCCAGCATTAATGGGGCAAGTATGGCGGCGGTCAACACTCGTTGTAATAACATCTATTCAGGTCTCTTGATCTAACTGGTCGTCGGTCCGACCGAAACGCCGGACGCGACTGGAAAACGATTCGAAGGCTTTGCGCAATGATTCCCGATCAAAGTCAGGCCAAAATTCAGACGTAAAATAAAACTCTGTGTAGGCCATTTGCCACAACAGGAAGTTGGAAATTCGTTGCTCACCAGCCGTCCGGATACACAAGTCCGGGGGTGGCATATCGCCCAACATCACTTCTTGGCCAATCATTTCTTCGCTAATGTCATCTGGCTGCAACTCACCTTGCTGAACCCGCTTTGCCAGCTTCCGCATCGCCTGCGTTATATCCCAGTGACCACCATAATTGGCTGCAATAGCCAACATCATCCCGGTATTACCAGCCGTTTCCGCTTCCGCTTTCGCAATAGCTTTCTGGATGGCCGGGCTAAAACCGGTCACGTCACCAACGATACGCAACCGCAGGTTATTCCTGGCTAATTTCTTAACTTCACGATTCAGTGCCAGCAAAAATAAATCCATCAGCGCATTGACTTCGTCTTTTGGTCGCCGCCAGTTCTCTGACGAAAAAGCATAAAGGGTCAGCACTTCAACGCCGGCCCGTGCACTTTCTTCGACAACCATACGAACGTTTTTAACGGCGGCTTTATGGCCAGCAATACCACCCAATAAGCGTTTTTTCGCCCACCGGTTATTACCATCCATAATGATGGCGACGTGCTTTGGTATTGAAATATCTGCCCATTGATTTGTCATATCTTGCTCTTACCGTCAAACATCCATATTCAGGGCAATGCCCAGGTTCTAACAACAAAAAAAGGCTGCATAGTCACTATGCCGCCTTTATTTAGTCCCGACTGATATCAAACTTTCATCAAATCGGCTTCTTTATTGGTCAAATGCTGGTCGACTTCTGCGACTGCCGCATCCGTGATCTTCTGAATATCGTCTTCTGCTTTTTTACCATCGTCTTCAGAAATCTCTTTTTCTTTGACCAGTTCTTTGATCGAAGAATTTGCGTCACGACGACCATTTCGAATGGATACGCGCGCCTTCTCGGCTTCCGCACGAGCAACTTTAATCAAGTCGCGACGGGTTTCTTCGGTCAACATTGGCATCACGATGCGAATATTGGTTCCCGCCGTGGCTGGATTCAAGCCAAGGTCGCTTTTCATGATCGCTCGCTCAATGTCCGGTACCATTTTCTGTTCCCAAGGCACAATAGACAGCGTTCGACCATCTTCAATAATAATGTTGGCTACCTGTTTCAACGGCGTCATAGTGCCGTAATAGTCGACCTGAACATTGTCCAAAATCGAAGGGTTTGCCCGTCCGGTACGAATCTTATTGAATGCATCATCCAACGCTGCAATTGCTTTGCGGTTATGCGTCTGCGTTTCCTGCTTAATTTCGTCAATCATTGCTCTATTCCTTAACCATACTCGGCCTACCGACCTCTGGAATGGATGATTTGTTGGTCAGCCCCTGACTGACACCGCCTGAAAAGACAGGCACCAGGCACACAGGTCACCAAAAAGCCAACAAATCAGTCAAAATTTCGGTGGGTCATTATACACACCCATCAACTGCTTTGCTGCGAAAAAAATAAGGCTTTATGTGCAAAATCATTAGCTTAGCCACTCTTAAACCCGTCGCTTCGCGCACTTGGCCTACTTTCAGAGCAATCTAAGACTCACACCACCACCAACCGGATAGCACACAAACCAACCGTGCTTGTGCAGCCTGTGTACATTTAAAGCGCCAGCGACAGCTTTTGCGGGCACAAAAAAAGGCGCGGTAAGCGCCTTTTTCTCAGTCACTGAAAACTCAGTTACCTTTAGCTGCCGCTGCAACTTCTGCTGCAAAGTCAACTTCTTCTTTCTCGATACCTTCACCCACTTCAAATCGGGTAAAGCTCACCACTTCTGCGCCCGCTTTCTTGGCTAAAGCACCAACTTTGATATCAGCGTCTTTAACGAAAGGCTGCTCGAGCAAAGAAATCTCAGCTTCGAACTTCTTGATTCGACCAACCATCATCTTCTCGATGATTTCAGCAGGCTTACCAGATCCTTCAGACTGAGCGCGCACAACTTCTTTTTCACGCTCAAGCACTTCAGCTGGAATAGATGCTGGGCTTACGAATTGAGGGTTAATAGCGGCAACGTGCATAGCGATGTCTTTCGCCAATTCGGCGGTACCGCCAACCAGCTCAACAGCAGCAGCAATACGGCCACCATGCACATAGGCTTCAACAGTCTTGCCTTCACCGCCAACAAACTCAATGCGACGAACAGAAATGTTTTCACCGATTTTCTGAACCAGCGCTTCACGCTCAGCTTCCAGACCATCAGCCATCAGAGTGGCAACATCGGCTTGCTTCTTCTCAAAAGCAATATCAGCGACTTTGTTAGCAAAGCCCAGGAAATTGTCATCACGCGCCACAAAGTCAGTTTCGCTGTTGATTTCCAGCAACATAACCAGTGTGTTATCTGCAGAAGTACGGGTAACGATAATACCCTCAGCCGCTGTACGACCTGCTTTTTTAGCTGCTTTCAAGCCAGAAGCTTTACGCAGGTTGTCAATTGCCGCTTCGATATCACCATCTGTTTCGACAAGTGCTTTCTTGCACTCCATCATACCCAGACCAGTACGCTCACGAAGTTCTTTCACCAGGCTTGCAGTAATTGCCATGATATTCGTCCTCAATAAATTAATTAGTTACGCTAAAACAGTCGTTAACCTGAGTGACTCAAATTACAAAAGGGGCTCTAGGCCCCTTTAACGCTTGAGTCAGGGAAATTACTCAGCTGCCGGCTCTTGAGCTTCAGCAACTTCAACAAACTCATCAACTTCTGCAGTCTTAGCTTCCAGAATCGCGTCTGCCATCGCTTGTGCATAGATTTCGATTGCACGGATTGCGTCGTCATTACCCGGAATGACGTAGTCAACGCCGTCTGGGTTAGAGTTTGAATCGACAACACCAATAACAGGGATACCCAGCTTATTGGCTTCCTGAATCGCGATGCGCTCGTGATCAACGTCGATGACGAACAACGCGTCAGGCAGACCGCCCATATCTTTGATACCACCGATAGACTTTTCCAGCTTCTCGATCTCGCGAGTCGCCATCAGTCGCTCTTTCTTGGTCAACTGATCGAATGTACCGTCAGCTTGCTGAGTTGTCAGTTCGCGTAAACGCTTGATGGATTGACGAATGGTTTTGTAGTTCGTCAACATGCCACCCAACCAACGGTGTGCCACATAAGGCATGCCAGCGCGAGTTGCTTCTTCACGAATGATGTTGCTGGCAGAACGCTTAGTACCAACAAACAACAACTTGTTCTTTTTAGCCGCTAAAGCACCAACGAATGACAGCGCGTCATTGATCGCAGGTACAGTGTGCTCCAAGTTGATGATATGAATCTTATTACGGGCACCAAAGATGTACTTACCCATTTTAGGGTTCCAGTAACGAGTTTGGTGACCAAAGTGAACGCCTGCTTTAAGCAGGTCACGCATTGAAACAGTTGCCATAATATCCTCTCAATATTCGGGTTAGGCCTCCACACCCCCCATAATCCAACCCCTTTCGGGCACCCAGGATCACGTGTCGGGATATGTGAGAATTAAGTTAACTCCTCGCGGAGCGGCGCGCTTTATACCAAAATAGACCTTCCCACGCAAGCAAAACCACCTCGAACAGCAACTGAATTCCGCCCACGAAAGCCGCCACCATACCGGGAAGTGGTAAAAACCGTAATTTCGATGGGGTGTATCTATTTGTCAAAACCGTTAGAATTGCCAGATAGTTCGCCAACAACCTGGACATTTTATGGCTGTCACCATCAAGAGTGCTGAAGAAATCGAAAAAATGCGAGTCGCTGGTCGTCTTGCCGCAGAAGTATTGGAAATGATTGAACCGCATGTGGTTCCTGGTGTCACAACGGGCGAATTGGACCGTATTTGCCATGACTATATTGTTGAGGTACAGAAAGGCATTCCAGCGCCGTTGAATTACGGCACCCCCCCTTTTCCCAAATCAATCTGCACGTCGGTCAACCATGTCATCTGTCACGGCATTCCCAGTGACGACAAAGTGTTGAAAAAAGGAGATGTCGTGAACATTGATGTCACCGTCATCAAAGATGGTTATCACGGCGACACCAGCAAAATGTACTATGTCGGCGAAGTACCCGCACACATAGATCGTCTGTGCAAAGTCACACAAGAATGCCTGTACAAGGCTATCGATATCGTCAAACCCGGCACAACCCTGGGGGATATAGGGAATATCATTCAAAAACATGCAGAGGCCAACCATTACTCGGTGGTGCGGGAATTCTGTGGCCACGGTATCGGCGCCGTGTTCCACGAAGAACCCCAGGTGTTGCACTACGGCAAACCCGGCGTTGGCATGGCATTGCAGGAAGGGATGACCTTTACCATTGAGCCGATGATCAATCAGGGCAAACCACAGTGTAAAATTCTGGGCGATCAATGGACGGTGGTTACCAAAGATCGCAAAGCGTCTGCGCAATGGGAACACACTCTGCTGGTTACCGCGACCGGCGTTGAAGTGCTGACCGCCAGAAAAGAAGAGTCATTTAATTCGTAACTCATCACCCAAAACGTTGCTCATAATTTTGAAAGGATTAGACCTTGGATCTTGCTCGTTATTCAGATAGCAGTCTGTTCGACAAAGAAACGCTGTCGCAGCAATTAAGATCAGAAGCCCCGATCCCCGTGCTGAAGAAAGCACTGAAGCAGCTCAGAGAAACATTGGATCAGCGGTTTATTCAGGGTGAATCTATCCGCAATCTGGTGTTCGGCCGCGCCTACGCGATGGATGAGTTGCTGGACTGTGTGTGGCAGCTTTTTGAATGGAAACGACCTGAGTCCATAGCCCTGATCGCCGTCGGCGGTTATGGCCGGGGAGAATTACTGCCACACTCCGATATCGACCTGTTGTTGCTGTTTACAGACGAAGGCTGCATCAATGACAACGTCGAGTCTTTACAGTCTTTCCTGACGTTGCTCTGGGACATCAAACTGGAAGTTGGTCACAGCGTCAGAACTCTCGAAGCCTGCGTCACAGAAGCTGCTGGAGACGTCACCATCACGACCAACCTGATGGAGTCGCGTACGCTGGTTGGTGATGACAACCTGCGCCAACAACTCAGCGACAATGTCGGTCCGGACAAAATCTGGCCAAGCCGTGATTTTTACAAAGCTAAAATGAACGAACAGGCCAATCGTTACCAGAAGTTCAATGAAACTGAGTATAACCTGGAGCCTAACGTCAAAGGCGGACCTGGAGCCTTGCGCGATATCCAGAACATTGGCTGGGTCGCTAAACGTCATTTCGGCGATTCTGAACTCATCGACCTGGTTGAAAGAAATTTTTTGACGGATGCCGAATTTCAGACATTACGAGACGGCCAGGATTTTCTATGGCGCGTTCGTTATGCGCTACACATGATCACCAATCGCGAAGAAGACCGCTTATTGTTCAACCTGCAGGAACAGGTTGCCGAAATGTTCGGTTACAGCGATCGAGAAGGTCAGCTGGCCGTCGAGCACCTGATGCAGGATTACTTCCGCCAGGTTTTTAAACTGCGCACATTAAACATCATTTTATTGCAGCTGTTTGATGAAGCCATACTGAAAGATGACGAAACCGATGAAGTCACGCAGATTAATGCCCGGTTTCAGATGCGCAACAGGTATATTGAAGTCACGAGCGACAAAGTATTTAACCGCACGCCGTCGGCACTCCTCGAGATTTTTGTGCTGTGCGCCCAAACTGAAAACGTGAAAGGCATTCGAGCCAGCACCATGCGGCTACTCTTTGCCAGCCGTCAGTTGATTGATGGCGCCTTCCGGCAAGATTTGCGCAACATTACCTTTTTCATGGAATTGTTACGCAGCCCCCAAGGGGTTTATCACGGACTGCTGCGCATGAACCAATACGGCATTCTCGGATTGTATCTGCCCGAGTTTGGCAAAATCGTCGGTCAGATGCAGTTCGATCTGTTTCATGTCTATACCGTCGATGCACACACCTTACTGACGATCCGCAACCTCCGCTCATTCCGACACGCCAGCAACACCAAACGCTTCCCTATCGCAACAAAGATTATTCACGACCTGCCCAAAATTGAATTGGTTTATATTGCCGCGTTGTATCATGACATTGGCAAAGGGCGAAATTCGGACCATTCACAAGAAGGCGCCTATGAAGTTCAGCGTTTCGCCGAACGTCATCGTTTGTCGACGTGGGAAACAGACATGGTGACCTGGTTGGTTCGACACCACCTGTTGATGTCCATGACAGCGCAACGTCAGGACATTTCAGACCCAGCCGTCATCAATCGATTTGCGCAATTAGTCGGCGACTCTCATCGTCTGAACTATTTATACGTACTGACGGTGGCTGATATTTATGCGACTAACCCCAATCTTTGGAACAGTTGGCGCGCATCGCTGATGGAGCGGCTGTACCACGAAACCAAACGTGCGTTACGTCGCGGCTTGGAAAACCCGATCAACAAAGAAGAGCGTATTCTCGAATCGCAACAGGCCGCCATGTCTCTTCTGCTTGCCGATGGCTTTCAGCGCGATGAAGTTATCCGTTTATGGGACAACCCGGGAGACGATTATTTTCTGCGTGAATCTCCGGAAAATATTGCCTGGCATGCCCGTGCTATTGCGAACCATGGACTGAATGTACCTCTGGTCCTGATCAAAGAAACGGATGATCGAAATTACGCCGGGGGTACGCAGATTTTTATTTACGCTCCCGACCGGCCGCATCTGTTTGCAGATATTGCCGCCACCTTGGATGGCTTGAATCTCGACATTCAGGATGCGCGAATCATGACCTCTTCGGCGTCTGATTTCAGTTTGGATACTTTCATTGTTCTCGAACAGGATGGCACCAGCATTGGCGACAATCCGGATCGGTTGTTTGAAATTCAGCATAAGCTGTTGTTGGAAATTCAAAATCCGCACGACGCGCCACTGCCGACACGGCGCATCAGTCGCCAGCAGAAACATTTTCAGATTCCCGCGGAAATCACCGTCAGTAACGACATGGTAAACCACCGCACTGTGGTCGAAGTGGTAGCCTCAGACCGGCCCGGCTTGCTGGCGGACATCGGTCGTTGTTTCCGCAGATTGAAACTGAATTTACTGAACGCACGGATTTCAACACTTGGCGAACACGTAGAAGACGTCTTCTTTGTGGTCGATGAAAGTAACTTGCCGTTGATGAAGTCTGATGATGTTGAACGCCTGCAACGCGAACTCAAAGAAACTATTTCTGAGGCCATGGAACGATGAACCCTTTTCTATCGACGCTGCAACCCTACCCATTCGAAAAACTGAAGCGTCTGACTGCCAATGCCAACATTGCGGACCTGTCGCCTATTGCCTGGTCCATTGGTGAACCCAAACACGAAGCACCAGACTTCCTGAAAGACGTTCTTTTATCCAACCTCGATGGCTATTCAAAGTACCCGGCAACAGCGGGCATGCCAGAGTTAAAACAAGCCATCGGGCAATGGGTACGACGTCGTTTTTTGTCTCAACACCCAGACAAATTTTCAGACGACAAGCACACCTTGCCCGTCACCGGTACGCGCGAAGCGTTGTTTTCTGTCGTGCAAGCGCTTTATGACCCAACCTTGCCTGCTCGACAGGTCTGGATGCCGAATCCGTTTTACCAGATATATGAAGGTGCAACTCTGCTGGCCGGCGGTGAAGTTAAATTTTTGAACTGTCTGCCTGAGCAGGCCTATCAGCCTGACTACCAGGCAATAACAGATGAACAATGGCAGCAGTGTCAGATTCTGTTTATCTGCACGCCAGGCAACCCAAGTGGCACAACATTGCCACTGGACACCCTAACGTTTTTAGTCAAAAAAGCCCGTCAATATGGCTTTCTGCTGATCAGCGATGAGTGTTACAGCGAACTCTATCGAGACGAGTCAAATCCACCTGCGGGCCTGTTACAAGCCTGTGACCGTCTCGATGGTCATTATGATCAATGTTTGGTGTTTCACAGCCTGAGCAAACGCTCCAATTTGCCGGGGCTGCGCAGCGGTTTTGTGGCTGGTGATGAGCATCGGCTCGCGCAATTTTTGCAGTATCGAACCTACCATGGTTGCGCCATGCCGTTTCCGCATCAGCAAGTTTCCATTGCTGCCTGGAACGACGAAACGCACGTTATCGAAAACCGTCGACTCTACAATGAAAAATACCAGGCAGTGGTAGGCGAACTGCAGTCAGTACTGCCAGTTTCCATACCACCAGCCAGTTTTTATTTGTGGCCAAACCTGGAAACGGACGATGAACAAACCGCATTAGACTGGCTGGAAAAAGCGAATATTCGCGTGCTTCCCGGACAATATCTGTCGCGAATGAACAATGGCATCAACCCCGGTTACGGACATGTGCGTATTGCGCTGGTCGCCACCCTGGATGAATGTGTCGAAGCAGCAATGCGCTTGAAAGCAATATTGTAAGGTAACAGCATGATTAAGATTTATGGCATTAAAAACTGTGACACCATCAAGAAAACCCTGAAATGGTTTGATGCGCATCAGCTGCCGTACACCTTCATTGATTATAAAAAAGAGCCGCCAACGGCCGAGCTGGCATCGACCTTTTTAGATGCCCATCACTGGGAAACCATCATCAATAAACGCGGCACCACCTGGCGTAAACTTGATGAACAGACAAAAACCGAAATGGACCAGACACGGGCCATCGCGCTAATTCAAGAACAACCTTCCATCATTAAACGACCCATCGTCGAAAACGACGGACAACTTTGGGTCGGGTACGATGAAGCACAGTTTGAGCAGTTTATTTAATGGAGAACAACATGTCTTTTTTTGCCCTAGCACTCGGCACAGCGACTCGCAACCGCGACGAAAAAATTATTGAAGCCTGGTATCCACAACCGGTTGTCAACGTTGACGCCACGCTGATCAGCGATATTAAAGCCGTGGTTAAACATGACGCTGGCAATGCCGTTCATGTGCTGGAGAAAGAACAATACTCAGCCGTGCAAACCGTCTTTAACACAGCCGGATTGCAGTTAAATGTGAAATTGCTGGAAGCCGCTAAAGACAGTGATCAAACCTTGATCCTAACCATGCTGGAAACAGACAGCGCTCCCGCTTCCGTAGCGGAAGGCTATCTAAAATTGCAGTTACTGTCGCACCGCCTGGTTAAACCTCAACAGGTCGTATTGGATGGGATCTTTGGCATATTGCACAACATTGCCTGGACCAATGAAGGGCCAATCGACCTGCCTGAGTTACCGGAACGTCAAATTCAAGCACGCTTAAGTGGCCGTGTGCTGGAAGTTAACTGCATCGATAAGTTTCCGAAAATGGCCGACTATGTGGTACCCAGCGGCATCCGCATTGGCGATACCGCCCGTGTCCGATTGGGCGCACATTTGGGTGAAGGCACTACCGTCATGCATGAAGGCTTCGTCAATTTTAATGCCGGTACCGAAGCGGTATCGATGGTTGAAGGCCGCATTTCCGCCGGAGTTTTCGTCGGCAATGGATCGGACATTGGTGGCGGAGCTTCTATCATGGGCACGCTCTCAGGCGGCGGCAAAGAAGTCGTTTCGTTGGGTGAAAACTGCTTACTGGGCGCCAATGCCGGCACCGGAATTCCGTTAGGCGATCGGTGCACTATCGAGGCAGGCTTGTATATTACGGCAGGTACCAAAGTCACGTTACTGGACAACAATAAGCAGGCTATCGAGACTGTTAAGGCCAGAGATCTGGCGGGCAAATCCGACCTGCTGTTCTGGCGCAATGCTCAAACCGGCCGCATCGAATGCCTGACCAATAAATCGGCTGTCGAACTGAACTCAGAATTACACAGCCATAACTAGTATCCAGAGTCGGAAGTTCGTATCTGTTCAGAGCAAACGGGAAGCATTAGTACAAGGTGCTCTTCGTAGAGAGAATCGAGATCTTTTCAAGAAGAGCAACGCCGTAATAGTGTTTTCCATTCGCACCCTTCGGGCGGGCCATTCAAGCGAACTTCTGACTCAGGACACCAGGTCATTGGCACCCGCCCTTTACTGCGGGTGCCTTTATCCTAAAGCTTTGCGCTGGAGACCCCATGTTTAAAACAGACACAGCGGTACCGGGCCTCAGCCTGGTATTGGCAAATGTGCAACACGCAGACGCCCTTTTTCAACTGGTCGACCGCAATCGAACTTACCTGCGACAGTGGCTGCCGTGGCTGGACCACAACACTCAGGTTGACGATTCTGAACACTTCCTGCGCGGCTGTCAGTCCAGCTTCGCTTCGCAGAGCGCCTTAAATACGCTAATCTTTTTTCAGGAGGATTTGATCGGCACAGTTGGCTACAACTCAATCAATCACGCCAATCATGACGCCGAAATCGGTTATTGGATGAGTGAAGACGCAACCGGACGTGGCTTCATGACCGAAGCTGTTAGAACGCTTATTGCCTTGGGTTTCCAGGAATATGGTTTGAACCGACAGGTTATCAGAGCGGCAACCGGAAACCGCCCCAGCCGCGCCGTTGCAGAACGTCTTGGCTTTACCCATGAAGGGTGCGCGCGCCAGGCAGGGTATCAATACGGTGAATACCACGATCTTGAAATTTACAGCCTGCTTAAAAGCGAATGGCAAAAGTGACTTGGTCACTTGTCACGCGGAGATTCTTTCCTCAACAAGCGCGTTGGTAATCTGTTGCGGTATGAACACAAACGACTTTTGATAATCGCCACTGTCCAAAGCTAAGAACTTACCTTGAGCCCTTTTGGCCACCCACAGCAGCGTGCTTTTCAAGAATTTATCCGACAGGCGATTGCCCTTTTCACTGAATCGCCATGTTACCGGTTTACCTTGATATTCAAAGTTAACCACGCACTGACCGGTAATTTCATCTTTCGATGAATTCACAAAGGTCACACCCAGTGATTCGCCTGTTGCCAACAAGATGTTGTGCAGCACCTGAGCATGATGCTCAAATTCAAAGGTACGCTGACAATTTACCCGAACGACCCGCTGTGGCAGCAAAATGGCTATCATGTCCTTGTCTTCGGACTGAGGCGTTAACATGGTGTTGGCCAGCGTTGCCAATTCACCTTCTGTCCAGACCGCCACTTCCTGATTGGTTTGTTTCAATATGCGACAAATAAAATGAAACCGATCCAGCAACTCATTTTTCCGGTGCTGACGTTCCACGGATTTTGATTTACGAAACGCATTTTCCACACTCGGTGGCGTTTGAGACTTCACCACCCTATCCAGGGTTGGCACCGAACCGATGTTGGCACCTTGAATGAACTGTCTTTCGTCGTTTGCGGGCCGCTTCACCTCTGGTTTGGTTTGCGCTGCAGCCGATTTGCCCAACGGTTCTGGTGGTTCAAAGGCGAGCGTTCCCAATGTAAATGGTTCGGTTTTGACCGTATTATCCGCCATCCATGTCGGCTCCTCCTCAGCAACAACGGATCGCTTCACTTTATCATTTCTGGGGACCACTACCTGTTTGCGAATGGTATCTGGAACTGGCACGCCGAAATCAACGCCGGGAATTTTTTCAAGAAAAGCTTTATAGGCAGGAAACTTGTCGATGAGCCAGACTTTGGTCAGCAGACAAAACAACCCGAGATGACTGCCAATAAAAACGGCGGTCAAACTGGCCATCGCCAGGTTTTGCGACAATTGCCAAACCGCAAGAAAACCGACGTTTGCGACTGCCAATATGGTCAGTACCAGCACAAAAATTCTGATCGAAAACGAGCGCAGCATAGAACTTCCTTTTTTATTGTCGATAATGTCGACTCACTACTACATTCCATCAGCAGTGACACTATGGGTCAGCATTCTACCGATAGCGCCATTAAAGTCAGCTCATCGGCGTGAAATTCCCGCTACCTATGTGACGAAGTTCACATTTTATTGTTTATTTTTCACTCAACCACTGTAAGGCTGGCCGTAAGCGCAGTGCCCAGGCTGCCTCGTTGTGCGCAGCGCCATCCGCGATACGAGAGAAACAGTAACTTGGAGCTAACGAGGCTTGAAGCACTTCAAACAGCGCGATATTGCCTTGCAGGTACACCTGCGGAAACTCACTTAACAGTTCATTGCTGGTTTCTTGCGTGCCAACATCGACGTATATCGACGTGGAAGGCGAGAACTTGTGGGCAGTTAGCGCGCCCAGCAACTCATCATGTGCAAACCAGGTCGCGGTAGACATCGCCATGTATTTGGAAAACACCTGCTCATATCGAGTCGCCGCATACAAAGAGACGAAACCACCCATCGAACTGCCACCCAAATAATTATGCTGCGCACTTGTGTGGCAACGGAACGAGCGATGCACCTGTGGCCGAATAGCGTTGACGAGAAATTCCAGATACAGATCGGCCAAGCCACCGGCTTCCAAACCGGGTTGCCCTTTCCAATAGCTCAATCTTGGGCAAGGCCAAGGGCTGAACTCAGTAAAACGTTTTGCGGCATCGTTTTGGCCTTCTATGGCCACCACGATCATCGGCTCGCTCAACTGCAGCTGCGTTTGAATCATCTGCCAACAGGTGCCGTAGGTAGCGTCTTGGTCCCGGAACACGTTTTGTCCGTCATGCATGAACAAAACCGAGTAGACATGTTGCGAGGTGTGATAATCTGGCGGCAACCAAATCCAAACACGTCGGCGCTGATCCTGAGATAACTGCAAAGCTTCCGGCCATTGCACTTCCAGTTCAATAATCTGGTCTTCAACCATCATGCACATGCTCCCGTTAACAGACTTGCCCGGCAGCCCAACCACTCGACCAAGCCCACTGGAAGTTGTAACCCCCTAACCAACCTGTCACATCCAGCACTTCACCCACAAAAAACAACTGCGGCTGCAACTGACTCATCATCGTTTTGGACGAAATGTGCTGAGTATCGACGCCGCCCAGGGTGACTTCCGCCGTCCGGTATCCTTCCGTGCCACCAGGCTTAAAGGTCCAGCGATTCAAAGCCTCAGACAGTATTGTGACATCACGCTTCGACAATTCAGCCAGAGTTTTATTTAACGCAAACCATTGGCAAAAGTGTTCCGCCAGACGAGCGGGCAAATACTGCCCCAACCAGGTTTTTAACTGTTTTTTACCCGAATGATGCCGATCTTCGGCAACTTTTTCCGCCACATCGAGTGCGGGCAACCAATTGACAATTAGGTGCTCACCGGGTTGCCAATAATTGGAAATCTGTAACATGGCTGGCCCACTGAGACCACGGTGCGTAATGAGCAGCGGTAACCCGAAAGTCTCACCATTCAGGGCACTCACTTGCACATCCACGGATAAACCCGACAATGCGGACCAGGTTGATTTGTCGGCATTATTCCAGGTAAAGGGCACCAGCGACGCCCGATAGTGCAATACCGAATGCCCAAACTGCTGCGCAATTTTAAAACCAAAGTCGCTTGCGCCCATTGTCGGAATGGACAAACCACCGGTCGCGACCACGAGAGACCCGCTCGTCACGAGCCCGGCACTGGTTTGCAACAGATACTTTTGATGTTCGTAAGCAATGGCTTGAATGTGTGTATCCAGCATCAACTGGCCACCGGCCTGCGCTAATTCAGTCAGCAACATCTGCTGAATGTCTTTCGCACTGTGGTCGCAGAACAACTGGCCGAGTTCTTTTTCGTGGTAGTCGATTCCGTGTGAAGCCACCAAACCAATAAAGTCCCATTGGGTATATCGGCTTAATGCACTGCGCACAAAATGCGGGTTCTGACTCAGAAAATGGGCAGGGGTTACATCCATATTGGTGAAGTTACAGCGCCCGCCGCCAGACATCAGGATTTTTTTACCCGCCTTATTGGCATGGTCGATCACCAGAACCGAGCGGCCGCGCTTAGCGGATTCGATACCACAAAAAAGACCGGCAGCGCCGGCCCCGATCACCACGACATCAACATGTTGAGTCATGGTGCGTTAAGCCCGACCTTTGTTTTCAACAGAACGGCGGGTGCGTTGTTTTTCCATTTTTCGTTTCATCGGATCGCGCTTGTGTTTAATGATTGACTTCCAGGGTGCTGAAGGAAGTTCAACCGAGGCCGCCAAACGGTCGATTTCTTTTTTCGGCAATTCCTGCCAGGTACCGGCGCGGACAGTCGACTCCAGAAAGACGGAGCCATAGCGCACTCGCTTCAGACGGGATACCTGCAAACCCTGGCTTTCCCACAAACGACGGACTTCACGATTGCGCCCTTCCATTATCACGACATGGAACCACTGATTAGAACCCTTACCGTTGAAAAACTGCACATCGGTAAACCGCGCAGGTCCGTCTTCCAGTTCAACACCGGCGCACATGGCGTCGATGTTGTCTTGAGTGACTTCCCCTAACACCCGAACGGCGTATTCACGCTCAATCTGACGAGACGGATGCATGAGCCGGTTGGCCATTTCCCCGTCGTTCGTAAACAACAACAGCCCAGAGGTATTGATATCCAGACGGCCGATGGCCACCCAACGTTCACCGGGCAGTTTTGGTAATCGATCAAAAACGGTGTGACGCCCTTCCGGGTCTTTCCGGGTACAGATTTCACCTTCCGGTTTGTTGTACACCAATACCCGACGAACTTTTTCGTTCTCAACTTTCACAGGTTTGCCGTCTAAACGCAGATCATCGCTGGCTGTCACCTTGTCGCCCAGGGTCGCTTTTTCCCCATTGACGATTACCCGACCTTCTTCAATCGCGCGCTCCATTTCGCGACGCGATCCCAGACCTGCTTTGGCCAGTACTTTCTGTATGCGTTCTTCACTCATTGTCATCTTCCTCGCGCGGCGAGTCATTCTCACGATTGTCCAGCAGCGCTTGTTGTTCCGCTAATTTTTCCTGAATTATCTTCCACTGTTCTTCTTCCGATAATTCAGCTGATGGGTTGTTCTTTGCTATTTCGGCCAACGACTTCGGTTGCGATGAGTCGTCGTCCGAGGTTTCTATCACATCTTCTGGTTCTGAACTTTCCGGCTCATCTCTCTCTGCCGGATTCCATTCGGAGGCAGCCTCCGGCTCAATTGTCTGAGCGGCTTCATCACCCTCTTCATCGTCATCCAGATCAAGTGCCGGGTGTTCATGTTCAGCCCGTTGCTGTTCCAACGCCGATTCAAAGCGAGTGTTCACATCGTCCATGGCCGCCAATTCATCATCAAGCTGTTCGTCGATAAATTCGCTGCCGGTTTTGCCTTCCACATGCAGTGCAAAACGATTGGCGATGGCATCAAAGGTAATTTCAGACTGAGAATCGTCTTTCCCTTCGGTTCCTTCACCCGCCTCACCACTGTCGAGATTCATTTGCGGATTCAGTTCATCCATGTCACGGATTTCGCTGAGGCTCGGCAACTGATCGAGCGATTTCAAACTGAAGTAGTCAAGAAACTGCCTTGTGGTGGCGTACATGGCCGGTCGCCCCGGTACATCACGATGCCCCACAACGCGCACCCATTCGCGCTCCAACAAGGTACGGATGATGTTTGAGCTGACCGCAACGCCCCGCACATCTTCAATTTCACCGCGGGTAATGGGTTGACGATAGGCGATGAGCGCAATGGTTTCCATCAGCGCGCGCGAATACCGCTGCGGCTTTTCTTCCCACAGGCGGGATATCCATTGTGCTGTGCTTGGGTCGGTTTGGAACCGGTAGCCACTGGCCACTTCGACCAGATGCACCCCTTTATTCTCATAAGAGGCGATCAGTTCCGCCATAATCTGACGGACAATCCGGCCATGGGGTCGTTCATGCGGTTCAAAAATGTCCCGCAAATGGCTGACAGACAAAGTTGCACCGGAAGCAAACAGTGCCGATTCCAGAATCCGGGTGAGAACTTCATGTTGATGCCCACCGTATGGGTCACCTTTTTCAACATCCTCCGGGTCTTCATCCGGTTCGCTGTCTCCCAGATCCACCTCGTCGTGCGCAGCTGGGTCGGCGCTGTCGAGCAAACCATCCGCTACCTCCGCATCGTCCGTCTTTTGATCTGAATCCAGCGCGTCTGAGGCTTGCAGTTCCTCTTGATCGTAAAGACCTTCGTCGGCGTCCAACACGGGGTTTTCAATGTCGTCCTCGGCAGGTGCATCAGCGGCAGCCACATCCGATGTGTCGACGTTGTCTGATTCATTGTGCGGCGGTAATTCGCCGGGCTGAAGAGTTTCGTTTTCTGATTTCTGGTCCGACATACTTATTCCGATTTCGCTTTCACGTGAATGGGGGCAAACACATCGTTCTGCACCAAATCAATGAGAGATTCTTTAGACAATTCGAGAATGGCCAGGAAGGTAACCAGCACACCCATGCGTCCTTCTGACGGGTCAAACAGGGTAATAAAGGGTACAAACGCCTTACCCTGCAGACGATCCAACACTTCACCCATGCGTTGCCGGGTAGACAGGCTTTCCCGCTGCACTTCATGGCCTTCAAACATTTCGGCGCGACTCATCACTTCTTTAAACGCCAACAAAATTTCACGCATATCCACGTCCGGATGCAACTTGGGTCGCTCGTAGTCCGGACGCAATTCATCGGCCAGAAAGATCTCGCGTCCCACGCGTGGCATGCTATCCATATTTTCCGCGGCTTCTTTGAACTGCTCATATTCCTGCAAACGACGAATCAGTTCAGCCCGAGGATCTTCCTCCTCGACCTCACCTTCTTCGCGACTGCGCGGCAGTAGCATGCGGCTTTTAATTTCCGCCAGCATGGAGGCCATCACCAGATATTCGGCCGCGAGCTCAAGTTGCATACCTTGCATCAGTTCAATGTATTCCATGTACTGACGGGTAATCTCAAACACGTTGATGTTGAGAATATCGAGATTTTGTTTGCGAATGAGGTACAGCAATAAGTCGAGTGGACCTTCAAACGCATCCAGGAAAACTTCCAAGGCATCCGGTGGAATATACAAATCAATCGGGATTTGCGTCATGGCTTCGCCATCGACCACAGCGAACGGCATTTCAGCCTGCTCTGCCCGCGCCCGTTCACGTAATGACTTGAGGGCACGCTGTTTAGGCGTTAACGGATTTTCGGGTACGGGGACTTCCGCGGCGGGAAACAGCGGTTCCGGGACCGGAGCGGCTACAGCAGAGTCTGAGCTTTCTGGTTCCACAGACGTAGCGGCGTCGGAGTTTTCATCCACTTCTGCAGACGTTTCAGACGTTACACCAACGCTAGATTCTGCGGCAGGCAGTTCTTCGCTGGCGGCTTCGGCATCCGTTAATACCTGTGCCGGTTGCCCAATAGTCTCTTTAGATGCTCCCTCCAACACCGCAGTTTCTGCGGTATTGTCATTGGGTTGCTGTGGCAAGTCTGATGGCTTATCCGATTCTGAATTCATGCGTTACCTGTTGTCACAAGAAAGGAGCAGGATCACCAGCGCCTTCGCGCAGCACTTCTGGAACGCCTTCTAGCAGACTGACGATCGTGGATTCATCGTAACCGCAGAAACCACCGTCAATCACCAGATCCAGCTCGTGTTCCAGCGTTTCACGAATCTCATAGGGGTCGCCCAATGGCTGTTCTTCGTTGGGCAATATCAGTGTGGTGCTGAGCATTGGTTCACCCAAGGCGTCGAGCAGAGCTGAAGCGATCTTATTACCAAGCACACGTAAACCAATGGTACGTCGCTTAGGGTGCAGTAATTTACGGGGAACTTCCCGGGTAGCCTGCAGAATAAAGGTGTACGGCCCAGGGGTATTATTTTTGATCAGTCGATAAGCGACATTATCCACTTTGGCAAACATGGCGAGATCAGCCAAGTCACGACAGACCAGCGTTAAATTATGTTTATCGTCGATTTGGCGAATGCGACGAATGGTATCAATACCATTCTTATTCCCCATCAGGCAGCCCAGCGCATAGGCAGAATCCGTCGGATACGCAATAACGCCACCGTTGCGGACGATGTCAACGGCCTGATTAATCAACCGCGCTTGCGGGTTTTCAGGGTGTATCACAAAGAATTGGCTCATATTGGCTCCCGCCAAGGAAATTTGACCGCTACTTTACCCTGACTTTTTACCCGATTCCAGCCAATTACTCACTCGTGGTAGAAACAGAAATGGAATTCATTCGCTGCCGCAACCAATCTTTCGCCAAAGGCACATCTCTAGGCCAATCGGGGAAGGCTCCCAGCTTCAACCAGCTGGTTTTTGGGCTATGAAAATCACTGCCGCCACTGACCCACATGTGGCGCTGTTGAGCTTGATTGGTCAGAAATTTTCGTTTTTCCGGGTGCATGCCCACACAGGCCACTTCCACCCCAACACCACCGGCTTCATTAAAATCGTCCAGTAGCTCGCGGCATTTCGTCCAGGTCAGTGAATACCGATGTGGGTGCGCCAACACAGCCATGCCGCCATGGGCGGTGATGGTTTTTACCGCTTCGGCCAACTCCGGCCACTGTTGCTTCACATCGCCGGGCTTGCCCTGGCCGAGCCAGCGCTTGTAGGCGTGGCCTGTGGTCTTAACCTGTTCAGATTCCACCAGATACTGAGCAATATGCGGCCGCGCCGGGGTTGCAGGGCCAGCCAAGGCTTCGATTCGGGCGACATCCAGCGTAAAACCCGCTTTTTCCAACAGATGACAAATGCGCTGAAAACGCGTTAACCGCCGTTCGATATAATCCTGTTCGACAGCCAACCAAGCCTTGGTATGTACATCCATACCCAGCCCGACGACATGGATGGTGCGCCCCAGCCACACACAGGACAACTCAGTCGCCGGGTACAGGTTCATCCCCGCGGGTACCCACCCCAGGGCAAGCGCGTCCCGGTAACCGGCGGCCGTATCGTGGTCGGTCAACGCCAGGTCGGTCACCCCCCGTTCTGCGGCGTGACTGAGCAGATCGGCGCAGCTGAGCTGCCCATCGGAGTACTGGCTGTGACAATGCAGCTCCCAGGAATGTTGTCGATTCAGAATCATAAAAAAGTAAATCTCTGGTTGTCTCATGCCGGGTCATTAATACCAAACCCGTTCAAATGAATGCCAGTACATGCTTTTCACCTGAGGGTTAGCCCAGTGCACACGGGACATTTGTGTCGAAACAGTTAACATATTTGCAGGAAGGCGGTTGCAAAATACAGCCTCCGCCTTGTAACTTACCCACCTACTTTCAATCAGATAACTATGGATTAACGCTATGTGGTACGCCATTATCTCAGAAGATCAGCCAAATAGCCTTGAAAATCGACTCGCTGCGCGCCCGGCGCATCTGGAGCGGCTGCAGCAACTGCAAAATGAAGGTCGTTTATTGCTGGCCGGACCCCACCCGATGATCGACAGCGAAGACCCCGGAAAAGCCGGATTTTCCGGTTCACTGGTAGTCGCGGAGTTCAATGATCTGGCCTCGGCACAAGCCTGGGCAGATGCCGACCCTTATGTCAGCGGCGGTGTTTACGCGAAGGTCGTGGTGAAACCCTTTAAAAAAGTACTGCCTTCTTAATAAAATGACCTCATAATCTATTTCAAAAATCAGTCACCAGAACATTAAAAGACACAACAGGAAATTATCATGCCTCTGCCACGCGTTTTTAAACTGCTGCTTGCATTAACGCTTTTTTCAGCTGTTCCCTTCACTGCCTATGCCGAAACACTTTGGTTAAGTGACGTTCTATGGGTCAACGTACGAACCGGACCAGGCTCTGAATACCGAAGCTTAAAAACCATCACGTCAGGCACTCGTATGGAAGTTCTTGAAGAGCTGGAAGACAGCGACTTCATCCGCGTACGCACTGAAGATGGTCTGGAAGGCTGGATTCCGAAACGTTACACCTTTGACGAACCCACCGGTCGCATTCAAGCAGAAAACATGGCCGCCGAGAAACAACAACTGCAACAGCAATACGACACGCTGGAAGCGAAATATACGGCGCTGCTTGCGGACAAGGGGGATGTTAATGGCGAGTTGGAAACCTTACGCACTAATAATGCGGAGTTAAGCAAGGAGCTCAACCGCATTAAAGCCATCAGTGGCGACGCAATCAACCTGGATGCCGAATACCAGGACCTTGCCGAAGAAAATGCTCGCGTTAAAAACGAGCTGGATGTGTTGAAAGCGGAGAACAGTTCGTTAAAGGAATACAACGATACACAGATGCTCTACGTTGGCGGTATTTTGATCATCATCGGTATTATCCTAGGGGTTGTCCTGCCCCGGCTGACTGGCCGCAAGCGCAAAGACGGCTGGCAATAAGCAACATCATGATTCTCTCAAGCCGGATATTCATCCGGCTTTTTTATGTTTTACGGACAGCAGACGAACTGATGTCCTTTCGTGATACACTTTTTGCCAATGACACTTTTTTGGATTGACCGCTATGGCGTGGTTGGATACTCCCATTGAAAAACCCTATACGTTGCGGAACCTGGCGGATTTACTGAGCCAGGGGCTGCTGGGTTCAATGTCCCGTTTTTCCCATTTTCAGATTGTCGAATGGTGCAGTCACTTTGTGGACGAATACGATATGAGCCCCGATTCTGAACTGCCACTGACCCCCACAGCCGCCATCGCATTAGCCGATGACGTTGTTGTTCAGTGGGAATTGTTCCTGGCAACACAATACACCCTGGACGACCTGCACAAGTTCACGCTGGCCGACGTTGTTTTACCCAAAAGCTATTTCGAACAATGGCTGAATCAAGTTCTGGCGCTGCCGACACAACACTGATGGAATACGCTGATCTTGCCTTTACCGACGATGGCACGCCGACGTCGGTCCGTTTCGATGACATTTATTTTTCCAAGGGCCAGGGGGCTGCGGAAACACATTATGTCTTTATTGAACAAAACCACCTGCCTGAACGATTCGCGGCTCTGGAAGACGAGGCACATTTCACCATAGCCGAAACAGGTTTTGGTACCGGGCTTAACTTTCTCGTCGCCTGGCAACAGTTTCTGCAACACGCGCCGACGTCGGCACGGCTAACCTTTGTCAGTTGTGAGAAGTACCCACTGCGGCGGGAAGACCTTGTCCGCATCTATCAACAGTGGCCTGCATTCGCGGAACAAACGCAAGCCTTGCAAGCCGCTTACCCACCTGCGTTGAGCGGTTTTCACCTGCTGGAATTTAATCGCGTCAATTTGCTGCTCATGTTTGACGACGCCGCCAACGCCTTTGCAGAACTCAGTGCTTCCGTGGATGCTTGGTTTCTGGACGGCTTTGCCCCCAGTAAAAATCCAGACATGTGGCAACCGGCACTGTTTCAGCAGATGCAGCGACTGAGTCACACGAAAACCACCGTCGCCACCTTTACTGCGGCACGTCTGGTACGCGATGGTCTTAGCGGCGCTGGCTTTGCGCTGACGAAAGTCAAAGGCTTCGGTAAAAAACGCGACATGCTGAAGGGCGAGTACAGGGGGCTTTGCGGACCGATCCCCTATTCACACTGGCCCAGCTCCGAGTTACCCGTCGCCAAACCAAACCGACGAAAAAGAATTGCGGTCATCGGTGCTGGCCTGGCCGGTGTGACCAGCGCGATTGAGTTAAAGAAGCGTGGTTATGAGGTCACGCTGTTTGATCAACACCCGAAAGCCGCTCAGGGCGGTTCCGGGAACAGCCAGGGCGCGGTGTACGCCAAACTGTCGGCGCACTACACCGTGGCCACACAATTTTATGCCCAAGCACTAATCGTTGCACAACGACAGTTGTCCGCTTTGCCCGACGAGGTTGCACACGGCACCACGGGTCTCGTACAGCTGGTTCACAATCAAACGGAGGTTGATCGGTTACAAAAGCACGCCGAATCCAGCTATATTCCCGCCGAACTTGCAACGATTAAATCCGCTGCAGAACTCAGCGCTTTAACGGGCGTCACCGTTCAAGATGCAGGAATGTGGTTTCCTCAAGGTGGCTGGGTCTCTCCCGCGCAATGGGTTCACTACCTGACACAATCGCACAAGGTAACCTGCGAATTTTCTACCCAGATCATCTCGTTAAGTCAGCAGGAGTCTGGCTGGTATTTGCGCAGTTCAGATCAACGCGAGTGGTTGTTTGACCAGGTGGTTCTGTGCACCGCCTTTGATGCCCTGCACTTTAATGACACCGCTCATCTGCCCCTGAATACGATCGCAGGCCAGATCACGCAACTGTCAGCAAACGGGCAGCATCACCAACTTAAGGCGGTTATCTGCACTGACCGCTATGTCATGCCGGTACACAACGAAACATTAACCGTCGGTAGCACCTTCCGGATGAAGTCGACAGACATCACTGTCACCGAGGCTGACCATCTGGAGAACATCCGCAATCTGCGACAGCGTATTCCGGGTTTACTCAACGACGATGAAGTCGTCGTCTCAGGGCGCGCTGCGGTGCGCTGTAACGCACCCGATTATTTGCCATTGTTAGGACCGGTCTCACCGGCAAGCGAACTGGCTGAACAGTTTCGTATCCCCCTGCAACGCAACCTTGCCCACAAAGAACCGGCGGCAAAACATTTGCCGGGGTTATGGGTTAATCTAGCGCATGGCTCGAAAGGTCTGTGCTCATCGCACCTGAGCGCTAAGCTTTTGGCAGCGATGATTCATGGTGAGCCATTGCCCGTACAGGTGTCCCTGGTACAGGCATTGAACCCGAATCGTTTTGTGGTACGAGCGTTGTTACGGGAAAAGAGACAAAAGATTGGTAAGGCCGCACAGAAAAACAAGTAAACGGGCCCCTTTTTCAGGAAGTGGCATTATTTTTCGTATTCGATGGAATTGATATACCAGAACTTGGTTTCGACCTGAGTGCGAACTTCGGCCTCGTCTCCGACTTCTTTTTTTAACAGTGCGCGCGCCATAGGTGAGTCGATAGAAATGTAATCTTTACGGTTGAATATTTCATCGTAACCAACAATGCGGAATTTCAACGTGTCTCCCTGCTCACTTTCCACCTCAACCCAGGCGCCAAAAAATACTTTGCCTTCCTGATCTTCGTGGTAATCCACAACCTTCAGCGTTTCCACACATTTGCGCAGATAGCGCACCCGACGATCAATCTCGCGTAAGCGTTTCTTGTTGTATTGATAGTCGGCGTTTTCACTTCGATCACCCAGACTGGCCGCCCACTGAACTTTCTTGGTCACGTCCGGTCGTTCCTTCCGCCACAGATCGTCCAGTTCTTTTTTCAAATCGTCCATACCACGACGGGTGATTAATGGGGTTTTCAAGTTTCGGGTTTCCTACTTCATTTTTTTAGTCGTGCCAAAGTGTATCACCCTTTCTCAGTGAGTCGAGAGCGGACAAAGTTGAAGAAAATATCTCGCGCTGCATCCAAACCGATGTTTCAAACGTTACCAACTTAGATAGCCTGTGCCGACCTCTCACGATGAAAAACCGAGGTTAAGACAATAGCGCACGAAACGACAATTCAACCGAACAAGGAAAAGAACACCACATGGTCACTCTGAACAAAAGCACATTAACACTCGCTGCCGCATTGGCGATTTCCGCGTGTAATCCGGACAACAAAACGCCAAATCCTCAGGAAACAGACACCACCCCACCCAGCCTGGTGTCGGTGCCGGTTGAAGGAACCGTGTTGCTCGCCAAGGAATCGGTTACGGTGAGCTTCTCCGAAGCAATCGCGATTGACTCCTTTAAACTGAGTCAGGACGGGGACGCCATCACCAACTTCACCACCGAGTGGAATGCCAATGAAACGGAAGTCGTTATTTCTCCGTCTCCTCGCTGGGCGGGCGGTGACAGCAGCATCACACTTGAAGTGGCCGATAAAGCTGGCAATACCCTGATCAGCGAACCCATTACGATTCGGGTCAACCTGACCCTGGAGATGGACCAACAAGTATCTACCGTCTTTGGTGAACTCGTCGATGCCGACCGTGCTTACTACGGCAATGCATTTATGGACGAAAATGGTATCTGGTTAGCCGATTACAGTGCCGAAGCTCTGTATTTCTTTGATGATTTACCTGAAGAGCGAGACGCAGAGCCGGATCACGTGATTACGGCAATCGATTTTATTAACTCGGAAACGCTGGAGCCGGAACAAAGAGCTTTAGATGGACCCCAGACGCCTTTTGTTTATAAAAACAGACTGTTTGTCGCAGACTATGATGATGGCGCTGTGTATATCTTCGACAGCATACCGACGTCCGATCAGCTCAATTTTGGTATTGTACTTGGGTACCCCGATTTCACCTTGAGCAGTGAAGAAGACACCTGTTCGGCCAGCCGCATGAACAATCCGGAAGCCGTTATGGCTGTCGACGGTCGCCTGCTGGTTGCTGATGGTGATAACAACCGGGTATTAATCTGGAACACCATACCGACAGCGTCTGGCACACTTCCAGACCTCGTCTTGGGCCAATCAAGTTTTGCCAGCTGCGACGATGGCGTAAGCGAGTTCGCCATGAACTACCCTTCTGGCGTGTGGTCCGATGGCACCAAATTGCTGGTAACGGATGGCTCCAATAACCGAGTATTGGGTTGGAACAGCTTTCCCACCAGTAACAACCAACCAGCGGATTTCGTTCTGGGCCAAGCTGATTTCACAAGTAATGAATGTAACCTGGGTTCAGACGCCCCTAACGCAGAATCTTTGTGCAATAACTACGAAGGCATTTTCTCCAATGGTCGGCAGATATTTGTCGCCGACAGCGATAATAATCGTGTCTTGGTATGGAATGATTGGCCAACCGAAAATGGCGTCGCAGCGGACCTCGTATTAGGGCAACCGGATTTCACCTCGACCATCGATGCCGAAGATCTCGAAGAGCCTGCCCGTAATCGTTTCGATTACGTCGCCGGTGTCTTTGTGCATGACAATTTACTTCTGGTATCCGATGAAGGACGCGGTTCTATCGTCGTGTTTGACGGACAATAAGGTTTAAGGCAGCTCTGATTCATTCAAATCACCTCAGTCCTGTCAGATCGATAGGATGAGCGAGACGTGTGTTGCAGGGAATGGCGAGTCCTTTTCAAAACACACAACAAAGCTCAGTCATCGATCTGAAGGACTCGGAGGGCGGGCCTGAAATGGCAAATTTCGTTGTTAAGTCCTTGGCCAAGATAATGAATATTGCCTGCAGAACTTGCCTCGATTTTGCGCATTTCTTCACCCGCTGAGGTAGATAGCAATTATTCAGAGCTGCTCTAAGTCCTTGGACCTGTGAACACACCCGGCAGCGAAACCCATCGCTGCCATCTTTTATCGACCCTAACCGTCTTTGGGCTAACAGCCCTGTCCGATCATCCAAGAACACCAATTCCCAGAATATCAACACAATATTAGTAAATACTAAAAAAATATGACCTAAATTAGGTTTTGTTAATTTAAGGATTGCGCCCACTGCGCAATGCGCCTCAAATAGGTACATAAAAAATACGATTAGAGGACGCAGTTATGACTCGCTGGCGTTGGGCTTGGATCTTAACCATTCCGCTGATGACCGTTGCGGCCATCTACCTGTTTACCGATAAGCCCGCGACCGCAAGCGATTCCCCCTGGGATTTTGTCAAACGACGGGCGCCCCATGTTGACCACACCGACATCATGGCCGGTGAATACCCGACACCACAAGCGGTCACACAACGCTGTCTGGAATGCCACGAAGATGCCGCTGCCCAGGTTATGCAAACCAATCATTGGACCTGGGAAAGCGAACCGGCCACAGTAGAAGGCCACCCAGAACCAGTCGTCGGTGGCAAAAAGAATGTCATCAACAACTTCTGTATTGGTATTGCCGGAAACTGGAGCGGCTGTTCCTCCTGCCATACCGGCTATGGCTGGGAAGACCAAAATTTTGATTTCTCCATTGCTGAAAATGTCGACTGCCTGGTATGCCATGATCAAAGCGGGCAATACGTCAAAGGCACAGCGGGGCTTCCGGCAGATTCGGTTGATCTGGAAGCCGTGGCACAGTCCGTAGGCTACGCCGATCGAGACAACTGCGGCGGTTGCCACTTCCGCGGCGGCGGTGGTGATGCCGTAAAGCACGGTGACCTGGATTCGTCGTTGTTCTTCCCGGATGAATCGGTGGATGTGCACATGGGTCGTTATGATTTTGTCTGTACCGATTGCCACACCACAGATAATCACGACATAAAGGGCAAATCCATTTCAGTCAGCCTGGACAATCATAACCAGGCTTACTGTACCGATTGCCATAATGCCGAACCCCATGAAGACTTTCGGCTTAACAGCCACATAGCCACGGTAGCCTGCCAAACCTGTCATGTACCCGAGGTTGCCGTGCGTTTAGCGACGAAAACCCATTGGGATTGGTCGACCGCTGGCGATGACGAACGCGAACAAAGTACGCACGAATACCTGAAAATTAAAGGCAGTTTCGAATACGAGAAAAACCTGCAACCGACCTACGCCTGGTACAACGGAGTAGCCGACCGATACATTTTAGGTGACGCATTGGACGCGGGCGGCGTGACGAAAATGAACGAACCCAAAGGTGATATTCAAGACAGCACAGCCAAGATCTGGCCTTTCAAAGTGCACCTCGCCGAACAACCTTATGACAAGGTGTACAACCATCTGTTACAGCCTAAGACCGTGGGCGAATATTGGGTGAATTTCGATTGGGATGCGGCTCTGCGAGCCGGGTCCGAACTTACCGGGTTGGATTACAGCGGTGACTATGGCTTTACGACTACGTCCATGCATTGGCCGCTGACACACATGGTAGCGCCAAAAAATCAGGCGCTCAGTTGCGAACAATGCCACAGCGAAAATGGTCGTCTGGATTGGCAAGCACTGGGCTACCCTGGTGATCCGATTGAATGGGGTGGTCGCGCGAACAACACGACGGTGGAGGGCTCAAAATGAAACTGCAACGTTGTGCGTTGATTTTATTCGCCCTCGGGAGTTCCGCCATCGCCATGGCCACGTCTTTACACCCAGCGACCCAATTGAAAGACGCCACGGGTTTGCCGGTCACGTCTGTCGAGCAACGTATCGACGGAACGCAGACCTGCGGCGAATGTCATAACACCAGCCATATCAACGACAGTTTGGCCGATGTGCATAAGCTGACGGTCGAGGACGCCATTCAACACAGTGACCTGCTCCACCACGTGGCGATCAGCGCGTCAGATAAAAACGCCGCCAGCGATTGCCTCGGTTGTCACGTACCCGCTGTCGACAAATTAACCGACTCAGCAGATGCTGATGGTTGGGTTGACGGAACATCGCTGGCGCTTACCAATTCAATGTCTGGTGCGTGTGGCGATTGCCACATGAATAGTCAGCAAAACACAGAAGGTCCGTTCCTGTTAAGTGATGCCTTAAAACCCGGCACGCAAAGAAGTGGCCAGATTTTTTCCGGCCAACGCATCAGCAACAGTGGCCTGAATGTCGCTGACAAAAAGAACCTCAACCGAAGTTTCGACGTGCACGCCGAACGCGTGGTCGACTGTACCGATTGCCACTCGGCGAGCAATAACCCAACACAACTGCGCAGTGCCACAGAGCAACGGCCCGACCACTTGAGTTTTGACCCACGACGTTTAAGTTTCAGCGACTATCTTGCGGCACCCACGCACGACTTTCACGCCACTCAAAATGAATGCTCCGACTGCCACCAGGCGCAAAAAAATCACCGCTGGTTGCCCTACGCCGAGCAACATTTTGACAAGCTCGCCTGCGAAAGCTGCCACATTCCAAAGTTGTTTGCACCGGCACTGTTCACCACCGATTGGAGTCTGCCAGATGCCAACGGTCAACCGCAGAATCTCTATCGCGGCATTGACGGCAACTTGGGTGATGCCGCGGCATTGGTAACGGGGTATCAACCGCTGTTATTACCAGACCCACAAACCCAAAAACTGACACCGGTTAACACCATTACCGTCATTCACTGGCAGAACGGGGATGACATCTTAACCACAGACGACGTATTCGCTGTCACTCAGGGGAAAACCACGACTCGAGAACAGACGCTCACTCTGTTGCAGCAGGCCGGGTACCTGAAACTGGAATTAAAAGCCCAAGTGGTCACTACCGACATTCATCACAATGTGGCTGAAGGCCGTTGGCTCAGTCAGGAATGCCGTGACTGTCACCAGGAAAATTCCAGATTGATCCAGCCCTTCGAGGTTGCCGCGGATGTACCCGCCGGTGCAACGCTGACACTGCGTGACCCACAATTGCAGCAATTCGGTTCGTTAACGGGCACCCGATACCAGCTGAATGCAGCCGCCGCTGATGTTTATATCATGGGTGGTCAATCGGTGCCCTGGATAGACCTGATCGGTCTGCTTATGCTCGCGGGCGTTGTTGCCGGAACCAGCGTTCATGGTCTTGCCCGTTATCTGGCGTACCGAAAACGCGGTGAAGCCCGGCACCCTCGTCGACGAGAGTACATGTATCCGTTATACGACCGCATTTGGCATTGGACCCAGGCTTTCATCATCCTCATGATGATCGGCACCGGCGCGGTCATTCACCGTCCGGATCTGTTCGGTGTGTTCAGTTTTCCATACATGGTACAGGTGCATAATGTGCTCGCCTTTATTCTGGTTGTGAACGCCGCGTTAGCGTTGTTCTATAACCTTGCCAGTGGCCACATCAAGCAATTCATCCCCATGCCGTCCGATCTGTTTGTGCAGTCGTTTGTACAGGCAAAATTCTATATTGAAGGCATTTTCAAAGGTGAGGCTCACCCTTTTGAAAAAAGCGTGCATAACAAACTCAACCCCATGCAGAAAGTCGCCTATTTCGGACTGCTCAATGTCCTTCTGCCAGCACAGGTGCTGACCGGCATTCTGATGTGGGGGGCGCAACGCTGGCCGGATTGGGCCGACGCTGTCGGTGGTTTGTTATGGTTGGGACCTTTGCACAGTTTGCTGGGTTGGGCGTTTGTCGCGTTCATCATCATGCACATTTACCTCACCACCACATCCGGACCAAAACCACTGTCTGGCATCAAGGCCATGATTGAAGGCTGGGAAGACATTGAAATTCACGAGGAGAAAAGTCATGACTAATCAATATCCGGTCAAACCCTCGCAAGGCAAAGCTTTTTGGAACCCGTACCTTGCCGGCATTGCTTTAGGGGTCGTGTTGTTTCTCGCTGTGTTGATCACCGGTTCTGGTTTAGGCGCTTCTGGAGGCTTAAACCGCTTGCTGGTACAGGTTCAGGATTGGCTGACACCCGGCCACGTGGACCAGGTGCCGTATCTGTTAAAAATGGCCGGCGGAGATAAAAACCCACTCGACTCCTGGATTGTATTCCTGACCATCGGTACCGTCATCGGTGGTCTGGTTTCCGGCCTGTTAAGTGGCCGAGCGCGACTGGAAACCACCAAGGGGCCAAATGTGTCTAACCGCACCCGTTGGCTGATGGCGTTTATCGGTGGCGCGATTATGGGCTACGGCGCACGCTTAGCCCGTGGTTGTACGTCTGGCCAGGCCTTGAGCGGTGGCGCGGTGTTATCGGTGGGCAGCTGGGGCATCATGCTTATGCTCTTCGCCGGGGCGTATTTATTTGCTTATGCCTTACGCAAGTTCTGGAACTAGGAGACGATCATGGCTACTTTTCCTCTCGCATTAGGCGACCTGTTCGGGCATTGGGGCAGTTACTCGGTCTACCTGATCATTGGCGTCGCCTTTGGTTACGTGTTGGAAAACGCGGGTTTTGGTGTGTCGACCAAATTGGCTGCGCAATTCTATTTCAAAGAGATGACCGTTTTTAAAGTGATGTTCACCGCCGTTGTGGTCGCCATGGTGCTCATTTACGGCGCCATCGCCATCGGTATTTTGGATGGAAACCTCATATTCATTCCGGAAACGTTTGTCTGGTCCGGTTTGTTGGGTGGCTTCATCATGGGCGTCGGATTTGTTATTGGCGGGTTTTGCCCGGGCACATCGTTAGTGGCATCGGCCACACTGAAAATCGACGGCTGGTTTTTTGTCGGTGGTGTGTTGTTCGGCATATTTGTGTTTGGTGAAACGGTTGAAAATTTCCCGATATTCTTTGATACCACCAATCTCGGACGCTACACCTTAGACGAATTTCTTCACTTACCCACCGGCATGGTCATAACGCTGATCGTGCTGATTGCACTGTTTGCGTTTATCGGCGCAGAAGTCTTGGAAAACCGCGTTGGCCATATCGACAAACGTTTTCATCAGACTCATTGGCGCAAACCTGCCGCCGCAATAACTTTACTGCTCGCCGTTGGTGTCTGGGTCATTGGCCAACCCACTGCAGACGATCGTTGGGCGGCCATCGCCGATGTCGAAAACGAACGTATCGCTAACGGCGAGGTGCAAATATCACCGGAGGAAATTCTGTATTGGATGAACGACGCACAGATTCGGGTGCGGATACTCGACATTCGCCGCGAAGCCGATTTTAACCGTTTTCACATTATCGGCGCCGAACATTGGGACACAGATCAACTCACGGACAAAGCAACCATTGCCAAACTGCATCTGGCACCCGCCAATACGTTGTTCTTTATTGTCGGAAATGACGAGAGCGCCGCACTAGCTACCTGGAAACAATTGCGTGCCGAAACGGTGCCCAATACATACATCATGGCGGGCGGCATAAACGAATGGGTGGCCACCTACACGAACGCTGAATTACTCAAGACGATCCGAATCCCAAACCCGGCAGAAGACGAATTTGCCTACGCCTTCAGCAGTGCGCTCGGAGATCGCCAACCCGGTGCCTACCCGGATTATCACAACGACTTTACCGAACAACCCAAGGTCAAACTGGAACTGAAACGAGCGGCGGTTGCCGGAGGGTGCGGCTAAAAAGTCAAACGGAAAAACCATTGAGAATCTGGGTCAGCGACGGCTGGCCCTGCATTTATAAGGTGGGATATGGGTTAAGAAATTTACGCATTGCTTCAATGTAAAAATCGGTTTGCAAATAGGCGTGATCGGAACCGGGAATCACATGCATATGCGGCGGCGAAATCGCCGTTCTCAGCGTTTGCGCACTGCACAATTTATCGTTGGCCTGTTGCACAAACAGCACTCTATTCAGATCCAATGCGGTAAAGGCATTGTCGCCAACCCCCATGTCCTTCATGACCGGCAGCGGTACACCGATCAGCACCGCGCCACTAAAACGTATTTGACCACGCAACACGGCTTCGGCAAATAATAAGGTTCCCATCGACTTCGCGATCACCCAATCGACATGACCACCGGGCAAATGCGCCAACTCGCGCGATAAATCCGCGTCACCGTTTTGCCAGAATTGATAATGCTGGGAATGTAGATTCGTTGGTGCAACGCCAAGCTCAGACGCCAACGTATGCAGCAATGACAGCGTATCGGGTCGCCCGCCGGGCATTAACAACACCATCGGTTTACCTCACGATTGATGAATCGCCTGCTTCAAATGTTCGCCGATGGTTTTCAACGCGGCTTCGCGTTCTGCAGACCACTCATTAGCGAAATTCAGACGAAAATAATTTTTGTACAACCCAGAAATTGAAAACAATTCACCTGGTGCGATGCGAATATCCAACTCCCGACATTGGTGATACAGAGCCGTCGCATCGACTTTCTTCGGCATCTCAAACCAAGTCACCAAGCCACCCTTCGGGGAGCTGGCCCGGGTTTCTTCCGGAAAATACAGGCGAGCAAAGTCGCGCAGTTGTTCGCTGCGCTGTTTGTATAACAGGCGTGCCTGTCGCAAATGTCGGTCATATAAACCTTTGGACATAACATCCGCCGTCACAGCCTGCGGTAAACTTGGTGACGCTAAATAGTTGGTGTACTTCTGTCGCAAGACTTCATCGTAGTATCGGCCTGGCGCGATCCAACCCACCCGCAATTGTGGGTCCATTGTTTTCGACACTGAGGAGCACCAAAGTACCCGCCCATCCGGGTCGAATGCCTTAAAGGTTTTCGGTCGCCGCCCTTCAAACTGCAGCTCACCATAAATATCGTCTTCGATCAGACAGATATCGTGCTCTACCACCAGATCCAGAATTTCTTTTTTATGTTCATCCGGAATGGTGCAACCCAGCGGATTTGAGAACGTCGAAATACACAAGATGGTTTTAATCGGCCACTGCTGTAACGCCAACTTTAACGCTTCGACACTCATCCCGGTCTCTGAGTCCGCGGGAATCTCGATAGCTTTTAAGCCAAACGCTTCAATCATTTGCAGCAAACCGAAATAACAAGGCGATTCGACTGCGATGATATCGCCCGGTTGCGTAATCGCTCGCAACGCAAGCGATATGGCGTTTTGGGCACCCACGGTGGTGATGATCGCTTCCGGGGAGATGTGCACACCGCCGTCAATGCCCCGGCGCGCAACCTGCTGACGAAGATCGAACAGACCTTCTGTTGCATCGTAACCCTCCCCGAGATTCGACCCAGCGCGCGATAACCGGGTAAAAGTTTTCTGGATCACCGAGGCGATGGACAATTTTAAATCCGGAATAGCGCAACTGAAGTTCCGGTTTTTAACCGAGGAGGCTTCGCGTTGCACTTCGAGAGCAAGTTCCTTCGTCGTGACCGCGCGCGGCCTTGTTTTGACTTTAATCTGCGAGGGCAAGCCAATCGACGATTGGCTGGAACGCTTCACAAAGTAACCGGATTTAGGCCGCGCTTCGGCCCAACCCCGATCTTCAAGAATGGCGTAGGCTGAATTCACCGTCGCGATACTCACCTGCTCCGCCTTGGCCAGTGCCCGGACCGATGGCATTTTTTCACCTACCTTGTACACCCCGGCTTGAATATGCTCGATTAAATTATCGGCCAATTGCGCGTAGAGAAGAGATTCCATAAGCCACCATCACAGTTTGTTCGCGTTTTTCATATAAATTCCGGTACAGATTTAAACTGTATCTATCAACATTCATATTTTCTGGATCTGTACCGCTACAGATGAGCAGCCTATGCTATGTCCACGTTGAGCGCAACCTCCGGTGGTGCTAACGCTCCCTATTTTTTGTTGATGCGAGGACACGATATGACAACCATGCAAACTACCCTGACCCTTCCCACTGTTCGTGTACCAGGATTGGCATGGATTGCTGCCGTACAAGCCTGGGTCAAACAACGTCAAACGCGCAACGCACTGGCAAGCTTGTCCAGCGAACAGCTGAAAGACATTGGCCTGTACCGCGATCAGCGAACCCTTGCCAGCACGTTAAACCGTCAACTGTGGTAATGAACATGACATTTAATCTGGCTCTTATCCTGTTTGCTCTGGCGTCCACAGGGACGCCCGGACCCAATAACATCATGATCTTATCGTCTGGTTTAAACTTTGGTATCAGCCGATCAATCCCCCATTGGCTGGGTATCTGTACCGGTGTACCGGTGATGCTGATTACCCTCGGTTTGGGTTTAGAGCAGGTATTTGTCGCCTTTCCGGCGTCATTTATGATCATGAAAGTGTTAGGTGCCCTGTACCTGTTGTACCTGGCCATTAAAATCGCCCGTACCACAGTCAGCGGAGACACAGCCTCACGCAGTCAACCCATGAACTATGTTCAGGGTGCGTTGTTTCAATGGATTAATCCGAAAGCCTGGGTTATGTGCCTGAGCGCGATCCCGGCTTTTACCGTGCAAGAACAACCCATGTTGCCGCAGGTTATGATTATCGCGTTAACGTTCATGGTGATCGGTTTGGTCTGTGTTGGGAGCTGGCTGTTTGCAGGCAGTCAGCTACAGAGACTATTGAAAAACCAGCGTCAGCAACGGTTATTCAATATCAGCATGGGCAGCATTCTGGCGCTGTCCATCGTTCCGATGATCACGCTGTGAAAAACGCTTGCGCGTGTTCGCGCAAGCTTTTGGATCCATCGCTATAGCTGCGCCTACAACAATGACGCATTCATTACCAAAGTAATCAATGGGGCACATTGCCGAATGCTTGGACTCAATAACGGTCCCTTAAATAGTACAAGCTTTGCGTTAACACGAAAATGAAGTCATTCATTAAATCAGTTTCGCGACCTTGTGATGTTCACTAAGGTTGTGAGCCAGCCATTCAAATGCATTGTCTTGATGATATCCAAGTGAGAAAACGCACAGTGTTTTAAATTATTGAAATGACTTACCGGCCAGACTCAGAGCAACTCTCAGTTTAGGGATAGTACTGGGACCTACCCCGTGCAGACTCAGAACGTCTTTTTCTGTTAGTTGCGAAAGTTGATGAAGTGTCGTAATTCCATTTCGTTCCAGTGCGCGTCTGGCCGGAGCAGAGATCTCACTCAGAAATCCTTCTGATGGTTTATTTAATCTAGAACAAACCGGACATACAGGGCAGTCACTACTTCTGTAAAACTCGTGACCATTTGAACAGACCTTCAAGGTTTGATTTTTATCAGGCATTTGAATCTCCAACAACGCAACTGTTGATTTGAACTCTTGCAAACAGTAGAACCAGTGTCCTGACCCTACTTAACCATAAAACGGTCGTATCTCTACGGAAGCTCGACAGGCCAATACGGCCTTACGTGCCCATTCTTCAGCGGTAACCATATCGGGAACATCTATAACCCAAAGCCCATCAACAAATTCGGACTGATCCAAATACAGTCCGTCTGCTAATGTCATATCTCCATCGCTGCCAAGGCGAATAGATTTCGCACAATCAGGTGATTTCAAACCGCCAACAAATATCCGAACCCCTGCCTCAACCATGTCGGCGTTGAGTTTTTTTATGGCATTTAACATGTTTTCATCGACCGAAACTTCAGGATTAAAACCCTTATTTCGGTACAGCGTTATCAGATATTGAGCCATTTGCTTTCCCTTGTTGTGTAAAAGAATTAAACGCACCTGTGAACCAACGCGCGTCAAACTTCGGCAATAAAATAAAAGACCGTCACCCGATGTCCGTCGGGTGAGTTAATCTTGGCATAAAAAAAATCACACACTCAACAATAAGTGTTGACGTTCCCAAGGTGTAATTTCCCGATGAAACTCCCGCAGTTCCTGGCGTTTAATTTCAGCGTACAATTCACAAAAGTCGCGCCCCAGCACATCCTTAACCTCGTCGGCTTCATCGAAAATCGCCAAGGCTTGATCGAGCGTCGTCGGTAAACTGGCTTCATTTTCATCCAATTCACCCGCACAAGGCTCGCCCGGCGGCACCTGATTTTTCATGCCCAGGTATCCACAGACCAAACTGGCGGCAAGGGCCAGGTACGGATTACAGTCTATTCCCACCACGCGGTTTTCCAGGCGTCGGTCGGCACTGCCGGAGTTGGGTACGCGCAACCCGGTAGCGCGATTGTCGTACCCCCAAGCCATGTTGGTGGGCGCACTGGAATTGGTGTCCGATTCAAACCGCTTGTATGAATTTACGTGCGGGGCAAAGAACGGCATCACGTCCAACAGATATTTTTGAGTTCCGCCGATAAACCAACGGAACAGATCCGTCGCCTCCCCGTTTGCATCAGAAAAAATGTTTTTGCCGGTGTTTATGTCCAGCACACTTTGATGAATGTGCATGGCACTGCCGGGCTCATCGCGCATCGGTTTCGCCATAAAAGTGGCAAACATGCCGTGCTCTAACGCCGCTTCGCGAATGATGCGCTTGAAATAAAACACCTGGTCGGCCAGTAACAACGGGTCACCGTGACTGAGGTTAATCTCCAGTTGTCCGGCACCATCCTCATGAATCACGGTGTCTATTTTCAAACCGGAGTCTTCGGCGTAGTCATAGATGGTGTCGATCACCGGGCCATAATCATCCACGGCTGCCATAGAATAGGATTGACGGCTGGAACCCCGTCGACCAGTTCGTCCTACCGGGGGCAGAATCGGTTCGTTCGGGTCAACATTAGGCTTGATCAGGTAAAATTCCAATTCCGGGGCGACCACGGGTTGCCAGCCCTGCGCACGGTAGGTCTCGATCACGCGTTTTAAAACATTGCGCGGGGCATAGGGAATCGGATTTCCCTGATAGTCGAACAGGTCGTTGATCACCTGCAAGGTAGCGGTTTTCGCCCATGGCACCGCCATGGCCGTCGACATATCCGGCTTAAGCACCATGTCGCCTTCTGCCCATTGATTGTCGATATCCATATCCACGTCTTCACCGGTAACCGTCTGGTAAAAAATAGACACCGGCAGAAACAACGGAGCCTCCGGCGAAAACTTATTAAACGGCATCGCCTTGCCCCGTGACATTCCGTTGAGGTCCGGCACGATACTTTCGACCTCGTCGATTTTCCGACCATCGCGATACACCTGAAACGCTTCCGGTAATTGGTCGAGCCACTTGGCTTTTTGTTGTTGACTCATGAAATCTCTCCAGGGGAACAAGCGCGCGTCACAGCGCAGCAAGAAAGCCAGCAAAGCTACACCAGAGGCGGTATCAGAGCAACGGAGATCCTCCGGAAAAGCGTCGCTTCCTGACCGTTCGCGAAAAGTAGTTGAGTTACTCATCGCTTCCTCCTACCATACCCCAATGTTACGGGTAACATAGCACTAGAACACGCCACAATGGCCAGTTTCAGGCTTTGCCAGCTCAATGGACACGAAAAAGGACACAGGTATCGCCAATGTTTAGAAAAGTCATCGTGATGGGTGTATCGGGATGCGGAAAGTCATTAATAGGCCAGGGAATTGCGCAGCATTTCGGGTTCCGGTTTTACGACGGTGACGACTTTCACCCACCGGCTAACATACAGAAAATGCAAACCGGCATTCCGTTAACCGATGAAGACCGGCTGACCTGGTTGCTGACACTTAACACCCTGTTGCGTGACAACAAAAATATGGTGTTGGCCTGTTCTGCCTTAACCCCAGCGTACCGGGCGATACTGCACGAAGGCATCAACGACCTGCAGTTTGTTTATTTAAAAGGCAATTACGATCTGATCTGGTCGCGACTGCGCGAGCGCAAAGACCACTACTTCAACGGCCAAACCATGTTGAAAAGCCAGTTTGCCACACTGATTGAACCGACAGACAACGAAGCGATTGTGATCGACATTAACGCGCCTGTGGCGCAGGTGTTAGCCAAAGCCGTCAACGCGCTTAAGCAACCAGCTGCATTAAAAATTACCGCCTGTTAACACGAACGAACCTTGTCAGAGCACCGCTCTTACGCAACAGAAGGAACAACACCGTGCACACCATTATCGAACGCGTGACACAGGACATTTTGGCGCGCAGCACAAAGAAGCGCCAAGCCTACTTGGCTCGCATGCAAGCGCAAGCGGACAAGGGCATCAGCCGTGGCAACTTAAGCTGCAGTAATCTCGCTCACGCGGTCGCACCGTTTGCGGCGTCTGAAAAGCAGTCGTTGCTTGACACACTACGCGCCAATATCGGCATCGTCACCGCGTATAACGACATGCTCAGCGCGCACCAACCGTATCAACACTACCCTGAACAGATTCGTCAACTCTTGTTTGCGCACGGGCACAGTGCGCAAGTTGCAGGCGGTGTACCGGCCATGTGTGACGGCGTCACACAGGGTCAAGACGGCATGGAAATGTCGCTGTTTTCACGCGACCTCATCGCCATGGCGACCGCGTTATCGTTAAGCCATAACACCTTCGACGGCACCCTTTTGTTGGGCATTTGCGACAAAATTGCTCCAGGCCAGCTAATAGGCGCGCTATCGTTCGGCCATTTGCCAACGGCGTTTGTGCCTTCCGGCCCAATGGGCACCGGCGTCAGTAATTCTGAAAAAGCGCGCGTGCGCCAGGAGTTCGCGGCGGGGCGTGCGGGTAAAACTGAGTTGCTGAACATGGAATGCGGCGCGTATCACAGCGCCGGTACCTGCACGTTTTATGGCACGGCGAATACCAATCAATTGGTTTTTGAAGCCATGGGGCTCATGCTACCCGGCTCAGCGTTTGTTCCACCCAACAGTGAATTGCGCCAAAAACTGACGGACAAAATCAGCCTGTACCTGACGACCATTACTCGACAAGGAGACCAGTACCGCCCGCTCAGCCAAGTGATGGACGAAAAAGCCATCGTCAATGGTTTGGTGGCCCTTTTAGCCTCAGGTGGCAGTACGAACCACACCCTGCACTTACTCGCGGTCGCACAAGCGGCCGGATTTACCGTCACCTGGGAAGACATCGACGCGCTCAGCAACGCGGTACCGTTAATCGTTAACATCTACCCGAATGGTCCCGACGATATAAACGAGTTTCAAGCCAGTGGTGGCGTACCCGCTTTTCTCACGCGCTTACACGAACTGGATTTACTGCACATGGACGCCACGCCCATGTATGGCACGATGCACGATTATTTAAGCATTCCGTCCCTCGATACCCACGGCGAACTGGTTTACACACCGGCCAAAGTGCCAGACACCTCGGTGGTGATCGCACGATCCGCATCGCCATTCAGCACCAACGGTGGCATCAAAGTTATGCACGGTCATCTGGGCAAAGGCATTATGAAGGTCTCTGCTCTGGCGCCAGAAAATAAAATTGTTCGTGCTCCGGCGCGTGTGTTTGCCACCCAAGACGAGGTTCAAACGGCCTTTGAACGCGGAGAGTTAAGCAGAGACGTTGTGGTGGTGTTACGGTTTAACGGACCCGCGATGAACGGCATGCCTGAATTGCACAAATTGATGCCCATACTCGGTAAGTTGATGAGCGATGGTCATAAGGTGGCGTTGGTGACCGACGGTCGATTGTCTGGCGCATCCGGCAAAGTACCCGCCGTTATTCATGTGACACCGGAAGCCAAAACCGGCGGTGCAATCGCCAAAATACAGGACGAAGACGTTGTCGAACTGAACGGAGAAACCGGTGAGTTGCAGGTCTTCGCCGACCTCGATAACCGACCGTGCGCCCCAACACCCGAACTGAATTACCACGAAGGTTTAGGGCGTGAACTGTTTCAGATGTTCCGCAACCAGGTTTCTTCCGCCGACACCGGGGCCAGCGTCTTTTTTCAGGGAGGCGACGAATGATGGCGCAACTTAATGTTGAACCTGTCTTCACCGCCGGACCGATTATCCCGGTCATGGTGATCGAGCATCTGGAAGATGCTTTACCCTTGGGCCAAGCCTTGTTCGACGGAGGGCTAACCGTTTTCGAAATTACGCTGCGTACACCGTGCGCACTGGAGGCCTTGCATCGGTTGGCCAATGCCTTTCCGCAAGTCAAAGTCGGAGCCGGTACCGTACTGAACACGGCACAGTACGACGATGCCGTATCCGCCGGTGCTTCGTTTGTCATCAGCCCCGGACTAACCACATCCTTACTCGAACACGCCGCCCATAAACCCGTACCGTTGATCCCCGGCGTTGCGAATGCCTCGAACATGATGCAAGCGCTGGAAGCGGGTTACAGCCATTTGAAATTTTTCCCTGCTGAAATAAACGGCGGTGCAAAAGCGTTGAAAGCCCTCACCGCTCCGATCAGTCAGGTGACCGTATGCCCGACCGGCGGTGTGACAGCCGATAACCTGAAAGATTACCTGGCGTTGGATTGTGTCTCCTGTGTCGGTGGCACCTGGATGCTGCCCGCAGATATGATCCACCAACGCGATTGGACTGCCATTACCGAATTAACCCGCGTGGCACTCGAACAATGCCGGTAATGTGAAATTACCGCGCAACAGGTTGCATGAAGTGAACACACCAGCGAGGAACCGGAGTACGCAGGAACGTTAGCGCATTAACATGCGCCCGAATCGTGGTATGTTACACGCAACAATTCAGCAGTTAACACACCATGGCAAAAAAGAAAAACCGACCCACCCTACAACACGTTGCCGACGAAGTGGGCGTCACCAAAATGACCATCAGTCGCTTCCTGCGTAACCCGGAAAGCGTGTCGGCCTCATTGCAAACCCGCATCGCCAAAGCACTGGAAGACATCGGTTACATTCACAACCAAGCGCCCAACTTACTTTCCAACGCGAAAAGCCACGCCATTGGTGTGTTGGTGCCCTCGTTGACCAACCAGGTGTTTGCAGAAGTGATCCGTGGTATTGAAGAGGTCATCGACCCCGCAGGTTACCAAACCATGCTGGCTCATTACGGTTACAGCAAAAACGCCGAAGAAGCCCGGCTGGCGAAACTGCTTTCGTACAACATAGACGGCGTTATTCTCTCCGAAAGTGTCCACACCGAGCGCACCCGAAAAATGCTCGATATGGCTGACATCCCCGTCGTGGAAATAATGGACAGTGTTGCCAAACCGATCAGCCAAGCTGTCGGTATCGACAACGCCGCTGCGTCAACTGCCATGACTCAACGCATGATTGAAAAAGGCTACCGCAACCTCGTGTACCTGGCCGCACGCATGGACGAACGCACACAACAAAAAATTCAGGGTTACAAATACGCCATGAATGCCGCCAAATTAACGGCCCATGTTATACACACCGAATTACCATCGTCTTTCACCATTGGCAGTGAGCTGTTGTGCCAAGCCTTGAAAGAACACCCAAACATGGACGGCGTTGTGTGCACCAACGACGACATCGCCATTGGAGCCCTCTACGAATGCCAACGGCAAAACATACCGGTGCCCGGCAAAATTGCCATTGCTGGTTTCCACGGACATAACTTTTCTCAGGTGATCGTACCTAAACTGGCCACTGTCGCCACCCCCCGAGAAGAGATAGGTCGTTTAGCCGCCACAGAATTGCTGGCTCGCTTTAACGGCGAGCCGATGGAAAAGAACGTGTTTGAATTACCGTTTAAGGTGTTGGATGGTGAGACAATTTAAAACACACTATGCGCCGCACTTAGCGCTCTCTTGAGTTTCCTTAGCATCACGCAATATTTTTAAACCACCGCGGATAACCACGACCGATATTAAGGTGCCAACTATCAGGTCTGGGTAACGACTACCGATAACCGCAACAAGAGCACCCGATACAACGACCCCGATATTGGCAATGACATCGTTAGTAGAGAATATCCAGGAAGCCCTCATGTGCACTCCGCCATCTTTGTGCTTGGAGATCAGAGCGAGACATATAATATTGGCTACCAGGGCGATGACTCCAACAACCATGATGAGCGTACTTTGGGGTTCACTACCAAACAGCAACCGCCGGAGCACCTCAAACAGTACGCCGACGCCCAATAAAATTTGCAGGTAACCACTCAACCGGGCGGCGTTAACCTGCTTGGTAATGCCTTTTCCAACGGCGTATAACGACAAACCGTAAACGGTGGCGTCAGCCAACATATCGAGTGAATCTGCGATTAACCCTGTCGATTGAGCGAACCAACCCAGCACAAACTCAGTAACAAACATAAACGCATTCATTGCCAAGAGAACAAGAAGCGTTTTTCTTTCCAAACTCTCCGCCTGTTCTGCCCCACAACCACAATCTGACATCTAAATTCTCCTATCCAGCTGGGTGCTCAACGGATTTTAGTTGAGAACCCTGAAAACATAAGCCTTAGTTTATGCCAGCACCCGGTAGCTTCATAGCCATTTTCAGTATTTCATCCTTGAATACCAGCTGCCCCTGCTCATGCGAAGGAATGTTCTCAAACCCACAAAAAGCAGCGCCTATCTGCCCTTCAATCGCAGCAGTTAGATCCGCGACACTGCCTATGTTTTCAGCGAGCAAAACGCCGTCCTTCAAATTACTAATATTCGTTAAACACCACGGGGCGCGTAATTAACGTCTGTTCCAGCAACAGGAATGATTGGCGTGCTGATAATTAATACCCGTACCGCTGATCTTTGGCATTGAAAGACTGGTTAGTGTTGCGTGCACCAACGACAACATCGCCATTGGTGCCCTCTACGAATGCCAACGGCAGAACATACCGGTACCCGGCAACATTACCATTGCAGGTTTCCAAGGGCATAACTTTTCTCAGGTGATCGTACCTAAACTGGTCACCGTCGCCACACCCCGGGAAGAGATGAGTCGTTTAACCGCCACAGAATTGCTGGTTCGCTTTAACGGCGAGCCAATGGAAAAGAACGTGTTTGAATTGCCGTTTAAGGTGTTGGATGGCGAGACAATTTAACCCTGTACTAAACCGGTTAGTTTAAGCAACCCTGTTTTACTAAACCGCCCATCACGTACCTTGTCTTAACTATTCTTCCCAGGCTTAACGCGGCCTGCTTTTTTTGCCAGGTCCTGAAAAACACCGTAAAGCTCTGTCGGCTTTTCAATTCTAAAAGGGACATTTAAATTCAGTAAAGTGAACGCGAGCCAATCCAACCGGGATGTGGACTGGCGATACAACACCCCTTCGTCAAGTGGTATCAGTGAATGCATTTCCGACGGCAGCAAGCTGCGTGCTTTTTCAATGGAAATATCCAGCACTATTTCAACATCGAAACTTTTTTGAACTTGGGTTCGCGATTCCAGCACGTAATTTAAAACGTCGAAATTTTGTGGGCGTTCAAAAAAACTATCGGTGGTTGTTATGGCCACTAAGCGGTCCAACCGGAACGTTCGCAAGCCCTTGCGTAAGTGGCAGTAACCGGCGGCATACCATTGCCCGGTGATTAACACCAGACCATAGAGATCCACTTCCCGCTCGGTTTGCTGGCCATCTTTCGAGGCGTAGCGGAGTACCGCAGTTTTACGTTTGCGGATAGCGTGATCCAGCAACATGACAAAATCGCTGTGCATCAGTTGCGTGATTGATTGATAGGCAGGGTTATGAACTTTGATCAGGTCTTCCAGCTCATTGACGTAGTCGAACACTCGGTCCGGCAACACGCGTTTCGTTTTTGCCAACGCGGATTCGATGGCAACAGCGTCCATGGGGAAATTCATTTGCCGCATGGCGGTTAACCCCAACACGATTGCGCTGGCTTCAGAGTCGTTATAAATAAGCGGTGGCAAACGCGCGCCTCGTTTCAACCGGTAAGCGCCAAAAGGGCCCCTTTCAGCGGCCACTGGAATGCCCATATCCTGAAGCGCGGTGATGTAGCGGCGGACCGTACGCACATCAACCTCGAGCCGTTCCGCCAATTCTTTACCAGGCATGGCACCATAGGTTTGCAACAATTCAAGCACCGCCAACTGACGCAATGTTGGAGAATACACGCTTTTTTCCCGGAATCTTATTTAGGGCGAATACTGTCCTAAATAGGGGTTATTGTCTACTCAACCCCGTCGCAAGAACGGCGTAGCGTCGTTTAAGCAACATTGAAACCTTGAAGGAGACAACCGTGAATACAGCCATGACAGACACAATAATTGCAACCCTGGATTTCCCCTCGCCATCACAGATTTCTGTGAACGGAATAGAATTGGAAGTGTTTGAAGCTGGTCAACACAACAAAGGTAACCCCATCGTCCTATGCCACGGCTGGCCAGAGCACGCGTTTTCGTGGCGCCACCAAGTACCGGCGCTTGTTGCAGCCGGTTACCATGTCATCGTGCCCAATCAACGAGGCTACGGCCATTCATCTCAACCCACTGACGTCAACGATTACGACATTGAGCATTTAACCGGTGATCTGGTCGCCCTGCTGGACCATTTTGGTTACGCAAATGCGGTATTTGTTGGTCACGACTGGGGCGCGAACATCGTGTGGTCAATGGCGTTGTTACACCCGAACCGAATGAAAGGTCTTATCGCTCTGGCGTTGCCTTACCAGGTTCGGGGTGAACAACCGTGGCTCGCGATGATGGAACAGTTTCTCGGGGACGATAACTACTTCGTGCACTTTAACAAGCAACCCGGTGTAGCCGATGCCATTCTGGACCAACGCACCGGGCAATTCCTGCGTAACCTGTTCCGCAAAAACCTTGTTCCAACACCACCAGAACCCGGCATGATGATGATCAACCTCGCTGAATCTGACACACCTCAAGGTGAGCCAGTCATGAGCGACGCGGAACTGGCTGTTTTTGTGTCTTCGTTTGAGCGCACCGGTTTCACCAGCAGTATCAACTGGTACCGCAACCTCGACCGAAATTGGCATTTGCTGGCCAATACCGACCCGGTAATCCAGACACCTGCGTTGATGATTTACGGCGCAAACGACGTGATCCCGCCTTTTGAACAACTGCCGGAATTTGTCCCCAATGTTGACGTTGTCAGCTTGGCGTGCGGCCACTGGATTCAACAGGAAAAACCGCAGGAAACCACACAAGCTATTCTTGATTGGTTGGCGAAACTCAGCGACTAGCCTGTGAGATAGTAACGGTTATTCTGCATGTAATGAGGCGAACGCGATGTTCTGTGCACGACAGTATTCGACACGGGTCACAATCTGATGTTTTGACCTGCCTCATTTTGCAGGCAGGTCTACGTTTGTCCACTGTAGCGGGGTTAGAATCAGCGAACCGCCCTAACCCATCGAGTTTTTCACATGCAAATACTGGTGATAGAAGATTCAAACATTCTACGGAGCAGTTTAATCAACGGACTGAGTGACGCCGGTTACTCCGTACAGGGTGCCGCCGATGGCAAGGTTGGTTTGTGGACCGCGCTGGAGTTCGAGTTTGATCTCATCATCTTAGACATCATGTTGCCTCACCTTAACGGCTTTGAATTGCTGGAACAGCTGCGCAACAACGCTCGTTCCAGCCTGGTGTTGATGCTAACCGCGCGGGACGATGTGGATGACCGCGTTCGCGGGCTGCGTTCCGGCGCCGATGACTACTTGACAAAGCCATTTAATTTCGATGAGCTGCTGGCGCGCGTCGAAGCACTGTTACGCCGCCGTGCAGGCTTTGCCAGCAACATCATTGAACTGAATGGCATTGCACTGAATCTGAATACCAAAGAAGTGCGGATCGACAACGCCATTGTGCGTATTCCACCGCGAGAATATTGTTTGCTGGAGTGCCTGATGCTGCATAAAGGCACTGTTGTTTCACGCGAGATGATTGAACAGAAAATTTACGATGACGCGATTGAACTGAAAAGCAATGTCGTCGACTCTGCCATATCCAGTTTGCGAAAATTAATCGACCAACCCAACAAACCCTCCCGGATCGTGACTCGTCGTGGTCATGGTTACCAAATTCAATAGGACTTTTCTTGAGCTACTCCATTCGTCAGCAAACCACTTGGGCTGTGGTCGCCAGCATCAGCGTACTCACAACTTTGTTTTGTGTTGCCAATTATTGGGTGAATCGCGCCATTCTGGTTCATAACTTTGATGAAGACTTACTGCTGGAATTCCAGAGCATCAGCAGTGTTGCGCGAATCTGGCCGGATGGCGATTTCTACATTGACTTGGATTTTGACGTTGCCACCCAGTACAACACCGGAGGCAGCCGATACTTTCAGGCGTGGGATAGTGAATTAACCGACGTCATCGATCGCTCTCCGTTTATAGAAAGCACCGATTCGCAATGGCCGCTGCCCACCCCAACGGTTACATCGGAACCGGTGTTCTCGAATATGACGGTCGGCGAAAAATCCGTCCGCGTTGTGATTCAAACCATCGATGCCCAATGGGGTTGGGCAGAACAAGAACCTGATTTGGAGGTAGCCGACGACATACAGGACTTCTCACTCGTGCTCTTGGTGGGGCGAGATCGGGACTCATTAAACAATGCACTAGTTGAATTGGGCGTCTGGACTGCACTCATCGGGTTAACCTTGGTGGCGTTGAGTTGGGCCATTGTTAATCACCTCGTGACACGAGGGATGAAAACGTTCGCGCTCATGTCGAACAAGATAGAGAAAATTGCGACGACTGAAGAATCCATACCGGAGGATGATTGGCCAGACGAGATACAACCCGTGGTGACAACGCTCAACCAATTACTCGCCCGCATTGATGCGTCTGTTCAACGCATGCGCCGCTTTACCGCAGATGCCGCCCACGAACTGCGAACGCCGTTGGCCGAATTACGGTTGGTGACCGATGTGGCGTTACGGACGCCCGACAACAACGAACGCATGCGCGACGCCGTTCAGCAAGCGAACCAGCTCTCCCATTCCATGGCAAACATGGTTAATGCCATGCTGCATCTGGCTCGGTTCCAGTCAGGTCGTCATCACTCCCCACGAACCGACGTCAGCATCAACATGCCGCAATTCATTCAAACTGTACTCGACCAACACATGCCGCTCATATCTCAAAGAAATCAGCGGGTCCTGTTTGACTCTGCACCTCCATTAACGCGAATGCTCGATGCTGACTTGTGCCACATCATTTTTTCGAATCTGATCAGCAATGCAACCGCCTACGCACCCGAAGGCACCACCATTCGAATAGCACTCGCATCAACTGGAAATGGTTTCGTCTTCACGCTTGAAAATAAGGTAGAAAACATCGAACCGGACGATTTAGAACACTTCACTCAGCCATTCTGGCGAAAGGGAGAGTCCCGCCATCAGCGGGACCATGTCGGTTTAGGCTTAGCGTTGGTGAGTGAAGCGAGCCAGTTAATGAATTTATCCCTTCGCTTTTCATTGACGGACGCGCACACCCTTCGCTGCACTCTTATTCAATAATCTTCACAGCCTTGACGCCATGCCTGCAAGGACAACTTCTTCTTCATCCAGAACAACGAGAGCTGATCTGCCTTGGTGCATATCGTATTGATGTCGCCTTGGTACTCAACACCGAATACAGCCTTATTTGCCTGCGTAAACACTGAATAGCCCTCGCATTCGTTGTACTGAAAGCATTGTTCATTCAGTGCCCAATCGTAATGAGCAACTAAGGCATCCAACTGGTCGACATCGTTCTTCAAACCGATAGACAGTCCACGTGCGTGGGCTTCATCGGCCAACCATTGGTTATAGCGAATTTGGTCCTCACCAGTCAGCGCAGGCGATAGATTCACAGCGCTTGCGTTATCGGGTGTCCAAGCGTCCATGTTGTCTGGCTCGACAGCGTCACACCCCTTTTCTTTGGCCAGGTCTAAACGCGCTTTCATGATAGGACCGAGTAAATCGATGCGGCGAATGTCCAGCCAACGCTCATCCCAATCGTCCATTTTACCCGCGAAAGGCGGCTTATTGCCGTTGTAGGAATCGTCCGTGATGAAACTGAAAAATTGTCGCCAATCTTCCCGCCAACCTTCATACGTACCCGCACTGAAATAACAGATGACAACCCGGCCTTCATCCTTTAACTGAGCGATTTCTGCCGCACTGGTATCGAATAGATCGATGTCGTAAACATCCACATTGAAGCTGTGGTCGATGCTACCTTGCAATTGCCATTGCCAGGTTAACGCATCCGCCGGGCTGGGTTGCCACCAGGTTTGGGTATTACCATCGCCGTTGCCGTCGCCGCTATCATCACCGTCGCCCGGGTCGGTATCCGAACCTGTCGCGAGCGCCGCTTCAACCACCAAATAATCCAGATTACCCACGTCGTAATCATTATTCGACTGAACGCGAACGGTAATTTGATTCTGGTTATCAATAAAGTGTTCCGCAGGAAGCGAGATATATAAGGATTGCGCCTGCCAGACCCAGCTTTCGGCTTCGGTGTTATCGCCCACCGTGAACCAACGACTGTTGAGATGATCCCGTATTCTGAACAGCCAACGCTGCTCCGACTTAGCTTCGCCAATGGCGTTGGTGTGGATCGCAAAGGACTCGACATCGGAGAAGAGAATTTCCGCCGGGAGCGTGAAGGTAAAGTCCCCAATAAACCGGGTTGAGTCTGGCGATAATTCGAGATAATCATTCCAGTTATCCTGAGTACCGGACATGGACTGTTCAGATACAACCGACAAACCCTGGTTACTGACGCTGCCCCGTTTCACCGTGAGCGCATCGGCCATAAGAATGACGGAACCATCACCCTCGATCATCGTTCTGTTTTGATCTTCCGCCAGCAGGTTAAGGTTGTCTGCTTGCGGCATGCACGCCGTGGTTAAAAATACAGCCATATAACTCACCGTGACGAGAACTTGTTTTAACACGAGTCTTCTCCTTTTGCTCTTTCAAACGATTAACGCGCACACAGGATTAGTCCAATAAGCACGCGCCTTTGAGAGGGTGCGGCCACATACCCCACCCTGCCGACATACCGTAGCGCCTGGAACCTTATGAAAACCTTATCGTTTGAAACTCGTGTCGGAAATTGTGAGAGGGTTATCACCAGCAATGGCATCAGTCGACAGTTTAAGGTGATATTGAGGGGCTGGGCTTATAGGAATCGCGAGTATCTTTGACTCAGAGGCCGAATGACTGATGTTGAAAATGGCGATAATTTTCCTGTGCAATTAAGTGGACGTTGGACCTTATTAACTTATTAACGGAAATCTTTTTGGTGCTGCATTGTGAACATTGGCGTTTATGTTGTTGATCAAGTTCGCTTGTCGTAAGGAACTTGAACTAGCTTCACGCTGCCCTCATTCGGCCAGAAGTGATCATTCACTGAATTTCCCAAAATATCATAATTCTGCGAATCTCATTCGTTTCTATTGTCTCTTAAGCGCGAAACTGAATATTAAATACGGTTTCAACGGTGACTTTATAACCTGATAATCTCACCTTCTCGCGCTAATTTTCTTTCCACAAGGCTTTCTTTTACCTTAGTCACATCGGAAGTATAAATCACATGAGCGAGGCTATTCTTCGCACGAGTAGATGTAACATAAAATAATCGTCGGGTTCGATCCAAACCAGTTTCTTCACCTGCATCCCGCTTTTTTTGACTTTCTCGAGAAAGCTCCTTAGCGCCAAAATACTGCTCGTAGGAAAATGAAAACCCGCCTGCTTCATCATCATCCATGACAACCATTACACGCTCGAATTCGTTACCCTTCACGCCTTGGTGGGTTCGAAAAATTGAGTTCCCATCGATGTAGTCCTTATAGTTCCGAATCTGGAAGAAGTCAGTCTCCAAGGCTTCAGCCCAAGCATCCATTTCGTCTTTATCTTCCCGTCCCCCAGACTCTGGTTCAACCTCAGGTCTAGTTCCCGTTTTATCAACCGCTAACTTAGTTTTAGTTTCTGCTGTATCCGCTACAAACAACTGCAACTTTGTAGGAACTCTAAGAAGATCATGAATAGCAAGTACTTCTAGAACTTCACGAAAGCTGACCTTATCATTTGAAACCACATCTCTAAATGCATGTTCCGCGGCTCTGGCAAGCACAAGCGGATCCTCCTTATTGGCGTCAAGTACACTGGCCTCTAACAGCGGAGACTTATTTTCTCTTAAGATATGCATCAACTCGGTTCTTCTTTCCTTCCGGCTCGCCTCAGCCAAAGGAAAAACAATATTAGCGAAGAAGTTAAGTTCAGTATTTTCACCTTCAGAAATACGATTTTTAATTTTAGCTGGACTTGAAAGTGTGTCCCAAAGCTCACCAAAGCCAAGTCGACGTCCAGCCATTTTATGTTCCAAAAGCAAAATAGCAGTTTCTTTGGATTGAGTATCTGTCCAGTCCGTGTCACCCGTAATTTCCGCCATAGTCTCACGAATGTTCGCTTCGACTTGGTCTTTGTCTGAAACACCGTGCGACAATAAAAAATATCGGACATAACCTTCCGCAGCTCCATCTCGGGCAAACTGGTTACGTTTATCATCCTCACTACGAACTTGGTTCCCTAAACCAACGATGCGCCGTGCTGAGCGATGATTCATTTTCTTGTCGAAAGTAGTCCAACCGCTGGGCTTAGTCTTACCCAGCTCAGGTTCTCCCCCGCCAAAGATACGCTGCATCGTATCCCCAAACAGTCCGATAACAACTTTATCCGATTTAGCTTTTTGCAGCTCAAAGAATGCACTAACTACGTCTTTATTAGTATCTTGGCTTTCGTCGATGAATATGAACGGGAATTTATTGACTATGACTTCCGCCATCATCGGTTTGGTGGTCAATAGTTTAGAGAAAATCTTTAAAACATCCGCGTGCGAAAGGGCATTTGGGGAGGAATTTATACCGTTTGGATCGTAATCGAATGAGCGAGGTTTTGCTAACCATTCCATTTTCTTATTCAGGCGGGTGATATCTCTTTTTCGAGCATCAGATGCCTTACCTGCACGGCCTTTAGCTTCTTTTTCCTTGAGATCTTCTAGATCGGTGGGAATTTTTTCTAAGTACCACTTGCGAATGTCCTCATTGAAGCCGCCAATCGCATCCCAGCAAAAGCTATGAATCGTGGAAACCGCGAAGATCGGATTTTGCCCGATTCGGTCCTTGATTTCATCTGCAGCGTTGTTAGTAAAGGTAACAACGGCAATTTTCTTTCCTCGCCGAGAAAATTCGTAAGAGTGTTGATCTTTCAGGAAATCCAGAGCATTTTTTAGAGAGTAGGTTTTTCCTGACCCCGCCCCAGCGAAGGTAACAAAGCTTTTTCCTGACCCTACGCGCAGGCACGCCTTAATAGCCTCATCAACATCACTGTCATGATCTATGGGTTTGGTTTCCGCCAAGTAGAACTCTTCTGACATAACTTCCCCCCTATTCTTTTGGTGAAAGCTGGGCTGCCAGCCATTTAAGGCCATCGCTCATGTATTCAGGGGGATTGAAACTTTTCGACTCTTTATCCGCGAGATGGAGTAGGCAATCGAAGGCAAAGTCACCCTTTTTTAAACCTTTCACATATTCATAAAGTGACTCTGACAACGACCTACTGCCTTTTTCATGAGCCGATTTTGCAGTTTTGAGTTTGGGTTTCTTTTGAAAATACTCTTGGTCAAAATTAGCCAAAATCAAAGCATCTTCAAATGTTCGAGATAAAACCTCCTTCTTAGAAACTTTGGTCGGCTTCTGAAAAGCAACGTAAAGCGGCGCACCTTCGCTTATTGTCATATGTTTCTTTTTGGGCAAATCTACTAACTCATCCAATATTTCTTTCTGTGGATGCCAGTTCTTCAAAGTATCATTATTGCTCTTTTGATCAGAGTTTCTTTGCGGAAAACAAGACTCCCCTTTATTATCAACAGAGTCAAGATCCGTCAGTATTAGAGTCGAGACCCCAAGCTTCTCGACTAACGCTTTGTATTTGTGCGTGTGAGCACCGTTTACCTCGAGAATCGATATGTACCGACTAGATAAATCCGGGAAGCTATTGGAAATGAACTCTGGTACCAGAAGACGCTCTGCTTGCCCCTCGACGAATATAACGCCGTCGGCAAAGAAGATGTCACAATGAGTGAGCTTCAAGTGTTTACTTACAAACAAAAGCTCATCTTTCGCATTCGCAAAAATCTCTGACATGTTTGCAATTGTTGTATAGTCCATTGCGATGGACGTATTAGCATCATTCCGCCGGAAGTAACGTAAATTTTTGAAGTCAATATTATTAATAATATGACTGGAGTGGGTGCTAATCACGAGCTGTGTCTGGTATTCAGATTTATCTTTTTTGGTTTTCTTGTCGCGCAAATCGGGGTGATTCCGCAAAGTATCATAAGCTTTCGATACAAAGACACGCTGAACTTGCGCGTGAAGATTTACTTCCGGTTCTTCTAGTAAGACTAGGTGAATTGGCTCAATATGCTCTTCGACATTGTCCCCTGAAGAAGCCGATTTACCAACACGCATCCATTTGTCGCGGAATTCTAGAAGCCTAAAGGTCAGATAAATAAGATTCTGATAGCCAAGCCCCAGGTAGCTTTCGGGAAGAAACTCTTCATCTTTTTTATCAAAACGGTATCGTACCGATGACGATTTTTGCAACGCATCCGTTCCGCTAATTTGCGCGGAAATTTCAACAGTTGGATTACCTCCGATACCTGGATAACCCATACTTTTTAACTCTTCAAAAGGAGCCTCAAACTGATCGTTCAGTCTTACAGTGAAGTCATGTTCCAATTTTTGCTGTTGCCCCAAGACTTTGAGATCGTCAGCTTCTGGGTAATCTTCTGGGTTCAAAATACGCTCATAGTAATCTCGAAGTAACTTGTTGAGCCGCTGCTTCTCTGAATAGGGCCCTTTTTGATCTACGTTATCTTCAGTACCTAGCCCGCGCTGCTCGGAAATAACGTCTACTCGAATTAACTTTTTCAAAGCTTCAGATTTTAGCGGCTGTAAAATTTCGTTCGAACTAGGCCCAGCCTCTTTGCTCAAAACGTAGTACTTTTGCTTTATGAACTTACTAAAGTTCCGGCCTTTCTCTAAGAAATCACAGAGATCTTTAGGCCATAGGCTTACCTCACCTTGATGCTTGGATACTACCACTCTCGTATCAACAAACTCACTAAATAGTTTGGAGACATCAATCACTTCATAATTTATGCGAACGGATAGAGCACCACCTTTCCACTCTAAGTCGGGAAGGAAGTCACGAACCTTATATGCCTCTCTCGCTTCCGCAGTTATCTCGATATCTAAACTAGGCAATAATCTGATAAGAGCATCGGATAAATCCTGCATTTTCTCGATTGAGGGAAACTCTTCTTCGACTACTTTACCCACATTTTTGATGTGCTTCCAATTCTGCTTTGATATATCTCTAACCTTGAGATTGTCCGGACTTTTTAGAAAAGTATGTAGAGCACTAATGCACGACGTTTTTCCACTATTATTAGCACCTACAAGAACCGCTGTTTTATCATCAAGCACTAAGATTACATCGGCAAACCGTCGGTAATTCTTTAAAGCGAAAGAAGTAATTCTCATGTATCAAAACCTTTAAAAAACGTGCTAAGGATAAAGGGACTTGCATTTAATAATATTTCTTTTTGTTACTTTTCGGTCCATGCCCAATTGCGGAAGAAAATGCACACTCGAGCGATGCCTTTTAACGCACCTATTAAACGGCGAGGTTTTTTTTCGAGTCCGTTGCAATGGATTGTTACTTGTTTGTAAGTGTGCATATATTTACGGTTCTACTACTTCTTTAAAGTGATATTTAACCGAGACGGGCTCATAAGTAAAACAATCGATGACGTCCGCAGAATCTAAATCAAACAATGCTATGTTGTGCCCCTCTGCCAAAGAACTTTTATATGCAATGCCATCATAGCCTTTAGACTTAATGAATTCTGAGATAATTTGAGTTGGCGCATAGGCAGAATTTAAATCAGATAATTTTACGGGTATTGAAAATGCACTATCGATGTTAGCCCATACTGTTTCGATCGTTTCAGTTTCTGATAACTCGTTAAAAGGTAAATGAAATTTACGCTTGCCTATTGCAATTGAAAAATCCAAGATTTTCAGTTTTCTCTTAACCTTAAATTTCCCAATTGAGATAATAGATCCAAGCCAAGGCCGCACTTCAGACATTGCAGTCTCTTTGTCTGTTGCAACATAAAGGCAAGGAATGCCTTTTGGGTTTGCGCGGCCTTCAGAAGCACTATTTCTCAAAGGCTTCATCCTCTCAAATGGAAAAGGACAAACCATGTCGTCAATATAGACATCTTCCAGTGTGTCAGGGTCTACTTGATAGTACGGTTTCCAATCGTGGCCATTCTGTGCTCGCCATACAATGGAGTCTTCCTCAATAACAGTTTCTCTTTCTGCACATGTTGCGATTATAGAGTCTAAGAACTCCATCGACATTTCATCAAGGAGATACCGACTTTTAGTCTGAACATAATTACAGAATTTGTGATAGCTATTCCAATGCTTAAAAGTCACTACTATTCCTATTGCAAGTAACAGTTTCATATGCCGCGACAGCGGTTTTTTCCGGCGCCGCATAGTCAGAATTGGTTTCTGGTTATATTCGGCCAATGTCAGTCATATTCTGCGGCGCGCGCGTCATTGTCAATCTGATTAGAATAAAAAATAGCCGTACGCGCTATTATTCAAATACACGTGCGCCTGAAACGCCCTGTTCATGAGGGGTAGTTTAAGAAACGCGAAATGGATATTCCGTGATTTGCCGGGGTTTTGCGGCGCGTGCATAAGTATTCAGGCAATTTGCGGAAAATGCGGCGCAATGGCTTTATTGGCGCGAAAGTAGCGTTTTTTAGTGTGACTGGGCAAAGATTGCCCGTAATTGGGAGAAGGCGCGCACCATGGGGTGGTTGCATGGCTGCCTGCTCCTAATACATTCAATTATTGTCCTAAAGACCAACCAACATGATCAGTACGTCTCCGCATTGAGCCGAAGGCTACTGGGCAGAGGTTTTAATATGTCGGGCTGAAGCCGCGACATACATTAAACATAGAAAGGTAGTGCGCCGGGCTGAAGCCCGACGCACACAGATATCGCCTCTCCGCGTTGCTCCGAAGGCTCCTACAGAAAACTTGTCATACCAAACCCAATCTTGCGAGTGAGGTGGTGTTCATTCGGTTGGAATTGGAGTCAGCCTTGGTGATGAGGAAGAAGTCGTCTAGCCATATAGAGTATTCCAACAATCGGTCTTTTATTCGCGTGGCTTCCAGTAAGTGTTTGTCTTTGATCGATAAGCTGCCTTTGGGGTTGTGGTGAATAAGGATCAGCCGGGTGGCGCTGGCTTGAATGATGTGACTGATGAGCAAGTTGGTGGTGAGTTCTTTGAGTGCGAATTTACCGGTGAGGATCGGGCGGCTTTCTAACAATACGCTGCGGGTGCTGAGCATGAGTGCGTGAATGGCTTCGTGTTTTAAATGAATAAAGGTATTGGCAATGTACAGCTCAGCACGGGCGATGCTGTCCAGTATAACCGGGTTGGGTTTTTCCAGTTCACGTTGGTGGGCGTGGGTGAACAGCAGTTCGTCGTCTATGTTGGTTATTTTTTTGTACATGGTGTGTCTCGCTTTTTAAATTCGTTTTCTGTTTTTAAAGCATCAGAAACCTTGCCTGCG